>PLMK01000013.1:0-114853 GCA_003142475.1 Ignavibacteriota bacterium
CGCGTATTGAGACTGAAAAATTGTTGATTGAGATGGTTGAAGAAAAGCTGAAGGAATGGAAGGCTGAAGGTAAATTCAAAGGAAAATTTACTGCGCTGTCCAATTTCTTTGGATACGAAGGCCGCTGTGCTGCCCCGTCTAATTTTGATGCCAACTATACCTATTCATTGGGGTATGTCGCTGCCGTTATTATTGAATCAGGAAAGACCGGATATATGGCATCGGTTCAAAATCTTACTGCTCCGGCTGAAAAATGGATCGCTGGAGGTGTGCCAATCACTATGCTGATGAACATGGAAAAAAGGCACGGTTGTATGAAACCTGTTATTCAAAAAGCATTAGTGAAATTGGACGGCACACCATTTAAAGAATTCGCAAAAAACAGGGCAGAATGGTCTATTAAAACTTCCTATGTTTTCCCCGGACCGATACAATACTTTGGACCTGTTGAGGTATGCGATGCAACCACTAAAACTTTACAATTAGAAAAAGGGTAAGAAGCTGCACACGTGCCCTGCAGGGCGATGTTTTTGTACTCAACCGATTTTTTCACTGACCGCCACTTATAGCATCATTCCCGCAAAAGCGGGAATCCAGAACATTGGACTTCCGCGTATGCGGGAGTGACAAAATACATCGTCCCGCTGTGCGGGACTGTAAGGAATCCCCATGCAAGATGAAAAATATTTAGAAGAATATGTTTTGGTATTTAAGACTCAATTACTCGAACACATGGGTATGTTTCAAGGTCTTTGTTTTGAGTTGAATAGATATAGAGATATTATTCATAATCCAAAGAACCACATTTACTTGAAAAGAAAAGATGCAGAATCCAATCCAAGTTACAAGCAGTTGATTCCATATGCTCTCCTACAATACAAAGACACGTTTTTTGTTTATCGCCGCGGGAAACTATTAGCAGAAAAAAGACTTCTTGGCAATTATTCGCTCGGTATAGGCGGGCACATTTCTATTACTGATCCCGGTTTATTTGGATCTACATATGAGGATGGATTAAAACGCGAAATAAATGAAGAGGTCATTATTGATTCTCCTTATACGCAGCGGGTTGTTGCTTTGCTGAATGACGATTCCAACGATGTCGGAAAAGTTCACTTCGGAGTTGTGCATGTTCTTACGCTGGATAAGCCGTTAGTTAAACCGAGAGAAAAATCAATTAATGAAACGATATTTCTCGGTATTGGTGATCTCCAAAAAGATGTAGATGGTTTTGAAAACTGGTCAAAGATTTGCATTCAGAACATACAGCACATGCTAGACTACCAGAAGTAATATGGCATTGTTAAAATAGCAACTTCTCCACATACCGCGCAATTGCCAGCGAGGATGTTAACCCTGGTGATTCAATCCCAATCAAGTTAACAAATCCTGATAGGCCACGAGCAGTTTCTTCAACGATGACAAAGTCGCGCGCCGGTTTTCCTTTCTTCTGGAGTTTTGGACGTATCCCGCTCATGTCCGGCGTAATATCTTCATCATTAATGCTTGGTAAAATTCGGCGAATCGATTCAGCAAACGCATGCCGCTTGTTTTCTGCTACACTATAGTCGAGCGTACGATTCTCAAGATATTCTACATCAGGACCAAACTTTAACCTTCCTCCCCAATCCATGAGGGCATGGATGCCCAGTCCTTCATTGGCAGGCACGGGATACACCAACCGTGAAATAAGCTTTGCTTTGGATGGTGTAATAGAGAAGTACGATCCTTTGACATAATTCAACCGCAAATCTTCTTTATCGATATCGATACCAATCATCTGTGCGATGAGATCAGAACCAAGTCCAGCGGCGTTGATGACAATCTCACTTGTAATGCTTGATCTTTTTCCTGCTTCATCAAATGTAATTTCATATTCACTATGAATCTGTCGGATGCCGACAACTTGGCACCTATGCTGAACTGTCCCGCCATTTGATTGCGTTGTATGGAAAAAATAATCCATCAGATCATGAACACTAATAACTCCGGTGAACGGTGAGAAGAGTGCACCTTCCGTTCGAATGTTCGGTTCTAACTTCAGCGTTGCGGTTTTATCAAGAGCCTGTAATTTCACTCCATTCTTTGCTGCATTCTTTTGAATGCTTGCTAGCTTTGTCAATTCCGCCATTGTCGTTGCGGTGATCAGTTTTGTCAACGGTTTATAAGCGATATCATGCACCTTGCAGAGAGCGTACAATTCATCCCTTCCTTCAACACACAAACGCGCTTTCAACGAGCCAGGTTCATAATAAATGCCTGCGTGTATTACCTCGCTATTGCGGCATGATGTTTCCAGTCCATACTTTTCATTCTTTTCGAGGAGAGCCAGATTGGGATGTTGTTCAGAAAGACGGGCCGCAATTGCAAGTCCAACTACACCTGCGCCAATTACTGTAATTTCAAAATCTGCCATAGGATTATTTTATCTCAGGTCCATTAGAATGTTCAATAGAGACACAATCAAAATACAAAATCGTTGCTCAAAGGACATTCAAAATCTTGACTGATTGCTTTTTGCTCCGTATGTTAAGAATAATATGAAACCAACCAAAGAAATTCACCTCTTGCTTCAACTCATTGGTGAAGCATACGAGAAGCGCGCGTGGCAGGGAACAAATCTGCGCGGTTCACTTCGCGGCTTAACAGCACAAGAGGCGGCGTGGCGTCCTGCGCCGGATATGCACAACATCTGGGAAATTGTGGTGCATGCAGCTTATTGGAAATACATCGTCCGGCGGCGTTTACTGGGAGAGAAGAAAGGCTCGTTTCCATTGAAAGGAAGTAATTGGATCAAACGTCCAATTGTTATGCGCGAGAATGCTTGGCGTGAAGATATTCGCCTGCTTGATGAAATGCATCGTTCGATGCGTAAAGCGATCGCTCTGCTCAAGCCATCGGATCTCAACCGAAAACCTGCCGGCAGTAAATTCACAAATACATCCATTATTTCCGGTATGGCCTGCCACGATGTATATCATACCGGTCAGATACAATTGCTGAAACGATTGATGAAGCAATAAGGACATTATGCCTTTTCAAAAACCAATTTGGCAAAAGACTTTTGCAGCGCTGAAACATAGGAATTACCGTCTCTGGTTCTGGGGACAAATGGTATCGTTGTTCGGCACGTGGATGCAGACGACTGCCCAGGGATTTCTTATTTATCAAGTGACGCATTCTTCAGCATATCTTGGATATGTGGGATTTGCTTATGGTGTTCCTTCGTGGTTTCTTATGCTTTATGGCGGAGTTGTTGCAGATCGCGTCTCAAGACGCAAGCTTCTCATCATTACACAATCCTTCATGATGATCCTGGCATTTATTCTTGCAGGACTTGTTTTCACAGACACCGTCCAGGCATGGCATATTCTTGTTTTGGCATTCGGTCTGGGATTGGCCAACGCTTTTGATGCACCTGCACGGCAAGCATTTGTTTCAGAAATGGTGGATCGCGAGGACTTAACAAATGCCGTTGCACTTAATGCAACAATGTTTAACACAGCTCTTATCATTGGTCCTGCAATTGCCGGTGTCATTTATGCTGCTTTCGGACCCGGGTGGTGCTTTGCTGTCAATGGAATCTCATTCATTGCTGTCATCATCGCGCTAGCATCGATGCATTTTCTGCCGAGCACAGAAACTTCACAACACAGTTCCACACTCTCTGCATTAAAAGAAGGGATTAATTATGTGCGTCATCAACCGATCATTGTTGCACTCATCGGATTAGTTGCAACAACAAGTTTATTCGGAATGTCTTTAGGAACATTACTCCCTGCATGGTCGGTGAAAATACTCCACGGTAACGCGGCAACGAATGGTCTTCTTTTTTCTGCTCGTGGTGTCGGTTCTCTCTTTGGAGCGTTAACTATAGCCACCTTCGGAAAATCTCGTGTCCGTGGCAAATTTATTACAGCCGGTTCCATATGCTTTCCTATTTTTATTGCTCTCTTTGCAATGACATATTGGCTGCCACTCTCGCTGCTCTTCATGGTCTTTGTTGGCATAGCTATGATATTTGTTGTTAATTTTTCTAATGCCACAATACAATCGATTGTGCCTGACTCACTGAGAGGACGTGTTATGGGTGTATACACAACGATCTTTATGGGATCAATGCCGCTTGGTGCACTTCTGCTCGGGACCATTGCAGAACATGCCGGCGAAGCAGAAGCGGCTTTCTTGAGCGCAGGGGCAGCTTTTATTATTGCATGCCTCGTATGGTTTTTGATACCCAAGGTACGAGCAATAGGATAACTAAGCATAAAAAAGGGTGAAGCATCTATTCCCTTCTGCTTCACCCTTCAATCAACAGATTCAGATGTATTGTCTATTGTGTACCCATCAAACGCACCAGCCAAAGACTCAAATCAGGCCAGTAGGTAATCACCATCAGTACAGCAAGTTCAAGAACGATAAAAACAAGAATCGACTTTACGACATGAAGCATAGGCTTTTTGAATCTCAAGCTCGACATGAAGAGATTCATTCCCACAGGAGGTGTCAGATAACCGATTTCTAAATTCATAAGAAAGATTATACCGAGATGAACCGGATCAACATTAAACGCGCGCGCAATCGGGAGAATGAGCGGCACCACGACGAACGTAGCAGAGAAAATATCCAGCATCATTCCAACAATAATCAGAAACCCGTTGAGAATGAGAAGGAATGTTACCTGACTTGAAATTTGAGTCTGCACTAACTCAAATAAACGCTGCGGTACTTGTTGATCAATAAGATAATTTGTTAGTCCCAGTGCTACACCGAGAATAGAAATAATCGCACCAACCAGTAGCATTGATTCTTTCATCACACGTGGTAAATCGCTGAATATTTTCAGATCACGATAGATGAACACCTCAACAACGAATACATAGAACGCGGTGATGGCAGATGATTCTGTGGCAGTGACAAATCCGCCGTAAATACCAATTACAATAATGAACGGCAATGGGATTTCCCATGCTACTTCTTTGAGCGCCTTGCCAACATTTGACCAGACGAATGGAATTTTAGGTACTTTTGCCTGAGCGCCTTTGCGTACGCTATATACACCGAGCATCGCAATTAGTATTACACCGGGAATGACACCAGCAATAAATAATTTATCGATGCTGACTTCTGCGACCATGCCATACACAATGATCGGCAAGCTTGGAGGGAACAATAAACCAATACTGCCTGAAGCCGTCACAAGGCCAAGTGAAAATTGTTCAGGATAGTGTTCTCTGATCAACATAGGATAGAGTAATCCGCCAAGTGCAACAATCGTTACGCCGGATGCACCTGTAAATGCAGTAAAGAACGCGCATGTGAGTAAGACTACAATTGATAAACCACCCGGGATCCAGCCAAATAATGCTTGTGCAAGATTGACCAAGCGCTTTGGTGCATTGCTTTCGGCAAGCATATATCCGGCAAAAGTAAAGAGCGGGATAGCAACTAATGGCGGCATATCAGTAAGGCGGTAGAGTTCGATAATAACTGCCGATGTATCAATGCCCGAACCATAGAACAAGTATAAAGCCAATGCACCAAATATTGTAAAAAGAGGTGCGCCGCAAAGTGCTATGAGAATAATAAGTGCGACAATTAACCAGATGCTCATACCGCCGCTCCTTTCTGCAGTGCTTTGCCTGCATCAAGAATCGCACGGACCATAAAATGAAATGCCAATAAACCGTATCCCACAGGAATAATAATTTGTGCATACCAGGATGGTATTCCGCTGAAAACTGTATTCTTGTTGGTAATTTCAAATTCGATGAATGTCAACGATGCCCGAAACAAGAGGAAACAAACGACAGCCGCAAATACATTGGACAGTGCTGCCACTGCCCCTTTCAACCGCTCGGGAAGATACCGTGTAAGAATATCAATATTGATATGACGTTCGCCGCTCGTGGCGAGCGCTGCTCCAAGGAATCCTATCCACAACACGAGATGGCGGAGTAAAATGTCTCCCCACACAAAACCGCCGGAGGAAATGTTTCGCAACACAACCTGCCCAAACGCCATAAAAAGCATGACGAGGAGGAGAAAAATTAGTAATGCTCCTTCAATTTTATTGAAGATGGAATCGATAGTCTTGAGTGTTTTCATTTTTTCTTTGCAGTCTTTCTAAAATCATCGACAGCTTTCTCGACCCGTTTCATAAAGTCTTCATCATACATTTTGCCAACAAGCATACGCCGGGCACGTATTCCGATGGCAATATATTCCTGCACTTCCTTGTCATTCGTCTGTGTAAACGTGATTCCGCGTTTCTTCAATTCCACCAATGAATTCTTGTTGTCTAATCGCCCTGCCTCAGTCAGTTTCTTCATATATATTTTACCGTTGCGCAGAAGGATCTCCTGCAAATCTTTCGGCATTGTATCAAAATACTTCTTTGAGAGAAGCACGGCACCAGCAGAACATGTCAACGGAAAATCTACCATATACTTTGCCTGTGTGTACCATTGCAGAGCAATTGCGGCGTACGGTGTTGTATAGAACGCATTCACCATACCGGTCTGCAGAGACGTACGTACATTGTCGAATGAAAGCGGAATCGGTTTGATATCTAGCGCACGGAAAGAGGTTTCCGCCACCGGATCACCATCCCACACCCACATTCTGAGTTGTTTAATATCGTCCGGTTTTTTAATCGGTGAGTTGCTAAAAACATACACAAATCCAACTTCCGCCCACCCGAGCAAAATGTAACCATTCGCTTCAAATGCTTGTTCCAGTTCATTATTAAACACCTGATAAAGGTTATCCGCTTCTTCACTGTTACGAATGAGAAAAGGCGTGTCAAGTATTCGTACTTTAGAGGCTATCTCACCCATACCAACACCAGTGAAACCTGCCGAATGCAATTGTCCAACACCAATTTTGCGGATGACTGTTTTTTCATCCCCTTGAACACCACTTGGATACATACGAAAACCAAGCCGTCCTCCGCTTTCTTTTCGGATAGCGGCGTCTAATTCTTTCATCACATTCATCCACGTGCTGCCTTCCGGTGCAATGGAAGCAAATTTGATAGTGTACTGTTGACCATAACATATGGTGATAAAAAAAGTTACTATGAAAATAAAACTTAGTCGGTTCATTTGAATTCTATCCTTTAGAGGTAATTAAAATAATTCATTTTCCTGCGCTAATAATTTCCGTGCTTTCTGCTTTGCAACAACATTCGCGAGACGAATTTCAGGTACATCATCTATCGAAGCATCTTCAACCTGCTTTAATAACAATTCAAACAACGACTGGTCCTGCGTATTCACAGCGTATGCTTTCGCGTAGTACAACTGTGTCATTAAAAATTTTCCACTGTTGATTGTGAGGGCTTTCTCAAAATATTCTTTTGCTTTATCGGGATTTCCACCGAGCGATTTTGGTGTAGTCCCTTCTATTACGCCAAGAAATAAATATGACCCTCCATGATAATACGACGGATCCTTTTCAGCTACAAATTCGATGAGAACTTGCACCTTACTCAAATCGGCAAGACCAGCAACATCTGTGCGCGTGATATTGACATAACTGCCCCAGCTAAATGCCGTCCAAAAAATTGCAGGTACATCATCTTTACTGAAGGTTTTTACTGCCTCACGGAAGGTCGTAATATCACCATCCAATGCTTGCTTGAACTTCTTGTTTTTCATGAGAACACGCATCCCATATTCTTTAGCTCGTAAATAAAAAACACGTGCACGATCCACGCTGTCGTCCTCGCAAAAAGCTAGTGCATAGGAATTATATCCTTGCGCGGCAAACAAAAGAAATTGCTCATTCTCCGGATCGCTTTTAATCATTGCCTCGATCAGTTTGAGATTACTTCCGAGTGATTCGTGCGCTAACTGTATGTCGGATTCTTCATTAAAAGCTGCCAGCCCGTTATCAAGAATACCGCCCATTGAACGCAACGCAATGGTCTGTATACATCCTTCTAACAGAAATACCGCCGAGATGAGTAAAAATATTCGTTTCATGTCATCATCCTTAGATAAAAATTCACAGAAAATATATGGAAAAATGTGTGTGATTCAAAGAATAGAAAATGAAGAGTTTTTCATATATCGCGAAGTTCACTGAAAATACTTCGTTATTTACCATATCTCCGGCTGCCCCTTTTTATTGTGAGTGTAATTGATAAATGAATGGAATCGGGGTAGTCTTTACGAAGAAGATGAATTATATTTATTGTGTTCATATCAAAAATCGATCTAATTATTGAGAAGAGAAAAAACGACTATGAATAAAAGCCCGATAGAACAGAGACCATCGCTGACATCCATGCCAATATGGAAGGCATTAGAAGTTCATTACGAAAAAGTGCAGCCTATACATTTACGGCAATTATTTGCTGATGATCCCAAGCGAGGAGAGAAGTATACGGCAGAAGCAGCAGGACTGTATCTTGATTACTCCAAGAATCGAATTACAGATGAAACAATTCCTTTACTGATACAGCTTGCAGAAGCATGCGGTCTGCGCCAGCGCATCCATGCGATGTTTAGCGGTGAGAAAATTAATACGACCGAACAGCGGGCTGTGCTTCATACCGCACTGCGCGCACCGAAAGGGAAGAAAATTCTAGTAGATGGTGCGGATGTAGTTCCCGAAGTGCATGCTGTGCTCGAACAGATGGAAGCATTTGCGCATAAAGTCCGCAGAGGCGAATGGCGAGGATATACAGGTAAACCAATTCGCAATATTGTCAACATCGGTATTGGGGGTTCCGACTTAGGTCCTGTAATGGCATATGAAGCATTACGATTTTATAGTCAGCGGAATATGACATTTCGATTCATCTCCAATGTGGATGGCACCGACTTTGCGGAAGCGACACGTGATCTTAATCCAGAAGAGACGCTGTTCATTATTTGTTCTAAAACTTTTACAACGCTGGAGACATTAGCGAATGCTGGTTATGCACGTACCTGGTGCCTGAACGCACTTGGCGATGCGAAAGCAGTGCGCAACCATTTTGTTGCCATTTCAACCAATGCTAAAGAGGTGGCAAAGTTCGGTATTGATACCGAGAATATGTTCGGGTTCTGGGATTGGGTAGGCGGACGCTATTCGATGGATTCAGCGATCGGGCTTTCGACGATGATTGCTATCGGACCGAAAGGTTTTCGTGATCTGCTTAAAGGATTCTATGCAATGGACGAGCATTTTCGTACGGCACCATTCGAGAAAAATCTGCCGGTGCTGATGGGACTGCTGACGGTGTGGTATACGAATTTCTTTGCCGCCGATACAACGGCTGTGCTTCCGTACGATCAATACCTTAAACGGTTTCCTGCGTATCTACAGCAATTAACAATGGAAAGCAACGGCAAACATGTTACACTCGATGGTGTGAACGTTGATTACCAGACGAGTCCGATTTACTGGGGCGAACCGGGTACCAACGGACAGCATTCATTTTATCAGCTAATCCATCAGGGAACAAAATTAGTGCCATGCGATTTTATCGGTTTCTACAAAACCTTAAATTCTGTAGGAAGCCAGCATGCGATGCTTATGGCAAATTTTTTTGCACAAACAGAAGCACTTGCCTTTGGGAAGACTGAAGAGGAGGTAAAAGCAGACGGAACAGCAGCATGGTTAGCACCACACCGTGTGTTTGAAGGAAACAGGCCGACCAACACTATTCTTGCAGAAAAGTTAACGCCAAAAGTGCTTGGATCATTGATTGCCCTCTATGAGCATAGCGTTTATACGCAAGGAGTTATCTGGAACATTGATTCATTTGACCAATGGGGTGTCGAACTCGGAAAGGTGTTAGCGAAACGAATGATACCAGAACTTGAAAACACAAATGAACCTGTGCTGAAGCACGACAGCTCTACGAATACCCTCATCCGAAAATATAGGAAGTCCAATTTATAGTAACTTGCAGGGGCAAATACTTTGGCTTTATTCTTATAGTTCAAGGTATTATCCCCTATCACCTTTTCCCCCCTTCTGCATTTGACACTTTTCCGATAAACGAGTAACTTCTCCCTGCAAGAAATATTCAACAACCTCACCAAGAACAGGATCGTTATGCGCATCCTCGTAATTGAAGACGAATTAAAAGTCGCGCGCTTTCTAAAAAAGGGTTTGGAAGCTGAAGGATATGAAGTTGAAACTGCCGCTGATGGAAAATCCGGCGAGAAGTTAGCCCGCACCGAAGCATATGATCTCATCCTGCTTGATGTTCTACTGCCCAAAAAAGATGGCTTTGAAATATTACGTGACCTGCGTAAAGATGAAATTCGAACTCCTATATTAATGCTGACAGCACGAAGCACAACCGAGGATATCGTTGGTGGATTGGATCAGGGTGCTGACGATTACTTGACAAAACCATTCGCCTTCACCGAATTGCTAGCACGCATTCGATCTCTCATGCGCCGCGGAACAGTTAAAACAAAACTCAAATATATCGATCTAACATTAGACACAATCGCACACAAAGCCAACCGCGCTGGCAAACAGATCGAACTCACTGCCCGTGAATATGCCTTAATAGAATACTTTATGCGCAATCGCGGTAAATTGATTTCGCGGCAAGAGCTGGCAAAAGAAATTTGGGGATATAATTTTGATCCCGGGACAAACGTTGTTGATGTTTATATAAATCACCTTCGGAATAAAATAGACACTGACTTCGCAGTGAAGCTCCTGCAAACAGAACGCGGTAAAGGGTACTACCTTTCGGACAAGAAGATTACATTCAAGCCCGCCAAAGGAACGGTGTCGGGCAAGTTCACATGACAATTCTTCACTCCATTCGTACCAAGCTTTCGCTGTGGTATGCCGCAATCCTGTGCGTAACACTCATTGGTTCAGGTGCGATCGCTTATTTCGTATCACGGTCAACACTCCTGGACAATCTCGATGGCTCGCTAAAGAATGAAGTAACGTGGGTGAATGCGTTCATCGAGCCAAAGGCAAAAAAAGTAAAACTAAAACGTGCGGCTCTACAAGAACTGCAGGAACTCAAACGCACGGCTGCACAGCAGGAAGAACAGCCGGAAGTAATTGACACAAGTGCCGGTAAACGCTCGGAAGTAGACGAGATGTGGAGTCAAATTTATCAGCACACTCTGCTAAGTCCGCGAAGACATTATATTCAAATTCTTGATCGTAATGGTGATTTGCTATATAGATCACAAAGTTTGCGCGGCCACACAATCAACTACAGCGAAATTCCATATCAATGGATCAATGTTGTCAGCACGAAAGGCCCGGACGACCAGAAGATTCGTCTCGCGTTGACACAAAACGATTATGTGAAGATTTTTGTTGCCTACCCGCTGGAGCCAATATATGAACTCACAGACAGTATTTTCTACAACTTTCTCTTCATTACACCGTTAGCATTGTTGATTTCTGTCATTGGCGGATGGTTTTTGGCACATAAATCACTTAAACCCGTTGACGAATTGACAAAGACCGCAAAAGAAATTACTGCGCAAAACCTTAGCCGCCGACTTCCAACGCTCCGCGTCAATGACGAACTTAGCCGGCTTACAGAACAATTCAACGATATGATCAGCCGGCTCCAAGCATCGTTCACACAGATCCAGCAATTTTCTGCCGATGCATCGCATGAATTACGTACGCCGCTCACAATTATGCGCGGTGAAATAGAAGTAGCGCTTCGCAACCAGCGGTTGTCAAAAGATTCCCGCGAACTGCTTAACAGCATCAACGATGAACTTATCCGGCTTTCCTCTATTGTAGAGAGTTTGATGATTCTTGTGAAATCTGATACTGGCAGATTAGTATTCAATATGCAGCCAATAGCTTTAAATGAGTTCATCGAACAACTTTTTGAAGAAACAAAAGTGCTTGCCGAATTTAAAAAAATAAAGGTGAAATTAGAACGCTCGCAACCAATCCGAATCAATGGCGATGCAGTGCGCTTGAAACAGCTCTTCCTCAATCTTATCGATAACGCCTTAAAGTACACACCCCCTCGTGGACAAGTTACATTGACACTTATGAAAAAAGAAGGCGACGCCGTATTGGCGGTGAAGGACAACGGTATAGGTATTCCGCGGAAAGATCAAACCAAAATTTTTGAACGCTTCTATCGCGTGGACAGAAGTGAAGATAGCATTGAAGATGTAGGCGGCAGCGGACTTGGTCTCTCCATTGCCAAATGGATTACTGAAGCACATCACGGCTCAATCGAAGTGAAAAGCAGAGAAGGCAGGGGTAGTACGTTTATTGTAAGATTGCCGATATTATAAAAGAAACGGAAGAACTCAATCTGTTAAAAATTCTACTTTTTATTTTTCTGTCTAAGCGCTTTCAGCACAACCGGTGGAACAAACTTGCTTACGTCGCCGCCAAGCCGGGCAATTTCCCGAACAAAATTTGAACTCAGGTAGGTGTACTTTTCATTCGGCATGAGAAAAATAGTTTCCATTGTTTCATCTAATTTTCGATTCATCAGCGCCATTTGCAGCTCGTACTCGAAATCTGTCATTGCGCGCAAGCCACGAACGACTGAAATGGCGTTCCGCTTCTGCACATACTCTACCAGTAATCCTTCAAAAGAATCCACTTCGACATTTTTATAGTGTTTCGTCACTTGACGAAGAAGTGCGATTCGTTCCTCTTCCGTGAAGAGCGGATTCTTTGCCGTGTTCCGTGCGATAGTGATAATGACTTTGTCGAACAGTTTAAGCGCACGTTCGAGAATATCAATGTGACCGTTTGTTACAGGGTCGAATGTTCCGGGATAGATGGCAATTTTCATTTTATGTCCTTGGCGTTGCTGGTGGGACAATGGCTTTCATAATGAGTACGGTCGTTTGACCAAACGCTTTCTTAAGAATTTCGTATTTCTGCTCGTCTAATTCAATCATAGATTCGCGGCTGTGTTCCATCACTACATATGTACCGTTGCGCAAAACACCAGAATCATAAATTGCATTCGGCAACACGCCGATGTTTTCTAGTTTATATGGCGGATCGGTAAAGACAAGATCGTACATATGATTAATATTCTTTAGATACCAAAAAACATCAGCCTGATAAACAGAACACTGCGACTCGCATCCAAGCGAAGCTACATTCTTCTCCAATACTTCCAACGATTTGCGATCTTTGTCTATGAAAGTAACACACTTGATACCGCGGCTAAGCGCTTCCAATCCAAGACTTCCGCTGCCAGCAAACAAATCCAACACATCCAAGCCGTCAAAGTCGATACGGTTCGATAGAATATCAAAGATGGTTTGTTTCGCACGATCGGTCGTTGGGCGGACGGATAAATCGCGCACAGACTCAATGGAACGACCGCGGAATTCGCCGGCAATAATCCTCATTTCGCGCGTAATGCCAAACCGATTGCCGCAGCGAATCGATAGCTTTCTTTCATAAACTGTTTAGATAACCTATCAGAGGTTCGGATTTTTCGGAGCGAATTCATTTCAAGCGTTTGTTTGACGCCGGTCGTTGTCCGCAGCGATACAACAAAATCATGGGCGATATCGATGCCATGCAGAAGAATTGCCGCCGGTGTGTCAGTGTTTTTCTGTTTAAGATATTTCAGATATTCCATAATTGGTTTTGTCGGGTCGGAATCACCGTTATAAAGAAACGCTCTGTAATCCGTCATTGCACCCTCGTGAATGAGACTTGCATCAACGCCGTTTTTACGAAGTCCAAAGAGTACAATTTCATGCTCAAGAATCTCCGGATAATTCGTGATGAGTGTTTTCTCCGTACTGAACTGATCAATGTCTATGATATTCAATTTTAACTTTAATCCAGTCACGGTTTTTTGTAAGAACGCCGCTATCCCGCGTCGTACTGCCACCATAAATGTTTGCTGTGCTGTTTTATTTTCAAGCGGCAGGCTATCTGCACCGATGAAAAAATCTTTCGGAGAAGCATCTGGAAAATACTGATTCATTTCCCACTGAAGATATTGAGATAAATCTTTTCCTTGCAATCCAGGATCAACAGGAATAATGTTGATAAACATCGGATCGGGTGGGAGTGCAAACGAAATATTTTCTGCGGTCACCTTATACTGTCTGATGAGGCTCTTCATCTCTGAAACAAATATTCCCAATTGCGGATGTGTAGCTGATAGATTTGCTCCTTGCGCAAAATCTACTGCGGTATCTCGTTCTGCCAATACCGTAACAGTTCGTTTTTTCCTCTTGTGTTCAATTTCAGCTAATTGAATTTTCCCTTTGAGGAACGAAACACCGATATACCTAATTGCTTTCATGTGAAAAATCTCTCGATGAGTGGTGGCTATTGAATTGTAATCAATGGTTTAAGGTTTTCTATTTTTTTCTTACTCATTCCCTTTATGGCGCGTAATTCATCAACATTGGAAAACTTTCCTGTCTCTGCGCGATATGTGAGAATGCGGTTTGCTGTCACTTCGCCGACGCCCGGCAAATCTAAAAGCTGCTGCTTTGTTGCTGTATTGATATTAAGTTTTCCTGATACATTTATAATTCCTTCCTTCACCGTTCCGGTTAAACTGTCTTCTGGTATCGTACTTAGTGCGTCGAATGTACTGTCAGACGCACGGTAATCAAATTGCGGCGCAGATGGAAATGTTGCTTGATACAACCGGATGCCAGCGCCCGCAAGCAGTGTAATAACAAGAAACAGAATCACTTTCCGTTCTGTTTTCGTCAATGCGATCCAGTCTGCGATACGCTTCAGCATGTCCGATCAAGAAAATACATCTTTCACTTTATCGAAAAAAGTTCGGTCGCTGTTGCGGCGTTCTTCTTCGCTTGGATTGACGTGTTCACATGAAGAAAGATCACGTAACAATTCCTTTTCTTTACTGTTAATTTTTGTTGGCACCCATACGTTCACACGCACCAATTCGTCTCCGCGGCCGTAGTTGTTCAAATGTGGAATGCCGCGTTCGCGCATCCGCAATAACCTGCCTGCTGGTGTTCCAGGATCAATTGCAAGTTTCGCTTTTCCCGTTAGTGTGGGAACCTCCATATCGCCGCCAATCACTGCGGTCGGATAACTGATCCACAAATCATAAACGATATCATCGCCGTTGCGCTTAAAGTTCTGATGCGGTTCCTCTTCAATGGCGACAATCAGATCACCCGCAGGGCCACCGCGTCGTCCGGCGTTTCCCTGGCCTTGAAGTGGGATATAGTTACCTTCCGTTACTCCGGCAGGTACTGTAACTTTGATGGTCGATTCACCCTGTACTCGTCCTTCGCCGAAACAAGTGAGGCACGGATCTTTGACAATGCGTCCTTCACCTTCGCAATTCGGACAAGTAGTGATGTTCACAAACTGGCCGAACATCGAACGCGAAACTTGGCGCAACTCACCACTGCCGCCACACTGAGGACAAGCTGTTTTTCCGCTGGAAGACTTTGCTCCGCTTCCATTGCAAATATCGCATTTTTTCTGACGTTTTACTTTAATCTTCTTCTCTACGCCACTCGCAATTTCTTCGAGCGTTAAAGGGAGGCGCACACGTAAATCCGAACCGGGCTGCCCGTGCTGTGCAGAAGAGCGTCGTCGCCCCCGCTGGTTGCCCCCAAAGACTTCATCAAAAATCGAACCGCCAAAACCTCCAGTGAAGATATCGCCAAATGTACTAAAAATATCATTAATATCATTAAAGTCGCGATAGTTTGTGCCGCGTAATCCTTCATGTCCATACTGGTCATATCGCTGTTTCTTTTCCTGATCACCGAGCACTTCGTATGCTTCAGCTGCTTCCTTAAATTTTTCTTCTGATTCTTTATTTCCGGCGTTTCGGTCTGGATGATATTTCATCGCCATTTGGCGGTATGCTTTTTTGATTTCATCCTGTGATGCGTTTCGTCCGACTCCCAGCACTTCATAAAAATCTCTTTTCGCCATTTCTGCTTACTCCCTTGAAGCGCTGGTGGATGATTCCGATTGTTTAGCTTCGCTCTGCTCTTCTGGCGGAGCAGAAGAGACAACCACCTTTGCGTGGCGAATGACTTTATCGTTTAGCATATATCCTTTTTCAACTTCTTCGATTACTATATGAGGCGGCAGATCTTTCTTTGGCATTTGCATCAGCGCATCGTGATATTCAACGCTGAATTCTTTCCCCACCGTCTCAAATGCCTTCACACCTCGCCCTTCTAGAACTTTCACTAATTTTAGATAAATTAATTCCACACCCTTTACTAAGGCATCAGACTCTTTGCTTTCTTTACTATGTTTGAGCGAGCGTTCAAAGTCGTCCAGCACCGGAAGTAAATCGTCAATCAAAGATTCTGTTGCAAACCTAACAATGTTAGTCGTTTCATTTTCGATACGCCGTTTGTAGTTGTCAAACTCAGCCGCCTTTCGTAAAAGCATATCTTTGTATTGATCAACCTGCTTCTGCAGTTCTTCTACCTGAAGATTTGGCGCCGCAGCTTCAGTCAATTCGGTTTGTGAAGGTGTTTCCAGTTTTTGTTCTTCTTCAGATCCATTTATCTTTTTTTCCAAATCGTTCTTTCCCATTTCTTATCTAATGATTTCATCCGCATGGTAATTTCTGCGGTTATTTTTCTCTTATGAACTTAACATCTTTGCAATCGCCTGCGCCACGTAATCGACCAGCGGAATGACTTTGCCATAATTCATGCGTGTTGGGCCAATGATACCAACACGGCCTGTCACTCCGCCAACATCATACGTCGCCGTAACAAAGCTGTATTCTTTTGTTGTTTCGTCCTTATTTTCTGTGCCTACTGTTACCACAAAATTCCTTTGCGATTCATCATGCCTTTCCAATAAGTGTACTATGATGTCTTCGTTTTCAATAAGTTCAATGACTGATCGAAAGTTTTTTGGATCGATAAATTCCGGCTGGTCTATTATGTTTTTCGTTCCACCGATAAGGACTTTTTCACGATCTTTGGAATCGGTGAACAGCTGATCGACTGATTCAATAAAAAGTCGTATCAATCCAGTCTTTTCATTCTGCACATCCCGAACTCGGTCTACGAACGAATCGCGGATTTCTTTTAGCGTCAATCCAACTAGCCGCTCGTTGATAATACGGCCAACCTGATCGAGATGATCGCGCGGGACTTCAGCACCAACTTCCAGCATAATCGTTCGCACAATACCAGTGCGGATAGAAATCACCACAAGCAGTTTCGAACCGGTTATGGGAATCAACTCAATCTTTTCAAAAATACCACTGCTTAAATGCGGCGACGTTACTATGCTCAGTTGATGTGAAATCTTCCCGAGTAATTTTGAAGTTTCACGAAGCATTTCCTCTGCATCGTTTGTTTGTTTTAATTGCTGATGAATTCGCAATTTTTCATCGTCGCCTAATTGCTGCATCTCCATTAAATAATCGATATAAAACCTATATCCGAGGTCCGTCGGCACTCTACCTGCCGATGTATGTGGATGAGATAAAAATCCGGTTTCTTCCAAATCCGCCATAACATTGCGGATAGAAGCTGCGCTGAGATTCTTTTCTAAATGTTTGGAAATATACCGCGAGCCAACAGGAACGGCCGTCTGAATATAATTATACACGACGTGATGCAAAATACTCTGTTCACGTTCAGAAAGATTCTGTTTTTTGTTATCTACATCTACCATTTTACACCTGCGTCTCCAATACAAAATTAACCATTAAACGCTCCTTTGTCAAGGTAAGCACTCGATGAGTGTGAGTGCTGTGATACAGCGAACGAAATCTTACATTATCCAAAATTTTCGGAAAATTGCATCGCCTTACAATTCTTCTTATCTTATCTTAATTATGAAAGCAAAACTTGTTCTCGAAAACGACACTATTTTCATTGGCGAATCATTCGGTGCAAACGGTGAAACCACTGGCGAAGTTGTTTTCAACACAAGCATAACAGGATATCAAGAAATTCTCACCGACCCTTCTTATTCAGGACAGATCGTAACAATGACCTATCCGCTCATTGGCAACTACGGCGTGAATTCGGAAGACCTTGAATCAGTTAAGCCGCAGGTAGCGGGATTTGTTGTAAAAGAATATAGCGAATTTCCAAGCAACTTCCGTTCAATGGAAAGTCTGGGCAATTGGCTTGCGAAGCATAACATCATCGGCATTCAAGGCCTTGACACAAGAATGCTGACAAAAATGATCCGTTCTGTCGGTGCAATGCGCGGAATTATCTCTACAGCAGACTTGGATGATTATAGTTTACTTGCCAAGGTAAAGAAGTCACCACAAATGGCAGGACTCGATCTTGCTAGCCGCGTCACTACTCCAAAGTCTTACAAATGGGATGAAGTTGATAGAACACAATTTGCACTTCCGCTGCTGAAACCAGCTGCTTTAGGAAAAAAATGGAACGTCGTCGTGTACGATTATGGCGTAAAGCAGAATATACTGCGCCGGCTGACTTCATATGGATGCAATTTGACCGTATTGCCTGCGCAGACTTCAGCAGAAGACGTGTTAAATATGAAACCCGACGGTATTTTTCTTTCTAATGGACCTGGCGATCCGGCGGCTGTAACTTATGCCATTGAGAATATCAAGAAACTTATTGGAAAGAAACCAATCTTCGGAATTTGCCTCGGCCATCAATTGCTGGCGCTGGCATTAGGCGGAAGGACCTTCAAACTTAAGTTCGGGCACCGCGGAGCCAATCATCCGGTGAAAAATTTGAAGACAGGTTCGGTCGAAATTACATCGCAAAACCACGGTTTTGCGGTCGATCCCGATTCACTCGATACAAAATCTATAGAAATCACACATACGAATTTGAATGACAGCACGAATGAAGGTTTTCGCCATCGTTCGCTGCCGATTTTCTCTGTTCAATATCACCCGGAAGCTTCACCTGGACCACATGACAGCGATTATCTCTTCGCCCAATTCGTTGAGACAATGGGAAACCAGCACTCATAATTTTTTTAGTTTCTAAATGAATAGTCGGAACTTTTCTTATATTTTTAGTTGTTTTTTATTTGTAAATAGATTGCAATTTACATAATTTATAACATAATGAGTTTTTATATAAAAAATTTCTCTATTTCGAAGACGAATTCCTATTTTGATTTTTTTAACATTTCTAAACCATAATTTACTATTCACCATCAACAAAAGGAGGTAATATGAGAAAACGGTTACGACAAATCACTCTCTTCATTGCCGTATGTTTGATAGCGCTATCAGTTTCCAGCGCACAAATTCCAAACGCTGGATTCGAAAACTGGACGAATGGATCGCCGGACAATTGGGACGCTTTATCAAATTACAACATACCGGGCATTCTTGTAGCCATTAATATAACGCAGGTAACGGATGCACATACAGGAAATTACGCGTTACGCGGAGATGTTATAAACTCCAGTGGAGCTTATGCCCCGGTTTTATGGGCTGGACAAACACAAACCGGAAACGGTGTCCCTTACTCCGGTCAAGCCGCACTGAACGGATATTACAAATTCGTTCCAGCAGCATTGGGAGATAAGTTTGAGATTAGTGTTATTACATTCAAGAATACGTGGCTCGGTGGCGGAATCGGTTTTGGAAGTATAGACATCACTACCGGTGCGACCGCATACACCAAGTTTAGTGTTCCCATAACTAATGTCTTTGCAGGTACACCAGACAGTTGTTTTATCTCGTTTACGATTGGAAGCACTAATTCAAAGCTAGCGGTGGGTTCATATTTTATAATTGATGATCTTTCTTTCGGCGCAGCAACTGGAGTCAATGAGTTAAATTCCGCAAGCCCTGCTGTGTTCGCACTCTCCCAGAATTATCCAAATCCATTTAATCCATCGACGAAAATTTCTTATCAGATACCTGCTGATGGCACGGTGAAGCTGGATGTTTATGATATTATGGGAAGAACCGTATCAACGCTGGTTAACGAGGAAAAAATCGCCGGAAAGTATACACTGGCATTTGACGGCTCTAAGCTTACTAGCGGTATCTATTTCTATCGCATCAATGTGATATCGCTTAACGGGAAAACATTCTCGCAAACCAACAAGATGATACTGATGAAGTAAGGGAATGCCGCATGTAACATATTGTCCAATATCAGAACAAACGGCGCAAGTAAAGCGCCGTTTGTAATGTACACTCTTTCAAAAGATAATACCACCGTAAGCGAATAGAAAATAAGCCACAATTCCAACTTGTGAATAATTGCGTCATAATGGTTGAATTTAGTCCCTCTTATCTCACATATAATGCAAGGATTGAAGTAACTTTAAAATTGGATCGAGAATAATTCCTAGTATTGCCAGAACAAGGAATATTTTGGCAAGTCTTATTCCCCATTTCGACCAAATCTTTTGTTCGTGTTGAAATTGTTCAACGCTCTCCCACCGTTTATTCTGCCACGCCCATTCATTCCCTTTCATTCCCAGAACTATCATCATGACAAATCCGATAATCGGTACGACACAAAGAAAAGCAATATAGGTCTTGTTACGAATTCCCCAAATCCAATTCAGGAAAAAAGCGCCCCAATTCCAGCGGATGATTTCTCGCGGGATATCTGCCGCTTCTCCCCGTCCCGATGTGTTCTCCATAACTACATTCCCATTATTGATATAATTAGTTCGTCCCGATCACAACATCTTTTTTTCTAATGATGAGTAGATTCATTTTCCTATTTCATATTTTACAACAAAAATATCATGCTGACCCAGTTGGGATGAAAGTAATTTCTTCATAGTATCACTTCTATTATTTGAGTGCCTAGTTTAATATCCTTTTAAAAACCACGAAAAAAAAGCGGCATCATCCTCAAAGGAGATGCCGTTTTTAAAAAGCGGTTCGAACCTCTCAAGTCGCCGAAAAGTTCTAATATAAATGTCGTATATTTTCGGTGCTACGGGTTTCAGTTATCTAATTATTTCCTGAGCCTTTTAAAAATCGCATAAAGATCACCATATTTCATCGGTTTTGTATACTCATTAATAATGAGTTTACTGAGAGATTTACGAATATTCTCGGGAAATACGTTAATATTTACATCCCCGAGCATTCCACCCATTTCACGCGACGGATCGACGGAATACCGCATTGCCAGTTCATTAAAATTTTGCCCTTGTTCAATCACATTATAGACAGAGTCGGCTTCTTCTCTTGACGTGCAAAGTATTTCGGCAAGATTCATATATTGTGGATCTGCATAACGTAAGGTAGATTGCATATGAAACCATGAACCAATCGGTTTGTTATCCATCCGAGCAGGGGTAAAACGCCACTGCCTTATCGAGGATAGTGCAAGCGAATCCCATGCAGCATCTCCACTGCCTTTAAGCATACGTGTTTTTCCGACGGTTCCATCTTCCATCACGAACAATACTACATCGAGATCGAATATAGGTTGTTTTATTGATGCCGGAATCGGAGGAAGCTGGGATTGAATCAACAATTGAGGAGTTGAGCCCTCCGAAACTTGTTTCACAGATGAACAACCGATTAAATACATAAAGCATAGGATACAAACGATAAGTCTCATAATCCACCCCCAAGAATTTGTGAATGAAAATAAATGACAATGAAACTATTTAGGAATCGCTTAAATCACTTGCGAAGATGGTAATCAGTTTTCCTTACAATTTCAAGCAATTTCATCCATTGTATAATGATCTTAGGTCGAAGGCCTAAGAGCGTTTGAATATTTGGTTTATTGTTAGAATTTTTCATATAAAATAAAATCTTCTAATTTTTTCTTCTCGGGCGACTTTGGCCATTCAACAGGTACTCCCAGCGGTGTAATACACACTCTTGTGTACGTATCCGGTATGTTGAATACTTCTTTTGTAACACTTTCCGGTATCGCATCGGTAATGAAAACAGTGCCATATCCTAGAGCTCGTGCTGCAAGCATTAAATATCCGGCCGCCATAGGGCCATCCCAATGATTGTAATCCGGGTACATTGATTTATTATCTGTCAAAATAATAATATATACAGGAGCAGAACAATAATTGCCAAACCTGATTCTTACCTTCTCTTCGAACTGTTCTTTTGTTTCCTTCATAGTATTTTTGTCATACCTTCCCACAACTCGCTTAATGCAGGCTTCTTTCATCTGGTTAATTTTATTCCTGTCCCGGACCACCAGAAATTTCCAGGGCTGCTGATTTCCCGATGTAGGCGCCATCCGTGCTGCATCAATTATTTTTATTATTTCTGTTTCAGGTATGGAATCGGATTTGAATTTTCGCACAGACCTGCGATGATTGAAAACGTCCCAAATATTTGACGTTTGCGCAATAATACTTTCTTTTGTCTCCGGAGAGGTGGGAGATACAGGGGTCACACCTATTGTTTTCACTTGTGCCGGTACGACGGCGGTCAATAAAAACCAGATACCGAAAATTAAATTTTTCATATGAATTCCTTATTTGTAGAAAGATTATAGCTAAGACACAAACGACAAGGGAGTACTAATAATTATTATTTAATCTTGCTTGCTTCTTTCTGATTTCACACTAAGTAATACGTCTGCATCACTTCAATTGTTGCTATTTATTTTTCCGAATATGGTTGGAAACTGTGGTAAATCCTCACTACCACTGAGGCAATAGTGATCGATATAGCAGAACCAGATAGCAAGTTGATAACACTGTACCTGACCAATTGCACAAGGGAAACATGGGTCAATGTAAGGAAGTGGGTTATGCCAAATACAATGAAAACGAATAATGCAGTTATCCAGAAACATTTGGGATACCGATGAACAACAAGCTGAGGCTTTTGGGAGGAATGTATAATTACAATATATAAAACTAGAAAAGCCCCCAAAAGTCCGCAACCATATTGCAAAAGCTTAAACACTGGAAAATTATAGATAAATGTTATCTTAGTGAGAAAGGCAATATTCTGAACAAAATATCCGGAGATGTGTGTAAAGCTATCCCAAGTGAGATGCGTTATGGTACCAATAACCGCTGAAACTAGAATAATGAGAAAGCGAAAAAGAGATTTACAATCCCAACTATTCAACAACCAATCAGAATATTTACGTACTAAAAAATTAGGCAATGCAGATGCAAGACTAGGTTTGATGATAAAATGCCATAAAAATGCAACGCCTACTGTGATGGGAAGACAATAATATATAACACCAGCCAGTGAATGACTAATGGATGTTCCGGTTTGTGTATGAATGATATAATCAAAATCCGGAGCCATACTGCCTATAATAAGACTCGTCATATCCAAACGTGTTTTTCGGAAAGGATAAACTGCTAATGGATGAGCAAGTGTAAAAGGCATAAAAGAGTATTTCCGAAATTAATGTTCAGAAGAATTTCACTTTAAATATTTCTGCTAGTTATTCCAATTTTATGACGCAAGAATGGTAAAAAGATTTTAGCCAAAATATAAAACACCGGTGATGTTTCCATCACCGACATTAATTGCAGCTATGATCGATGCTATATATTGACAATCTATATCACTCCTTGATCTATCATAGCATCGGCGACTTTTAAAAATCCTCCAATGTTAGCACCGTTGACATAATTGCCGGGAGTGCCAAACCGCTCTGCAACATCAACGCACGTTTTATGAATTCTCTTCATAATTTGGTGTAAGCGATTGTCCACCTCTTCTCGTGGCCACGGCAAGCGCATACTGTTTTGCGACATTTCCAAACCAGATGTTGCCACACCGCCGGCATTTGCCGCTTTCCCCGGACCATAAAGAATTTTTGTATCAAGGAAAAGTTTTACGCCATCGAGCGACGTCGGCATGTTCGCTCCTTCGGCGACGACATAGACGCCGTTCCTCAGCAGGTTCTGTGCATCCTTACCGTTGATCTCGTTTTGTGTAGCACTTGGAAAAGCACAATCTGCCTTATGATTCCACAACGGGTTATAATCAAGTTTCGGATCGACCGGTGTGTACACTGCTCTTGAGTATTTCTGGGTATATTCTGAAATACGTCCACGCTTGACATTTTTCAGTTCCATGACGAATGCAAGCTTCTTTTCGTCGATACCTTCTTCATCATAGATATAACCCTTCGAATCAGAAAGTGTTACAACTTTTCCTCCCATTTGATTTATTTTTTCGACAGTGTATTGCGCTACATTACCGCTTCCAGAGACAAGACATAATTTGCCTTCGATAGATTTCCCTCTTGTCGCGAGCATTTCCGAAGCAAAATAGACTGCTCCATAACCTGTCGCCTCCGGACGAATAAGTGAACCGCCCCAGTTTAAACCTTTACCGGTAAAAACGCCTGTAAATTCATTTTTCAATTTCCTATATTGCCCAAAAAGATAACCGATCTCGCGTCCGCCGACACCGATATCACCTGCAGGAACATCTGTATCCGGGCCAACGTGTCGAAACAATTCGCTCATAAACGCCTGGCAAAAACGCATCGTATCTAAATCGGTTTTACCATGGGGATCGAAATCAGAACCGCCCTTGCCTCCGCCCATCGGTAAAGTAGTTAAACTATTTTTAAAAACCTGTTCAAACGCCAGGAATTTTAAAATGCCAATTGTGACGGACGGATGGAATCGTAAGCCGCCTTTATACGGACCGATAGCGCTATTCATTTGAATACGATAACCCCGATTAACTTGAACTTCGCCTTGTTCGTCAACCCATGGGACACGGAAGATAATCACACGTTCAGGAACAAGAATACGTTCGAGAATTTTTGCAGAACGATATTCCGGGTGACGATCCAGCACAAGAACAAGCGATTCTACAACTTCCTGCACCGCTTGATGAAATTCCGGCTCCGCCGGGTTCTTTGCTTTGACTTCAGCAATGATGTCTTTTATATAATCTGACATACGAACCTCCTATATTTTGAGTGGAGATTTTGAGTTTTAAAAAATGATTTGTGGAAGTGTATAGCTATTTAATGAAAAACTCAAGTAAAGGGCGATGATGATTTTATATAATAGAGAGATGCCAAAAGCGCGAATTTAACCCAAAACTAAAGGCATTGGAACAAACCCTCGATGGAGTCGGGCGGGCATCCAGTTACTAACTTAGGCGACATTAATTTCTGTATATCATTTTGATTGAGGACCGTTGCCAACCTCC
Source organism: Ignavibacteriota bacterium (assembly GCA_003142475.1). Lineage (GTDB taxonomy): Bacteria > Bacteroidota > Ignavibacteria > UBA10030 > UBA10030 > Fen-1298. The sequence goes on from PLMK01000013.1 coordinate 25,031, forward strand.
ATCTTCCCGGCATAGTACCTTTGTTTGATCTCAGTCGATTTAAGAACGAAGTTTTCTACTCCCTCTCTTTTGATTGTACAGAGATTGAATACTTTCATATTATGCGGAAGTATGTTTGCGCGGTCTGCACTGGGTTGGAGTTTTACACACGGGAATTCATCGCATTCAAAACAAAATTCTACATTCTTTTGTGTAACGCATTTATATGTTTCGCATTTATCTTTTATAACCGGACAATCGCCTTGTATACTGCGACAACCATTGCAGGGTATCTTTTCTTTTGGGATTCCTTTAGAAACCAGAACGTCAAGCAATTGCGGATTGTCTTTGCACATATTTAATTCGCAAGTTCCACAATCGATGCCACAAGGTGCAACTAATGTAAGTCTTTCTTTTGTCATTATTGAAATTCCTCTTTCATTGTTAATTAAAACGCCGATGATGTATCTATTACTATAATATATTTAACTTTTTAGAAATATCGGAACCTCTTCAGGGTTTTCTTTATCAGGCACCCAGGTAACGATATTGTTGGCAATGTAATCACGTATAGTATTCAATTCTTTTTCATTGCGGATGATCCGGTCGTAATAATTTCGTTGCCAACATTTTTTACCCGGCGTACCATACATTTCATTAACCAATTTTGTGGATTGGTATTTAAAATATGCGATAATTTGTCCCAACATTGGCATATGTAGGGGCGAGGTGACCTCGCCCCTACTATTACATTCACAAATGATAATAATTCCATGCAAATGATTCGGCATAATTATATACGAATCTAATTCAGCATTTTTAAAATGTGCAGGTATCTTTTCCCAGCATTCTTTGACCACCTTTCCTACTTTACTTAGTTGCATTTCACCATCAATAATTTTACCAAACGTATATTCATGACCTTGTGTGCAAATTGTGACAAAATATTCTCCCGGCTGACTATAATTATATTCTTTAAGACGTATCGACTTTCTTTTGTGTGCTTGCTGCATGCTGATTACGTTCCTAAACACAAAACGCCGATGATGTTTCCACCATCGGCGTTCGTCGTAATTTTACTTTCTATTTTTATTTCCCCATATACTCATAGCCCCACCTTATCGCTGTGAATATTTACCTTTTAATGTCATACCCGCGAAAGCGGGTATCTTACTCGTCACAATATAAGATTCCTCCCGACTTCATCGGGAGGAATGACAAACTTCTTATGAACATCCTGATGTGCTTCCACATTCCAGACATTTATAACACGAACCGCTGCGAATCATAATACTGCCGCACTCATGGCACGGCGGCGCATCAGATTGCGTTTGGAAGACGAACTTCTCGTTCTTCTCCCATACCGAAGCGGCTTTTGTCGCTGCGGCGTTGAGAATCGCAGACGGTTTTTTCGCCGTCTCTGCACTAATCTTCACATCGCTCATTGGCGCTTCACCGCGATCTTCTATCAGGAACTTCTTGCCAAGCCATCTGAAAATATAATCGCTCACCGACTTTGCTATCGGTATCTCGGGATTATTCGTGAAACCAGACGGCTCGTAGCGCGCATGGCTGAATTTATCCACCAGCACTTTCAGCGGCACNNGACATCGTTATGAACAACTCTCCCGGTGATCCGTCTTCAAACATACCGACGGTAATATATCCTTCGTGTCCGGCTATGCTAAACTTGTGCGTGATAGATTGGCGTTCATCCGGCAAGTGCCGCCGAGCAGGTTTGCTTGCTATAGGCTGTTTATCCTTTTTCTTATCGAGCGATGTACTCAGCGGTTGTGTGCGCTTGCATCCGTCCCGATAGACGGCAATCGATTTAAGACCGAGCTTCCATGCTTCGATGTATGCCTGCATAATATCTTCCGCTGTAACATCATGCGGCATATTCACAGTTTTAGAAATAGCGCCTGAGAGAAACGGCTGAACAGCGGACATCATTTTAATATGTCCCATATACTGAATTGAACGTTTGCCGTTCGCAGGCATAAATGCACAGTCAAACACAGACAAATGCTCTTCCTTCAAATGCGGTGCGCCTTCGATGGTGTCGTTCTTGTCGATATAGGCAACGATATGCTCCACTTGTTCGTCATCGTAGCCGAGCTTCACAAGTGCTTCGGGTACCGTTTGGTTGACGATCTTAATCATCCCGCCACCGACAAGTTTTTTATATTTCACAAGTGCGATGTCGGGTTCTACGCCCGTGGTATCGCAATCCATCATAAAACCTATTGTGCCGGTCGGTGCAAGTACGGTGGTTTGCGCATTACGAATGCCGTATTCTTTTCCAAGCGCAACAACATCGTTCCAAACATCTCGCTGTGCGTGCCAAAGTTCTGGTTCGACAGTTTTCTGATCGATAAGCTCGGCGTGTATACCATGCTTTGACATCACACTCAGCATGACATCTCTATTATTTGCAAAGCCGTTGAACGGTCCTTTTACTTCAGCAATTTTTGCGGATTGCTTGTATGCTTCACCACTCATCAGCGACGTGATTGCAGCGGCAAGCGTTCTCCCCTCATCACTGTCGTATGCAACACCGCGCGACATCAAGAGCGCACCGAGGTTTGCATAACCGATGCCAAGCGGACGATATTCATGACTATTGTGCATAATTGCCGTTGATGGATAGCTGGAATTTTCGATTGAAATTTCCATCGCTGTAATAGTCAGCTGAATTGCTTTCTTGAAAGACACTACATCGATACTGCCATCCTTTGTACGAAACTTCATTAAATTGAGCGAGGCAAGGTTGCATGCGCTGTCATCGAGAAACATATATTCGCTGCACGGATTCGATGAATTTATTGGCGCCGTGTTGGAGCATGTATGCCAACTGTTAATCGTCGAATTGTACTGAATGCCGGGGTCACCGCAAACCCATGCCGCCTCGGCAATCTGATGCATCAAATCGCGCGCGCGGAATTTTTCCATCGGCTCCCCATTCTTCACTGCTTTCGTCCACCACTCTTTATCTTCCAGTACAGCTTTCATGAATTCATCTGTAACACGAATGGAATGGTTAGCATTCTGATAAAAAATAGAATCGTACGCTCCGCCGGCTATATTAAAGCCGCCATCGTACCCGGCTTCGATGAGTGCCCATGCTTTCTTTTCTTCTTCCACCTTACAATTAACAAACTGGATAATGTCAGGATGGTCAACATTAAGAATCACCATTTTTGCTGCGCGGCGTGTTTTTCCGCCAGACTTAATTACTCCAGCGAATGCATCGAACCCTTTCATAAATGAAACGGGACCAGACGCCGTACCGCCGCCCGTTACTCGTTCTTTTGATGAGCGTAGTGTAGAGAGATTCGATCCTGTACCGGAGCCGTATTTAAACAGCATACCCTCAGTCTTGGCAAGATCCAAAATTGATGTCATCGAATCCTTTACGGAATTGATAAAGCATGCTGAACATTGCGGCATTTCTTCAACGCCGACATTGAACCACACCGGGCTGTTGAATGACATAAATTGATTCACAAGAAGGTAGATTAGTTCATAGTAGAATATCTCGGCATCTTCCTGAGAGGCAAAGTACCCATTCATCAATCCCCAGTTGTAATAAGCTTTTGCCACTCGATCCACCAATTGACGCACACTTGTTTCGCGTTGAGAGGTTCCTACCTGCCCGTGGAAGTATTTAGAAACTACAACGTTTGTCGCCGTCATTGACCACGATTGAGGAATCTCAACATCCTGTTGTTCAAATATTTTATCTCCCTTTTCATTGGAAATCGTAGCTGTGCGTTTTTCCCACTTAATTTCATCAAATGGATGAATGCCTCTTTGCGTAAAGTACCGCTCGAAACGCAATCCGCGCTTCTCCCCAGCGTTTTCATTGTTATGAGAATTAATTGAAACATTAGCGGGGTGCAAATTCTGCATCAGTGTCTCCTTACCTTAATAAAGTGCAACAAAGTGTTCATTTCAAAAAATAAAACGACAAGCGCGCCATAAGGTGGCTTGACGTGTCCGATCTCAATTTTCAAATTACAGGTGATAACAAAACAAACGAGTGGTAATTGCACACCATATCGCATTAACCCTATTGAAAGAATATATCATTTTTTAGATTTTATCTGTGTGCAACTGGTTGTAAATATATTGGGTTGCAGTCCCTTTGTCAAGTTAAAATTGAAGTGAAAAAAAATCACTTTTTAAGGGCTAAAAAACACTTGACAAGAAGAACATTATTCATATATCAATCGCTTTTTATTTTTGTTGTGTAAGCATCTCTTTCTATCTGATGTTCGCATAAAGCAGTTTGAATTCATTTTTAACGCCAGCGGCAACGAGGTACACAGGAAAAAGAATACTTCGTCTCAATAGATTTATTGGGAAATGAGTAACGAGAAAAAGATAAAGAAATAAGTGAGGCAGTTAGATAATTATTATGTAATTTTGCAGTACTTAAACACCGCAGAAAAATCATTTCGAAATTGAAACACGCACCAACTTCCGCTGAATAATCCTATCCGGTACAATCCACGCATCGCGATATCCCTTTTCAACAAACTCCTGTAACCGCTGGTTGGCATCATAACGATTCACAAAATCTCCAACACGCACTTTGTACACTGGTGCGTCGTACACAATATAAATCGAATCACCTACAAATTTTTCTAATGCAAGATTCTTCATCAACGCTGTTTCGTCCACGTTGGAGGATGAGAATATTTGAATGCGAAATCCTTGCACAATTTCTTCCCGAATAATCAGACTGTCCTTTGGAATTTCTAAAGGGCTCTTTTGTTTCTGTTCCTCAGGCCGCACTTTCTGCACGAACTCTATCTCCCGATCGAACTCAACTGGGTCGAGTGTTTCTTCATATTCAGAAAGTAAAAGTTTCTTTTCTTTCGGTTGTTCGTTTTTCTCTTTCTCTTCCGACTGAAACGGTTTCGACGAAGTACATCCTACCGTTAGTACCATTAATAGAATAATTCCAACAAACAATTGCACTTTAGTTGTCATGGAATAGAGCTAACCTGGCAGTGTTTATACTCATTAGGATCTTTCCGTTTTAAGGAATCACAAAGAGCAAATGCATCTTTGCGATTCTCGTACTTGCCGATGGTGACACGGTAAAGTTTTGAGTGCTTGACAAAGGTATTAAGCACAGGTTGGTATGCAAAATATTCTTTAGCTTTCTTTTGAGTCTGCAGGGCATTTGACACCCGATTAAAAGCACCAATCTGCACTGTGAACATCTGATGTTCCGGATGTATATTATTGATAAGTGGATGTAAAGATGATTTCGACCTCGTTACAACGGATGCACGCACAGTATCTTGCTGTGATCTGAATTTGGGCGCAACCTGCGGTTTTTTTACTGGAGCAGTCTTCACGGAGTCAATCCTCAGTTTAGAAATAGTATCTTGATGCACCACATGACGTGTTGTGTCTATCGGACCAAAAATTTGCACTGGACTTTTCGCCCTACTGCCTGAACCGGTTTCTTCAGAAGAAACACAGCCAGCTAGTGTCAATGTCGCACTGACCAATAATAAAACAAAAGTGAGAAAATGTTGATTCACCACATTCTGCTTTCTATTAGGTGGATGATGAGGTTGCTTTCTCCCCGATAACAATTTTGACACTCGCACTTGCACCAATGCGATTAGCGCCGCTTGCAATAAGAGCAAGTGCTTCTTTCTGTGAGCGCACTCCACCTGATGCTTTAACTCCCAACTTCGTTCCAACAGTTTTTCTCATCAATGCGATGTCGTCAACAGTCGCTCCGCCTTTTACAAATCCTGTCGAAGTTTTCACAAAATTTGCTCCAGCATGTTTCGCTAACATACAAGCTTTTACTTTTTCTTCGTCGGTCAATAGTCCGGTTTCAATAATCACCTTAGCAAGCACTCCAAAGCTATGCGCTACGCTGACGACAGAAAGAATATCTTCTTCTACATACTCATACTCGCCCGATTTTAGCATTCCGATATTGATCACCATATCCACTTCACGTGCGCCGTCTTTGATTGCCTGTTCCGTCTCAAATGCTTTTGCAGCATTCGAAGTTGCTCCCAATGGAAAACCAATTACAGTGCATACTTTCACTTGTGTATTATGTAAAAGTTTTGCGCATAACTTCACATTTGATGGATTGATACAGACACTTGCAAATCCATAATGTTTTGCTTCTTCGCAGAGTTTTTCGATTTCCTTTTGCGTCGCTTCTGGTTTTAGAAGAGTATGATCAATCATTCGCGCAAGTTCGTGATTGAATGCTTCCTGCTCCAACTCAACATTAGCAGAGGTACGATCAGCGCTACTCTGGACGATATTTTTTATTTCATCTTTATTCGCCATGTTCACTATGGACATCGTAAGTACTGTCTCTATAAATGCTATCCTTATATATAATTGACATCATCAAAAACCTACACGATAAAATAAAGAACCATTTTCTTGCCGACACTCTATCACGTAATTTTTTAAATAAACTGTCTGTGTCAATATACGAGAATTATTTTGAGTTACAAGAGACCCATGTCAAAAGTCGATCAAGTTTTTTTAGTAAGCAGGGAAATTATTATTCAAATAATTCTCCTGCTTCAATTGTATAACCACGCAGAAATTCCTCAATGCCGAGACGGCGTTTCCCTTCCTGCTGAATTTCGAGAATAGAAACAGCACCATTGCCGGTTCCAACAAGCAGTGTGTCATTCGTTCGTTGAAGGACAATTCCTGCTTCTTTAGATTGTGCTTCAACAATCTTTGTACGGTACATTTTAATAGTTTTACCGTTATGCATTGTCCAAGAAGCAGGGTGCGGCGAAAGACCCCTGATAAAATCATGAACTTGCTGTGATGATTTCTTCCAATCAATGTGGCAGTCACTTTTAAAAATCTTTGGCGCAGGACATGCAAGTGAATCATTTTGCAGGCGCGGTTGTGCCTTACCAAATTCAATCAGCTGGACGGTTTGGAGAACTACTTTGGCACCTACTGCAGAAAGTTCATCATGTAATTCACCGGCGGTTTCATCCATACCAATATTCACGCGTGCTTGAAGAAGAATCGAACCTGTATCCACTTTATCCTGAAGAAAAAACGTTGTAACACCGGATTCTTTTTCACCATTAATAATCGCCCAATTGATGGGCGCAGCGCCACGGTACTTCGGCAGGAGTGATGCATGAAGATTAAAGGAACCGAGCTTTGGAATTGTGTATACTTCCCGCGGCAGAACTCGAAACGCTACTACTACCATGAGGTCAGGCGCGAGTTGCTGAACATCCGAAATAAACTTTGAATCTTTGAGATCTTCGGGTTGAAGAATTGTTAGATGATGATGAAGCGCAAATTCTTTGATCAGTGTAAAAGACATTTGCTGACCGCGTCCTCGCGGTTTGTCGGGCGCTGTCACCACACCAGAAATATCATACGAATGATCAAGAAGAATGCGAAGGCTTGGGACAGCAAATTCTGGCGTGCCCATAAAAAGGATTCGCATACTTTTATTCCTCCTCTGCTGTCACCACCGGATAATCCACTTCAATTTCTCCTTTTCGTATCTTTCTTAATTTTGGCAGCAACAGACTTCGTCTTGTCTTGCTAACACGATCTACGAAAAGCATTCCATTGAGATGGTCAAACTCATGAAGAATGACACGCGCAAGTAATCCATCGGCAAGCAGTTCTTGTTCGTTGAATTCGGCATTAAGAAAACGAACACGTATTTTTTCCGCTCGTTCAACATCATCGTGCAGATTCGGAAGACTGAGACATCCTTCTTCCATTGACCATTTACCATCTTCACTAATAATTTTGGGATTAATCAATGCAAGCGTTTTAGGAAGATCAGGCGATGTTGGATGTGTCGTATCTTCTGTTTCACCCTCAGCATTTGGCTCGGTGACATCTGAAATATCGATAGTAATAACACGTCGAAGATCACCAACCTGCGTAGCGGCAAGGCCGAGACCATTGGCTTCGTGCATCGTCTCAAACATATCATAAATAAGCTTAACTGTTGAGTCATCCAGTGATTCTACCGGCTTTGCTATTTTCTTTAGAATTTCTGTTCCGAAAAGATAAATTGGAAGAATAGACATGCGTATAGACCTTTGTTAATCTTTTTTCATCTATATAAATTTGAAAATAGCATTACGGCAATCACTAACTGTTATCTGCATGCTGCAACTTATTATCTACAATTTCTAATCACTAACTATCCGCCGTGCTATCTCATATCGTTTGGCATAATATGAACTCTGCAATGAAGAAATCGTTACGCCGAAGGAGACGCTTGCGTGCGCAAAGAGATCGTCTCCCAAATAAATACCAACATGGGATGCGCTCTCCCCTGTGGTGTTAAAAAAAATCAAATCACCAAATTTCAGTTCGCTCAAAGCAACCGCTTTACCGAGTTTCGATTGTTCCGTGCTTGAGCGTGGGAGTAGTTTTCCGATAGCATTCTTGTATACCGTCATCGTATAGCCCGAGCAATCCATTCCATCTGTTCCGGCACCGCCAAGAACATACGGTACACCCATATATTTTGAAATCTCACGCATCATTTTACTCTGATCGAGCGGTTTCAGTGCTTCGTTTTTTTCTTTCCGAAAATCACGCGTACCGCTTGTTACGCGTTCTACTTCTTTTGCATCCGGCTTTTTATCGTTCTCCTTCGTTTCTTCTTCTGCTTCCTTTGATGCAAAGCGCGGACCATGATTCGATGCCGTTTCTGTATGTGACGATTTTTTCTCTCTACTGCCAAATCGCGGGGATGATGCACCACACCCTTCAAGCATAAAGAACGCGATGACAGTTCCCATCACTAAAAATATTGAATGCTTGCAAACGATTTGGGAAATGCTCTCTTTATGACGAAGCCCCGCACACGCGGGGCTTGCAATGAGTTTTAACCAAAATCTCGTTCGTGTGCCAATAAGTTTTTCGTTCATCCAAGATATGCACGCAATGCTTTGCTTCGCGATGCATGCCTCAAACGGCGAATTGCTTTTTCCTTAATCTGCCGAACTCGCTCGCGAGTCAAATTAAATTTCTCTCCGATTTCTTCAAGTGTGAGAGAATGTTCAGAATCGAGACCAAAATAAAGTTTGATCACTTGCGCTTCACGTTCACTCAGTGTTGCCAACGCACGCTTCACTTCATTCTTCAATGATTCTTCTAAAAGACCAGAATCTGGAGTCGGCTGTCGATTATCCTGAATAACATCGAGTAAACGATTATCTTCGCCTTGTGCAAATGGTGCATCCATCGACAAATGTCTGCCGGAAATCTTAAGTGTGTCGGAGACTTCAAAGAGCGACATATCTAACTCTTCCGCCAATTCACTTGCACTCGGCTCGCGTTCAAATTCTTGTTCCAATGTACTGAATGCCTTGCCAATTTTGTTCAATGCACCAACACGATTAAGCGGTAAACGCACAATACGCGATTGTTCCGCCAACGCCTGAAGAATTGATTGACGAATCCACCATACTGCGTACGAGATAAATTTGAATCCGCGTGTTTCATCAAAACGTTTTGCGGCTTTTATGAGACCAAGATTGCCTTCGTTAATCAAGTCACCGAGGGACAATCCTTGGTTCTGGTACTGCTTTGCTACGCTGACGACAAAGCGCAGATTTGCCTTTGTTAATTTCTCTAATGCTTTTTGGTCGCCTTTTTTAATACGCTGTGCAAGATCAATTTCTTCCTGCGGTACCAATAATTCGACCTTGCCAATTTCTTGAAGATATTTATCTAATGATTGGCTTTCACGATTTGTGTACTGTTTGCTTATTTTCACCATTGACTCTTTTTGCCTAAATTTAACTTTTGTTCCCCGCAGGATTGCTGCGGGTTTTCCAGTAATACTTACCTACTTCATTAACACTCAAAGAAGGATGGAAAGTTCACGATCTTCTCGCAAATTACTTAGATATATCTAACTTTTCAACCACTACCACTGTGACGGTGTCCACAGGTTTTTTAAAATGCTGTTTGGCGTATTACTAAAATCGTGCCAATTTCTTCTCTGAGAATTAAGATTCACCTGTTTATTAGACTCCGCAAACGATAAATTGTTTCGTCTACGGCAGTATCTTGACTTATATAATGTCTGCCAGGAAGCTTTGACCAGAAAGTGATTGAATATTTACGGCGTCAAAAAAGTCTGCCACAGTTTTACCAATATCAGCAAACGAACTGCGTACACCGAGATTTATATTCTTCTTGCCGGACTTTGTATAACACAGCAACGGGACATATTCTCGCGTATGATCCGTACTCTGATCTGTCGGATCGTTGCCATGATCGGCAGTCAACATTAATATATCATTGTCACCGATGCACTTTTCGATTTCCGGAAGCTTCACATCAAACTCTTCAAGTGCTTTGGCATATCCTTTCGCATCTTGGCGATGACCGAAGAGCATATCGAAATCAACTAAGTTAGCCATCAAAAATCCGGACTGCATTGATTTTCCAGCTTTAATAATTTCTTCGATGCCTTCTGCGTTAGATTTGATGTGAATCTTTTCCTGCAATCCACGCCCGCTAAACAAGTCATCAATCTTACCGATGCCAATTGTTGATACACCACTCGCTTGTAAAACATCCAACACGGTTTCTGCTGGAGGTTCAACCGCATAATCTCGTCGATATGGTGTGCGTATGTAGCTGCCAGACACTCCAATGAATGGACGCGCAATGACACGGCCCACACGATGCTCACCAATCATAACTAATGAACGTGTTTTCTGACAAATCTCATACAGACGTTCAAGCGGAATCACATCCTGATGTGCAGCAATTTGGAATACAGAATCACCGGAAGTATATACAATTGGGAAACCAGTCCGCAAATGCTCATCGCCCAACTCTTTGATGATCTCTGTGCCAGATGCCGGCTTGTTGCCTAAATATCCATTGCACTCCACGACACTAAGAAACTTATCAAGCAACTTTCTCGGAAAGCCATTTGGATATAAGGGGAAAGCTTGTTGAGTTATAATTCCAGCGATTTCCCAATGTCCAGTTGTACTGTCTTTGCCTTTCGATGCTTCCGCCATTTTACCGAAGCAACCAATTGCATTCTTGTTTCTTGAAACACCGTTTATTTCTGTAATGTTTCCAAGTCCAAGCGCTGCAAGATTTGGTAATCGCAGACCGCCAGCTTTCTGAGCAACGTGCGAAATCGTATTCGTTCCTTTGTCCCCATAAACTCCGGCATCGGGCAATTCACCAACGCCGACGCTATCAAGGACGATGAGTATGAGTTTCGTGTGCTTCAACCTCATCCAAAATTTTCTGTGTGAGGATTGCGCATTGAACTGTTATCCTAAAAATTCCTTCTCGTTGCACTTACAGATCTGCACCCGCTGTCGGTTGAATTTATAGGATCCATGCGCTGAACGCACCGATTGCACATAAAGTGTTGCTGTTTTGGTAGTGCCGCACTTTGGGCACTTCACACCTTTTTCCTGTGCAGCTTTTCTTGCTTTTTCTGCAAAGTCAGTTTGTTTCGCCATTTACATCTCCAAAAATAGAATTACTGATTTGTTGTTTAATATACTCTTACAATATTGCCACCTGCGTCGATGGCTTTTCGAAGAACACGGTCTGTATTCTCCAGCAAATCAACATCAGAAGCTTCTTCTAGCGCACCGGAGACACCAACGCTGATTGTGATTGAAAAGCTCTTATTCTCGATATTGAGGATATTGCTGGCAACATTCTTGCGAATTTTTTCCGCCCATAGCGATGCCTCATTCGATGTTGTGTGAACGAGAAGGACTACAAAACAATTGAAGTCAAATCTGCCAACAACATCGTATGGACGGATCGAAACTTTTACCATTCGGCTCACATTTTGCAGAATGAAATCAAATGCATCCTTTCCGTACCGTGCAATATGCTCATCCATCCGGTCGATGGAAATCATCACCAGCGATACTTCATATGAGAAATCATTAGCACGCTGTACTTCCTCTTGTAAACGCCCCATAAAACTCTTACGTGTTGCTACTCCTGTAGTTTCATCAAGGGAGACGTAATTATTCATAACATCTGTTAAACTGAGAATTTCAAGAGCCCAAGATGAGGTCTCAGTGAGCTTTTGGATGAGCTTCACGTCCGCATCGGAATAAGTTTTCGGATCTTTGCTTTCGACAACCAAAGCACCATAACACCGACTCAACGAATTAAGCGGTACAATCATCAATGCGCCTTTCGAGTCACATCGTTCCGATTGATAGAACCGCGGCATCGATACCGTTGAAATGTCGTCTATGATTTTCGGAATCCCTTCTTGTATCACGCTGGCGACAAGACTCTGTTGGGCATCAAGCTCACACATGAGCGCAACATACGGATCATTCATGCGGTTCATAAGATAATGGACGACCCACGATTTCCGGCTATCATCAAATAAAACCACAGCAACATAATCCCACGGAATAATTTTAGACACTTCTTCAGCAAGCGACCGCGTAATTGAATGAGCGTCAAATTCCATGCTCAATTGTTCACGTACACGACTAATTGACCTCAAAACTTCAGAATCCAATAATAAATCATATTTTGAAGTATAGCTGCGTGTAAACGTGGAAATCAACTTCGCTATTTGAGCTAGCGAAGTAATCGTTTCGTTGCCATAGGCATCAGATTCTAAACAATCTAATACAAGAACCGCAACGGGATATTGTGATGCACCACTAAAAAATATTGGAATGCCGACAAATGTTTTAACTGCTTCGATTGTTTCATAATACGGCAGAATATCACTCTGCCCCAGGGCATTTACATAGTTGACGATCTGTGGCTTTCCATTGACAGCGATTTGGCTCACTAAATCAGAACCGATAGGCAGTCGTCTATGCTTCATGAATTGCCCGCTGTCAGAGATGTGGCTTTCAAGCACCAACTGCTGTTTTTCTCTATTCACCCAGAACAGAGCGACAGTGTGTGCAAAATGTATATCCTTCACAACGCTTAATACTCGATGGATCAGTGCATTGAATTCTGCGCGGGGTCCATCCTCGGTTTGTCCACCATTATCCGGGGCATCGATGAACTCGTTCAAATCAAACACTATTGTTGTTGATTTTTCTGGTTCTGAAGCTTTATTTTCCGTAGCCATACCGTCTCTTTTAAGGAGTATTGGTTGGGGAGATTCCGGTTCATCGACAAAATCAATTTTGTATTGTTTACCGGATGCTTGATAATCATCAAAAACGAGTTTCTTCATTTGATTGTCATGCTCCTCTTCTGCTATGAGAGAATCACGCCTTTCCTCCGCTTGTGCAGAAAGTCCTATACGTTTTTTTGTTCTCACAATCATATACGCAACAGATGCTCCGAAAAGCAAAAAGAGCATTATCTTCACGAACACGAATGAAAGAGCAAGTCCCCCTAAAAATGAAACGACGCCCACCACCACAATCAATTCTTCCGCAAACGTTAAGGAATGCAGTAAGGAAAAAATTGAGTCGAACCTTCGGGCGTCAGTCATTTCATTGATTATAGAACGTTTTATAGTTGCCCACAAATTACATTAAATTTACCTGTTTTGTGCCGGAAAGTCAATTAATCATATCGATATTAATCATTTTCATATTTCATCGCGAAAAGAACCTTTGGTCTTGAGTTTAAAATTGCCTATGCTTGCAGCAGTATCTTTTTTTATATAACTTTTTATAATTAAATTATCTCTCCAAGAATTGAAAGCTCTCATGAAAGCAGTCATCATGGCTGGTGGGTTTGGTACGCGATTGCGACCACTCACGAGCGGCATTCCCAAACCGATGGTTCCAATGGTCAATAAACCTATTATGGAACACATCGTCGAATTACTAAAAAAACATGGTATTGTAGATATTGTTTCCACACTCTTCTATCAACCGGATGCTATTACTGGCTATTTCGGTGATGGCAATGTCTTTGGTATAAAGATGCAATATCGGAAGGCAGAAGCCGATTACGGGACAGCAGGCAGTGTCCGCAATGCAAAAGACTTCTTGAATGAGAGATTTTTAGTTATCAGCGGAGATGTTCTTACCGATTTCGACTTAACTGCAGCGATTCGCTTCCACGAAGAAAAAAAAGCGAAAGCCACAATGCTGCTGACCCGTGTTACTAATCCTCTTCAATACGGAGTTGTTTTAACAAAGGCAGATGGAAAAATTACGCGGTTTCTTGAAAAACCATCGTGGGGTGAAGTATTCAGCGATACTATCAACACTGGAATTTACATTCTTGAACCAGAGGTGCTGGATCTGGTACCGGAAAAAAAAGAATTTGATTTCGGAAAGAATCTTTTCCCTCTTCTTTTGGAGCGTGATCTTGGTTTGTACGGCTACATTGCCCAAGGATATTGGAAAGACATTGGAAGTTTGAATGATTATCAAGATGCTCACATGGATGCAATGCGAGGCGACGTGAAACTTCAGATTGAAGGAGTAAAAAAAGGAAATCTATTCGTTGGAGAAGGTACAACGATTGAGGCAGAACCTCGCAATCTTACAGGAACAAGCGTTGTTGGGAAAAACTGCCATATCCATAACGGCGCAGTCATCAGTAATTCTATCATTGGCGACAACTGTGAAATCCTCCCCGGTGTCGCTATCCGAAATTCCGTCATTTGGAGGAATTCTAAAATTGGGACTCGCTCTGAACTAACACTCGATGTCGTTGGAAACAATTGCGTTATCAATGACGACGTAGTAATTCTCGAAAATGTTTTCATCGGTGATTCGTGTACAGTAGGCAAACGGAGCAAGCTCCTATCCAATATTAAAATTTGGCCCGAAAAGAATATTGAAGACGGCTCCATAGTAACGCGAAGTCTAGTATGGGAAGATCGATGGCTGCGCGAATTATTTACCGATGCACGCATCAGTGGCATTTCCAATATCGAAATCAGTCCGGAGTTTGGCGCCAAATTAGGAGCAGCGTTCGGCGCTTTTGTTGGTTCAGGTTCGACGGTTGTTACCAGTCGCGATGCCGATAACGTTTCCCGTATGATAAACCGCGCAATTATGTCCGGAATTATGTCCGCTGGCGTCCATTGCATAGATTTACGCACAACCTCAATTCCCATAGTCCGGCACGAATTGCGCACAGGAAAAGAACGCGGCGGTATTCACGTCCGCAAATCTCCATTCGATAGAAGCAGCACGGACATTATTTTCTTTGATGCACAAGGCAAAGATCTGCCATCGAGTAAAACAAAATCAATAGAACGTCTTTTCTTCGGCGAAGATTTCAGCCGAGCACACCACGATCAAGTCGGATCTATCTCATTCCCTGAACGTACGACAGAAAGTTACATCCAGCGATTTTTAGAAACGCTGGACACTCAGGCAATACGTTCTTCAAAACTTAAAATGGTGATCGACTACTCCAATGGAATCGCCTCCACAATCTTCCCAAACATCCTTGGGAATTTAGACGTGCAGGTCGTAGCGCTAAACGCCTATCTAGACAGCCGCAAAAACACGCGGACGAAAGAAGAATTCGATGCATCACTTCAGCAACTTGCATACGTGGTCACTTCGTTAAAATATGATATTGGTTGTATGTTGGATGCCGGCGCAGAAAAAATATTTATTATCGATGAGCATGGTTCCATTATCGATAGTGACCGCTTGCTGACACTGATGTTGAAATTTGTCGCACTTGCCGATAAAAACGTGACTAAATTCGCAGTACCGATTTCCGCAAGCGGCGAAGTTGATATCATTGCAACAGAATTCAATTTGCAGGTTATTAAAACCCGGGACAGTCACCTCGCATTGATGGATGCTGCAACTGACAAACAAAGCAAGTTTGTGGGAGGCACAAAAGGCGGATTCATTTTCAACGATTTTCTATTTGCTTCCGATGCAATGTACTCAATTGCAAAGCTGCTTGAATGCATCGCTAGGACGAAAAAGCGAATCGGTGAACTCGATAACGAAACCCCACGGCTCCATTTCGTCAAGAAAAATATATCATGCCCATGGCATGTGAAGGGGCGAATTATGCGAAAACTGACAGAGGAATCCGAAGGAATTCCCCGCGACTTGATAGAAGGAATAAAGCTGTATCCCGCTGACATTGGCGGGCATACGTCAATACTTTTAAATCCTGATCGCGCACGACCTGTATTCCACATTAACGCAGAATCTGTCGATGTTGCTGTAGCACAACGACTTGCTAATGAATACGAATCAAAAATAAAAAAATGGATTGACGGAGTGCATCAATAGGAATTGTAAATTCATTTGTATTTTGAAAGAAATTCTGCAATCTTTGATATGAAAGCAGCTTGGAGGCGGAAATCAACACTTCCTACGCGGCTCTGCCAATTTGGAGACATGAATGAAGATCACTGATATTTTAAATGAATCGGTCGTGCGAACCAATCTTCCAGGTGCCACAAAAGAAGAAGTCATCGATGCGATGATTGAACTTGCTGGCACTCAAAAGCAGGTTATCGACAAAGAGCGCATGCGTACGGCAATTCTTGAACGAGAAAAAATTATGTCTACCGGCGTTGGATCTGGATTTGCAATACCGCATGGTAAAACGGATGCCGTCAATGATATTGTTGCAGCATTCGCAGTTACTGCACAACCCATCGATTATCAATCGCTTGACGATCAGCCGGTACGGCTGGTGTTTCTTCTCGTGGGCCGTGACAATATGGTTGGTCCGCACATCAAGCTCCTTAGCCGCATCTCGCGTCTTATGAATAAAGAAGATTTCCGAAAGCGTCTCCTCGAGGCGGAAACGTCAAAAGATATTCTTGAAATTTTTCGCCAGGAAGAGGCGGCTATTTCCGAAGGATAAACTCGTCAACTGTGTTTCCACGCTTTATACCGATGTCCTACTCATCGACTTACGTTGAAATAGCAAGAAGGACTGTGTTGTGAAATTTCGTACAATTAAAGGCACTAAAGATATTCTCCCGGAAGAAACCGCCGGCTGGCAAAACGTGGAATCTGTTATCCGCCGCGTGATGCGTAACTTCAATTATCAGGAAATCCGCACGCCTACTTTTGAACAAACTGGACTTTTTGCCCGTAGCATTGGTGAATTGACAGATATTGTGAGCAAAGAAATGTACACATTTCTTGATCGTAGTGAGGAAAGCATTACACTCCGTCCAGAGGGAACAGCTGCTACACTTCGCGCATACATTCAAAATAATCTCGGGGAACAGTCACCGCTTACAAAAGTATATTACATCGGGCCAATGTTTCGGCAGGAACGCCCGCAAGCAGGGCGATTACGGCAATTTCACCAGTTCGGAGCGGAAGCACTCGGTGCGTCATCACCGCAGCTTGATGTAGAGATGATGGTACTGCCGCTTGAAATCTACAAACAGCTTGGTATCGATCACTTTTCGCTGAAAATTAATTCGGTCGGATGTGAAAAGTGCCGGCCTGCGTATAAACAACTTCTGCAAACAGAATTACGAAAAATATTTACGCAGCTTTCCCATGACAGTCAGGTACGTGTAGAACAGAATCCGCTCCGTGTGCTCGATTCCAAGGACAAGAAAGACCGAGAGTTGACTGCCGGCATGCCGCTGATGAATGAACATTTGTGCGAGGAATGTACGGTGCATTTTGCATCAGTCCGTTCACTTCTCGATGCACTCAACATTCCTTATGAAGTTGATGGACGATTAGTCCGCGGATTAGATTATTATACCAAAACGGCCTTTGAAATCACGAGCACTGCACTTGGTTCGCAAGATGCGCTCGCTGGCGGCGGCAGATACGATTTGTTGGTCGAAGAGCTTGGCGGAAAGCAGACACCGGGCGTCGGGTTCGCTGCCGGTATCGAACGACTACTGATTGTACTTTCCAAACTCAACGAGAATAAAATCGCTTCATCCGCTCCTGTTATATTCTTCGTTGGATTAGATGAAACAGCGCGCATTTGGACATTTCTAAAAACAAATGAGTTACGTCGACAAGGCACTTGCGCAGAAGTCGATTATCTTGGTAGAAGTGTCAAATCCCAAATGAGGGAAGCGAACCGCCAGCAGGCACAGTATGTAATCGTGGTCGGAGAACAGGAATTGAAAACAAAAACCGCCAAACTGAAAAACATGCATACAGGCGAAGAGACCGCAGTCTCGCTCGAAAAGATCGAGATACCTTCTTGACTATGGCAAACAAAAAACGCGATCCGGATTACACACTTAATATTTTTCACTGTTACGACGAGACGATTAAAAGAAATGTTGTTGTATTTCTGGTGCAAACAACAAGAATTTTTGTCAGCTTCCAGTACGAGATTCTATTAGAAGAAGAACTAGTTGGAAATGAAATCAATTTGCGAATCGCCGGATTGCACATCCCGGAATTATTAATGCCGCATACCGGGCCTGCACAAGGACGATACAATTATACAAATCTTAACGGATTGTACAAATTAATTGTTACTAAACAGGACAAGACGGTAAATGAATTCTCGGTACAAATTTCACCAGAAAAGATCGACATCATGCACAAACCGAAAGTGCCGTTCATCATTGTTTCCAATGAACCAGTGAGTCTTTCATAATTTTTTTAGCTTTTTTATTTCACTTTTGACATTATACTTTTAACTAGAGAAACTATGTGCCCTCGACTTTTCCAAATTGGACCATTCACCGTATATGGTTATGGCTTAATGCTTGCCCTCGGTTTTATTGCGGGCAGTTATCTGCTCGTCAATGAATTCAAACGCCGCAAATTAGATCCGAACATTGCAAATAATATCACACTCATTGCACTCGTTGCTGGAGTTGCTGGCTCCAAAATTCTTTATCTGATTGAGAATTGGTCTTCTTTTATCATTGATCCTATCGGTATGACATTCAATCCCGGTGGATTGACATACTATGGAGGATTTATTCTTGCGGCATTCTCCATTTATATTTACGGAAACAAGAAGGGCATAAAATTTTTTACAATCGCCGATGCTATTGTACCCGGACTCATACTCGGGTATGGAATCGCTCGCATTGGGTGTCATCTTGCCGGTGACGGCGACTATGGTTTTCCAACAACACTTCCATGGGGAACAGATTATTCTAAAGGAACTTATCCTCCCTCGATAGCATTTCAAGACTTTCCCAAAATTACCAGTCAATTCCCGGGAGGGATCGTTCCCAACAATATTCCCTGTCATCCCACACCGGTCTATGAATTTATCATGTGCGCTTTGATCTGCTGGTTCCTTTGGAGTATTCGAAAAAAAACAGTACCGACCGGAAAACTTTTTATGATTTATCTTATGCTTGCAGGCATTGAGCGGTTTTTTATAGAATTTCTCCGTCCCAATCCAAGGATGGTTTTGGGTTTGAGTGAGGCACAGCTTATTTCATTAGCCCTCATCGCAGTGGGACTTTTCGGATGGCGAAAACTTACACCATCGGAACAAAATTCTTGAACAAAGCAATATGGATAACCTCATAGTTGGTCGACAACCGGTACTGGAAGCGCTGAAATCACGCCAGCCTATTGAACGAATTCTGATTTTGCATGGAATAGCGGGAAGCCATATTGATCAAGCAAGACAACTTGCACGGAAGCTTGCTATTCCTATAAAAGAAACTGACAAAGAACGCTTTGCTGAATTAGCCGGCGACACATTGACGCAAGGCATTATCGCAATCATAGATTCTTACCATTATGCAGAGATAGAAGAAATTCTTGTTGTTGCTCAACGGAAAAACGAACCGCCATTCATTCTCATCCTTGATGAAATTGAAGATCCGCATAATCTTGGTGCTCTTATACGTTCTGCAGAATGTGCCGGCATGCATGGTATCATCATTCCGCTGCACAATGCCGCATCGGTTAATTCTACTGTTGCAAAAACATCAGCTGGCGCAACCGCGCATCTTCCAATTGCCCGCGTAACCAATATCGCCCAAACATTAGATGAGCTGAAAAAATCTGGGGTGTGGATTGTTGGAACCGATATGGAAAGCGATAATCTTTACTACGAGCACGACTATCGCGGCTCGCTTGCTATCGTTATCGGGAATGAAGGGAAAGGCATTCGCCGGCTAGTCAAAGAGAAATGCGACTTCTTAGTTAAGATTCCAATGCATGGAAAGATTGAATCGCTCAATGCTTCTGTGGCGGGTGCGCTCGTAATGTTTGAAGCAGCGAAAAGCCGAGATAAGAAGGATAAAGTATAGACAGAGATTAATATGTTTTACGATATCATCAACCTTCTAAAATTCATTACTGTTTTCCAAATTTTCTTAGTAAGCGGTTTCCTACTCTTCCACTCACAGCGAAAGTCCAAAAGGAATCTTCTTCTTGTTTTATTTATCATGTCAAAAGCATTCTTTGTGGGGGATGGCCTTTTAATCGCCTTTCATCAACACCCATGATTTTGTTCTGGAGAAAAACATGAAAAGTAATTTCCTTTCCCGAATTGCCATTGCAGTACAATTTTTTATTTGCAGTGTAATCTTTGGATTCGGTTTTCAGAATCAAGCGATTGCACAGGATTCGGAGACTGTACATTGGCGACACCTGAAGTATGCGATCTATTTCACATCGTCTGATGTGGATTTACTCCTTGCTAGTCCAGCTCAATTCAAGAAGACGATGGATTACTTCGCTCCCGTGAAACCGGTCCATGTGTATCTTGAAGGATCAGGACATGGAGAAGTAAATGTTAATCTTTTAAAGAATATTGCTGATAAATTCCGTGCAATGGGAATCAAAGTTTCAGGGGCAATGGTACCTGTAGGAAAACAAGGACCGTCTGCCTATAATAATCCTAAAGATTTGTCGGCGATCGAAAAACGTATGCGCTCGCTGGCACAGGTCTTCGATGATATCATCCTCGACGACTGGCTTTTTACAACAGCAACCGATGCGAAGAGTGTTGAAGAGCGAGGAGAACACACTTGGGCAGATTATCGTACCAAACTTATTCTTGAACAATCCAAAATACATATTATTAATCCTGCAAAAGAGATAAATTCCAAAGTCAAGATTACGATCAAATATCCAAATTGGTACGAATGTCACCGGGATAATGGGTACGACGTTTATTATGAGACCAATTTATACGACCACATGGCTGTCGGTATTGAAACCCGTAATCGTATGGTGCATGACCAACATATCCCGATTTACAGTGGCTACATTTTCCAAAGGTGGTGGCCAAACGTCGACCCAAAAAAGTGGGTTGGTTCCTGGCTTGACAATTACGAAATGAAAGGTGATGCAAAGGATTATATTGCTCAGGTTTGGCAGGCTGTTCTTGCTCAATCACCAGAAATTATTCTCTGGTGTGCAGGTCAACTCTATCCAACAAATCCATCCAGCGATGTATATCCAGACTTCGTGAAGATGCTGCCGGAGTTCGACAGAATAGCCGGATTATTAAAAGGCGAAACACGCGGTATTCCTATTTATCTTCCGTATGGTTCAGTAGGTGAATACAATATCTTTGGTTATCTTGGTATGTGTGCGATTCCTCTTGTTCCTGTTGCCGAGTTTCCAACGGATAGTAGGAACGCAATCTTCACTCTCCATTCTTTTTCAGAAGGATCGTTAGGACAAGATACTCTGCTTGCGCAGAAAATGCTCGGCCGATTGCATAATGGAAAAGATGTTTTTATGACATGGGGACTCTGGAAAAAACTTAGAAACACAGAATTTAAAAATACATTGAATCTTCTTCCCACCGATGAAGGTACTGTGACATCCGACCAGATCAGGATAAAAAAAGGATGGTTCGGGCAGGAACTGATCAAATCTGAGAAACCTTTTACATTCCCCAAGATAGCGACAACCACATGGTCTAATGTGCGTGATGTCGCTGTCGAGCGCGATGATTATGACTATGGTGTTTTATTGCATATCCAATATCTCAAAGGAAATATCTACATTTTGAATATGCCTGATAACAGCTACGATTTACTCCGACTCCCTGCACAAGCATTAAATTTAATTCGCCAGGCTTTTCGTGAAGATGTAGGAGTTGATGTAACCGGGCCCGGAGGAGTTGGCATGTATCTCTTTGGCAAGAATCAATATGCATTATATAATATGAGTGATGAGACAGCTACAATGAAACTTCGGTCTATCCAGAAAATCCTGACAACCAGTTGGAAAGAACTTGTTCATAATGAAGTTCTGAATGTGAATCTGGATTCGTCCTTTGTTAGGTATGGAGTACCGATTATTACTGAAGTACCGATAACGATAAAACCTTTTGAAATTGTGATTGTGCAGGCTCCATAGATAACATTTGTGAAGAAAAAAGAGACTTGAAGTACCACATTTATCATATGGTACTTCAAAGATCGAAGCCATTTTTGATTTCGTTACCCAGGAAGATATTACTATTTATTTGATTTATAATTGCCTTGTGTCTTAAAGGCATATTTATTGGAATGTTTCTTTTGAACAAGACAAAAAAGACAGAACGAAGTTTCAGAAAAAAGGGACGATGTCAAGATAGGTGCTACGATTGGTAATTGTCTTTCCTCGTTTAACAATAAATACACTTAGGAATCTTTTAGGTAATAATTATGCCTATCCCGCCATTTATGTTACTATTTGTTGGGAGGGCAAATGCTTTTTTTACGTTTCAATATTGTCCTAACTCAAGAATCCTTCCACTCTGTGCACCTTGCCGAGTTTTGTTCCAAGGAAACGTTCACCGATCTCTGCAAATTTATGGGGCACATCGCTGACGTAAAATTGTAAATTAGGTTTGAGCTTACTTGTATTCTCAAGA
The DNA here is from genome assembly GCA_003142475.1 of Ignavibacteriota bacterium. GTDB lineage: Bacteria > Bacteroidota > Ignavibacteria > UBA10030 > UBA10030 > Fen-1298. Next base: position 47,747 of record PLMK01000013.1, read on the forward strand.
TTTAATTCAGCAAGCATCTTTTTTACAACCACAGCAGTTGCTTCTCCAGAATCAATCAATGTCACGCTGTCTTGTAGCACTTTGTTGATGACATTTCGTAAAATAGGGTAATGTGTGCAACCGAGAACAAGCGTGTCAATTTTTTTGAGCGTCAAAGGAAAAAGATATTCTTTGGCAATCAGTTCTGTTGCTTTGTGATCAATCCATCCTTCTTCGGCAAGCGGAACAAACAGCGGGCACGGTTGTCCAAATACCTGGACGTTCGGATCAAGTTGTCGGATGGCATTTGTATAGGCGTTACTAAAAATTGTGCCTAATGTTCCAATGACACCAATTCGCTTCTTTTTTGAAGTTTGCACAGCTGCTTCTGCTCCCGGAAGAATCACGCCGACGACTGGTATCTTCGCACGTTTCTGCACGATATCAAGTGCAACCGCAGAAACTGTATTGCATGCTGTCACGATGAATTTAACATCGTGTTGAAGGAGAACATCGGTATCTTGCAATGCGTACTCACGTACTACTTGTGGTGATTTCGGACCATAGGGAACGCGTGCAGTGTCGCCAAAGTACACAATATTTTCATACGGTAAAAGCCGTATGAGTGCACGAACGACGGTCATGCCGCCGATACCGGAATCAAAAACACCAATGGGTTGTGCGTTATTCATACAATCTCATAAATTCGTTCTTTTGCTGCAGATCCCGATTGGGATATAGTTTGAATCGTTGCAAGAATTTCTCGCCTTGCCGCTTCTCGTTGTGCCGGATCATCCAGCTTATTTCCATGTGTATTTAAGAGATAGAACGAATCCACAATGCCGTCTACACGCGTAGCTATTTTTGCGAATGAAATATTCAAGCCAAGCCGTGAAATCGTTTCGGTGATACGATAGAGAAGACCGAGCATATCCGGTGCATAGACGTCGATGATTGTGAACTGTGGATGATCTTCAAACTTTACGTCGCAGCGCGTGTTTGGATTCACTATCTGAGTACGACGTTTCCAACGTGCGCGATGCCGTTCTATAAGACTCACGATCTCGATACTTCCTTCCATCACTCCTATTATATCTCGACTGATTCGTGAACAATGGTCATCGGAGAGCGCGGCATTTGACCCGAATTCCACAACACGAAATTTATCTATTACAATCCCATCATGTCGAGTGAAGACTTCTGCATTTAAGATATTTGCATCGTTAGCAGTCAGGACACCGCAAAATTTGGAAAGTACTCCAGGCGAATCATTGGCAATAAACGTCACGTCGGTAAAACTATCGGATTGCTGAAATAGCACGGTAACTTTCTCAGCTTTGCGAATAGCTTGCAGATGGCTTGCTATCTCATCTGGCTTAAATGCTGCAAGATACGATGCATCTGAGAACTGCGAAAGGTGCCTGCTCACTTCGTTTGCAGGAAATGCAGAAGCAAGGTTTTGAATGACATCTGCATACTTTTCTTCTACAAGATGCGCCGCTTGCTTGTGGATATCTTCGGTTGTCATTTCTTTTTCCAACATAATACGGGCTTTGCGATACAAATCCCGAAGTAACAGTTCTTTCCATTCTGTCCAAACATTCTTATTGACAGCAGAGAGATCAGCGTATGTGAGAACGTACAAATAATCAAGCTGTTCGATGCGGTCAAATGTACGAGCGAAATCAATAATTGTCTGTGGATCATTCAAATTACGCCGGAACGCTACTTGTTCCATCAGCAAATGATGACGAATGAGGAACGAGACATCTTCTATGAGATCGTCATACAATAATCGTTGAAGAATGCGTTTCGCGATGAAAACACCTTTAATTTCATGCTTGCCGATATGAGTCGGTTTGGCGATGTCGTGCAACAGGCAGCTAAGATAAAGAGTGTCTCTTCTCGGCAAAGAGCGGAAGACTGTTCCGAATGATGAACTTGAGTGTTCAAGCGCTTCAGCATTGGCAAGCGCGATGAGCGTATGCTCATCGGCAGTATAATAATGGTATTGATTATGCTGAAAAAATGAAACCATCGTTTTCCATTCTGGTATCCAACGTTCGAGCAGCCCAAGTTCGTTCATCTTACGAAGCGCACTGCTTATGCCGTTTGGCCGATGAAGAAGAAGCCGGAATAATTCCGTTTCCGATTGTGTACTGAGCGGTTTGAGAAATTGTAATCGGCGATGAATGGCATCTTCCAACTGAAATGAGAACTTGGCATGACGTTCGCCCCGAAATAGAAATGCACGGAGGAGAAGTTCATTGGAAATGACCACACCACGTTTTGATAGATGAATGCGCCCGCTTCGTATAACCAATGTGTCGCTTAATTTCGCCGTCTTCGTTTCATGACCATTAGCTGACCATCGGTCATATGACCAATCTATGACTCGTGAACAAAATGACGCCACAGAACGCGACGCCTTATAGTAATCCTGCATAAAATGTTCAACTTTCGCACGTTTTGATTTAGTGCGATACCGAAAACCGGAAGCAACGCGCTGCTGAAAACTAAATTCCAGCGTGTCGTGAAGAGCGTTGGATTGAATATGCATTTCATTGCGCACGCGAAGTAGTATATCAAACGATAATTTTATTTCTTTCAAAGACGACGGTGTGAATTGCAGCTTTACAGCTTGAGATTTGAGAAGATGCAGCGTAGCAGTTTCCGATGTACCAAGGTTTTTCGGAATCGGTACTGTTCCAGTGCCACGCATTAACCAGAGTGCCGTATGAATATCGCGCAACCCGCCAGCGCTGTTTTTTATATTCGGTTCTAGCAGTTTTGATGAATTGCCATACTTATTATACCGCATTTGCCGTGACTCGGAAATCCGACGTACGAAAGAAGGTCGATCATCTTCTTTGATCTTTGCTCGGACAGCTGAAATAAATTTTCGAAATATGATTTTATTCCCGCAAATGAACCGCGCTTCAATGAGCGACATCCGAGATTCGAAATCTTCGGGAGGAAGATTTATACATTCATCAATAGTACGGAAGCTGTGGCCGATATCTAATCCGGCATCCAATAAATTGCGAACAAACTCCTGGACTACTGGAGTAGCGGCAGTTCGTTGTTGTTCATCTGCAATGAGAAACATAACGTCGGTATCAGAAGAAAAACATAGTTCCTTTCTTCCGTACCCGCCCAACGCAACAATTGTTAAATGGTTACCGTCGTTTGCGAGATGTTTGTAAATCAACCGCAGAAGATCGTCGCGTTGATGCGTTAATGCAAGAGCAACACGAATGCCTCCTGCACCTGCGCGATGTAACCGGAGGGTTTCTTGTGTATTAATTTCGTAATTTTTATTTATTTGGTGCAAAGTAATCATAGAGCTAATATAACCAATTTTGAGATTCAGTACGCTATTTGATGATTGCTGCAATATTAAGGAACTCACCCATCGAGATGAATAAGCCCAATGTTCTCCATAATCAAATAACTGTCGGTTTCTTTACAGCAATAATTTTTGCAGCCCGAGCAAGGGCTTCATCGAGACTGCCGATGAGATTGTCTTCGCCAATCGTATCAACAAACTGTGACCGCTGCATCGCGAACAGCGGCTGCGCATGTACGCCGACTAGTAAAAGGATAGTCTTTCCTTTCCGAAGACGTTTCAATAAATCTTCTAATGCTTGAAGTCCCGTTGCATCGATAGTAATAACATTACGCATTTCAAGAATGAGTACTTTCGGCGCCTTCTCAATGCGCTGGACAGCATCGCGGAATTGTTCGATAACACCGAAGAACAATGAACCATTGATGGAGAATACTTCTACTCCTGCAGGAATATTTCGGCGCGCAGGCGTTGGTTCTTCTTCTTCTTTTTCCTCATCCTTTAAATCTTTTGTGATAAGACCGATTTGTGTTGCATTCGACATGCGCTGCAGGAAGAGAAATGCCGCAAATACAACTCCGACTTGTATAGCAACGGTCAGATCGATGAATACAGTCAGCAAAAATGTTGTTACCAGAATGACAACATCGCCTCGCGGCCCGCGAAGGAGTTTCACAAATGCATGCCACTCACTCATAGTGTAAGCAACATAGATAAGAATGGCAGCAAGCACCGACATGGGAATGAGTGCGGCCCATTTTCCCGCAACAAGAAGAATGAGCAGAAGTACGAAAGAATGAACAATTGCTGAAATCGGTGTGCGTCCGCCATTTCGGATATTTGTCGCGGTACGAGCGATAGCACCTGTTGCTGGTATACCGCCGAATATGGGTGATAGAATATTGCCGATGCCCTGCGCTACTAATTCCATATTGGAACGGTGCCGCGTACCAAGCATACCATCGGCAACGACAGCGGAGAGGAGCGATTCCAAAGCTGCAAGTAATGCGATCGTAATGGCGGGCGAAAACATCTTGGTTGCTAACTTCCAGCTTATATGAGGAATATGCGGTGAAGGAAAATGATTCGGCATACCACCGAACTGCGATCCAATTGTTTCAACCGGCAATCGAAAAATCGCAACCACAGCTGTTGCGATAATCAGCGCAATCAATGAACCGGGTATGCGCTTTGTTACACGCGGCCAAAGAATAATAATAAGAAGCGAACCTAATCCGACAAGCAGGCTTGGCAAATGAATTGTAGCGATGCTTTCTCCGTACGCCATCCATTTATCTATAAACTCAGCGGGCACATCATCCATTCGTAAACCAAAGAAATCACGCATTTGTGAGGAAAAAATAATGAGCGCGATTCCACTGGTGAATCCGACAACAACCGGATAGGGAATAAATTTTAGGAATACACCTGCACGAGCGATACCCATGACAACGAGCATGATCCCGGCAAGAAATGTGGCAATGACAAGGCCATTATAGCCGTACTGATGTACAATGCCGTAAATAATGACGATAAATGCGCCTGTCGGCCCGCTCACCTGCGCTCGGCTACCGCTGAATATAGCTATGAAAAATCCGGCAATGATGGCAGTATAAAGACCCTGCTCAGGTTTCACGCCGGATGCGATAGCAAATGCAATTGCTAGCGGCAGTGCAACAATGCCAACAATGATACCTGCCGTCAGATCGGAGGTGAAATCTTTTACAGAATATCCTTTTCGGAGAATGGAAAAAAGTTTTGGTTCAAATTGCTTATTCATGAGATAAACTTCGCTAAGTTTCTAAAAATCAATTTCTGGGAGTGAAATAACAACTTTAAGTCACTTATTGAAAATACGAAATTCTTTCGGCTTTTTCAGCTGGGGAAAAAGGAGAAATATTTATATAACTGGTAGGAAAAGCGAGTCAAGTGGAAAAAAAGTACTACGCTGCTGTTGTTGCAGGCAAACTAAGGGTTGGGTAGATAAGGACAATCTTTTCCAAGAAAAATTGATAGCCACAATTCACTATGGCAACCCAAAGCATAAAACGCTATTATCAGGAAAGAGAAAAAATCAAACAGAGCAGTGAAATTGGAACGAGCGTGGAAATAACAAAGCTTGTCAGGAGATGGAAAAGAAATGACCCCAATGACACCATCGTAGCTGTCAGTTCACCGGCAAACGACATTAAAATATCAAATACAGAAAAAGAAAATATAGTATAAAACAACAAATTCAGGAGCACCCATGAAACACAATGTTTATTTTGAAGGTAAGGTACAAAGTTTAAGCCTCACGAACGCAGAAGGCGATGCAACGGTCGGCGTCATTTCACCCGGTAAGTTTACTTTTTCGACTTCGACAGAAGAGCGGATGATCATAACTTCAGGAACACTGAAAGTGAAACTCCTCGGGAAAGATTGGGCGGTAATGAAAAAAAATACTGAGTTCATTGTGCCGGCGAAGTCGTCTTTCGATGTCGAAGCCGATGCCGATGTTTCTTACATTTGTTACTACAAATGACAAGTTCTGTCCTTCATTCTCATCAGGATGTTTAAGTCGAAAGAAAATCTATTCTCAAAACGTAAATCCAAGCGTCGTATAGAACGCAACTTCATCCTTTGAGCTGGCAAGATTAAAGCTGACTAAATATTCAGGTTTTATAATTGAGAACCATATACCGCCGCCGATAGCGTTATGCCAGAGGTTAGATTGTTCACCATCGATGAAGACACGGCCTGTTTCAGCAAATCCGGAAATCCCCGCCCAGAGTGGAACAAGAAATGGAATCTGCGTTACCCGCGCGCGAACCTCCACTCCGCCCAACAACGAAGCATCGCCTGCAAAACGTTGACGCTCAAATCCCCGCAACGATTCGTTGCCGCCGAGAAAAGCAGATTCAAAAAATGGATGGTTCCCCCATATCTTTTCTCCTGCCGCCCTTATAGCAATTGTCACCATTTGAATGTTGACTGGTGTAATGTAAGTTCGTGCTTCACACCGGAGCTTGGTAAATGTGTCGGTATTGTCAAACATCTTTGGAAGATAAGAGGCCTCTGCTTTCAAATAGAACCCTCGTGTCGGTAACTTTTCTGCATCACGAGTGTCTGCTTGAATGCGGGCAGAAAGATTTAAAAAGGTAAGACTTTTGTTATAGTAAGAAAGCTGCAGTGTGTCAAGGAGAGTGCCCGGTTTTGGGTTATTATCGATAAGCTTGATAGTGCTGCCAATTTCTGCACGTGTGTTGGTGGTAATTGCAAAGTCGAACGCAGCATGAAAAAATATCTGCCGTTGATCGACCTTATAAAATCCAGCTTTCTCGAGCGACGAGCTGTATGTCGTTTTATTGCCTAATCCGAAAAAGTTTGATAGATCGAGCTGTGATGCGTGGAGTTGGAGAAATGTACTAACACCCCCGAACCAATCTCGAAATTCTCCGGTCGCATCGAATCGATAGCGTCTGGTTTCCGTTGTAAGTCCGGCACGCACACCAATTTGTTCAGTGTATGGCTCCATACGGTACCCATATTGCGTATATACCGGCCCGCCGCCGATGAACAGTCCGTCATCAGGATTGATATCCAACCATGGACTGAACGACCACTCGCTGCCCCAATCGCGAATCACTTGGGTGTTGCTGCCTGATTTAATGCGGGATGTCGAATCGTTATTATAAAAAACCACACTTGAAGAAAAAAGATTCAAGTCAGAGAATATGCTTCTGCTTCTACTCATATCCACAAGCTCATTTTTCCCGCTGCCGCCATCGACGATGATTTTAATAGTGCCACTTTCTTCTCCTTCGATAATCGTTTTGTCATCACCCCCGAGGAGCAATAGACGAATCTCTTTTGTTAAATCGTCATGGAACAATCGCTGATAGAAAGGTGTATGTGAGTTATCGAAACGATCATACATTGCAACAAAAACCATATGTCTCCCGATCCTGCGAATTTCTACACTTTCCGCTCTATTGCTGCCGTGTATTTCCACATATTCAGAAGACAGCTTGTAGAATTCCTCCACTGCTTTTAACAGTTGAGCACGACGTGATTGAAGAATGTGCAGGATAACTTTTCCTTCTTTTTCCAAAATTGGAATTGGCAGGCGGGATACCACCGTCGTTAAAAGCGAATCTGAAATTCTTGTCTGTATCCAAGCCGCCAATGAATCCCATGTTTGTTTCGGATAAGAGATGAGCAATCTGCGGTCAAGTTCACGTCCGGCCAGCGTAAGATTCTCAACGTTAGAAATATTCTCGTCACAAGCTTCCAATTCTGGAACAACCAGGTCAGCGATAGTTGGGAATAAGCCATCTAATTTTTGAAATTGAGAAAAAGCGCCCCACATGGAAACCGGCTCCCAGTATCTATATTTATCACGCCGAACGGCTTGCCACATCCATTTATCGGGAGAACGGTTCCAATTACCTAATAAAATATCAACAATGCGAGATTTGAGATATTGAAGTTCATCAATGCGTTCATTTCTGGGACTGAATTCATTGAGCTTTATTACTGCGTCAGTGCTGATTAAGTTGATTCGATGAGATGCTGCAGTATCAGACGATGGAAAATGCAATGGATATCTAAGAAGGCCCAGCTTATTGCCAAAATACCGCCGATACATTCCAGGCAATTCATTTGATGGAAGAAAAACTAGTTTTATGTCCCGATACGGCAGTTCGAGCGCTTGAAAAATCGGCGGAAGAATAAGCCATGTATAAGGATTCAATGTGCTTAATTGATCAAGCACCAAACTCGGTGGCAATAAAACAGAAAAATCAGATGGAAACGGATAAGTCGATTTAGAAATAATTGGTTCAAAGGAATATTCAGCACCTAACGAGTCTATGAGGTCAAGAAAGAAAACTTTCTCTTTGATCGGAATTAGACGTGTTACTTTTAATGTACGGATTGGAGTGTTGAGAATTAATTTTTCCGCTTTCACTGGAGTTGCCCAAACATCGCGCCAAAGTGAACCGAACAAAAACCGATGAAGTCCGCTTGCCTGAAAATCTGGATTGGCGGCTATCGTTACGCTGTCGGTTTGGGCTTGGGTTTGGAAAAGAGAAATGCTTGGTTGAGCATCTGCGCTTTGAAAAACAAGGAAGGTGAGAATAAGTAGAGTGAATTTCAATCCATGCATCGTTGTGTTTTTGATCCAGTGGTATTTTTCATTTAATGTGACGTAATAATACGGAAATCTTTTGGCTTTATCAGTAGAAGGAGTGTGAAATTGTTTTCCTCTGGGAAAAATGAAAATCATTTTTTCTCTTGTTGCGGTTACAATTCTTCTTTATCCAGCGACTAGTCTGCTATTACTCGCGTGCAAACTGGAGTAAAGGTGCATAATTCTGATTGTCTGCCTCTTGAAGTGCCGATAAGTATCTGGCACGAGCCTCTCCCTTCTTTGTCAGATTGACTCTCCCCCAAGAAAACACTGGTTTGCCAAATCCGCTGCTGACAAGAATATCTGCCAGTAATCTGGAATGCCTGCCATTGCCATTTGCAAACGGGTGAATCGAGACAATCCTATGACTCAACCGTACGGCGATTTCATCCACAGAAAAGACATTCTGCTCAATCCAATAACGGCAGTCATCAAGTTGTTTCTTTAATTCAACTCCGATCATAAATTTATCAACACCAATATTCTTGTTCGTCGTCCTGAATTCTCCCGCCCACATCCAAACATCGGCGAACATTCGTTTATGTAATTCCTTAATGTAATCCTCGGTCAATATTTGTTTGAGTGTGGGTTTTCTTTCCATTGTCCATGCAATAGCTTTTTCCACACCAAGCTGTTCAAACTCATCAAGTTCACCGCGAGTAGTAATCGCTTTGATTCGCAGGCCTTCTTTCTCGTCTTCATCAATCGGAGTTTGGCCATCTGAATAATCAAGGTCTAATCCCATAAATATTTCGGCATCTCCTGTTTGATTTGTTCTGCTCGATCTTTGATTGCCTTTTGCAATCTTTCTTCTTTGTTTTCCTGTTCTTCGAGTTTCATAGAGTGTGAGGTTCTCATGACAATTTCACGGGCAACTTGCAGCGCACGCTTTTCAATTATTTTTTCGACGGAAGATTCTTTGGGAAGAAGCGTATATACAAATTGAAGATCGAGTTTCTCGGCAACTTCCATCAATTTATTCAGTGTGATAGTTTTATTCTGTTCTCGTTCTTCAATCTCTTTAACGCTGACAGATGTTTTCTTGAGACGTTTTGCAAGCTGGACCAATGACATATTCATTGCTGTTCTAATCGCATTGATCCAGCCACGCGGTGGCATGTCAACTTCTTTTAATATCGAAAACTTTTCGAGCTTTTTATCAAGTTGTTCTATCAAAAGCTTTTTATTGAGATCTACCATTAGGTTATACCCTTATAATCTGTGGTTAAATATAAGGTTATACCCTTGTTTATGCAAGCGGATTATTAGGTTATATCCTTAATAATACAAGATTGAGTTATAAAGAGCTATAATTTATCCAAAAATTGACAAGTAGCTGTTTTCGCCGGGAGAAGAAGGATGGTGATATTGCCTGATCGCTGCAACAAGTGTTTACTTCGGAACAATGATGTCTTCGGGAGAGAATTTCTCTGAGAGTACAAAGATAATTATTACAATGATCCTTCAAGAATTTCCCTGTTACTTTTCAGACTCCTTCCTTTCTTTTTCCTAGAAACGAAAATAAATTAGATATCTCCATATTGTAGGAATATTTATATTAGTAAGACAATTATACATTGACTTACTATTTATTTTTTCTTACATTAGTAAAGAAGATTACAAGGAGAAAGCAATGGAAACAATTGCAACAACAAAAGGCCAGATTGTCATTCCTTCCAAGGTTCGTTCAAAACTTGGCATTAAAGAAGGAACGCGCATTCAAATTGCGATAAACGAGAAGGACCAATCTCTCATTCTCACACCGATCACACGGCAGTACGTTCATTCGATCCGCGGAAAACATAAGGGAACGGGATTATTAAAAGCATTGATGGCCGAAAAGAAAAAAGAAAGGGAATTGTAATGCCGGCAAGACCCAAAGCATATATACTGGATTCCTGGTCCATAATGGCTTTCCTTGAGGATGAACCCGCAGGAGAAACAGTCGGCAATATTATTGCTGATGCCCACGAAAATGGTATACCATTGATGATGACAACCGTGAACGCCGGAGAAGTGTGGTATATTCTTGCACGAGAAGTTTCTGAAACCGCAGCTGACCAAAGCATAAAAGATTTGCTTGAGCTTGGTGTTCACTTCCATGATGCGGATTGGAAGCTTGCCAACCAGGCAGCGAGATTTAAAGCTATAAAGAAAATGTCCTTTGCCGATTGTTTTGCCGCAGCGTTAGCGGTTCATCATAAGGGCTCAGCATTGGTTACGGGAGATAAGGAATTTAAACAGGTGGAAGAATCTGTAAAGATTCAATGGCTATCGTAATAAAGCGAATTTCAATCCAGGCATCGTTGTGTTGGGGATGGGAATGACTATGTGCGCTTAAGACTTCCCCTCAACAATCTTTACCTCATCTGCTGTTTAATGTATCACTATTACTGTTCGGGTAAATGTTCGCACATCTTTTACCTGATCACATTGCTTCACATATTTGTGTATTTTTCTTAACGACCTGACTCAATTCATTCTGTGTAATGTAAGAGCAGATGCACCGACGCTTATCCATGGCAGAAATATCATTATTTTATTGGATTTTTCAAGATTATGTTTCGCGCAAAGAAGTCTAATATTTTTTGATGTAAGGCTACTACCACCTTTTGAAAATGGAATAACATGATCATAGTGGAGGTTTTTATTTGAGTTGCATATTTGACACTTCCCTTTGTCTCGTTTCCATACTTCGACTTTAACGTATGTTGGAATGATCCGGTTACATGGCAGTTCAATATTGCCTTGAAGTATAGTCTTTGCAATCGGAAGAAGATGGAACTTAAAAACTCTTCGTCTACCGTCAGATTCTTGTTCTACATCCACTAATTCAAAAAATCCTTTATAACACCAAACACCACTTGCAATCTTTTCATATACCTTTACCAATTCAGGTTTAGTAGAAAGACCTGTTTTATAATCAGTTGCCGCTTTAAAAAATTTTCCGTTTTCTGTCCACGATCCTGAGGACGTTGTCATTGGTTGGTCAATACTTTTGGGATCTGAAATAGTCTTTGTTTTCGGATGATCATGTCCTTCATAAATTAACGCACCTGTCGTATGATTAATCTGATCTGCATAAGGAGCGTTTTTTCTTACTGACATTAAAAAGACTGAGTAATTCCTGCCAACCCTATAATTCATTCCTTTTTGCAGATGAGCCTTCTCCTCGTTAATAAGCTCTAGATAAGAAATAATATCGTCTGGTTTCATATTGTCAAAGGATTGTTATTGGTGAGACATCTGCAAGCAATGTAGACAAACCTCGCATCTTTTGCAATGGCGATTATAGCGATAGAATCAACCGCAGGGATTGCTTCTAAATTTAGAAACTTCGACTTCCCTGTTCAGCAATTTTTCAAAAAATTCAGTACGTTATTACTAAAGCTGTTGAGTTGATGAGTCCCTGTCATTCTTCAAGTGAACTCAAATCATCCATAGAAATTACTAGATGCGCCGCAATAATATCACGTTTGCTCTCTCTCCTACCGTCAATCTCAATCAGCAAAAAGTGGTGTGAAATTGCGTCATCATGCACGTGACTATAATGTTGATTTTCATGGACGCGCGTGTCTACTTTACTCGACGGAATAAAACACATGCCTTGGTGAAAGAAAACAGAAGTAGTTCAAATTGAGAATTCATGAGTATGCAATGATGGCACATATTTTGTTTCCTCACATTCGATTCATTCGTCATCCAAAACCACCACAATCGGGAGCTATTATGAACACCACTATGCTATGCAGTACAAATTCATCCGTTATTTTCAGGTTCTTGATTCTCCACATCCTGGCTATAATGCCCGCAGTACTCTTTGCACAACAAGATGTTTCTATTTGGGATTTCCGCATACCGGAAACGAAATATCAAAGGCTGACGGGCAATCTATCGGGAGGATGGAACAATACAGAACAAAATAACACCGATTATTCCTTTGGTGCGCCTCAAGATCATTCTTCAAATTCAACGAAGTCCTCAAGCGTGCAATCAACATTAGCCTATAATTTTGCAAATTACAACGAAAACAATTCGCTTGAAATCACAGCAAACGTGACAGGGCAAGCAAATCATCAGAGTAGTGACGGAAGCCAATCGTACGTAACATCCATCCCCCTCATGTATAGTGCTTTATCGTCACAGGTATATACAAATTATAATGTAGAGATAGCGCCGGCAATTCTATATTCGAATTATATAATTCCTGATACATGGCATTGGTTTGCAGAAGGATCTGGAAATTATTCCTTTAATCAATACATCAATAATTCTAACACTACTTACTCTGATGGATCTTACTCTTATGACTCAACATATTTTAAAAACAATTCCTGGAGTGCATCAGTGAGCGGAGGTATTGGATATGGAAAACTTCGCGATGGTTCTTCAGTCTTTGCTGTGCTCCGCATATTGGATAAACTCACAGAAGACAGCATGCTTATTCGACCACTGACAAGAGATGAAGTGCTTCGGATCGTCGATATCTTTGCAAGACGAGTAGAATATACATACACTCAAGATAGGTTCGTAAAGTACTTTATGGAAGATGTCTTTGGACAGTTGCAAAAGATGGGTGTACTCAAAGAAAATGCGGCGACGGCATATTCAGTTTTGAGAGCAGTTGAAGTGCTCTCCGAGCAAATTGCACCGCGACTATTTGGATGGAGAGCAAGGCTTGGTGTACAACGCTCATTTACAGAAGGAGTGAGCGGGGCAAGTGGAATGTACCCCCAGAACTATACTTCAAGCTATCTTTGGTATTTTCGTGATTATGTTTCGTTGGCGTTTGATTATGGATATCCACTCACACTGAATCTTCAGGTGAACTCAAGTCTTTCCATAGAAATTCCATTTATCGATTATCAAAGAAAAATTGGCTACATGTTTCAGATTGCTGGAATCTATCAGATCGGCGAACGGATCGATGCAACAATATCAGGTTCGGTCTCTCGTACGACCGATCTTTTTCAAGGTACAGATGAAAACGAGTTTTTGAGAAACATGCAATATAACGCTGGCATTTCCTTTCGATTCTTTATCGAAAACAATATCAACTTCAATGTGAGTTGCAAATACTCAGAATACTATCAAGACAACTTCTCGCTCTCTTATTCAAGGAACAGTGCATCTAAATACCCCACCATTAGTTTCGGCGTAAGTTATAGATTCTTATAGACGATTGTTTGCTTTTGTCTGAACAAGCCCGATTTTTCGCCTTTTGTATAAACGAGAAATCGGGTTTTTCTTTCTCTGCAATTTTTCAAAAAATTCAGTAAGTTATACCCACTGAAAATTATTCAAGAATTTTATCTGAGAGGACTGGCGCTATGGCGCACAAACCTTTTAAGAATGAACCGCTAACCGATTTTTCAAAACCCGCAAATCGGAAAGCGATGGAAAAGGCATTAGCCAAAGTAAAGGCGATGCTGGGTAAAGAATATCCGCTTGTTATCGGTGGAGAAGAAATTCACACTGACGACAAATTGAAATCCATAAATCCCTCTCGACCGAGCGAAGTGGTTGGGAAATTTTCGAAAGCAAATCCTAATCTCGCAAATAAAGCCATTGAAGCCGCGGCTCAAAAATTTGAAGAATGGAAATGGGCCGATCCGGCGAAACGTGCCGAGTACCTTTTCAAAGCAGCCAGGCTCATGCGCCAGCGGAAACACGAATTCAGCGCGGTGATGATTTACGAAGTCGGTAAAACGTGGCCCGAAGCCGATGCTGATACTGCAGAAGCCATCGACTTCCTTGAGTTCTATGCACGAGAGATACTGCGCTATTCCGCCAGGCAGCCCATGACAAAAATTCCCGGTGAGAAAAACGAGCTCTGGTATATTCCGCTGGGAGTTGGCGTTATGCTGCCGCCATGGAATTTTGCGCTCGCAATTCTTACGGGTATGACATCAGCCGCTGTCGTTGCCGGCAATACAGTGGTACTGAAGCCATCCAGCGATTCACCGCTTACCGGTTGGATGTTTTTTAATTTAATGCGTGAAGTTGGAGTACCGGCGGGTGTGATCAATTTTCTCACTGGTTCCGGCGCTTCTATCGGTGATGTGCTTGTTGCGCATCCGAAAACGCGCTTTGTCTCGTTCACCGGATCGAAAGAAGTCGGTATTCATATCAATGAACTTGCGGCAAAGGTTCAACCCGGACAAAAATGGCTCAAGCGCGTCGTTGCAGAAATGGGCGGGAAAGATTCTATCATTATCGATGATCAGACTGATCTCGATACAGCGGCACAAGCAACGATGGTTTCTGCGTTTGGTTTTCAAGGACAGAAATGTTCTGCTGCTTCCCGTGCAATCGTGGTTGAGAAAGTGTACGATACGTTTCTCGATCTCTTAAAAGTAAAAGTTGATAAATTAAAAACCGGTCAGTCTGATGATCCGGCAAATTATATGGGTCCGGTGGTTAATAAAAGTTCGGAAGAGAAAATTCTTTCGTACATTCAAAAAGGAATTCAAGAAGGCGGCCGATTAATTTGCGGCGGTAGTAAAGCTGAAGAAGACGGATTCTTCATCAAACCGACAGTCATTGCCGATGTCGACCCGCTGGGAACAATTTCGCAGGAAGAGATATTCGGCCCTGTGCTTGCAGTGATCAAAGTGAAAGATTTCGATCAAGCGCTTGAAGTAGCAAACAATACAGAATTCGGTCTTACTGGCGGCATCTGGACGAAGAATAGAAAAAAGATTGAAAAAGCAAAAAAAGTTTTCCACGTTGGAAATTTTTATGTGAATCGAAAAATAACCGGAGCGCTTGTTGGTGTGCATCCCTTCGGCGGATTTAATATGTCCGGCACAGACTCAAAGGCCGGCGGACGAGACTATTTATTGCTCTTGATGCAAACGAAGGCGTTATCGGAGAAGATTAAATAAGATTTGGAGATTGTGAGATAAGAGATTTTGTAATTTTCAAATTGGAAATTGCAGATGTCTGAACTAACAACGTGTTCCAATTGTAACAACGAGGTGACAGAAGACAGCGATTTCTGTCCGCATTGCGGCAATCTTTTTAAAGAAGCACCTCCTGTTCATTGTGAAACCGATCTCGACCAGGAAGCCACGGGTGTTTGCATTATTTGTCAAAAACTAGTTTGTTCTCGATGTCAGGAAGTGCAGAATAGACGTTTATTTTGTCCGGAGCATTGCAATGTTCAAGTGGAGGAGGATTGGGCTCTGATAGTTGAATCACGTGCAGCGGCGGATGTGGAGATGCAAAAGGGCTATCTGGAATCAAAGGGGATTCAGACGACGATGCAAGATTTCGGATTGCGCCTCAGACATCCCGGTGCTTTACGGTTGTTTATTCCGATTCCCGATTACCTTCGTGCGAAGAAGATACTCGACGAATCAAATGAATTAATAAATCTCAATGAGTGACAGCACAATGGACACATTCATAAAATGTCCGAATTGTTCGGATGAAATAACAGAAGACAGTGATTTTTGCCCGCATTGCGGTACTTTATTTACGGAAGCCGGTCCGGTGTTTTGCGATTTGCATCCATTGGAATCCGGAGCAGGTGTTTGTATTATCTGTCGCAAACTTTGTTGTGAAGCATGCGGCGCTCAAGTTCGCGGACGATATTTTTGTTCGGCGCATCGAAAAGTTAAAGTGGAACAAGATTGGGCAGAAGTTTTTCGTTCAACAGAGATATCTGATGCAGAATTAGTGAAATCGGTTTTGGAATCAACGGGGCATAAGGTACAGGTGCAGAATTTTAATTCCATCGGATTTATTTGGGATGGCGGGGGTGATTCACCCATCTCGCGCAGCAACATCAATAAACCGGCAAAAGTATTTGTGCCCATCCCAGAATATTTAAAAGCGATGGAAGAAATTGTAGATTGGAAATCATCGGAAACTACTATTGATGAAGCAGAATCTGAGATGTAGATTGGAACAAAAGAGGAATTCATCATGAAGATTCACGAATATCAGGGAAAAGAAATTCTGAAAAAATTCGGAGTTCCCGTGCCGAAAGGTGAAGTGGCATTCACGATTGATGAAGCGGTGAAAGCTGCTGAGAAAATCGGCGGGAGTGTGTGGGTAGTCAAAGCGCAAATTCATGCCGGCGGACGCGGAAAAGGCGGCGGTGTGAAACTTGCGCGGAGCCTGAAAGAAGTTCGCGAGCGCGCCGGAGAAATCCTCGGTATGCGTCTTATAACGCATCAAACCGGACCGGAAGGACGCATCGTTTGCCGCTTGCTTGTTGAACAAGGGATGAATATTGCGAAGGAAATGTATGTCGGTATTACACTGGATCGTCAGCGCTCGCAGAATGTTGTGATGGTCTCAACGGAAGGCGGAGTAGAGATTGAAAAGGTCGCCGCCGAAACACCGGAGAAGATACTAAAAGAAGCTGTTGACCCCGTAATCGGATTTCAGCAGTTTCAAGCACGGACTCTTTGTTTCGGACTCGGGTTAACAGGCGATGCATTGAAAAACGGTGTAAAATTTTTTTTGGCGCTCTACAAAGCGTACGAAGCGACCGACGCGTCACTCGCTGAAATAAATCCGCTCGTTATTACACAGGAAGGGCATGTCATTGCGCTCGATGCCAAAATCAATTTTGATGATAACGCACTTTTCCGCCATCCGGAATATGAGCAGCTTCGCGATATCGATGAAGAAGAACCGCTGGAGGTGGAAGCCGCGGCATCCAATCTTAACTATATAAAGCTCGATGGCAATGTGGGATGTATGGTCAATGGCGCCGGACTCGCAATGGCAACGATGGATATTATCAAACTTGCCGGCGGAATGCCAGCCAACTTTCTTGATGTTGGCGGCGGTGCAAGCGCCGAAACGGTGGAAGCCGGATTCAACATTATTTTAAAAGATAAGAATGTAAAAGCCATCCTCATTAACATTTTCGGCGGTATTGTGCGGTGCGATCGTGTGGCAACCGGAGTTGTTGAAGCCGCGAAAAATGTCAATGTGCAAGTTCCTATCGTCATACGTCTCGCCGGAACGAATGCCGAACTTGCAACAGAGATTTTAAAAAACTCGGGATTAAAATTTCTTGTCGCAGGCACTTTAAAAGAAGCCGCAGAGAAAGTAACAAGCGCAATTGCAGCGTAATTTTTTTTATACACATTTTCATTGATCTCAACGACTCATAAACTCATTATCTTAAAGACTTCTTTATGCCTTGGAATGAAAATTACGAACCTGTGATTGGACTTGAAGTTCACGCACAACTATTAACCAAATCGAAAGCATTTTGCAGCTGTTCAACAAAGTTTGGGAATGATCCAAACTCCAATGTTTGTCCGGTCTGTCTTGGTATGCCGGGGGTGCTTCCTGTGTTGAACAAAAATCACGTCGAGTTCATTATGAAGATGGGTTTGGCGACTAACTGCACCATCGCGCCTAAATCTATTTTCGCTAGAAAAAATTATTTCTATCCGGATTTGCCAAAGGGTTACCAGATATCGCAGTATGAAGAGCCGATATGTATGAACGGCTGGTTAGATGTTGAACTGAAGGATGGAACAACACGACGGATCGGTATAACGCGCATTCACATGGAAGAAGATGCCGGCAAGTCGATTCACGATCAAGACATCGATACGCTTGTGGATGTGAACCGGTGTGGTGTTCCGCTCATCGAGATCGTTAGTGAGCCCGATATGCACACGCCGCAAGAGGCATATCAATATCTCTCTATGATTCGCCAGATCGTTACCTATCTTGGTATCTGTGACGGCAATATGGAAGAAGGAAGTCTTCGGTGCGATGCAAATGTTTCGGTGCGAAAAAAAGGCGAAACGAAATTAGGCACGAAGCAGGAAGTAAAGAATTTGAATTCCTTCCGCTTCGTCGAGAAGGCGTTAGAATATGAAATCACACGTCAAATCGAAGCACTCGAAAACGGAGAAACAATAGTTCAGCAGACTTTACTGTGGGATTCTGATAAAGGAATTTGCGTTCCAATGCGTTCGAAGGAAGAAGCTCATGACTATCGCTACTTTCCCGATCCTGATTTAGTGCCTGTACTTGTGAAGCAAACGTGGATTGATGATATAAAGGCGAAATTGCCAGAACTACCGATTGTTCGCCGCAATCGCTACATGAACGAATTCAAATTGCCGAAGTACGATGCTAATATTCTTACCGGTGAGCGTGAGCTGGCGGACTATTTTGACGGCATCATTTCAAATCTCAAAACAAAAAACGAAGAGACCTATAAAATAGCAAGCAATTGGACGATGGTGGACATTCTGCGTGTCATCAACGATCAGCATATTGCGGTTTCAGACTTCCCCATTACTCCTAAGAATCTTTCTGACATGATCAATCTCATTATCGATGGAACTATCAGCGGCAAGATCGCCAAAGATGTTTTCGAAGAAATGCTGAAAACAAAAGAGTCGCCCAAAGCGATTGTTGAAAAAAAGGGCTTAGTGCAGGTGAGCGATGAGTCTGCGATTGAAAAAGTGATTGATGAAATTCTCGCGAGCAATCAAGGACAAGTTGAGCAATATAAAAGTGGGAAGCAGCAGGTATTTAGCTTCTTTGTCGGACAAACAATGAAAGCAATGAAGGGAAAAGCAAATCCGAAGATCGTGAATGAGGTTCTGACAAGGAAATTGAGAAATTGAGATATTAAGATGATGAGATGTTGTGTGGTTGAGATAATAAGAAGTTGAGATAAAAGATTTATAATAGATATTGATAGCAAGAGATAGTAGAAAACATGCATAATCTTGAAGAACTTCAAGTATATCACAAAGCGCTTTCTTTTACCAAAGATACAAGACGAATAACAAAAAGCTTTCCCAAAGATGAATTGTTCGGACTCATCTCTCAATTCAAACGGGCTGCCGACTCAATTGTGCTCAATATTGCGGAAGGAGCGGGTAATTCCTCAAACAAAGAATTTATTCATTTTCTCGACTATTCCATTCGTTCTTCTTTTGAATGTAACGGGTGTATCGATATTGCACTTGAAAACAAATTTATTAATCAAACGGATTATCAGATGCTGCTTGCGGATACCAATGAACTCATAGCAATGTTCTATGGTCTTCAGAAACATCTTAAGCAGAGAATCAAATGATATACATCTCATAATCTCAATTTCTTATAATCTAATATCTTATCCAACAAATCAGAAAGAAAAAACCATGCGCACAAAAATCATAGCTGGAAACTGGAAAATGTACAAAGACATCAACGAGTCGGCAGAACTGCTGAACAGTCTTAAATCAAAACTTGCTGTCCTGCCAAACGGAGTGAAAGCGATTGTCTGCCCGCCATTCACCTCTCTTGCCCTTGCGAAGGAATTGCTCAAGGGATCGCCCATCGCACTTGGCGCCCAGAATATGTATCCTGAAGACGAAGGTGCATTCACGGCAGAAATATCTCCGAAGATGCTGAGGTCGGTAGGGTGCCAATATGTGATCCTCGGGCACTCGGAGCGGCGGCAGTATTTTCATGAATCGGATGAATTTATTAATAAGAAGGTAAAGAAGGCACTTGCAGCAGGTTTAATTCCAATTATTTGCGTTGGTGAATCGCTGCAGGAACGCGAAAAGAATATTACCAATCTTGTTGTAACAACTCAAATCACCGGATGTGTCCAGGGCATTCCGGCATCCGACATCGAAAAATCGATTATTGCATACGAACCTGTCTGGGCAATTGGTACCGGCAAGGTTGCGACTCCCCAGCAAGCGCAGGATGTGCACAAACTTATTCGCGAACTTCTTGCCAAGCTGTACAGTTCTTCGACTGCAGAGAAAGTCACCATTCAGTACGGCGGCAGCGTGAAACCGGAGAATGCAAAAGAATTGCTGCACCAACCTGACATCGATGGTGCACTTGTCGGCGGCGCATGTTTAAAAGCGGACTCTTTTACTGCGATTGTGCAAGCGGCGGTGTAAACTTTCCTAATTTATTAATTGGTTAATGAGGGGTGATATCTGAATTTAAGATACCACCCCTTTTTTATGTATTTATGTCTTATCCTCCAACAGCATTATTAGCAGATGAAAGGAACTTTTCGTATCTTTCGACTGTTAAACTTTTAAAGTCGAAAGGTCTATTGTGGACGAAAAGCTCACCCGGGATAAAGAAGAACTTATTTTAGACGCTGCGCAACATCGATTCGCATCGTACGGTTATTCCAAAGTGACAATGGATGAGATCGCCGAAGACATCGGCATGGCGAAAGCATCGCTGTATTATTACTTCCCGACAAAAGAAACAATCTTCCGCTCGGTCGTCCAGCACGAACAGGAAGAATTTCTTTCCCATATACAAACAGTGATTGATGATAAATTCTCTGCCAGTCAGAAATTTTCGGAATATATTCGACTTCGGATCAAATTGACAGAGCAATTGAATAATCTTAGCCCCATGCATCAACAAGGGTGGCACGAAGTGAGATCGATTTATAAGGATCTTTTTACAGATTTTATTCAACAGGAACTTCACCGAGTCACGCGAATATTGCAAGAGGGAAAGAAGAATAAGGAGTTTTGCCTAGAGCATCCGCAAAAAATCGCATCAATGATTCTGCATATTCTTCAAGGACTTCATCTAAGGTTTTTCCGCGGATATGACCAGCATGCAATCAGTGAATCTGATCGCATTACATATGAACACGATACACTTCTTTTTGCTGAGACCATTCTCTATGGTCTTTGCAAGAAGTCAAAACATTAATACAACGAAAGGACGTTCTTTCATGCCACAGCAAGATGACAAGTCTGTAAAACAAAATCCGCAATTATCCGATCAACAAGAAATCAGTACCGCGAACGGAAACGATGCAGCGCCAATTGAATCGGTACCACTTTATAGAAACGTGAAAGTTGTTATTCCGCTCTTTCTTATTGTGCTGGCAATCGCCATTTTTGCATGGCAGTATTATATTAAACTGCGCGACTTTGTCTCGACGGACGATGCATACATCGATGCAGATCGGGTTTCGGTAAGTGCGAAAATACTCGGCAGGATAGATCAACTGACAACCGACGAGGGAGATTCGGTTCGGCAAGGACAAATTCTGGTAAGGTTGGATGATAGCGACTTGCGAGCACAGGAAGCACAAGCGAAAGCTTCACTCGCATTTGCCCGGGAAAATATATCTCTTGCAAAAGTCAACATGGAGAAAGCCCAGATGGATTATCAACGAGCATTGTCACAATTTAAAGAGAGTGTTATTCCAAAAGAGCAGTATGACCATGCGCAAAGCGAATTAGAATCTACCAAGGCGCGGCTCAATATTGCAAACGCACAGACAGCGGCAGCGCAGGCACAGCTTGGCGTGATTCAAACACAATTAACGAACACCGTGATCGTTTCACCGATGACAGGCGTTGTTTCTAAACGCTGGGCTCTGACAGGCGACGTCGTACAGCCTGGACAATCTATTTTCACGATCTATAATGTGAAAGACATTTGGGTGACTGCAAATTTAGAAGAGACGAGTCTGTCTAATTTACGCCTCGGCGATAAAGTGGATATAAGCGTGGATACTTATCCAAATATAAAATTTATCGGGACTATTCTACGCCTCGGTTCCAACACAGCGTCGCAGTTTTCTTTAATTCCTCCTAATAATGCATCCGGGAATTTTACAAAGATAACACAGCGAGTACCAATAAAAATATCGGTTGAACAGGCTGACAGTATCCATTCTCAACGCGCAAACTTATTGCCGGGCATGTCCGTTGAAGTCAAAGTGAAGGTTCGTTGATCATGTTTGCAGGAATAACACATCGTTTGAAACTAGGGTTTACTCATCGTGTGCCTTCGCTTCATCATGAACACAACTCGTACCGCTGGTGGGTTTTGGCGAATGTAATGATTGGAACATTTATGGCAGTCCTTGATGCCACGATCGTAGATGTTTCCTTGTCGAAAATTATGGCGTCGTTCGGCATCACTGTCGATAAAGCCGAGTGGGTGATCACCGCATACATGCTGGTCTTTGCAGTCATGCTTCCGACATCCGGATGGATTGCAGATCACTTCGGATACAAGAGAACGTATTTTTTGGCATTGTCATTATTTACCTTGGGTTCGTTCCTCTGCGGGCAGGCATGGAATGAAAATATGCTTATCATTTTCAGAATTGTTCAGGCAAGCGGTGCAGGATTGCTGATGCCGACCGGAATGGCGATTGTCACACGTGAATTTCCAGCGCGGCAGCGCGGACTTGCACTCGGATTCTGGGCCATTGCAGCAGCAGCTTCCGTGTCGCTCGGCCCGATGATAGGTGGGTATCTTATTGATAAAATAAATTGGAATGCAATCTTTAATGTAAACGTGCCAGTCGGCATCATGGGTTTATTTGCAACGTTGGTTATTCAGCGTGAATATAAAACGGAACTTTCGCGGTCGTTTGACGTGATTGGATTCGTATCAATGGCAACATTTCTTTGTGCGCTGCTACTGGCATTGACAGATGGAAATGCCTCGTGGAATACCGGTGGATGGTCGTCGCCGTTTATCATTTCGTGTTTTATCATATCAGCGTTAGCGTTTATCGTGTTCTTGGTGACGGAACTGACCATTGAACATCCGCTCATTGACTTGAGTTTGCTTAAGGATTTTAATTTTAGCATGGCGAACGGTGTTCTCTTCATTTTCGGATTCGGGATGTTCGGCAGCACATTTTTGCTTCCATTGTATCTCCAATTGTCGATGGGATATACAGCATTTCAGGCCGGCTCGCTATTTTTACCTGTCGGAATACTTCAAGCGATCACCGCACCGATATCCGGCTTTCTGTCGGATAAAGTTGATCCGCGAATCCCTGCGGGCATTGGTATAACGCTATTGGCATTTAGTCTGTTTATCAATAGTTCATTATCAATGTATTCGGAGCATCATCAGATTATGCTTGCATTGTACATCCGCGGATTTGCCATGGGATTGATGTTCACACCGCTTTCAATGACGGCGCTTTCGAATGTTCCTAAGCATAAAATCGGACAAGCATCCGGGTTATTTAATGTTATTCGGCAATTAGGCGGGAGCTTCGGCATTGCTTTTATGAGCACAATGCTGCTGCGGCGTACAATTTATCATACGGCAACATTCGGCCAGATCGTGAACCCTCAATCGGATGCGTTTCAACAAACTGCACAACATTTAACGCGTTTCAGTATGAATGCAATTGGAGGAAATCAATCTCTTGCAGCGATGCGTGCGAATGCTCTTATCGCGTCGCACATTTCTACCCAGGCATTTATCAGTGCTGTTTGTGACGACTTTTTAGTAGCATCGATGATCACAATTGTCGCGCTTGTTCCTATTTTATTCCTTCGTGTACGAAAGCGAAATAAATCTGAACATGTTGTCGTTTCAGAATGAAGCACACTTTTTTAAATAAGCTTACCAAGGATATTAGATTATGAAATTACTGATAATAGTAAGTTCGCTGTTCTTATCGTTTGTTATTGCACCAGCGCAAGATTCGATGACAGTTGATCAAGCCGTTCAGCGGGTTCTTCAAGTCCATCCGGCAATAGAACAAGCATTGGCAAACACTCGTGCAGCGGAAGCGCGGGTTTTACAAACTTCAAGCGCAAAACTTCCAGATGTGACAACAGAAGCTGATTATGTACACATTGGTCCCGTGCCTGCATTTAACTTCCCAGGTTTTGGGAATTTGGTATTGGCTCCTCAAGACAATTATGATGCACACATTGCAGCCCGTTATACGGTATTTGATTTTGGGAAAACGAGTTCGGCTATTGATGCTAGTCGTTCGCGTGTGCAAACGTCGCAAGACGCAATAAAGTTCACAAAGACAAATTTGGCAATGCAAACAATTAGAGCTTTCTATGCGATCACGCTCTTGAGAAAAAGTGAAAAGGTTCAGGATGAACAAATTGAAGCACTCACCCAACATATTTCGGTAACACAGAAGCGGGTAACGGCTGGAAGTGCGACGAATTTCGATGTGCTAACGACGCAAGTGCGCGTTGCTGCGGCTCAAAATCAGAAAGTGGAGATTCAAAATTCATTACAACGACAGGAATCGGTATTGCGTCAGCTTCTAGATCTTCCGATGAATAGCCCGTTGACAATTTCCGGATCCTTCCAGCCGATTCCTGTCGCACTCAATCAGGATTCTCTTTTTCAACTTGCATTACGGCAACGCATCGAACTGAAACTTGCGCGCGATGCGGAAGAATCAGCGAAGCTACAAAAAAATGCGAGTTCACTTGGGAACATGCCTTCTTTAAAACTCATTGCTGCCTATGGTCTTAAAAATGGGTATGAACCTAACATTTATCCTGTGCGAGGCAACTGGATGTGGGGAGCACAAGCGCAAATTCCAGTTTTTGACGGTGGTCGAGTAAATCATCAGGAAGAAGAAGCGCAAGCGGTTATAGAATCGGAGCAAGCGCACATACAAGATGCAGAGCGGCAAATCCGATCAGATGTAGAACAAACCATCTCTGATGTTCAGGCATCGTGGTCGAAAGTGCAAATTTCAGAAGTACAACTTCAACAGGCACACGAAGCAGTTGCCATTGCAAGAACTCGGTACGAGACCGGTTCTATTACTAATCTTGATCTATTAGATGCAGAGACTGCCGAATCCTCTGCCCGATTGATGAATTTACAGGCGCTCTACCGCTTTGTCATCAGCAAGTATGAGCTTGGCCGCGCTGTTGGTGTGTCGTATGAGAATTAACGCATTGGTTTTTGTGGACATTTTATAATTCGAACCACTGCTGAACAGTTTTCAGATTAGATTCCTTAAATCTCTTATGCGAGAATTCGTTGCTATGCACATTGTATTTGTAATCTTTTTCCCACTTCCCGATATTTTTTCGCAATGATCGTAATGCATCAAGGATATAAGCCACTTCATCGTCTGTTGTCGTAGGGTGAAGAGACAATCGCACCCAGCCGGGCTTAGTTGAGAGATCGCCATGATCAATTCGCTCTGTAATGGCATTGGAATTCTGTTGATCAACATGAAGCAAGTAATGTCCGTAAGTGCCGGCACAATCACATCCACCGCGAACTTGAATACCGAACCGATCATTGAGAATTCTTACTGCAAGATTGTAATGAATGTCGTCGAAATAAAAAGAAATGATGCCGAGCCGGTGTTCAATGTTGTCGGCAAGAATATGTAAGCCGTTTATTACACGCATTTCTTTGAGGAGGACAGGTACAATCTCTTCTTCGCGTTTGAGCATCTGTCTCACACCCATTTGTTCTTTTAATCCTACTGCAAGTGCGGACCGAATTGCCTGCAGGAACCCTGGTGTGCCGCCGTCTTCACGTTCTTCAATATCGGGTTTGTAGCGGTATTTTCCCCATGGATTTGTCCAGAGGATAGTGCCGCCGCCGGGCTGATCGGGAGATTTAAGATGATAAAGTTCTGAATCGAATACCATCACACCAGACGAACCAGGACCTCCTAAAAATTTATGCGGTGAGAAAAAAATTGCATCCAATCGTTCCATGGGATCTGCTGGGTGCATGTTGATATTCACGTACGGCGCAGATGCGGCGAAATCCACAAAACACACACCGGAATGTTCATGCATAATTTTTGCAAGCTGATGATATGGTGTTTGAATACCAGTGACATTGGAACAAGCGGTGAATGAACCGATTTTTAACGGTCGGTTTTTATACTCGCGGAGTAATTCCTGCAAACGTTCAACATCGACGAGCCCTTCTTTTGTCGGCGGAATGACACAGACATCCGCGATAGTTTCATACCACGACGTATGATTGGAATGATGTTCCATGTGCGTCACGAAGACGACAGGTTTTTTCTCGGGAGGGATGGAAACAAATTGTTCAAGCTGATCCGGGTATTTCAATCCTAACATTCTCTGGAACTTGACCAATGCGGCGGTCATGCCAAATCCGACATTCAATAAAGCATCTTTCGGTCCTGCGTTCACGTGGCGTTTAATCACTTCGTGTGCATAGTGATATGCCTGTGTCATCATCGTGCCGGTGATATTTGTTTCCGTGTGCGTGTTACCGACGAACGGGCCGAATACTTGAGAGATTTTTTCTTCGATTGGAGCGTACAATCTTCCGCTGGCAGTCCAATCTGCATAGACAATGCGTTTTCTGCCGTAGGGTGATTTGAATGTCTGCCGAAGCCCGACAATGTTCTTACGAAGAAGAGAAAAATATTTTTCGAGGTTCATATGATTCTGTAATAAATTAAATTTGTGAAAGAGCCTGATCCAAGTCCCAGATAATATCTTCTGCCGCTTCGACTCCCACGGAAAGACGCAGCAAATTATCGGTAATACCAAATTCTTTTCGTTTATGCGGTTCGACAGCTGAATGTGTCATAGCTGCCGGATGTTCAGCAAGCGATTCCGTTCCGCCGAGACTGACTGCAAGCTTTACCATTTTCAGTGAATCCAAAAATCTGAATGAAGCTTGTTCATCACCCTTAATAATAAAACTGATCATTGCTCCTGGCGAAAGGCATTGTTTTTTGTAGATAGCGTATTGAGGATCGCCTTCATTTAGTAATCCAAGATACAACACCTTCTCTATTTTTGGATGTGTGGAAAGCCATTCGGCAATTTCTTGTGCACTTTGAACGGAAGTACTCATCCGCATTTTAAGAGTTTCGAGACTGCGCATAAGCAGCCAACCTGTCAATGGGCTTGCCATTGAACCAAGAGCAACGCGCAGCGATTTGATGCGGTTGATGAGTTCCTTAGGGCCGAGGCATGCACCGGCAACTACATCGCTGTGGCCACCGATGTACTTTGTTGCTGAATATAAGACAAGGTCGACGCCATGTTTAATAGGATGTTGGTAGACAGGACCAAGGAATGTATTATCCAGTGCGGTAAGAACTTTATGCTCCTTTGTTGAAAAGTGTTTTGCAATATCCACACACATTTCTATATCAATCAGACAGTTTGTCGGATTTGCAGGTGTTTCAAAAAATATCATCCGAAGTTTGTCTGCTGCGCCCGCTCGTTCCACCATCTCGATGATTTGCTGTTTAGTATGTTGCACGCCAAAGTTGATAGTCTGAATGCCAAATTTTGCAAGGACTACTTCAAAAAGATGTTCCGTGCCGCCGTAAATTGGTTCGCTGCTGAGAAGAACATCTCCCGGTTTGAAAAATTCTAATACTGTCGTGCTGATCGCCGCCATGCCGCTGTCAAATACTGCGCATGCTTCAGCATTGTCCCATATGGTAAGACGGTCTTCTAGAATTTCCAGATCCGGATTGTTAATACGGCTATAGATGAGTCCGGCGCCGTGTTTGCCCGGTTCACGCACGCCATGCGCCATTTCAAAAAACTCTTTCCCATCCTTGGCATTTTCAAAGACGAAAGTAGAAGTTTGAAAGATAGGACATTTTACGGCGCCTTCAGACCATTCCGGTTTGTAACCATAGCCCGTCATCAAGGTTTCGGGCTGGAGTTTTTTAATTTTTCCATTGGAGATGAGTTCTTTATCCATATTGTACCTCGCTCAAAATAGGTGGGAATTAGTAAAGCGATTTGGCAGAAAGATACTACAATAATCCCGAAAGTCAATTATGCACAAGATACACTTGCTTCTCCATTGATGCATTCGTAAGTTCCAAAGTATTGATTTAAGATTTATGTTATTATGAAAAAGTTATTCTTGATCTCCATATTAAACGATATTAATCAACCCTATATAAAGATATCCACAATCACACATCAAGAGGGGTAAAACAATGAATCCTCCGTTCCTACCGTTAACACTAGGCGATATCTTCGAGAAGACATTTTCACTTATCGGAAAAACTTTTTTCCGTAATCTTTTTATTGCAGTCATTATTCTTTTATTTCCAATCATTCTCATGGCAATTGCGATGGATGCTTTTTATTCATCCCTTGCTGATATGCAGGGTTCGATATTGCAAGGGGTAAGCACACCTGGCTTAGATATGGTTTTGGCAATTCTTGGCCCGTTAGTATTTTTTGGATGTGCAACAATTATTTTTGTATTGGGTATTCTTTTGGCAGAGATTGCCGTCAGTATTATTGTTAGCCAAGAAATATTATCTAATCCGATAAATTTTTTTGATGCACTGCATGATACATTCAGCATGAAATGCTTATATGGTATCGGCCAGGGAATATTGAAATATGCTATCCTTATCGGCGGTGTGATTGCGGCTAGCATTGTGATGGCGATTTTGGGTGCTGTCTCGAAACTGCTCATGGGCATAATTGCTATTATTGGTTTACTTGTTCTTGTTCCGGTTTTCGTCTATGTCTTTCTTAAATGGTACTTTGCACTCACGGTGGTTGCTGTGGATGACCTCACTGCTATTGAATCACTGCGCAAAAGTTGGTATTTGGTTGAAGGACATTGGTGGAGAACGTTAGGTATCCTGATACTCCTTACCATTCTTTCACAGTTTGCCATCACCATTGTTTCTCTACCGATTTCTTTTGGGAGCATGTGGGATTTCTATAAAGAATATTTTACGCTGCTTGGAAAAACCGGCGGCAATATCGATCCCCAATCACTTGCGCAATTAGAGAATTCAGTAGGACCGGGAATTGCAATTGGAAGCGGCATAAGCGCATTGCTCTCTTTGCTCATAACACCGGTTTTTACGGTGGTTATGTACTATGATTTATGTGCACGCGAAAATGCTGATAAGATATCTGCACAAAAGCCAATTATTAAACATGATATTTCTTCAGAGCCGATTGATTTATCAAGTCTCTGATGGAAAGCCAGGTTGAACAAACTTCAGATGCGATGGCATCGAAACGTTTTGATGGATCGTGGGAGCGGGCGCATCGTAATATAACTGCTGCGGCATGTATTGGATTATTAATTACTGGTGTTCTGTACGTGTACGCGCAATCGTTTCTTACCATAATCTTTGTTTTTATTAATTCATCCGGAGAACTCCATGCATTTAAGGGGGGAAATTTCATCGAGCGGTTATCCCACTCGATTGTGTTACTGAAAAATCCTTTACGATATTCTGTTATTATCTCCCAGTTCCTTTTTATGCTTTTACCGATACTCTGGATTATTAAACGCTGGCATACTACGCATGTTCTTTCGTATGTTCGGATTTCTCGCATCTCTTTTCTCGAGCTGAGTGTTGCAATCGCTGCTACTATTTGCTTTATTCCCGTAAGTGGGGGTATAAGTGATTTTTTTGCGAAGCAGTTGAACATGCCTGATTTCTTAGCTCAGATTAACGCACAGATATTTACATCCTATAGTATAGAAGAATTACTGTGGCTGATTGTTGTCGTATGCATTACACCGGCGTTGTGTGAAGAAGTTCTTTTCCGAGGTTATTTTCAGCGGACACTGGAACGCACATTGGGAATGAAAAGCCTGTTCATTGCAGGAATTATTTTCGGATTGTATCACATGCAGCCGTTAAATTTAATATCGCTTGCGCTTCTCGGTATTATGTTCGGCTACTTTTTTTATAGAAGCAAAAGTCTACTGCCGGGTGTCGCTGCACATTTTATCAATAATCTTATTGCAGTGTTTTCTCTATATAAAACACATGATGGACGCGTTTTCTTTGATGTATTTGATCTTGAGATAACTTTCTTAGGAGTTATAATAGCCCTGGTTCTTACCGGGGGGTGGCTGTATATATATCACCGTATTACACAAATAAACTTTGAGGACAAATTATCGTTGGCGGGAAATTAATTCATTTTTAGGGATGGTTGAATATTTAAAAAGGCGGCCATAAACTGAACCGCCTTTTTGCATTCATAGTTTTGAATGGTTACTTATTCGCTTTATAAAATTCTTCCATATGTTTAGCCAACAGTTCCACTGATTCCACAGGGCAGGCGTTATAAATTGAAGCGCGCATGCCGCCAACTGAGCGATGACCTTTTAGTCCAAGCATCTTCTTCGCTTTCGCCTCGGCAATAAATTTCTCTTCCAACTCTGGTGTCGGCAAATTCCAGGTAACATTCATAAGAGATCGATCTTCTTTGTTGACTACTGAACCTTTATAAAATTCCGGATGTGCATCAAAAATATCGTAAATGAGTTTTGCTTTCTTTTGATTGCGCGCTTGAATTGCATCCAATCCGCCTTCTTTAATGATCCATTTTAGTGTTCTGCCAACGACGAATACCGGCAGGCATGGCGGTGTATTATACATAGAGCCTGCATCGACATGCGTTTTGTATTTCAGCATCGAAGGTAAATTTTGTTTCGCCTTTGCTTCCATCCACGCTTTTTTAATTATAACCATTACAACACCGGCAGGACCAAGGTTTTTCTGCGCACCGGCGTAAATGAGATTGTACTTTTTAAAATCGCGTTTGATGCCAAGCATATCAGACGACATATCGGCAATCAATGGCACACTGCCAACATTAGGATCGGCTTTCCACTCAGTGCCAAAGATTGTGTTATTTGTAGTGATGTGCACATAATCAGCGTCACCGGAAAATTTAATATTCTTCGGCAATTGATTGAAGTTCGTTGCTTTCGATGATGCGACTTCGACCGCATTTCCGAGGATCTTTGCTTCCTTCAGAGCTTTCGATGCCCATTCGCCGGTATTCACGTAATCCGCTTTCGTGTTAAGAAAGTTCATGGGTACCATTGCAAACTGCATGCTTGCGCCACCGCCTAAAAAGATGACTGCATACTCTTCCGGCGATAATCCCATAATACTTAGCGCATCGGCTTGAGCTTCTGCCACTACTTTATCAAAAGCTTTGTCTCTGTGGCTAATTTCCATTATTGAAACGCCGATGCCAGCAAAATCCATGACAGCGTCGCGTGTCTCTTCAACAACTGAAAGAGGAAGAACAGCAGGTCCAGCAAAGAAATTATGTGCACGTGCCATAAGTTTTATCCTTTCAAAGTTTTATGTATAAAAACATCTAGGGGGTTTTTCGAATACTTTAACATACTAATATTTTTATAAACTGTCTATACAAAATATTGATATATAATAATGTTTATAAATTCCATTAAGAATACAGAGTTGCTGGTTAGAACATTTTTTGGTATACTCTGGGCATAATAATTTACCAACTGATTTCTCCTTTGGCATTCAAGATGCAGTGTCATTAAACAGAATAATTGCCTGAGGAATTTAACAACAATAACCCCATAAGGAGTTTACTATGAACATTCTCGTATCCGATGGAATCACGCCAGACGGCGCAAAAATTCTCACCGATGCCGGTCACAAGGTAGATAAACTCAAATTGACACCTGAAGAGCTATTGAATAAGATTGGCGATTATGATTGTATTATTGTTAGATCTGCAACAAAAGTAACAAAGGAAGTGATAGAAGCCGGAAAAAAACTTAAGGTAATTGGACGCGGTGGTGTCGGACTCGACAATATAGATGTACCTTTCGCACAAAGCAAAGGAATAAAAGTTTTAAATACGCCTGCTGCAGCATCAGTATCCGTTGCTGAGCTCGCGCTAGCACATATGCTTGCTGTATCGCGTTTTTTGTATGTAAGTTCGATGGAAATGCGGCAGGGCAAATGGCCGAAGAAAGAATACGGAGAAGGTATCGAACTTTTCAAAAAGAATCTTGGCATACTTGGATTTGGAAATATCGGAAAAGAAGTTGGACGCCGTGGAAATGCATTCGGAATGCATGTTATGGCATACGACCCAATTGTTAATTCCGCCGATTTCCCGGTTGAGATGACAACAAAGGAAAAAATTCTTGCCAATGCCGACTTTATTACGCTGCACCTTCCGTTAAACAAAAAAGAAGGTCCGGTCATAGGGAAAAAAGAATTTGAGATGATGAAAAATGGAGTTGTGATTATCAATTGCGCACGTGGCGGTGTTGTAGATGAAGCAGCATTACTCGAAGCGTTGAATTCAGGCAAAGTTGCGGGAGCCGGAATAGATGTATTTGCAAATGAACCGCCAACCGATGCGCAGAAAGCTCTTATCAATCATCCACGCGTAAGTGTGACACCGCATATTGGCGCCTCTACAGTTGAAGGACAGGAACGGGTCGGTGCGGAAATTGCGAATAGAATAGTGAAAGCGTTTAACGCATAATAGAAACAGAATTATTTTTTAGAAAAGCATGTCAACAATCCGATCGTTTAAAGCATTTCGGCCGAAATCTGAATTCGCGGGCGAAGTAGCAGCAAGACCGTACGATGTGCTCAACTCCGACGAAGCACGTGAAGAGGTAAAGGGACATCCCCTCTCTTTTTTGCATGTTGGTAAACCGGAGGTTGATCTCGATCCAAGCATCGACCTGCACGACAAGCGTGTGTACGAAAAAGGAAAAGAAAATCTTCAAAAACTCATTTCCCAAAAAGTACTGATTGAAGATTCTGCACCGTACCTGTATGTGTATGCACAGACAATGGGCAAACATACGCAGTACGGTCTTGTTGGTTGTGCGTCTGTGGATGAATATTGGAACAACACTATCAAGAAGCACGAGTTGACGCGAAAAGATAAGGAAGAAGACCGCTGCGAGCACGTTCGCATTACGAATTCCCATTCCGGCCCGATATTTCTTACGTACCGCGATAACATCGAAATCAACAATATCGTTGCCAGCGTAACAAGTCAATCGCCGGAGAATGATCTCGTAGCGCTTGATGGTATACGGCATCAAAGCTGGATAATAAAAGATAAAGAAGTAATAAAGAAAATTCCTTCTATCTTCAAAACAATTCCAAACCTCTATATTGCAGATGGACATCATCGTTCGGCAGCGGCGGCAAGAGTCGGCAAAGAACGCGCAAAGGCGAATCCGAATCATCACGGCGATGAAGAATACAATTTCTACCTGGCAGTTTATTTTCCCGCGAGTCAGCTCCATATTATGGATTACAATCGATTGGTTAAAGATTTATGCGGGATGACCAAAGAGGAATTTTTTGTAAAGTTAAAAACAAATTTCGATATCGTTGAAGCGTCTGCACAAGTAAAGCCGGCGAAGAAAGATGACTTCGGAATGTATCTCGAGGGTAAATGGTACACTCTCTCCGCCGGCATAGCATTACAAAACATTACTGATCCGGTTCTACGGCTTGATGTTTCAATTCTTCAGAACTATGTACTTGATCCGATTCTCGGCATCAAAGATCCGCGCATTGATAAACGAGTCGATTTTGTCGGTGGTATCCGCGGCTTAGATGAATTGGAGCGGCGCGTTAATTCTGGCGAAATGAAAGTTGCCTTCAGTATGTTTCCAACTTCCGTGGCTGAATTAATGGCAATTGCCGACGATGACAAGCTCATGCCACCTAAGTCAACATGGTTTGAACCGAAACTCCGCGATGGATTATTTGTGCACTTCTTAGATTAAGCGAATTGCTTATAGACGCTGCAATTTTTTTCTTGTCCTTTGTGACATGTTGTGAATCTACTTTCGGTTTGTTTTATCTAGCTTCATATCTACAAAATTGCACCTCAGATGAGATCTTAGTATCTTTTTATCAACCATAACAATAAGAAATATCTGCTGATGAAACTGCCCAAAGAACAAATTCTTGAAATCTTTCGAGACACAAAAGCACTCCTCGAAGGACATTTCCAGCTCACTTCCGGTATGCATAGTCCACAGTATTTTCAATGCGCCCGCGTACTGCAATTTCCGAAATATCTTCATTTGCTCTGCGGAGAAATCGCACGTCATTTTGGATATAACGAAGTGGAAGTCGTTCTCTCTCCTGCCATAGGGGGAATTGTGGTTGGAACAGAAGTCGGCAGAATGTTGGGTGCGCGTACTATCTTTGCCGAACGGAAAGACGGTAAGATGGAACTGCGCCGCGGATTTGAAATTCTACCCGGCGAACGCGTACTCGTAGTGGAAGATGTCGTGACCACCGGCGGTTCCACAAAAGAAGTTATTGATTTAGTGAAGATTGCAAAAGGCAGTCTCGTTGGTACCGGCTGTATTGTTGATCGTAGCAACGGCAAAGTACAATTTGATACAAAGCAATTTGCAGTTTTACAGATGGAAGTCGTCGCCCATCAGCCAGCAGATTGTCCCATGTGCAAATCTGGCAGCGAAGCTATAAAGCCCGGAAGTAGAGGAAATTATTAAAATGGATGGTTTATTCCAGCATGTGCAGCAATTTATTGGCAGCGGATTCACACTTTACATGTGGAATGGTATCGTTGCATTTGCAACCGTGATGATCATTGGTTTTTTTTTCAAATACTTCCTTAATACTGCCGGACGAAAACTTATTGCAAAAACGGATACAGAATTAGACGATAAACTTTTTGCTGTTATCCTTCCTCGTATTAAATGGCTTGCCATCGTTATCGGCCTCTATCTCGCTGCCGAACAAATTTCAAAAGGCATTTCCCATACCGATAGGATTGGTGAAGAACTGATTCTTTATTCCGAAGGCATCATTTACATCGCATTCGTTTCGCTTGTCACCATACTCGTGATTCGTCTGATCGACACCCTGTTGAAACATGCGATGGAGGTACATGCGAAGAAAACATCGTCGATGATCAATGAAGCGGTTTTCCCGATTTTGAATAGATTGGTGATGATTTTCATACTATTTGTAGCAGTAGTAATTTCTCTTGGACATTTTAGCGTTGATGTCAGCAGCTTGCTCGTCTTTCTCGGCGGTGGTTCGGTGGCTATTGCTCTTGCGGCACAGGAAACTCTTGCAAACATGATCGCAGGTTTCGTTATTATGCTGGATCGGCCATTTCGTATTGGTGACCGAATTAAACTTCCTTCCGGCGAAATTGGAGACGTGTTCGAAATTGGTCTCCGCAGTACAAAGATTCTCGACTTCGACAATAATCTCATCATCAGCCCAAACGCCGAATTGACTAAAACCAAAGTCATCAATTATTCATATCCAAGAAGCGACATCCGTGTCCTTGTCGAAGTAAGTGTAGCGTACGGTACGTCCATCGAACGAGCACGGGAAATCATGTTGAACTTCGCTCATCAAAATTCCGATCTGCTCAAACAACCGGAACCAACTATTTTTTTCAGTACAATGGGCGAAACGTCATGCACACTTCAGCTCATTGGACGCACCGACGATTGGAAGAAAAAGGGCCGCGCCGAGAATGTTTTACGCGAACAAATATATACTGCTTTCATGAAGGAAGGAATATCATCCGGCATTGTGCAGCATGTTGTTCAACTTACATCACCCAACACTCATGTCTCTCCCAAAAACAATTAAGTCCGAGAGGTTGTATCACGGCCGCATCTTCGATCTGATTATCGAAGATATTGAAGACACTCCTGGCAACATCCGCAAATGTGAGATTGTGAGCCACCCGGGTGGAAGTGTTGTTGTACCGTTGCTCGACAACAACGATGTGATCTTTGTCCGGCAATATCGATATCCACATAAAAAATTTATTTTAGAAATCCCTGCAGGAAAGCTTGAACCCAACGAAGATCCGCTTATAGCTGCCCAACGTGAATTACAGGAAGAAACCGGCTACACGGCTAACAATTATGAAAAA
This sequence comes from Ignavibacteriota bacterium, assembly GCA_003142475.1. Taxonomy (GTDB): domain Bacteria; phylum Bacteroidota; class Ignavibacteria; order UBA10030; family UBA10030; genus Fen-1298. The sequence continues at coordinate 83,688 of PLMK01000013.1, forward strand.
CTTACGACAATGTTTACTACTCCAGGATTCTGCAGCGAAGTGCTTCATATATATCTTGCTACCGGATTAAAAAAATCCGCGCAGGGGCAAAATTTAGATGAAGGCGAACAAAGTCTTACAGTTGAATATCTTCCACTTTCCACGGTTGTAGAAATGATCGTGTGCGGCGAAATTGGTGACAGCAAAACCATCGTCGGAATTCTGCTGACTGAACGAAAACTTAAATCAATAATTAATGTGTAAAGTGATTAATAACTAATGTTCACTTCTCTACTCAATCCTTAATCATTTGTTACTATGAATATCGTTGAATTAATTCGGAAAAAACGCGAGGGTGGTTCACTCAACGAAGAAGAATTCCGATTTCTCATCAATGGATACGTCGAAGGGAAAGTGCCGGACTATCAGATGTCCGCATTCCTGATGGCGTGTTATTTCCGCGGAATGAGCAACGAGGAAACGCTAACCTTTACAAAGCTGATGCTGCACTCCGGCGAAGTGATTGATCTTTCCGAAATTCCCGGCATCAAAGTCGATAAACATTCTACGGGTGGTGTAGGCGATAAAGTGTCCCTCATTCTCGCACCGATGGTTGCGGCGTGCGGCATTCCTGTGCCAATGATATCCGGACGCGGTCTCGGTCATACCGGCGGCACTCTCGATAAATTAGAATCTATTCCAGGTTTTCGGACTGATCTTTCCATTTCTGAATACAAACGAGTCATCCGCGAAATTGGTGTGGTAATGATCGGGCAAACGAAAGAGATTGCTCCTGCCGATAAAAAGATGTACGCCCTACGTGATGTAACAGCGACCGTCGAATGTATCCCGCTGATTGCCGGAAGTATAATGAGTAAGAAATTAGCGGAAGGCATTGACGCATTAGTACTTGATGTGAAAACCGGTCGCGGTGCGTTTATGCAAACACGCGAGCGTGCTTTGGAATTAGCAAAAACACTTGTCAATATCGGCAATGGATTTGGGAAAGAAACCATCGGTTTCATGACAAATATGAACCAACCGCTTGGCGTCGCAATCGGTAATTGGTTGGAAGTTGTTGAATCAGTCGAATGCCTGCGCGGTGCCGTCGGAAATAATGACGCTTCAAGCGATTTAATGGAAGTGACGTACGTTCTATCCGGTGCAATGGTGTATCTCGGCAAGAAAGCGAAGTCGATTGAAGAAGGAATTGAGAAATGCAGAAAGACGATTGAAGATGGGTCTGCATATCGCAAACTGCTCGATCTTATCCAGGTGCAAGGCGGCAATGTCGATGCGATTGAAAACTTGGAACGATATCCCCTCCCTCAGTTTACTATGGAAGTTAAATCAAGCGAACATGGATTTATAAGTGAAATAGATCCTTTCGAACTCGGATTGACAAGCATTTCTCTTGGTGCCGGCCGTGAAAAGATCGATGACGTGATTGATATGAAAGCAGGAATTTTATTGAAGAAAAAAGTTGGTGACGCCGTCGATATTGGTGATTCACTTGCTGTCTTCTACACTGACCGCGAAAATGTTCTTGCCGCTTCGCGCGAAAGGATTACGAAGGCATTTAAGTTTTCTTCCAGCCAACCGGAACGCACACCAATGATTTTAGATATCGTGGATAAGAACGGCGCGAGGAAATTTAACCTGCCGAAGATTTAGACCCATCCGGAAAAATCTGTCATTTTATTTTTTCATTCCCTTCTTCAACACTGCAACCATTTGATCGTGAATCAATCCATTCGTTGCAAGCATTTCTTCTTTATAAACACTTGATGTAAGACCGCGGAAGTCTGTCCACTTCCCTCCTGCCTCTGTTACAATCAATACTCCTGCAGCCATATCCCAGGGACGAATCACTCCCTCCCAGAAACCATCGAAGCGTCCTGCGGCAACATAGCATAAATCAAGCGCAGCCGATCCAAGCCGCCGGATTGCCTGTGATTCCGCAAGAAAATTTCTAAAGTGAGTAACTGACGGTTCAGGATGATCATTCACATCGTACGCAAATCCGGTGACGAGTAGGCTTTCAATTAACTTCGTTGTTTTCGTAACCTCTATGCGCTTCTTATTTAACCTTGCACCCTTACCTTTTTCGGCAGTGAACAATTCATCTCGACTGGGATCATAGACTACGCCTAAAAGAATCTCTCCTTTGTATTCCAAACCGATTGAGACACAATAAATGGGTAAAGCATGTGTGTAGTTCACCGTCCCATCCAAAGGATCAATTATCCACCGATAATCAGATTTCACTTCTGCGGCTCCGGATTCCTCACAGAGAAAATCGTGCTGCGGAAAGTGCTGCTTGATTTTGTTGATGATAAGTTGTTCCGACTTCTTATCGATTTCTGTGACGAGATTGGTTTCCTGTCCGTCTTTACGTTCAATGCGACGAATTTTCCCGACATTCGTTTTTAGAAATTTTCCCGCCTCGAGTGCGGTTTCAATTGCAACATTCAGCATATTCTTTTCCTTTTGTTTCTAAGATACGAAATATTTGAGATTCTTACCTTCTTGCTTTTCGCACATCTTCAGATTAAGTTACTACAGATTACCTAACAGAAGAGGACATGTATTGACTTTTCTCAATCCCATAGCATTAATAGGACTGCTTACGGCTGGCATTCCCATCTTGTTGCATATTTTCAATTTGCGCAAGCTTAAAACGATCGAGTTCAGTACGCTTTCGTTCTTAAAAGAATTACAAAAAACAAAAATCCGCCGACTGAAACTTCGCCAATTGCTCCTACTATTTCTTCGAACTTTACTAGTTGTACTTGTTGTATTAGCGTTCTCGCGTCCGACATCAAAAGGATCGCTCCCCGGTGGTCTTGCTGAACAGGCAAAAACAACTGCAGTTATTGTATTTGACGATTCGCAAAGCATGACCGCGAACGATGAACAGGGAGAATTGATGCATCAAGCAAAGAATGCTGCCATCGCTATTGTTAACCTTTTAAAAGACGGTGACGAAGTTTTTCTTATTAAACTTTCTGATGTCCCAGTCGATGGAACATCCGAGATTCCTTCTGCACAACGAAACTTTCCAGCCATACGAAACACCATCAACGAAATCAAGCCATCATCGATGCATCGTACGATCGAAGATGCGCTTCGCTTTACCGCTCGACTGCTGGCAACGTCGCAGAACTTTAATAAAGAAGTCTATTTCGTCTCCGATTTCCAATCAGGTTCTCTTGAGTCCAAAGCACACATGGCGAAAACCAGCGAGAGACTATTTGCGCCGACGACACAATTCTTTCTCATCCCTCTTGGCAAACGTGAATTGCAAAATGTTTCAATAGAATCGATAGAAATCTTAAACACAATTTTCGAAGTGAATAGATCTTTTGCCATAAAAGTGAAGCTAACAAATCACGGTTCTTTAAACTTGCAGAATCATGTTGTAAGCGTTTATCAAGATGGAAGTCGCGTGGGACAAAAAAGTATTGATATTCGTGCAGGACAATCGGTGGAGACAGAGTTCACACTTGTGCCAAAGCATTCCGGATTCATCGAAGGAAAAATTGAACTGGAAGACGACGATCTTGAATTTGATAACACGCGCTTTTTTACCGTGCATATTCCGGAAGAACTTCATGTTCTTCTTGTCGGCAACGCATCTGATTTTACCTATCTTCGTATTACTCTTGCTACTCGACTCACCGACAGTAGTGCAAACTTAAAAATAAATCAGATTACGTACGACTCTTTTTCATCGTCTCAATTGAACAATATTGATGTCGTTGTTCTTTCAAATTTGCATGAACTAACACATGACCAATCTTTTGCACTAAAATCGTATCTTCAAAATGGCGGTGGAATGCTTTTCTTCCCTGGCGAACAAACAACTAGTAACGCATTTAATACTGCCATCGCTGGACCGCTTGGCATCTCAACGGTCATGACATCTGAAGATAATGTTACAGCACAGGCAACCAATTCATTTATCGAATTCGACAAAATCGATTTCCGACACTCGCTATTTACAGGAATGTTTGAAAAAACCGAAGAAAAACATTCACAGGAAACGACGCAACGGCAGCGCGTACTGGAATCGCCGCGTATTACCAAATCATTCCATTATATTCCGACACTGAAATCGCGATCCATCATCACGCTTACAAACGGATTTCCATTTCTAATGGAAGAACAAGTTGGTGATGGACATATATTATTGTTCAGTGTCGCTGCCAATACTGAATGGTCAGATTTGCCATTGAAAGGATTGTTCGTTCCGCTAATGCATCGTTCACTTGCATATCTTGCAAAAGGATCAGTGATGGAGCATTCGTTGTTGGTTGGCGAAGAAACAACTATCCACCTTCGTGCAACCGCTCCGCTAAAACTAACAATTATGAAACCGGGCAATTTAGAAATTTATATAAATCCTCAACAGTTTGCAACAGAAAAAAGTATTCGATTCTCCGACGACGACCTGCCAGGACTTTACACCGTTGCATCTGGCAATTTAATATTAGACAAGTTCGCAGTTAATGTCGATCCAGATGAATCAAACACAACGCCTTCGGACGAGAAACATCGAGAGAATATGTTTAGGCGGGTCGGTATTGCAGACAATTCAATACACATAGTGAACCAACTGCAAGAAGTACAGCGCATCATCACAGAATCACGTCTCGGTGCTGAACTTTGGAAACAATTCCTTATCGCCGCAATAATTATTGCTATCATCGAGATGTTCGTAGCACGAGATAGTAAACGTTATCTTTCTACGGCGACGAAACAAATTAAATAGTATGAAAGAATCAATATGATTGAATTAGCGCAAACTGGAAAAGAAAAGTGCATTCTCGTCGGAGTACCAACACGGTTGAATTTAAAAGCCGAGGTGGACGAGTCACTTACAGAACTCGCACTACTCGCCGACACGGCGGGAGCAGAAGTTGTTGGAAAAATAACACAGGATCGCGATCATCCAGAGCCAGCAACATATATCGGTAAAGGAAAGGTTGAAGAAATACATCAGCGATTGAAGGATGAAACTATTCCGCTTGTCATTTTTGACGACGACCTCTCACCTGCGCAGGTACGAAATCTTGAGCGCCTCATGGAATGCAAAGTGCTTGATCGCAGCGGATTGATTCTTGATATTTTTGCATCGCGTGCAAAGTCCAGTGAAGCGAAGACGCAGGTAGAGCTTGCTCAGCTTGAGTATCTTCTGCCGCGCCTCACGCGTCAATGGACTCACTTATCAAAACAAATCGGCGGCATCGGCACGAAAGGTCCCGGTGAAACGCAAATCGAAACTGACCGCCGGCTAATCCACACGCGCATTAGTAATCTAAAAGAAAAGCTAGATCGTATATCTAAACAGCGCGTAACGCAACGCCAAGGGCGCACAAAGCACACTCGCACTGCGCTTGTAGGTTACACCAATGTTGGTAAATCAACGCTTTTGAATCTTCTTGCCGGTTCAGATGTTTTCGTTGAAAACCGCCTTTTCGCAACACTCGATCCGACAACGCGGCTCGTGCCGCTTAATTCTGCCGTCTCAATTCTCATGACAGACACCGTTGGTTTCATCCGTAAACTGCCGCATCATCTTGTTGCATCATTTAAAAGTACATTGGAGGAAATCACCGAAGCCGACATTCTTCTCCATGTAGTGGATATTTCTAGTCCATACTTCGAAGATCAAATCAATGTCGTGCAGGAAACATTAGAAGACCTTGGCGCCGGTGATACACCTACGCTGGTTGTCTTCAATAAGACTGACATGCTTCAAGATCGGAGCATTCTGCCTACATTATCCGAAAAGTACCCAAACTGCGTATTCATCTCTGCAGTCCGGGGAATAAATATTCTCGGATTGAAAGAAGCCGTTGCACAAATGCTGGAAAAAGAATTTTTGGTTGAAGAAATTGTATTACCAGACTCAAAACAAAAGCTTATCGCACAACTGCATGACGTCGGTGAAGTATTGGAACGAACTTACGAAGACGGAAAGGTAAGAATGAAGATGCGGATTCACCGCAGAGATAAAGAAAGGTTTTTGCAGATGGTCAAATAGTTATTCTGATTTCGCAGATTTCTCGCTGATTCTAAACAATGGACTGTCTACAAGTCATCAAGTAAGGGTAATATATAGTCCTTATTTTTCCCGGATCATTATTTTTGTTTCACCTATGAAGAATTTCTTTACCGTGTCTGCATCTGCGTTAGAACCGACAACGCTTCCATAATGCATTGGGATTAGCAATTTCGGCTTAAAAACATTTGCCGCTTCAGCAGCTTGCTTCGCTGTCATCGTATACGTGCCGCCGCAAGGAAGCATAGCGATATCGGCAACAATGGATTTCATTTCGGGGATAAAGTCTGTATCTCCAGCGTGATAAATCTTCTGACCGTTCGACAATGTAATAATATAACCCACCCATTTATTTTCTTTGGGATGAAATTTCTTGTCGAGATTGTATGCCGGCACCGTTGTTATTTTCAACTTGCCGACAGTGTAAGTCTTCCCTGGAACAACTGCAACAGCCGAAGTCCCAAATTTAGATGCAACATCATTGGGAGCAATGATAATTGTATGTTCCGTTTTAATCCTGGCAATATCTTCCATCGAATAGTGATCATAGTGAGCATGTGTAATAAAAATGATGTCCGCTTTTGGCAGGTTTGCCGGAAGTTCGTACGGGTCAATGTAAATTTGCACGGCTCCATCTTGGATACGGAATGCAGATTGTCCCATCCAATGAATTTGTTTGTGTTCCATATGTCCTCCAACGAGTAACATTGAAAGGAAAGTTATAATCCAAGTCATCGCTGTTTTCGCCTATTGTGTTTCTCTTTTGCTTTTGCAAATCCGGGTTTTAACACATCGTAAATTAATGCAATGCGCTGTTTGTACGGCATGAAAGCACTCTTCATTGCATTAATAGTCAACTTTTCCAAATCTTCAAATTTCAAGTTGAACACTTCTGCCGCCGTGCAATACTCATCCGTGAGCGTGATATTGCTCATGAGGCGATCGTCGGTGTTGAGTGTACAACGAAATTTATAGCGATAAAGAATACCAAACGGATGTTCATCCATACTCTGCACAGCACCAGTGTGCACGTTACTAGTAAGGCAGATTTCGAGCGGGATTCGTTTATCTAAAACATACTGTGCAAGCGTTCCCATATTCAACACTTCACCTTCTTTCACACGCATATCTTCGATAAGCCGCGTTGCATGTCCGATTCGATGCGCACCACACCATTGAATCGCTTGCCAGATGGATTCTTTGCCAAATGCTTCACCCGCATGAACGGTAATATTAAAATTTTCCCGTTGGATATATTCGAATGCATCCACATGTTTCTTCGGTGGATAACCACCTTCTTCGCCTGCAAGATCAAATCCGACCGCTCCGCGATTCCGGAAATCAACCGCCAGCTCCGCCATCTCCAACGAAACTGATGGATCCATATGCCGCATAGCACAAATGATTAGACCGTAATGAACGCCGAAATCTTTTTTCCCGCGCTCAAATCCACGCAGTACTGCCTTCACCACTTTGTGCGGATCGAGTTTCTTGCCGACATGAAACACCGGCGCGAACCGCGATTCGATGTACACAACTCCATCTTTTTTCATGTCTGCCAACGTTTCATACGCAACGCGCTCAAGCGCTTCTTCTGTTTGCATCACGCCGCACGTATGCTCGAACCCTTCTAGGAAAAGCGATAAATTTCCGCGAGCAGCTCCACGATGGAACCATTCTGCCAATTCGCCGGCATCAGTAGTTGGAAGTTTTTTATACTTCTGATCTTTTGCCAATTCAATCACCGTTTGCGGGCGAACACCACCATCGAGATGATCGTGCAGTAAAACTTTGGGGAGAGTCCTGATGAATTCTTTTTTGAATTTCATAAATCGTCCTTCTGTTTGAGTGTCATAATCATTTCATCAATCCAATTTTCCAATTCTTTTTTCTACTTCAGGCAGGATGCTCCCATCCACAACTAAACCTAGCGCTATTTGGATATCATTGTAAAGCACCCGATCTCGATTTAGATGTTTAATATTCTTTCGAACAAATTGATATGCCGCTTCTGTTCCCGTACCGGCTTTGAGTGGTTTTCTATCTTTTAATATTCTTGCGAAGTCCATTCCCTGACTAGCACATAATAATTCAATGGCAATAACTGTCTGCGCATTCTTCAGTACACGCCATGCTTTTTGTGCACTGATAGAACCCATGCTGTTGTGATCTTCTTGATTTGCGGAAGTTGGAATGGAATCTACGCTTGCCGGATGCGCAAGTACTTTATTTTCCGAAACTAGTGAAGCGGCAGTATACTGTGCAATCATCAAACCGGAATTCAGTCCGCCATTTGATGTAAGAAAACGCGGCAAACCACTAAGCGAACCATTCACTAAACGTTCAATACGCCGTTCAGAAATATTTGCGAGTTCTGACAACGCAATAGCAAGAAAATCCATTGCAAGCGCAATCGGCTGACCATGGAAGTTACCGCCTTCAAGATGAATGCCATCTTCAGGAAAGATGAGCGGATTGTCATTCGCAGAATTTATTTCTATGGAAATTTTATCGTACACATAATCGATTGCATCGCGCGAGGCACCGTGTACTTGCGGAATGCATCGCATCGAATAAGCATCCTGCACACGAGTATCATTACGCCGGTGGGACTCGCGCAATTCACTTTCATGCATCAATCTGCGCATATTTTTTGCGACTGCCAGCTGTCCTTTGTAAGGACGAAGCCGATGAATCCGCTCATCAAACGCAGTGTCACTTCCACGCAGCGCCTCCACACTGATTGAAGCAGCAATGTCTGCGATTTTTGCTAAAAGTTTCGCTTGATAAATCGCTAACGCTGCGTACGCCGTCATCATTTGTGTGCCATTGATAAGCGCAAGTCCTTCCTTTGCAGTCAGTCGTACCGGCTGCAGTCCATTCTTCCGAAGTGCAGCGCTTGAATCAATAACCCTATCCTTTTTTCCTTTTCCATTTTCCTTTTGATTTATTTTTCCTTTCCCCATCATTGCCAGAACCAGATGCGCAAGCTGAACAAGATCACCGCTTGCTCCAACGGATCCTTGCGAAGGAATAACCGGAACAATATCGCGGTTTAACATTTTAATCAATAACTCCACCGTCGAAAGCCGTATTCCAGAAAACCCTTTCGCTAATGCATTCACTCGCAATGCCATCATTGCTCGCACCACTTCAGCTGGTAATGGATCACCAGCGCCGGCAGCGTGACTGAAGATTAAATTCTCTTGGAGTTGTTCAATATCTTCTGCCTTCACCCGTACGTTAGCAAATTCTCCAAAACCGGTAGTGACACCATACACTACTTCGCCCTTGTTTGTCCACTTATCCACAAGTTCTCTTGCGTGCAAGATGTTTCGCTTCGCATTTGAACTCAATTTTACATAAGCGGTTCCGTTGGCAATGTCAAATACTTCTGGAATAGTAAGCTGGCTGCCGTCAAGAATGTGGGTTTTCATTGTAAACCTATCGATTGATAGAAATTTGCAGTTTAATGTAGCAGTGCATGGTGTCAATTTCAACCCCTCTTTTAAACCACGCGTGGAAATAGCAATTGACTTTTCAATCGAATCTGGTTATTATCCCCATTAGTAGAAATTACAAAATTGATGCTTAGCGATACAAATTCATTCCAATTTCGAAGAAGTATTCAATAATTTAAATGCGTTCATAGGGAAAGTGCATTGCCTAGCAGAAGCGACCGCTTATGAGTGAAGAAATAATTCAAGCTCTCATCGCCGACGACGAAGATCCGCTTCGCATTGCTGTTGCTGCATGGCTTATTGATGAAGGGTTTGATGTTGAACAAGCCGTCGATGGTGTGGAAGCGATAAAGAAAGTGCAAGAGAAGGATTTTGACATTGCAATTCTCGACATTAAAATGCCTGGCGCCAACGGTTTGGAAGTTCTTCGCTACATTAAAAAGAATTCAGCGCAAACAGAAGTTGTTATGATGACAGGTATGAGCGATGTGAGTATGGCTGTTGAAGCGATGAAGCTTGGCGCCAAGGAATACCTTACCAAGCCTATTGATATGGACCAACTTGTACCTCAACTCAAAGGAATTATTCGCGCACGCGATGCTGAAGACCGTATCCGCCGATTGCAATCGGAACACACTGCCCGCTTACTCTACGATCTTCACAATCCTATCGCCGGACTTCGCCAGAGCATCGGTTATTTGCTCAAAGGAATGGCTGGTTCGCTCGGCGATCATCAGAGTGAATTGCTCGGTTACATGACTACATCCATCGACAAAGTGATAAACCTTCTGACTAATATGATGGACTTGACAAAACTTGAAGGTGGACGCGTGCGATTGAATAAAGGTTTCAGCAGTCTTGGAACATCAGTGCAAAATATAATACAAGAATTCAAGGTTCCCATTAAGTCAAACAACCTCACCTTAGACTTCTACGCAGAACCGGATTTGCCAACGCTTGAATATGATTCCGAAAAAATCGATCAGGTGGTAAAAAATTTCTTAGGCAATGCCGTTACGCATACACCGACTCAAGGTGCCATTGTTGTGCAAGTACGCAAGGTCGCCATTGTTTTGGAAGAAGGACAACAACCAACCGAGCATGTAATGGTTTCAGTGTTCAACAGCGGCACCGGCATTCCACCGGAAGAGTTGCCGCTGATTTTCGATCGCTATCGTGATCTTATCTCTGGAAAATCAAATAAAGATAAATTGTCGGGGCTGGGACTCGTTATATCACAGCGTATCATTGAAGCACATAATGGAAAAATTTGGGTTGAATCAGAAGTCGGCAAAGGAGCCACCTTCTATTTCGCGCTTCCCATTCGATAAACATTTACTAATTCTAAATACCTTATGAAAACTGAAACCATTTCCATCCTTGTAGTCGATGACGAGGAAGCATTCCTTCAAGCTATCCAAGATTTTCTGACTCAAGAAGGATACAAAGTAGAAGTTGCGAAAGACGGTGTTCTTGCCATCAACGTTCTCCAGCAGCGTATTTTTGACCTCGTTCTGTTGGATATAAAACTCCCACGCGTCGATGGTGTGGAGGTATTGAAGTTCATACACGACCATTCCTTCGACACACAGGTCATTATGCTCACAGGTGTTCGTGAACCGAAAATTGTGGTCGAGTGCATGAAGTTAGGCGCAAACAACTTTATCGAAAAACCGTATACAGGAGACTATCTCCTTGCGATTATCGAAGACGCGATGAAACATAAGCGTCTTAGTATAGAAAACAAAGTTTTAAAGTCAGAACTTGCGCGCCATACTTTCAGCGGCAATATTGTTGGCGAAAGCAAACCGATGCTGGAATTGTTAAACATCGCAGCCAAAGTTGCGCCAACCGATTCTCCCGTTCTTATTCAGGGTGCAAGCGGCACGGGCAAAGAACTTGTTGCCAACTTCCTGCATAAAAATAGTTCGCGCAAGGATCAACAGTTTGTTGCATTGAATTGTTCGTCCATCCCGGAGAACCTGCTTGAAAGCGAATTATTCGGCCATGAAAAGGGCGCCTTCACCGATGCTCACATTATGAAGCAAGGTATTGTTGAAATCGCCAACGGCGGCACACTTTTCCTCGATGAAATCGGCGAGATTAGTTTATTAATTCAACCGAAACTTTTACGCTTCCTGCAAACAGGCGAGTTTAGACGCGTTGGCGGTAATAAGAATTTTAAATCAGATGTACGCGTGATTTCTGCTACGAATAAAAATTTGCATGACGAAATTAGCACCGGACATTTCCGCGAGGATTTATTATATCGCATCAATGTCATCACGCTGTCGGTTCCAGCACTGCGGGAACGGCCAGAAGATGTTCCTCTACTCGTAGATTATTTTCTAAAGAACCGTGTGCGTCCACACGAACTGAAAATGATCGAGCCGAAAGCGCTCGAACTACTCATGAAATATGATTGGCCCGGTAACGTGCGTGAATTAGAAAACGTTATCGAACGCGCCAGTATTTTGTGCAAAGAAAATCTTATTTGTGTTGAAGATATCGCCCTTCCCATCGGTAAACGTACTGGTCTATTCAAAGAGACTGCTGCCGCGCCAGGCGGCCCACAAATCGGAAGCGCAGTTTCGATACACGAAATCGAAAAAGTTCACATTGCAGGCGTGCTTAAAACTGTCAGCTGGAATAAAAACACAGCCTCGCAAATTCTCGGCATCAGTCTTAAAACACTCTACACAAAAATTCAACAATACAACTTAATAAAACCATAGCAGAGTTATCGTTCTGCTCTTTCGATTTGCACACGTGGTTTCCAGAACTCTGGTCACACGACTATGCATATTTATCTCCTTCGACACGGCGACGCTTCTTCCGATTCGCGATTTGACGACAGTGAACGTCCGTTGACTGATCTTGGAGTGCGCCAAGCGAGACTCGTCGGCACACTACTTCAACGAATGAATATTGTAGTCGATGCAGCACTTTCAAGTCCACTCAAACGTGCACAAGATACTGCAACTACTGTCCTTTCAAACATCAATAAACGAAAGATTGTCTGCAGCGAATTCTTGTTGAACGGATCTGATCCACAGTTATTATTCGATCAGCTTAATGAACTTAGAGTGTTGTCAGTGCTTCTGGTCGGACACGAACCATGTTTATCTGAAACAATCTCGCTGCTTATTGGCGGAAGCAGAAGTGTTGAAATAGAAATGAGAAAATGCAGTTTAGCCTTGGTGAATATATCAATTCCGATTCATCAAGGTGCTGGATTTTTGAAGTTTCTTATTCCTGTAGAGACAATAATATAATCATGCAATCATAAAACAGGGGAAACACATGGAACTCAAAACAATAAAAATTGAAAAACCTGAAGCAACTAATTTTATTCTTGGACAATCGCATTTCATTAAAACAGTGGAAGACATCCACGAAGCCATCGTACAGACAAATCCGCAGATGAAGTTCGGCCTCGGGTTTTGCGAATCATCAGGTATGGCTCTTGTCCGTTGGACCGGTAACGACGATGCGCTCATCGAGATGGCAAAGAAGAATGCTATGTCGCTTTCCTGCGGGCATTGTTTCATTTTGTTTGTGGAAAACGGTTTTCCGATCAACATTCTTAACGCCATAAAAGCTCTTCCGGAAGTCTGCAATATTTTCTGCGCTACCGCAAATCCGGTTGAAGTCATTATCGCAGAAACCGAACAAGGGCGCGGCATTCTTGGCATCATCGATGGCGAAAAATCAAAAGGCATAGAGACCGAAAATGATATCAAATGGCGCAAAGATTTTTTACGGAAGATTGGGTATAAATCATAATTACACGGCAGAAGGATTGTGATAACTCGTGACACTCTCATTCGTCGGAACGGTTGGATCCGACACAATGGACAGTTTCTGCCTTGTGACCAACATGGACATAAAAAAATATGCCATGAACTGAATTTAACCGAAGAGGAAGCAGAACGGCAAGGTTGGATCAAAATTGCCTGGGATGGGAATGGTCTTGAATTACGCATTAATCCATCATCGGAACCGACACAAGACCAGTTAGACACACTATGGGACTGGTGCATGATTCATCAGGACAAATTCGGACTGAACGCCAAAGAAACATTTGAGCGCTTTAAGAAATCATTACTGTAATTGGAGAAATGGTGATTATTTAAGGATATCTCTAAAAACTCAATCTCCCAAAAAGAATTTCATTTATGATTTATTCCTTTATGCTACTTTCGTAATTATCGAAAGGCGGCGTTATGAAATTAAAACCACGTATTATTCGCGCACCGCGCGGCACACAGCTTGTCTGCAAGGGATGGATTCAGGAAGCCGCTTTACGGATGCTCATGAACAATCTCGATCCGGAAGTTGCTGAGAAACCACAGGAATTAATCGTCTATGGCGGCACAGGAAAAGCCGCCCGCAACTGGCAGTGCTTCGATGCTATTGTTGAAAGTTTAAAGAATTTAGAAAATGACGAAACATTGCTCGTCCAATCCGGAAAGCCAGTCGGCATCTTCAAGACACATGAGAATGCGCCACGCGTCCTCATCAGCAATTCTATGCTTGTGCCAAAGTGGGCAACATGGGAAGAATTCCGCCGGCTGGAAGGACTTGGTCTGACGATGTACGGACAAATGACTGCGGGAAGCTGGATTTACATCGGCACACAGGGAATTTTGCAAGGGACTTATGAAACATTTGCCGCTGCGGCGGCGAAACATTTCGGAAAAAATCTTGCAGGTAAATTCTTGCTCACCGCGGGACTTGGCGGTATGGGTGGAGCGCAACCGCTTGCCGCAACAATGAACGGAGCCGCCTGCCTTGTTGTTGAGGTCGATCTGCATCGTATCAAGCGCCGCCTTGAAACAGGTTATCTCGATACCATGACAAATAATCTCGCTGATGCTCTTGCACAAGTTCGTGCAGCAAAAGAAAAGAAAATTCCTTTGTCCGTAGGTTTACTCGGAAATGCCGCTGAGGTCATTCCAAAGATTGCGGCGGGAAATTTTCCGCCCGACATCGTCACCGATCAAACATCTGCACATGATACTCTTAACGGTTATGTGCCTGCAGGTATGCTTTATACAAAGGCGCTCGAACTTCGAAAAAAAGATCCGCAAAAATATATTACGCTTGCAAAAGCATCCATCGCTGATCACATGAAAGGTTTGCTGAAACTGAAGCAGAAAGGTGCCATTGTGTTCGATTATGGAAATAATATCCGCGGCGAAGCATTAGCAAACGGCGTGAAGAAGGCGTTTGACATTCCCGGTTTTGTTCCCGAATACATTCGTCCCCTTTTCTGCGATGGTAAAGGTCCATTCCGATGGGTAGCTCTCTCTGGCGATCCAGAGGACATCTATCGCACAGACCAAGCAGTGATGGAGACATTTGCGGAGAATAAGCAGTTATGCACTTGGATTAATAAAGCTCAAAAAGAAGTCGAGTTTCAAGGATTGCCGGCACGCATTTGCTGGCTTGGTTACGGTGAGCGGGCAAAGATGGGAAAAATCTTCAACGACCTTGTTGCCAATGGAGAACTCAAAGCGCCTATCGTCATTGGCCGCGACCACCTCGATTGCGGCAGTGTTGCTTCGCCAAACCGCGAAACTGAGAAGATGCTCGATGGCAGTGATGCTATCGCAGATTGGCCCATCCTTAATGCGTTGCTCAATGCAACAGGCGGTGCAAGTTGGGTAAGTGTTCATCACGGCGGCGGAGTTGGCATCGGATTATCTATCCACGCTGGAATGGTTATTGTTGCCGATGGAACAAAAGACGCCGAAGCGAGACTACAAAGAGTATTGACATACGATCCGGGAATGGGCATTGTTCGCCACGCTGATGCCGGATATAAACGCGCTATTGACAATGCAAAGAAATGGTCAATAAAGATTCCTATGATGAAATCGTAATCGATTTACGATGCTCCAACTCTGTTAGTGCATCGTCTTGATTCCAAAGCATTATCTTCTTTTCTTGCTATCAAGAGAAAATATTATTTATGAATCTTCTCATCAAGAATATTAAGCAGCTTGTTACAGTACATTCAAACGGCATGCCGTTCAAATCCGGCAAAGAAATGCGTGATCTCGGTGTTATTGAAAATGCGACAATTTTAATTGAAAACGGACTTTTCAAGTGGATTGGTCGAAACGCAGAATTCACGCAAACGGTGAATGAAAATATAGACATTATCGATGCTTCTGATTTAATTGGACTTCCCGGATTTGTTGACTCACACACACACTTATTGTTTGCAGGAACACGAGAAGATGAATTCGCACTACGCGTTGAAGGAAAAACGTATGAGGAGATCGCACAAGCGGGCGGAGGAATTCTCAGTACTGTCCAGGCCACACGAACAGCAACCAAAAAAGAATTGAAGAAACTCGCCCGCCGGCATTTAGACACGATGCTGACGGAGGGAACAACAACAGTTGAAATCAAATCCGGATACGGGCTGAACGAAAAAGATGAAATCAAAATGCTGGAAGCAATCAATGACCTTACCGAGGAATGTCTGATGGGTATAGTGCCGACATTTCTCGGAGCGCATGCAATCCCGCCGGAGTTCAAAAACAATTCCAATGGCTATGTTGACCTTATTTGCACACGCATGCTTCCCTACATTGCGCAACGCAAACTTGCAAAATTCTGTGATGCTTTTTGCGACCAAGAATATTTTTCTGTTGAACAATGTCGGAGAATTTTTAAAACAGCAAAGCCTCTTGGTATGAACTTAAAAATTCATGCAGATCAACTAACGCAAATTGGTGCATCGAAACTCGCGGCAGAAATGGGTGCACTCTCTGCCGATCATCTTGAGCAAATCGATGAAGCGGGAATCGCTGCATTAAAACAGTCCGGAACCATCGCAACCGTTCTCCCTGGTGTTTCGTTTTTCTTACACTGCAATTATCCGCCCGCAAGGAAAATTATCGATAACGATATTCCGCTGGCGATTGCATCTAATTTCAATCCCGGTTCCTGTATGTCTTATTCCATGTCAATCATGATGACGATAGCCTGCACACAAATGTCGATGACATCGGAAGAAGCTATTACCGCTTCCACACTCAATGGAGCGGCCGCGCTTGGTCTATCAGAAGTAATTGGCAGCGTCGAAGTCGGCAAACAAGCCGACATTGTACTTTATGATATTCCAAGCTAT
Source organism: Ignavibacteriota bacterium (assembly GCA_003142475.1). Taxonomy (GTDB): domain Bacteria; phylum Bacteroidota; class Ignavibacteria; order UBA10030; family UBA10030; genus Fen-1298. The sequence goes on from PLMK01000013.1 coordinate 100,342, forward strand.
CAATATCTCGCTTACCATTTCGGTACAAACCACGTCGCAAAAGTTATCAAACACGGAACGTATTTGGATTTTTAGTCAAGAAGGAAATCTGTATGCGAAAACTTGTAGAATGCGTTCCTAATTTTAGCGAAGGGCAAAATCAAGGGACGATTAATGCCATCAGCGCAAGTGTGCAGGGTGTGCCTGGGGTTCGCTTGCTCAACATTGAGCCAGATAAAGATTACAACCGAACAGTGGTAACATTCGTCGGCGAACCAGAAGCTGTACTGGAAGCGGCCTTTCAGGCAACGAAAACTGCAGCCGAACATATCGATATGACAAAACACAAAGGTGAACATCCTCGTATTGGCGCCGCGGATGTCGTTCCTTTCGTTCCAATCAGCGATGTTACGATAAACGACTGTGTGCAACTTGCCAACATGTACGGCAAGCGCGTTGCATCCGAACTGAACATTCCGATTTACTTATATGAATTTGCAGCTCGTTCACATCAGAGAAAAAATCTTTCTGACATTCGCATGGGCGAGTATGAAGGTCTTCCAAAGAAACTGAAAGATCCTGCTTGGAGACCAGATTACGGCGAACCAGTCTTCAATTCAAAATCAGGTGCTACCGTCACCGGCGCTCGAAGTTTTCTCATCGCATACAACATCAATTTGAATACAAAGGACGTTACATTAGCACACGAAATAGCAATGCGTATTCGTGAAAGCGGACGCATAATGAAAGATCAATTCGATAATCCTGTAAAAAATGAAAAAGGAGAAACAATTAGAATTCCAGGCACGCTTAAAGCCGTTAAAGCTATGGGCGTTTTCTTGGAACGATTCAAGATCGCACAGGTTTCCATTAATCTTGTAGATTTTGAAATTACATCGATTCACGAAGCTTATGAAGAAGTGAAGAAACAGGCGCAAGCGCTCGACATCGACGTTACCGGAAGCGAAATTATTGGATTGACACCGCTTGCTGCAATGTTGAAAGCGGGAACTTTTTACTCAAAGATAAAAACTCTTACCGAGCAGGAATATGTTTCACTTGCTGTCGAAAAATTAGGATTGAACCAATTTGAACCATTCGACACAAAGAAAAAAATCATTGAGTACCAGATTTAAAATATACTCGTCATGCTGAGATGCGTGACATTCGCCGATAGGACTTGATATGATAACTTCTCTTTCCGTTACCGACTTCCTCAATGAAATCGCATCCAACTCTCCGGCACCTGGCGGTGGAAGCGTCTCTGCGCTTGCCGCGTCACTTGGCACCGCACTCACTTCAATGGTCTGCCGGCTCACAATGGGCAAAAAGAAATATGCTGATGTGCAGATCGAAATAGAAAAAGTATTAAAGCAATCCGAAGAACTTCGCGTTAACTTCAGTGCAATTATCGAAGAAGATACTACAGCATTCAACAAGGTTATGACAGCGTACGGATTACCAAAGGAAAAAGAAGAACAGAAGACGAAACGTACGGCAGAGATTCAAGAAGCAATAAAAACGGCGACACTCGTTCCATTAAAACTAATGGAACTTTGCGTTGAAGCAATGAAACTTGTTAAGATCATAGCAGAAAAAGGAAATCAAAATTCTCTTTCTGATATCGGTGTTGCCGCGCTAATGCTGCAAGCTGGATACGAGGGCGCCGCGTTAAATGTTAAGATTAATCTTGGTTCATTGAGTGATGCAAACTTTATCGCTCAAACTAAGACGAGGGTCGAACAATATCGCATTTCTCTTGAAACTATTACTTCCGATATTCTTGCAAGTGTGAACAAACATTTACCATAACGCTTGTCCATCATCTCGATGGTTTCAACGCTTCCTTTAGACAGTCACCAAGAATATGAATGCCCTTCTCGATTTCATCTTCAGGTGTGTTCGAGTATGATAATCTGAAATGACTGTTATCCTTTCCTTCGGGATCGAATGTTTTGCCAATGACAAATACAGCGCCTTTATCGATACTCGCCTGGAGCACGGACATAATGTCGACTTTCGGTGGTAATTGTACCCACATATAAAAGCCGCCTCTTGGTTCCGCCCATTTCATTTCTTCTGGAAAATATTTGCGGATAGCGCTAACCATTGTATCTTTACGCCGTTTATAAATTATCCGCAATTTTTTAATGTAGAGTTCCATCTTGCCGCTTCGCAGAAATTCATTCGCTAATACTTGTGTAAAATTAGGAGAACAGGCATCCATCGACTGCTTACACAATTCAGCTTTCTGATAAATCTCTGGTGGGACCAGCATCCATCCCAATCGAAAGCCAGGTCCGATTATTTTTGAAAAAGAACTCGTATAACATATTTCAAGCTCGTTTTCATACAACGTTTTCAGCGGAACGACTCTTTTCCGAGCCTCTTCATCAAAATACAATTCACCATATGCATCATCTTCGACCAACATCAAATCATGCTCTTGAAGCACCGGCACCAATTCCCTCTTTCGCTGTTCTGTATAAAGCGTACCAGCAGGATTATGAAAGTTAGGAGTAAGGTAAATAAATTTAGGTGGTTTAGGTTTAGATTGATTAAGAAAGCTCTTCAAAGACTGGATATTGATTCCGTCGTCATCTAAATCTATTCCCTGAAGATGAGCTTGATACGATTTGAATGCTGAAATCCCTCCGATAAAACAAGGGTTTTCTGTTACCACTAAATCTTCCGGATCGATAAAAACTTTTGCTAGGATATTAATCGCCTGCAAAGAACCGGTCGTAATCATGAGTTTATTTGTTTCAACCGGCATTCCTTTCTTTTTTAAATACTCTTTCAGGGATTCAAGCAATGGAGGATAGCCCGGTGTAGGTCCATATTGAAAACCAGTTTGTTTAATATCGAGAGGCAGGTTGTTGTAAATCTCATCGATTTCTTCGACTGGAAAAAGTTCGTTTCCCGGCATACCGCCGGCAAACGAAATAATATCCGGCCGCGTTGCAAGACTCATCAAATCGCGGATCTCGGATGTGCGTAAAGAAGAAACTGATTTAGAATAACGTAACATATCACTTTTTATCATACTTCATAAATATCGCTTGCCTTGAGTAGCTCCATTTTATGCTTCTGCAAAACCAGTATAGCCTGTTGAATCGCATCGGTGCGAATGATCACGGTCGCACGATCTCCCATGGCAAATGCGTACATATATTCTATGCTGATCCCTTCGGAAGACAGAATTTTCAATGTCCTATGTAAGCCACCTGGATTGTGCGGAACCACAACGGCAATAACTTCTGTGATATGAACGGAAATTCCCTTTGCCTTCAACGCTGCTTCAGCCGCCTCCGGCTTGCTTACGATCATCCTGAGAACACCGAATTCAGAGGTGTCGGCAATGCTGAAAGCAGAGATATTGATTTGTGCTGAAGCTAACGCTTCGGTTACTTCAGTCAGACGACCTGACTTATTTTCGAGAAATACTGAAAGTTGTTTTATGATCATAACGTCCTACTTTAGTTTTCGTTTATCTATAACCCGTTTGGCTTTACCTTCGCTCCGTTCGATAGTTTTTGGTTCAACTAATTTTACAATAGCGCCAATACCTAAGGTTGATTCAATGTTATGCTGGATTTTCTTTTTCAGATCTTCTAATTTCTTAATTTCATCAGAGAAGAATTGTTCATCAACTTCAACCCATACTTCCAGAACATCAAGGTTATTCACTCTGTCGACTATAAGTAAGTAATGTGGTTTGGTTTCGCTCATCTCGAGCAGCACTGTTTCTATCTGAGACGGAAAAACATTTACTCCCCTAATAATCAACATGTCATCCGAACGACCAAGGCATTTTTTCATTCGCATAATTGTACGGCCGCAGTCGCATTTTTCTGGATTCAGTACAGTGAGATCCCGTGTGCGATATCGAAGCAATGGTAAAGCTTCTTTGGTAACGCAGGTGAACACCAATTCTCCAATCTGACCGTATGGAAGTATTTCGAGTGTCTGCGGATCGACAACTTCTGGAATAAAATGATCTTCAAAAATATGTAAACCTTTTTGACACATGCACTCAGAAGCTACGCCCGGTCCAATCACTTCGCTCAATCCATAAATATCAATCGCTTTTATTTTCAACTTATCTTCAATTTCACGGCGCATTTCTTCTGTCCATGGTTCAGCTCCAAATACTCCAGCTTTGAGTTTCAGCGAATCAGGTGATATGCCGGCTTCAGCCATTGCCTCGGCTAAATAGAGAGCATAGGATGGTGTGCAAGCGAGGATGGTAGAACCAAGATCTTGCATCAATTGTAATTGGCGTTGAGTGTTGCCGCCGGAGACAGGAATAACGGTTGCGCCAATCTTTTCTGCACCGTAATGGATACCTAATCCTCCAGTGAACAAACCATAACCATAAGCAATATGTAATACATCGTTCTTGCCGCCTCCAGCAGAGGTCAGCGTGCGGGCTACAACCTCGGACCAAATTTCAAGATCTTTTCGCGTATATCCCACAACAGTCGGCTTCCCTGTTGTGCCGCTGGATGCATGTACACGCACGATTTCCGAAATCGGTACAGCGAATAAATCAAATGGATAATTATCGCGCAAATCCTGTTTCGTAGTAAAAGGCAAGTTTTTTAATTGATCTACATTCTTTATATCCCCCGGTTCAATTCCGCTTTTCTGAAACTTTTGACGATAGAATGGCACATTATAATAAAGTCTTTCCACCATTGCAGACAGTCGTTCACTCTGCAATTTCGTAAGCCGCTCCCGATCCATGCATTCAATATATTCGTTCCAAATCATGCCTGATTCTTTTCTTTTGTGATTATATTTTCTTGATATGACTTAATTAAACACTTTTTTAGATAAGAATAAACATCTTTATAAATGATGGTTTGGAATTCTTCCATACTGCTTCTCACAAGATTTTTTTGCACTTTATTAGTGCAGAACAACAGAGAAAAATGAAAAAATTAGAAATATTGCGACTGCGGATCATTATTCGCGGTGCAGTGCAGGGCGTAGGTTTTCGACCATTCGCCTATCGATTGGCGACAGAGATGAAACTGCCGGGCTGGGTATCAAACTCTACTCAAGGTGTCTTTATTGAAATCGAAAGCGAAAAAGATATACTCAATCAGTTTCTGTTTCGTTTGCAGCAAGAAATTCCACCGCGGGCATTCATCCAGAGTTTAGAGTTCTCATTTCTTGATCCAGTTGGATTCACCACTTTCGAAATTCGTAAAAGCGATTCAGCAGGAATAAAGACTGCGCTCGTTCTTCCTGATATCTCAACTTGTCCTGACTGTTTGAAGGACATTTTCGACACATCAAATCGCCGCTACCTCTATCCTTTTACTAATTGCACAAACTGCGGACCGCGTTTTTCTATTATAGAAGCCTTACCGTACGATCGACCGAATACATCTATGAAGAAATTTGAGATGTGTCCGGATTGCAAAGCAGAGTACCAAAATCCACTCAATCGCCGTTTTCATGCTCAGCCAAATGCATGCCCCGTATGCGGGCCAAAATTGGAATTATGGAATAATACGGGAAAAATAATTGCCGAAAGACACAATGCACTGCTTCAAGCAGTGGAAATGATTCGAGCCGGCAATATTGTCGCTGTCAAAGGACTTGGCGGTTTTCACCTTATGGCTGATGCGTGCAACGACGAGGCAGTACGTCGTCTTCGCAAACGGAAGCATCGGGAAGAAAAACCATTGGCGCTCATGTTCCCTTCATTAGAAGCAATAAAATTAGAATGCAAGGTTAATGAATTTGAAACGCGGCTTTTACTTTCACCAGAATCTCCAATTGTGTTGCTAGAAAGAAAACAGGGAAAGGAAAACAGTAATATTGCTTCATCTATCGCTCCTTCAAATCCATATCTTGGCGTCATGCTGCCATATACTCCGTTGCATCACATTCTCATGAAAGAACTTGGTTTTCCGGTTGTCGCAACAAGTGGTAATTTGTCGGACGAACCGATTTGTATCGATGAATACGAAGCCCTCGATCGGCTCAACGGAATTGCAGATATATTTCTTGTTCATAACCGACCGATTGTGCGGCATGTGGATGATTCCATTGTTCGAATTATGATGGAACGCGAATTAGTGCTTCGCCGTGCGCGCGGTTATGCACCATTGCCCATAGTTGTAGGAACACAACATGCCGTTCCCCTCCTTGCAGTTGGCGCGCATCTTAAGAATACAATTGCGCTGACATCTAAAGATAACGTATTTATCAGTCAACATATTGGTGATTTGGAAACGAAAGAATCGTTAGATGCATTTCATCGAGTTATAGCAGATTTCCAGACTATGTACGAGACAAAACCGACACAGTTTGTTTGCGATCTTCATCCCGATTATCTTTCATCGAAATTCGCTCGAGCCTCCGGCATTCCATACGTAGAAGTCCAACATCATTACGCACACATCGCTTCTTGTATGGCGGAGAATCAATTGGAAGGCGAATTGCTCGGCGTGTCGTGGGATGGGACGGGTTATGGACTCGACGGAACTATCTGGGGCGGCGAATTTTTAATAACAGAGCAGACATCATTCGAGCGCATTGCCACTTTCCGTTCTTTCCGATTGCCTGGCGGGGAAAAGGCCGTTAAAGAACCGCGGCGAATTGCGCTTGGTATTTTGTACGAGATATTTGGCGACGATATTTTTCATCGCAACGATTTGATTTCCATGCAAGCATTCACATCGGCGGAACTTGCTGTACTTAAACAGATGTTTATAAAGAATGTTAATATGCCTGTTACAACAAGCGCAGGCAGACTCTTTGATGCCGTCGCATCACTCATTGGATTGAGACAGATCGTGAATTATGAAGGTCAGGCGGCTGCGGAGTTGGAATTTTTAACGGCAGGAATTGAAACGGAAGAAAGATATTCTTTTTCTATTGAAAACAGAAAACATGATACGGGAAATGAAAAACAAAACTTACTTAAGACTATCGATTGGTCGTCTATCATCCGTGGGATTCTAGAAGATATCCAGAAAAATATTCAAATCGGGATTATCTCTGCTAAATTCCATAACACACTTGTTGAAATAATTGTGGCGGTGGCATTGAAGATTAAACAAAGTCGTGTAGTACTGTCTGGAGGATGCTTCCAGAATAAATATCTGACTGAGCATACCGTGAAACGATTGCGTGAAGAAGGATTCAACCCGTACTGGCATCAGCGGGTACCACCGAACGACGGAGGAATCGCTTTGGGGCAAGTCTATGCTGCTCTCCGTCTGTATCGGAAAGAGATTTAAAAATTCCTGAGATATATCTCAGATTTACTCTGTGAGAATTCGTAAATCTCTTGAAACAGCTTGATTGTTACTTCAGGATTACTAAAATTGAATCAGAAAAGGAAAACAATATGTGTCTTGCAATTCCCGGTAAAGTCATAGAAATCAATGCTGCTGTTTCGCCTATAATGGGCAAAGTAAGTTTCGGCGGCATCAAAAAAGAGGTTTGTCTTGAACTTGTGCCGGAGGTGAAGATCGGCAGTTACGTTATTGTCCACGTCGGCTTCGCCATTAGTATGATGGATGAAGAGGAAGCGCAGGAAACACTGAAACTGATAAACCAAATGAACGATCTTGAAAATGAATAAGTGCGATATGCATGAAATGAGCAACAAGAAGCCATCATGAAATATATCGATGAATATCGGGATGCAACTTCGGCAGAAAAGCTGATTAACCAAATACGAAGTGTCGTTACTCATCCATGGACAATCATGGAAATCTGCGGTGGGCAGACACATACAATCGTCAAATCCGGGATTGATGATTTGCTTCCTTCAGACCTTACACTCGTGCACGGACCCGGATGCCCAGTGTGTGTTACTCCGCTTGAACTCATCGACAAAGCAGTCGCCATTGCATCGCGACCGGACATCATCTTTACCTCATTCGGCGACATGCTCCGAGTGCCCGGTTCAGAAAAAGATCTGTTGACCGTGAAAGCAGCGGGCGGCGATGTACGCATTGTCTACTCCCCGCTCGATGCATTGAAACTTGCCCAGAAAAATCCTGAGAAAAAAATTGTTTTCTTTGCTGTAGGATTCGAAACCACTGCTCCTGCAAACGCAATGTCCGTTTGGCAAGCAAAACAGCTCGGCCTGAAAAATTTTTCAATTCTCTGTTCGCATGTACTTGTGCCCCCGGCAATGGAAGCAATTCTTTCATCACCGTTAAATCATGTTCAAGGATTTCTCGCGGCTGGGCATGTCTGCACCGTGATGGGATACGAGGAATATATTACACTCGCATCAAAATATCATATACCGATTGTAGTAACAGGCTTTGAGCCGGTCGATATTCTTCAAGGAATTTTGATGACGGTGAAACAGCTTGAAGAAGGACATGCAGAAGTTGAGAACCAATATACTCGAGCAGTTCGTCGAGAGGGCAATCGTTCAGCGCAAGAATTAATGCGAAAAGTTTTCGAGACGACGGACCGCTCATGGCGCGGCATCGGAATAATTCCAAAGAGCGGTTACCGGTTACGCGATGAGTTTGCAGAGTTTGACGCCGAGAACGTGTTTGATATTGCAGCCATCCATACGCAAGAATCACCTTTGTGTATTGCAGGTCAAGTAATGCAAGGATTTAAAAAACCGCACGATTGTTCAGCATTTGGAATTCAATGCACTCCAGAACATCCGCTTGGCGCTCCAATGGTTTCCTCCGAGGGTGCATGCGCAGCGTACTTCCATTATGGAAAAATGAATTATCGAAAATGAGATATATTGAATTTTTTTCGAAAGATTTCTGAGCGTTAAGAAAGGATACGGCACATGAAAAATCATCTACCCAGCCGGAAAATCCCATGGTTCCTCATCACTGTATTTGTGCTCTTAGTAGCAGGTATTCTCATTACCGGTTTCTTTTTCTATCAAGCGCAACAGAAGCATATCAAGTCGGAAGCGCAAAATTACATCGCCGCCATTGCAGATTTAAAGGTGAGCCAAATTGCTCAATGGCGCCATGAACGAATCGCAGATGGTGAACTCATTCGTCACAACGTTCCTCTCTTACGAGCGTTTGAAACATTCATGAAAACTTCTGCCGGATCCGATCGGAAACAAGAACTTTATACAGTGATGGAATCCTTTCAGATCAAAGCCGGATATGAATCCTCCATCCTTATCGACGCAAAAGGAAAAATCCGGCTTGCGGTGTCACGTTATAGAGATTCAGTTGGCACTCAAGCTCGATCACTATTTCAAGAATCTCTTCGTCAACGAAAAGTGATCCTTTCAGATTTGCATAAATCCGGACCGTTCCCTATTGCGCACATGGACTTGATGGTGCCTCTTTTTTCCCAGGATCGACATGATAGTACTCTCATTGGCGTATTCATGCTGCGTATCGATCCACAGATAATTTTCTTTCCACTTATCCAAACATGGCCAACACCAAGCCGCACATCCGAGACATTATTGCTCAAGCAAGAGGGAGACAGCATCGTCTATTTAAATGAGCTTCGTCACAGAAAAAATACGACGCTGACATTACGTCTGCCAATTTCTAATGAACAACTTCCTGCTTCGATGGCGGTCCGTGGAATTGAAGGAGTCGTAGAGGGTATTGACTATCGCGATGTTCCTGTGCTTGCAGCGATTAGAAAAATTCAAAATACTCCATGGTTTATGATAGCAAAAGTTGATCAGGAAGAGATTTATGCGCCTCTTCGTTCACAAGTATGGATCGTGTTTATCGGGATGTTCTTCTTCCTGCTGACAGCCGGTAGCATAATCGTGTCCTGGTGGCGGCATCAGCGAGCTCGATTTTATCGCGAGCAGTACGAAGCACAAATAGAACGCCAAGCACTCATTAAGCATTTTGAATATTTGATCAAATATGCAAATGACAGCATACTATTGATAGATATGAATGGGAAGATTGTCGAGGCCAATGACCAATCATGCAGGATTTACGGTTACACACAGGAAGAGATAGGTCATTTACATATCCATGATCTCCGTTCACAGAAAACTCGCTCTCAGGATGAGAAACAAATGAAACAGGTTGAAGAGCGAGGCGGATTAGTGTATGAAACAGAACACCGGCGAAAAGACGGCACAGTATTTCCTGTCGAGGTCAGTTCACGATTTATTAAGATTGATGAAAAGAGATTCTATCAAAGCATCATTCGTGATATTACCGATCGCAAGCTCGCAGAAGAATTCTTGAAGGAAAGTGAAGATCGTTTCCGAAGAATATTTGAAGAAGGTCCGCTTGGCATGGCGACTTCTGGCTCAGACTTTAAATTTATTAAAGCCAATGCAGCTTTTTTCAGAATGATGGGCTATGAGGAAAAAGAATTAACTGCACTTACATTCAAAGATATTACACATCCGGAACATATCGCAAAAGATATAGAATCGATTAATAAACTTTTAGCTGGAGATATCCCTCTCTATCGCACTGAGAAACGCTATATACGAAAAGATAAAAGAGCCGTCTGGGGGGCCACAACTATTACAGCTATTCGCGATAGAAACAAACGATTTTTATACTTTCTCGCTATGATTGAGGACATCACCGAGCGCAAACAGGCGGAAGAAGCATTGCTGCGAAGTGAAGGACTTTTTAAAACATTAGTGGAGTCTTCACCGGTATCTATCGCTGTGTTCTCCGGAAAGAACCAAAACATCGAGTACGTAAGCCATCGTTTTACTGAACTCTTTGGGTATGAACAAGCTGACTTACCATCCCTGAGTGCATGGTGGCCTATCGCATATCCGATGGAAGAATATCGGAATCAGATTGAAGCAGCGTGGCGCACTTCCAAAGAATGGTCACAAAGAGAAAACCAAGAACCTGAACCGATAGAATCCGTCATCACATGCAAAGACGGCTCGACAAAGTACATCGAATCTACGTTCACATTGATGAGTGATTATACGCTCGTCTTCTTCTCCGATCTCACTCAGCGCCGGATGGCAGAAGAAGCGCTTCGTCAAACGAACGCCTTTAACGATCTGCTCATCCAGACAATGCCATTCGGAATGAATATTGTTGACGAAGAAGGAAATATTCTTTTTGTCAGTAAAACTATGAAGGAAATGCTTACAGTTGATGTGGTAGATATGTGCTGCTGGAAAGTGTACAAGGACGACAACCAGCAATGCAAAGACTGTCCGCTGAAGAGAGGAATCTCATTTGGCAAACCAGATATTATTGAAACAACGGGCGTCTTAGGTGGTAAAACTTTCCAGATCAGTCATGTCGGTATGATGTACGAAGGACGCAAGGCGATGCTGGAGGTTTTCCAAGACATTACCGAACAAAAGAAACTTCAGCAAGAGCTAGTGCAATCTCAAAAGATGCTCAGCATTGGTACACTCGCTGGCGGAATTGCGCACGATTTCAATAATATTCTTGGGATCATTCTCGGATATACATCCATCCTTCCCTCAATGAAGGACAATGCACAAAAATTTTCTGACGGAGTGAATGCTATCAAACAAGCAGTCGATCGAGGAGCAGGATTGGTGAGACAAATTCTTACTTTTGCCCGCAAGACTGACATAGCATTCGAACCAATGAGCGTTCCTGATCTTATGCGAGAGTTAGTATCGATGCTGGAGCAGACATTTCCAAAAATAATCACCTTCAACAAAGAAATAGAAACAGACCTTCCACTGATCAATGCCGATCATACACAAATCCATCAGATATTGCTCAATCTCTGCGTCAATGCGCGGGATGCTATGCCCAATGGCGGCGTTATTACAATCAAAGCGCATATAGCAGCAGGAGAAAAGTTGCGGGAACGCTTTCCAGCGGTAAATGAGCAGCGTTACATTTGTATAACTGTTTCCGATAACGGAATAGGTATGGACGAAATAACTCGCAATAGAATTTTCGACCCGTTCTTCACAACAAAAGAAAAAGGTAAAGGAACTGGATTGGGACTTTCTGTGGTGTACGGTGTTGTTCAAGCTCACCATGGATTCGTGGACGTGCAAAGCGCTGTGGGAAACGGAACGACTTTCCTGCTATACTTACCTGTTTCAAAGGAAAGCACTATTGAGCTCGAAGCGGTTAAAGCAGAAGACCTAGTTCGTGGTGGAAACGAAACAATTCTTGTCGTGGAAGATGAAGACTTATTGCTCGATATGGTACAGATTCTTCTTGAAGCAAACGGTTATACTGTACTAACGGCAAAGGACGGTATGGAAGCGGTAAATGTATATAACCAGCATGCACACGAAATTGCACTCGTTATCAGTGACATGGGCTTGCCAAAATTATCGGGCGACGTTGAATTTAAAAAACTCAAAGAAATAAACCCTGCAGTGAAGATGGTATTAGCCAGCGGATATTTTGAGCCAGACATAAAAGCAATATTGGAAAATGCCGGCGTGTTAGGATTTCTCCAAAAACCGTACCTTATAGAAGAGGTACTCAAAAAAGTTAGGAAAGCGTTAGATTGAGGAAAACGGGAGAGAATAGAACTAATGATTGACAAAAAGATAGACCTGAGTAATGGCTTCGCTTGCCCGCTGCCAATTATGGAATATAAGAATGTTCTGCTGGCACACGGCGGGGGTGGAAAGCTTTCGCACCAGTTAATCAAAAATATGTTTGCATCACAATTTAAAAATGAATTGCTTGAGCCGCTGCACGATGGCGCCATCTTCTCCATCAACGGCACACGATTTGCATTTTCTACTGATTCGTACGTCATCAATCCAATTTTCTTTCCCGGCGGAGATATTGGTACGCTCGCAGTGAATGGAACCGTGAATGATCTTTCAATGTGTGGTGCTCGCCCGCTTTATCTTTCTTCTGCATTTATTATAGAAGAAGGATTACCGATGGAAGATCTGTGGCGCGTTGTACTTTCGATGGAAGCTGCGACAAAAGCGGCGGGGATTCAGCTTGTTACTGGTGACACGAAAGTGGTTGATCGCGGCAAAGGAGATAAAATCTTCATCAATACATCGGGCATTGGCATTATTCCAGATGGAATTGAAATCAGTCCGCAACGCGCAAAATTAGGCGATAAGATTATTGTAAGCGGAACAATTGCCGATCATGGAATCGCCATCATGTCTGTGCGGGAAGGATTGGAGTTCGAGACTCAGATTGAAAGCGACTGTGCACCACTCAATGGATTAGTAGGGGCGATGTTTGCCGCAAGTCAGGAGATTCACGTTCTTCGCGACCCGACGCGCGGCGGCGTTGCAACCGTGCTAAACGAAATTGCTGAAAGCGCTAATATCGGAATTACTATTTTAGAAGATCTCATACCTGTGTCTGAAGAAGTTATGGGTGCATGCGAGATTCTCGGCTTTGATCCGCTGTATGTGGCAAATGAAGGTAAGCTTCTTGCATTTGTCGCTCCAACGGCAGCAGATAAAGTGCTTGCAGCAATGCGCGCGCATCCGTTTGGGAAAAATGCTGTCACAATCGGCGAGGTTGTTGCTGATCATACTGGTACCGTAATTATGAAAACGCGCATCGGCGGTTCGCGTGTTGTGGACATGCTTTCAGGCGAGCAATTACCAAGGATTTGCTAAGGCAATATAAATCGTCCATGTGCATAGAAGGAAATCATGAAAAACAAAAAGCCGGATTCATCATCCGGCTTTTCCTTGTAATATGTCTATGAATTCTTATTTAACAAGGAGCATTTGCTTCATTGCAGTATAGCCTTCCGCTTCTAAACGATAAAAATATACGCCAGAGGCCATGTTCGATGCAAGAAAGTGGGTAGTATGATTTCCTGCCGATTGAAATCCATCAGCCAGCGTTGTCACTTCTTTTCCCAGAACATTAAAGACACGCAGCTTTACATATGAGGACTTTGAAAGAGAATAGGAAATTGTCGTGCTCGGATTAAACGGATTGGGATANNAAAAGCTAAATCATCAAGAAGATAGTACGACCCTGCGTGCGGTGTGGCCTGTACACCTGTACCAGAACCGACGATCGATATTTGAATAACACAAGTATCAGGAATATCGATCGTCAAATAATTGAATGTAGCTGAAAATTGTGTATAAGAGGATGCCGCTGCCGAGATCACTAGGGCGCCAACAGCAACACCAGTTCCATCAACTCCTCCTTTATAGAGAACCGCATCAACGTAAAATCGATCTCCGCTTGAAGCAGCAGGGAAAAATTGATAATAGCCGGTAATTGATACGGGCCTTTGACTATAAGCAAACCCCCGAGCATCTTGACCAGTTTGAATCGACGGAGGCATTATAAAAGTATAAAATGATGCAACTTCTCCGCGTAGCGCTGATGATCCGGAGTGAACTGTTGAGGACTGAGTAACAGTTGTGACAGCATCATTATCAGCATACCATCCATTGGGATTCCCGAGAGTCCAGCTTTCAAATCCTGCATTGGGGATTTGTGCAAATGCACTTTGTATAATCAAGCAAAGAAAAAAAGTTAAAATAAATTTATACATAGATACATCCTCCTATGGAATTGTACAATAAATCAATTGTACTTTTACAACGAAAATCGATGAGGCTTAGTTCCTTTTATTTCATCTTGGAAACAAT
>PLMK01000013.1:114895-115538 GCA_003142475.1 Ignavibacteriota bacterium
CCGAATCTTTTATGAGATACCAATCTATTCCATCTTTTTGTGTGTAACCAACAAGGTGAATACCATGGTCATCTCCGGTTGTGCCATTCTTAAATCTAAAAATGCGTGCATTTTCATCAATGTACTGAGACGGTATATCAAAAGTCGGCACAACCGCAATGCCGGCATGCCCTTCAATACCAGGCTCCGACACATCGCCGCCTATGGCTTCTGTATATCCTGAACGAACAGCATTTTTCACAACCATCATAAAATCGTTCAGCGGAACGTTGAAGTAGTTTTTGCTATGCCACCAATTATCGGGTACGTCATATTCCACCCATGTGTAGTACGGGCGATCTGCAAGTGATACAAGTTCCACATACTCGTCCAGATTCAATTTGATGACTTTTTCTAAATATTCCACAGGTGTCATTTCCTTGCTGCCGACAAGAATCTTCTCCGGTGGTGTACCGATGTAATAATTGAGGATAGATTTAATATTACGCTCTGCCGCATCTTCATCCCAGCTGTCTGAAGTTTTAAGAGATTTAAGATAGGTTTCCAATTCCGCAAACATTTTGGAATGATCGTGAAAGGGTTGACCGTTGAGCAATCCTGTGTAGGCATCTGCAGGGACAATACCATGATTCTTCCATATACG
>PLMK01000043.1 GCA_003142475.1 Ignavibacteriota bacterium
GGTTGTTAAGTATATGATTGCCAATATTTATTACAGGCTAGTGCCAAAGTCCTGTTTGAACTTCGCCACAAGTTTGCTTGTCCAATCGCTTGTCGGAGCTAGGCGGCCAACAAAGAAGCGCAAGACTTTTGGCTCTTCTACAAATTTGAGTCCGCCAATAAGGTTGCGATTTTCATACAGCCATGTAACACGATCTTCAACAAATTTTATTTGCGATAATGTAAACACGCGTCTTGGCAAGGCAAGCCGCAACAATTCTACTTCTGAAGGAACATCATTTCCATTTTCATCGCGGTCCATTGAAATCGTGCCTCGTTCCATTCCTCGAATTCCAGAAATAATAAAGAGAGCACCGGCTAACGCTCCGGCTGGATATTGCAATTGTGGAACGTGCGATAAGAATCCTTTTGCATCAAGGTGACATCCAAGTCCTCCCGCTGGAGTAACGACAGGAATTCCTTTTGCATCGAGGCGGTCCACCAGAAATTTAATAAACTGTGGTGAGTGGCTAATCACGTTCATGTCCAAACTCTCCCGCAATCCAACTGCCATTGCTTCGATCTCTCGAACAGACATTCCACCGTAAGTCAAAAATCCTTCAAATAGAGGTACCAAATCACGCATTGCTAAATACAGATCATGATTATTTGTTGCAATGCCACCTCCACGCGTGCAACTGATTTTCCGACCGGAGAAATATATAATGTCTGCAAGGTTACACATTGTGAGCAGGATTTCCTTGATACTTTTATTTTTAAATTCTTCCTCACGAATTTTGTTAAAATATATATTTTCACAAGCAAGACTTACATCGAGAACAATGAGTATGCCGAATTCATTAGCTACTTTACGAACCTCACGCATATTTTGAATAGAGAACGGTTGACCGCCGATGAGATTCGTGCCGGCTTCCATGCGTATGTACGGAACTTGTTCCTTTCCTTTTGTCTTAATCAGTGAACGTAATTTGTCTATATCAATATTTCCTTTGAATGGAACGTTGCTCTTTATTTGCAGTGCATCATCGGTGAAGAGTTCCGACACTTTTCCGCCTGCAAGTTCAATATGTGCTTTCGTTGTTGTGAAGTGGTAATTCATTGGCACTGTTTGGTTCTTTTTAACAAAGACCTGCGAAATGATATGTTCTGCAGCGCGTCCCTGGTGAACCGGCAGAAAATATTTTGTGCCGAACACTTCAACAATTGCTTCATATAACTTTTCGTATGATGCCGATCCTGCATATGCATCGTCGGCAACCATCATCGAGGCAATTTGCTGATCGCTCATAGCATTCGTTCCGCTGTCGGTAAGCATATCGAGGAAGACATCTTTGTTCTTGAGCAAGAAGGTGTTGAAACCAGCCCCTTCAATAGATTTTAATCTCTCTTCGACAGGCAGCAAATTTAACTTCTGAACAACCCTGACCTTATGCATTTCCAACGGAACGTACTCTCCGCTGGCAAACTTGATCATGGAATCTGACATAGGATGCATCCTTTTTTATTAGTGGTCGAATTATGAAAGGAAATTACCGTGCTGAATATATAATTGATCGTCGTTAAAAAACTTATTTCTTTTTAATATAAACGGCTCTTTTGTCCGTTCTATTTCGTCATCATTCACCGAATAATTCAATTGTTGCAATGGAAGAGCTTTTAAAACCCTGGTACTGGACAAAGAGAAAGAGTCCAGAGGCAAAGGAAAAGCTTCCAGCGGTGGGCACAGCGCAATACTTTACTATATTACGGATAGGTAATAATAATGTCAAGGAAGAACTTATGTGGCGCTTTCAAAGATCTTAGGCAGGGAAAATACTACGTCATGAACAAAATGGAAGTTGCATTCTCATGATTATCGCCAACCGTCTATGTTTTAGTTCTTGAACCAATCTTCTTCCAAACAAAATATACCGGAATTCCCAGAAGAACAATTCCCAATCCTGGCCATGTGTACTGCGGTTTAAAGATGAGTAGATCAATTGAGATGGCGGCGGCAAGAAAAATATAAATTGCAGGTATAATTGGATAACCGAAAGCTTTATAAGGTCGTTCTACATTTGGTTGTTTTTTCCTCAGAATAAATATTCCGACAACCGTTAAAATGTAAAACAGCAACACGGCAAAGACTACATAATCAAGCAAATCACTGTAGGTGCCGGAAAGACATAAAAGACATGTCCATATACCTTGTACTATCAATGCTGTGCCGGGGACAGATTTTTTGTTTAATACTCCCGCTTTTTTAAAAAACAATCCATCCTTTGCCATTGCATAATACACCCGAGCACCTGCAAGAATCAATCCGTTATTGCATCCGAACGTTGAGATCATAATCATAATTGCCATTATAACTGCAGCATTTTCTCCGAAGATGACAGACGCTGCTGCTGTACCAACCCGATCACTTACAGCAAACTGAATTCCGCGACCCATTGCATCAAGTGCTTCCGGCGAGCCAGTCAACGGCAGGACCAGCAAGTACCCGATATTGGCAAGAAGATAAATGAGAATCACTATTCCCGTTCCCAAGACAAGACTCAGTGGAATGTTCCTTTTCGGATTGCTCACTTCACCGGCAGTAAATGTAATATTATTCCACGCATCTGCAGAAAAAAGCGAGCCAACCATTGCAACTCCAATGGCTGATAACAACATCCACCCAGAAATTGGTGTTACGGAAAGTATTTTACCGTTTGCAACTTGTGTCCAGGTTGCATTCCAGAAATTTCTGATGTTTGCTGCGAGAGCAGAAGCATTTTGCCCAACGAAAAGCGTGAGGAGAATAAATCCGAGTAGCGCAATAATTTTTGTGGAAGTAAAAATGTTCTGCACAATCTTTCCTTCTTGCAGCCCACGCATATTTATATATGTCAGTAAGGCTACGCTAGTAATAGCAAGAATTTGTGCTGCAGTAATGCGAAAATTTCCTATTAAAAAAAGAATGTTTTTTTCACTGAACCATGGAATCAAAACGCCTGTAAATTTTGCGAATGCAACGGCAACTGCTGCTATAGTTCCTGTTTGAATTACAAGGAACAATGTCCAACCATACAGAAATGCTATAAAAGGATTGTATGCTTCGCGAAGATAAGCATACTGTCCGCCAGCATGAGGCATCATTCCGGCAAGCTCGCC
>PLMK01000026.1 GCA_003142475.1 Ignavibacteriota bacterium
AATTGCTCCACCCCGCGATCTTCTAATAATTAATATACGACCATTTTCGTGCCTAGTCAAGATTCTTTTTGAGGCAGCGCAGTACTTAATTTTTTCCATTGCCATTTAATAAGGCCTGGACTACACTACGGAATAATAACTACGTTCACGTCAGTAATCTTTTCAGGTTTTATCGTTATCAATTCTTCTTTTTGATTCCATAAATATGGATGAACTCGTCCGTTCACCGTAACTGCAGAGGGTTTCTTATCTGCTTTAACAAGAAGAAATTAATAATAGACAACTGACTTCTGCTTCATCTCCCTTATCTTGCTCTTCTGCGCATTTTCCGCTATCTTTTAATAGTTAGAGGAGTAAAGAGTGGCTCTTCATCAAGCATACCACTTTTTACTCTTTGTCATTTATGCGATTATCTATTTAGTGCCGTCCGCATGACGGCAGATTTGATTCGTACTTGATGGAACATCTTCGTAATTTTTGCATTATTGCACACATCGACCATGGCAAGTCAACACTTGCCGACCGTCTGTTGGAGTACACCGGCACCGTCGCCGCTCGCGATATGTCGAAGCAAATGCTCGACGATATGGACCTCGAGCAAGAACGCGGCATCACCATCAAACTGCATGCCATCCAAATCAAATATCAAGCGCGCAATAATAATAATTACACGCTCAATCTCATCGACACACCGGGCCATGTAGATTTCACGTACGAAGTTTCGCGTTCGCTTGCTGCATGCGAAGGCGCCATTCTTGTTGTGGATGCGACTCAAGGCGTGGAAGCGCAGACAATCTCCAATCTTTATCTCGCTATCGACGCAGGACTGGAAATAATTCCGTTCATCAACAAAATTGATTTACCGAGCGCCAAAACGATGATAGATGTGGTGAAGAAGCAGGTGATGGATCTTATCGGATGTAAGGAAGAAGATATTTTGTTAGGCAGTGCAAAATCCGGCTTGGGGACGGAAGATGTTTTAGAAGCAATCGTCTCGCGCATCCCTGCGCCGAAAGGAGATCCAGAGGCGCCGCTCAAAGCATTGATTTTCGATTCTGTATTTGATGAATATCGCGGAGCAATTGCATACATCCGTGTGATGGAAGGAACTGTGCGCGAAAAAGACAGGATTCGTTTTTTTTCAAAGGGGCAGGAATTTCAAGCGGAAGATGTCGGCATTCTTGAAATGCAGCGCAAACGAGTCGGTTCGCTTTCTGCGGGCGATGTCGGCTACATCATTGCAAATGTCAAAGACGTGCATGACACAAAAGTCGGCGACACGATTACACTTGTGGACAATCCTGCATCCGAACCCTTACCTGGGTACAAAGAAGCCAAGCCGATGGTCTTCAGCGGACTCTATCCATCCAACAGCGACAACTTTGGCGAATTGCGCGATGCACTCGATAAGCTGAAGTTGAATGATGCATCACTTATTTTCGAACCTGAAAGTTCGGTTGCGCTCGGATTCGGATTTCGCGCCGGATTTCTCGGACTTCTTCACATGGAAATTGTCCGTGAACGATTAGAGCGCGAATATGACCAACAGCTCATCAACACGGTGCCGAACGTCGAGTACCGCGTCACAAAAACAGACAAAGAGGTTCTCTTCATCGACAATCCTGCATTCATGCCTGATGCAGGTAAGATTGAAAAAGTAGAAGAGCCGTTCGTCAAAGCACAAATTATCGCACCGACTGAATACATCGGCAATATAATGAAACTGTGTATGGACCGTCGCGGCATCCATCGCAATACTACTTATCTCAGCCCGGAACGCGCCGACATCCATTTTGAACTGCCGTTATCGGAAATTATCTTCGATTTCTACGATAAACTTAAGTCACTCTCACGTGGTTATGCCTCATTTGACTATGATTTCCTTGAATATCGCGAATCTGACCTTGTAAAATTGGACATTTTGCTGAATGGCGAGCCGGTGGACGCACTTTCTACTATAGTCCACCGCGTGAAGTCGTATGACTGGGGCCGAAGACTTTGCACGAAACTTCGGGGGCTGATTCCACGTCAAATGTTTGAAGTGGCAATACAAGCTGCTATTGGAAGTAAGATAATTGCACGCGAAACGATAAGCGCCATCCGGAAGAACGTAATCGCGAAGTGCTATGGTGGTGATATTTCACGAAAACGAAAACTTCTAGAAAAACAAAANNGAAGGCAAGAAGCGGATGAAACGAGTAGGAAGTGTAGAAGTGCCACAGGAAGCATTTCTCGCTGTTCTTTCAATGGATGAATAATAGAGAAATTTTAATGTTCAATATTTCAACACGAGGACGAATATGAGCAACGACAAGAGACCAAAAAAAGAAGAGCAGCCAATCGTAGTAACGTTTAAAGAAAAAGCACTTGCGTTCCTTAAAGAATTCGGAATTGTCATTGGACTATTTCTTCTCATCAACAATTTTGTAGTGGCATCTTTCCTTGTCCCGACTGGTTCAATGGAAAACGAAGTGCTCACGGGCGAATTACTATTCGTCAACAAATTTATCTACGGCGGAACATCGCCCCGGAATATTCCATTCACCAATGTGCGTCTGCCTTGGTTTCGCATTCCGTCATTCAGAGACGTTAAACGCGGAGACGTGATTGTGTTCGTCTTCCCGGGCATGCGTGACGAAGTTGAGTCGCCGGATTTTACTTTCTACCTGAAACGATGTGTCGGAGTCTCGGGCGACACGATTCAGATTCGCAACCGCGTTTTATCTGTCAACGGACAAATGCTCCCATTGCCGCGCAATGTGAGATATGATCGTGGATGGACGATTCCGGCAACCGAACCGGATGATCGCATTTTCCCTGCCGGCTCCGGTTGGAACGAAGACAACTTCGGTCCACTTGTGGTACCAAAACAAGGAATGGTGATTCCATTGAACGCACAAAATTATTCCGCTTGGCAAATTTTTATCAAACGGGAAGGACATAGCGTGGAATCTATTGCGGGAACCGTGTTGGTAGACGGCAAGCCGGCAACATCTTATACTGTTCAGCGTGATTATCTTTTTGGCATGGGTGACCATCGCGACAATAGTCTTGACGGCCGTTACTGGGGTTTCATTCCAAGAGAAAATATTGTCGGCACTCCGATGATCGTCTATTGGTCTTGGAACTCCGATCTTCCGCTCTACGATATTTTCGGAAGACTCGCTTCCGTGCGCTGGGGTCGCATTGGTTCTCTCATTAAATAATGTCGGAACAATCAAAGCATAACGAGGTTACGGAAAGTACAGATTCTTCTCTGCATAGAGAGAAAAACATTACCTTAACGCTGATTGAGTATGGAAAAACGATTTTTATTACTCTGCTTGTCGCACTGGTTCTGAAATTATTTGTAGTTGAGGCATACCGTATTCCCTCCACGTCGATGGAAAATACGCTGCAAGTCGGCGATTTTTTGTTGGTGAACAAATTAGCATATGGCCTCCACACACCGCGCCGTATTCCATTTACATCGACCTCACTTTCTTCATTTACTCTCCCCTTATTTCGTGGTGTACATCGNNAGTAGTAGTATTCGAATTCCCCGGCGGCAGAGACGAAGTGAAACCCTCCGAATCAGTGAACTACATTAAACGATGTATTGGATTGCCTGGTGATACTGTAGAAATTCGATTCGGCAAAGTGTTAGTTAATGGAATCGAGACAAGCTTTCCTTTGCATGGCAGAAGTACAATACATCAAAGCGATAATGCCTTTCGACGAAAAGCAGAATTGTTTCCAGAAGGTGCGGCATTCAGCGATATTAATTATGGACCGGTTGTAGTTCCAAAACGAGGTGATATTCTAAAAATCGACCCTGCCACATTTTCTCGATGGCATATTTTCATCGAGCGCGAAGGACACACAGTTCAATTCAGCGCTGACACAATTCTCATTGATGGCGCAGCGGCTTCAAGTTATCGCGTGCAGCAGAACTACTACTTTGTTCTTGGCGACAATCGCGATAACAGTATGGACAGTCGTTACTGGGGATTCGTACCTGGCGACCACTTAATTGGTGAAGCTTTATTTATTTATTGGTCGTGGGACCCAGAGATTCCGGTGTATAGTCTCTCTGAAAAATATTCGACTATCCGGTGGAATAGGATTGGTACACTGATACGATAATGAGTCCATCGGACACTCATCATAGTTTCAACGAAGTAAAATAAATAATATAGTGTCAATCATGAAATAATGCCCGCGCGTTCAATGAACCCGGGGGGCATTATTTTAAGCGATAACTCTTTCCTTACATCAAGGTCAAACTAAATCCTAATGCAAGGGTTTGTTTGATCTGTGTCCTTGCTTGCACTTGAGGGTCGTTGATGAGCTGGACATTCAGGTACATGGAAACGAGTTTATTCACTTTAGCCGAAAGCGTATTGTCGCTTTGTACACTTGTCCGATCGAAATGTTGCACTGGGGCGAATATTTCTAATTTGGCATTGAGAATGATATTCTCCATCACTGTCCATCCAACTTCCGTAACCGATTCCAAACCGCCCTCTATTCTCAGCTTTTCCACTTCAGATGTCGTTGTCAGATCGTCAGTATATTTGCTTGCATAATTCTTTGCGATTGTCTCGCGCAAAGCTACACCCAATCGTGTTTTAACTTCAGGTCCCGGCTGGTACCCAGCACCGACAGTTTGAATTATATATGCCGGATCGAAGAAATTCGAGACGGGCGTTGCAATACCGAGCGCATCATACTTGACACCTTCTGAAAACTGTGTATTCAACGAAACAGATGCAAATGGATTAATATATGTTCCGAATTTATATGTAAGCACACTTTGCAGATCGATCTTGTCATCTGTTTTGCGGATGCCCTGTGAACCAAGCTTTGCCTGTCCATATCCGAATTTATAGCCGTTGACCCACTCAATCATATTGACTGCATATATAGATTTCCCTTCTAAAAACAATGCATATGCAAGCGCATTCTCACCTCCTTGTGACCAATCAGTGAAAGATATTTGAGTAATGTTTGCGCTGGCAATCATCATATGCTTCCACGATGTATCGGTCAATGCTGGTGATGCGGGCTGAGGAGATTGTGCGAACGCAACGCCTGCAAAAAACAATAAGAGGAATAATATTAGGATTCTCATAACATTCCTTGAATAATGATAGATGTCGGAATTATTTTAAAATTACTGTGCAATGTCCACAGCGTTTTGCATTGATGGGGATAACCATCAGGCATTCCGGACATTCTTTTGTTGTCGGCACAGTTTCAGGTTTCTTGACCATTCGATTTACCGCCTGAATAATTATAAACATTGCGAAAGCAACAATCAAAAAGTCGATAAGAATATTAATAAACATTCCATATTTGATTACAACTGCCGCTGCACCACCCGGTACTCCTTCTTTAATAGTAATGCCAAGACTGCTAAAATCCATACCGCCAACAAGCATACCAATCGGTGGCATGATAACATCACTGACGAGTGAACTGATGATCTTGCCAAATGCCGCACCAATGATAATACCGACTGCCATATCAACCACATTGCCGCGCATTGCAAACGATTTAAATTCCTTGAAGAGAGACATAGAAATCTCCTTATGTTTGATTATTGTACTTTGATTCATTTTTACTACGATTATTCGCTGGAATAACTGCAATTCGGTATAAAAAGATTTGACACAATACAAAAGATGCTCTCTACCTCGTTCAAGGTAAAGAGCATCTCTTTCTATTGCTGCTTATTACTTTACTCTAAAAAATTCGATTCGGCGATTCAATTGACGCCCTTCTGCTGTCCTATTATCTCCTCTAGGATTCGTATCGCCATATCCTTCAGCGGTAATACGACTTGCGGCAATTCCATTTTTCACCAACCATGCTTTTACTGCTTCAGCACGTTTCTGTGATAATTTCAGGTTGGTCTTTGCCTTGCCAACATTATCGGTAAATCCTTGAATTTGCACTGTGATTTCAGGATTTTCTTCTAAAGTCTTTCTAGCACTATTAAGAATTAAATTCGATGCTGTTGTTATCTGTGCACTTCCGGATTTAAATACAACACCTTCCAGAACAATCGCTTTGCCCACTTCTGTTTTTAATGCTACTGGCGTTTTAGATCGTAATGCTGCCGCATTATCGATCGAATCCTTTATATGCTGCGCTAATGCCGCCGCCCTGATCGAATCCTGTATACGCAGTGCCTCAGCAATTTTTGCTTCCTTTAAACGCAACGCCTCTGCCATCGCATTGATCGAATCCTGCATACGCTTTACCTCTGCCGCTGCTTTAATTGAATCCTGGATACGACGTGCCTCGGCAAGGGCTAATTCTCTCGCACGCATTTCTGCTTTTTCCCTTGTCACACTACCCCCCCAAAGAGTGACACTTACTCCAGCAAACGCACCCCACCATGCATCGTTTATTCCACTACCTTGGGAATTAGTACTCTTATAGGTGACAATTGCATCGGAAGAGGAATAATTAAAACTTGCATTTATATCGAACTGCAGATAGTCGGTAATAGCAAATTCTATTCCAGCTATTACAGGAATATATCCAACATAGCTGCTTTTATCAAATGATGGGGCTCGAAACCAATGATTTGCAAAGTAATAAGCAATTCCTACACCTGCGCCTACATACGGTTCCACACATGGATTAAAGATAGGCGGTTTGTAGAGAAGCTTATAATCTGCAGTCCACAAATCTGCTTGATAATCAGTACCCTTTATTCCTCCATATGTACCGGCAAGATCACCATCAAGATTAACAACAATATCATGTCTCAAGTATAATCGGATGGCTTCACTTAGTTTATCATCAGGTTTGTCCGTGTGTCCGCGAAGAACTCCACCTTCAACACCAAGGCGAACCCCCTCGATTGGATACTGTCCAAACATTTGGGTCGAAAAGAGTGCTGCCATTATCATAACGGCGAGTACGACAATTTGCAGACGTTGTTTCATTGCGGCTGTCTCCTTTAATTAGTGGATTGTTATACTATTTGATATAATGTGTAGATACATCTATACCAGATTGATATCTATAAGCTGCGATAATAAATTACTTCTTACGATTTTCGATAAGCAAATATGATTTGATAGGTAGGAATCATAATCGCTCAAAATTTGACTAAATAATAAATGCTAAATCGGTCAATCGAATTTAAATAAAAGTAAAACTTGATGCAACAGAATAGTATGCCTATCGTAAAATTTTTTCCTAGTTTTACTCTAAATTTGAACTAAAACCATTTTTTAGCTCATCAATCTCCTGTGTAGTTAATCCTTGAGGTGTGAAACCGGATTTGTGGCATAGAAAAAATAGCTGAAAAGATCGAGATAGGCGCGGTCAAGTGGTTTAAATGGAAACAGGCTCAGTTCACTTGCAGGGATATCAACTTTTCCACTCATATCAACAGAAATGTTGCCGCTATTTTTCACTGCCCACCCACGCTCCCAGAGAAAACCAGCAACGAGAGCAACGTCGGCAATATAGTGTTCAGCGGCGGGAGTAAATATGAAAGATTTCATAGAATAACTATTGACAGGTGATGAATGTGTCTTGAGAATTAATGAGAATTATTCTTATGAATTTAGAACCGTCCGTCAACGACAAACACATGAATTCCTCTTATCGGACATCTCAACAAAATCGAGTTCTACTTTTTATTTTCCAGTACCACAAAAGCAACCACAGTGGTATCGGTGTGTGAGAGCGAAAGATGAACAGAGCATTGTTCCAGTGCTTTGGCAACCTCTCGCGACAGCAGAATGTGCGGTGCACCGGACTGATCGTTCACGACTTCAATATCCCGCCAATGAAACGCTCCGCTCCAGCCGGTGCGCATTGCTTTTGCCACTGCTTCCTTGGCGGCAAACCGCGCAGCAAAATGAATGTACGATTTTTTGCGAGTCTTACAGTATGTCACTTCCATATCACTGAATACTTTATCAAGAAACACTTTGCCTTGATTTTCCAGAACATCTCTCATCCTTTGCACATCTACAACATCTACGCCAATGCCTTGAATATTTCCCATGGCTATGCTTTCTGATTTTGTTCTTTGACGATGTCTATGACTTGCGAAATATCATCAATGTCATAGTTAGCATTTGATAGTTCCGTACCGAAGGTGTTGCCGTACCGCGCAAATATAGTTTTCATTCCCACCTGAGCCGCGCCCACCACATCGCGCTCTGCCCAATCACCCACCATCACAGCTTCGGAAGGTTGAATCTGAAGCATGTCTAATATTTTTCTAAATGGCTCAGGATTGGGTTTGCGCATGCCAGTATCTTCAAATGTTACGACTGCATCAAAAAGATGATGAAAGTTGAGATAGCAAAGTCGGAGCCATGCTTCTTTTGCCGGTGCATCGGAGACAACGCCAAGTTTAATATGCATTTTGGAAAGTTCGATTAATGTCATTGTGACATGCGGATACGGAACGAGCGCCGCTTCTCTTGCGCGTCGGTAGGCAATAACACCAGCCGAAAGAATCTTGTAATCGATTTTGCTGAACTCGCGGTACATCAATTCATCAAAAACTTTCTGGAATTCCATTCCGCGTTCTTCATAAATT
Organism: Ignavibacteriota bacterium; assembly: GCA_003142475.1. GTDB lineage: Bacteria > Bacteroidota > Ignavibacteria > UBA10030 > UBA10030 > Fen-1298. Next base: position 8,561 of record PLMK01000026.1, read on the forward strand.
TCATCTATTCCTCGGCGGATTTCATCATTAGAAAGCTTCAATCCTGCATCGCGCATTGCATTAATGGCGGCGTCGATTGCCTGTCGCTTCATTAACATAAAATCTACCAACGTATTATCTAAATCGAAAATAACAGCTTTAATCATATAGTTAATAGTTATCAGTTTTCAGTAAAAGGGCATTCAAGCATATCGATAAGATTTCACAAAACGATTAACTGTAAACGGAATACTGATGGCTTTCTCAACTCTGATTAAGAATATATTCCACTGCCAGTTCATAACCCCTCACACCGAAACCGGCAATGACACCTTTGCATGCCGGAGCAATTACCGATTCGCGGCGAAATTCTTCTCGCGCATGGACATTGCTCAAGTGTAATTCAATTACAGGTACTTTCAGTGCAGCGACAGCATCGCGAATAGCATAAGAGTAATGCGTGAATGCTCCTGGATTGAGAACCACACCGTCGGTGACACCATCCAGCGCTCTATGAAGTGCGTCGATAATAGGCCCTTCGCTATTGGATTGGTAGAATTCTATTTTAACGTTCGAAAATTTTTCTTTTAGCCGGTTCTCAATATCCCATAGCGACATCGTGCCGTAAATTTCCGGTTCGCGCTTGCCAAGAATATCAAGATTGGGTCCATTAATAATGAGAATACGCATCTTGTTCTCCTTGTCTAAGTATTGGAAGAAAAGTAAGAATCTAGAATACAATAAACAGAATAAAGTAAAGCAATAAAAAAGTCAAAAGTAAAATGAAAAAGTAATTTGTCTTGTTCGATCACTTATGCAACGACATTTTTTACACTTTTGCCGCGCGCGCAAGTTCGTCTTCGATGAATTCCCGAATTGCCGGCTTCAAATACATTTCATCTATACCAACTTCTGCTAATCCCTGCGCTAAAACAGAAGCTCGGCGCTCCAGAGCTAATCGTTTATTAATGACGATGAGCCGTTCTGCTTTCAGAACACAATAACCCCCATCGAAGTCGCCTTTTTCATATCGAATAGCAATGCCACAATTGGATGCAAGCTGTTCAAGCTCATTTAAGATTTGCTCGTGCGTCATGGTTTTGGAGTTTTGTAAATGAATTTCAAATACAACTTATCTCATTTTGATGTGAGTAGCAAGATGGCAAGAAATTGATAGTTGTTAGCTTTCAGGCATCTGCAGTCAGTCACAAATATATTTTCATTTCCTCTTTTATTACATTTTTCTATCTACCTTGGTTTCCCACCAAGTTTGAATCTTCTTTCCACTCCATATTGTGAATATGAAAAATATTGCACCGCCGATAAGGTCCACAACGTAATGATATCGCAGATAAACTGTGCTAATTATAAGCAATGTAGCAAGGACCGTCATAATCCATCGCGTCTTGAGATGATACTGATGACCAAGGTAGACGACAATAAGCGTGAGTTGTGTATGTCCGCTTGGAAATACATCGCGTTGAACAAATTGTATCACATTGGGAAGTGTCGAGGATATCGATTCACCTGCATTGATAAAATTGCGCATCGGTGTAGTCAAAAGCAGACCCGGTAGTTCCTGACCGAGCGCATAAAAATTATGCAGTGTAAAGCGGGGACCGACAGCCGGTAAAAGAAAATATCCTAAATAAGAAAGATAAAATCCGTACACAATGAGAAATGCGCCATGATCAAATTCATCAATCGTGTGGCGGCGGAAGAGTTCGATACCAAGCATGAGAAACAATATGTAATAGGAAAAATATGCTATTTGAAATATCTCGGTCAGTACCGGATGTGCGAACTGTGCCGCCCATTGAGTAGGATTGACTCCGAAAAGCCAGTGATCGATAGAGATAAAGAGCCAATCGTAATCCACAGGATGAATAGGTCGTACCATTAAATAAATTTCTTTGAAAACAAAAAGGACAAACGGATAACTGTAAAAACGGTGGAGACCGGTCAGCAATTTTGTTTTTTTTGTTTCCGCTAGATATGCCAACAAGAAGATGGCAGCAATGACGACAAGATCGATGGCGATAATCTCCAACCACGCAGACACGCGCCCAAAAAAGATCAGATTCAATCCAATCAGAAAAAACATGAACACGATAGAGACAACATCGACCGGTGCAAGATAAGAAATCAGTTTTTTCATAGACATAATTAAATCCGAATATTCATACCTAAATCCTAAATAACTTCAAGATAAAAAATTAGAAATGGATTTAGAAATTAGCGTTTTAGACAAGTTATTCGTAAGTAAAAGGAACTCCTCAACTTCTAATTCCTCCGCCCTTTTCGTTAAGTTAAATGAAATTTGATCAAGCACACTTTCATCGTAGCCCATCGATTTCAATCCATTCCGCAGCGTCTTTCGTCTTTGGCCAAAGGTCGAACGCACAATCGATCGAAAAAGCTTCTCATCACAATCCGGTAATTGTTCCTTGAACTTAAACCTTACGACAGCAGAATCCACTTCCGGTTTCGGAAAAAAACAGTTGCGTGAAACTTTAAAGAGCATCTCACATTCGGTGTAGAATTGCGTGAAGATTGAAAGTATCCCATATTCCTTGTTCTTCGGTGGGGCAATGAGGCGTCTCGCCACTTCAAATTGCACCATCAACGTCGCATCAGTAATTGCGGTTCGTGCATCAAAAAGCCAGAAGAGAATTTCACTTGTAAGATAATACGGAATATTGCCGACAATACGCACTTTTCTGCCATTATGCTGCGCAAGTTCGCCAAGATTGACATCGAGAACATTACAGTGAATGAGTTCCAACTTTTCACCAAACCGTTCCTGAAGAAGTCGAATTGCTCTCTCATCCACCTCAATGCCGATAAGTTTCACCGGTTTATCGTACAAATGTTTGGTAAGCGCACCTTGACCAGAACCGATTTCGACAACAACATCGTCCGTCCGAAGATCAAGACTCTCCACAATCTTGTGCAATATATTTTCATCCTGCAAAAAGTTTTGACCCAGGGCTTTTATAGGTTTCAGCACAATGTTTTTCCGAANNGAGGGAAATCCAGAAGCTGTAAAGAAACATTAGGGATTTAGATTTAAAGATCCTAGCGAACCGGAATCAATGATTTGGACGATAATTGAAATGCAGCTTTGCACTAAACTTTCCATTTTAATTTTCCGGTGTATAAAAAGAGGCATTGACGGCACCCAAAGGTTTTATTGCCACACCGAGCGTCTTACCACCCACCATGCGTTGAAGAACAGGATTTAAAATTGTAATGAGATTTCTACCACCTTTTCCCTCAACCGCATATCTCCATTCGCGGCGATACGCGTACCCTTTTGTATAATGGTCAAACCACTTTTATGGTCTCCTGGATAATAATCATCAAAGACCATGTCATCGCAGATCGCTGTTTTTTAATATTCTGCATCTTTAAATATGGAATATTGTATCTGCCTAAAATGGTTGAGCATAAATAGGAGCTGTTCAAAAGAGTGAAATACGAAAACCAGTATAAAAGTAATTTATTACTTGATTCGAATGAAACATATTCTCATTTCTTTAGATAGTAGGTCGTTATTTTAGAAGAAGCATTTTTCTGTTTGCAACAAATGATCCTGTTTCCATCCGATAGAAATAGACCCCGGATGTTAAATGAGCTGCATTAAATTGAATTGAATAACTGCCGGCTTCCTTTTGTCCATCCAATACAACTGCAATTTCCTGACCAAGCAGGTTAAATATTGAAAGCTTAACATGCGTTTGCGTGCTCAGGTCAAATCTGAATGTCGTCATAGGATTAAATGGATTGGGATAATTAGCATATAATTTCGTTTTCACAGGAACAAGTCCGTTTTTCTCTTGTGCCACACCAGTTGTATTATTCATCAATTGATCCGGTGGTACGGTGCCCTCATCATAATAGTACCAAGTTGATCCGGATGATAAGAGAGAATTTCCATTTTCATCCTGAAACGATGCATCGAATGACGTGCTGATGTTGGAAGAGCTTGCCGTATGTACTTCTATTCCGATATCATTAATTCCTTCCTGGAGTAAACGAATACCGGAAGCGCGTGTATAGGAAAAACTCTGACTAAAGAGTGATGATTGTAATGCCAGTAAATCGTAAGCCATTGGACCTGAAGACATATTGATGATTTTAGATTGTACTCCATTTATATAGACTACCGCGCCATCGTTTCCTGAGATTGTTAGTGTATATGTTTTCGAAATAGAAAAACCGGATATCGTAAATGAATTCTTGTAATACACAGTCTTCACTGTTCCCGTGTGAGTGGTTACCGATGTGTCTAATGCATTTCCTAACGGCGCTTTCCCAGACTTCCAGTGCATGTGATCATATGCTATGGAAGTCCAATGCACAACCGATTTTGTTGTATCCGCTGTAAACTGGATAATTGCAGAGGTATCCATCGCGTTACCATAAATATCAATGCCTCGGATATAATATTTATACTGAACATCATTATGACATGGAAGTGTTACCGAATGAGTTCGTTTCCCGGTTGTAGTAAATGTTGTTTCCATTTGAGCGTACGGTTTATCCTGTGAGCTGTACTTCATAGTCGCATATGAATCCGTTGTGATATTTAATGTATATGATGTATCGTAAACAGTAAAAGGAGACTGCGGATACTGTGTAATTTTTGGCTTCACCGTTCCGTGATATGGCTGCCAAATATTCATGGTATCAATGGCATAAATCAACGTATCGCCGATTTTTTGATGTGTTGCGACAGACGGATGTCCTATATTGACATAGCCACCTTCGTAATACGGGAAGTATGCATAGTGAACGTTCGTATGCCCCATCGCATTTTCTTCCGTCACGACCTGTGAAATATTTGTTTTCAGCCAAGCAATATCATTCGCTGCTACCGCAACTATATTTGCCCCAGGATATTCGCCCATAACTGTTGCCATAAAATCATGATACTTCATTCGATACAGTTGTGCATCTTCATCCGGAATCGGAGCATTATAACCGTTCCAGCCGCTATAGTCATTCAGTCCTAAGCTAATAACCACGAGGTTCGGAATCCATTGAAAAAAATTCCATTGAGGATCCGGAGTATAAAACAACGTCCTATTAAAATATGTTGGGAGGTTCTCGCTTTCGTTACCGTTATAATCGTGAACAAGTCCAATCCCACCTCGACTCGTCATTTGGTATTGCGCATTGTAGTGTCGCGCAATGATAGGACCAAAACCTAAATAAATATTTGAATAGGAATCATTAGGAGGCGCAGTATTATTATCGGTCCATTCATTGCCAGAAGCACATGTATAGGAGTCTCCAATAAATTCAATCCTTCTTGCCGGTTTTGGTGGCGGTGGTAGAAGGCTCCTGCCATTATCTATGATAAATCCATAAAATCCAAATTTCGTCCACGAATTTTCTCCCCGCACAGTAAGCAGAATAGTATGTGTCCCGTCAGGCAATCCAGAGTGCAATATGTACGAATTAACACCTGCCAAGTTTCCATGAAACACTTGCATAAATATACTGTCGATGAAAACATTATAATAGCTGAAATTATCGTCTGTTCTGATACCGATACTAGTCCCTTGGAAAACTGCATAGATATAAACTCCCGGCCAAGAATGAGTCGGACCCGCAGGATCGGTCTTATCCCATCTGCCATAATACTGGATGCAGGTGTCGCTCGCAGGTATGATATTTTGGGTCAAAACAATCTTTGGAAGAAGAATAGCAAACAATATGACAGAAAATATTTTTCGCATAGTAAATTCCCTTAGACAATAAAAAACTTAAATGAAGCGCTAAGCTGTAATGCTTGATTGACTTTCACTTTTTAAATACTGGTGCAAAGATGAGCTGCATACTTTGTGTATATCCTTCCGACTTTGAACTTGCATAGTAGGCATCATCAAAAGGATGTTCCAACCAGATTTCGCATATTGTACTCCTTGATGCTCGAACATACTATTTGTTAGTCATGAAATCTTCAAGTGTTAGTACTCTGGGATAACCCTACAAAGCTCTCATTTGTTGCGGGGTGTGGTGTGTATCGACAATATTTTCCCCAATCATGAACCACGCGCACATAGGTTGGCGGGCTAAAATATCCGGAATCGGCGCTACAATGGCCGTCCATAACTCCATTGTTCTCATTTCAGACTAATATAGCATTTTAAAAACAGGTATGCTCCTCAACAAAATATTTGCCTATCATCAACCACTAGGGACACTCGGGCTTTTAATGACTTCGACTGGTGCTCGGCTTACCCAGAGGCAATAGGCAATATATATTGGATGCTGGGATTTGTAACCGAATCCCGACATTAAGCTTACGAAACCTTTGAACAAATTTATTTAACATCCTTAAATAACTAGTTGTTTATGACAGCATTAGTCACGCAGTGAGATACAGATACCGAACGAATTGCAAAAGAAATCTCTAACAGGATTGCCGATCTCTTGTTAGCTTCTTCGAGTCAAATCATCCTTGAAAGATGTTTCGGCAAGATCGATTTTCAAATACAACTTCTTGAAAAGCGAAGTGACACATTTCGTAACCATAACAACAGATGAACAAATATTCCTGCTGTATTCCATAAATATTCATATACTACAACGTTTCTTCATTCACACATTAATGAATTTGTTATTGATCCCTATTTTAAATAAATTGCAGCTGTTCGCAAGTAAAGAAGTATGAACCTGCATAACAAAAACCGCAAATTCGATAAAATATTTGTTTGGATTCAAGAATGCATTATTCTTTTAGCATGCTTCTTCTACTTGTATCTTTATGTCCATCCCGTACTTATTCTTGAAGCGCTCCCGCCTGTTTTTTTGTTAGATGCCAACTTTTTCAATGGATTCCTGCAAATTCCTGGTGGAATGATTGATTGGTTTTCGGCGTTCATCATGCAATTCTGGTTTTCTGATTTTGTGATTGCGTTGTTCTTAACTTTCTGTTTTTGGATTATCACATACTTGACCAGAAAATGGATAGAGACACAGATGGAAGGCCGACCGATCCACACCATCCATCTCCTTCCGGCCGGTTTATTGCTTGTCCTCCAAAGCCAGTATTATTTTCCCTTCAGCATCACGATGGCATTGATTATCAATCTGACAATTTTGAATCTGTTCATTCGATGGGCTCCAAAACAACAAGCTCTTCGGATGGCGTTAGGGTTGATCGTCTCTGTTTTCCTGTTTTGGGTTACTGGGGGCGCTTTCCTGATATTTATGATTCTCTGCGGAGTGAGCGATCTTTTTTACAGAAAACAAATCGCCAATGGTCTTCTCTTATTCATACTTTCACCTGTTCTGCCATATGCGGCATCTGCAACGATATTCCTTGTCCCACTTAAAGAAGCCTATCTTCACAACCTGGTTTTTGAAATCGTCACAAATTATTGGATCAACGCATACATCCTCCCTGTATTGTTTCTGGTGATCCTGATCATCATTTCGCTTGCGAAAATTCCTGTACTCCAGAAACTTTTTGGGAAAGTTTCTAAGCTTGCATTGATCTGGAAATGTGCCGTAGGGACACTCCTTCTTACCGGTGCAACATTGCTATGGGGACAAAAATCTTACAACAGAACCGCGCAATTTATCTTACAATTGAACCGGGATGTGAAAGAGAATCAATGGATGGGCGTGTTAGAATTGGCTAATCATTGGCCATCCGTGAAGCCATTGTTCTCATTTCAGACCAATATCGCATGTTATCAATCAGGAATACTGCTCGACCGAATGTTTGCCTATCCGCAACCGCTCGGAACGCTCGGCCTATTAATGGACTTTGACTGGTGCTCGGCTTCCCCTGAGCCGACAAGTAATTTCTATTGGATGCTGGGATTGATAACCGAATCCCAACACTGGACTCACGAAGCATTTGAACAGAAGGGTTATACTCCAGGCCTTTTAAAAAGGCTTGGTATGATTTATATGCTGAAGGGTGATAATGAAGCAGCTAAAAAATATTTTCTGAATTTAAAAAATGTTCCTTTTCATGAAAAAACCACTGAAGATCTCTTGCGGCTTAATGAAAATCCATCCGCATTAGCTCAAGACCCTGAGGTAAATTATATTCGATCTCTTATGCCGGTCAACAATATCGCATTAACAGGCAATTCATCTTTATTACAATTGGAAATTCTATTGAATCGAAATCCAAAGAATAAAATGGCGTTCGAATATATGATTGCTTACCATTTATTGACTGGAAATTTGCTGGAACTGATGAATCATATTCCGGATTTTAAGGCTCTTGGCTATACGCAGCTGCCCGTCCATGTTCAGGAAGCGATGCTAGTCGTTGCATCACAGACGCCAAATTTCAATGTGAATATGTTATACTCGATGGTTTTCCGGAACACGTACGAACGTTTTGTCGCATACCAACAAATTCTTCAAAAATTTCAGGGGAACATAAGTGCCGCAAAACAGGAGTTACAGAACCAATTTGGTGATACCTATTGGTTTTATCTGATGTACGTCAGACCTGGCTCACGGCCACCTGAGGAGCAACATGAATATCCACACTAATATCAAGGCGACAATTTTCTGGAGTTTGTTTGTTCTGGTTCTCGTTCTTTGCGCGGGTTGTTCGACACCGGAGAAGAGAGCAGACGTTCAATCTCTCGGCAGATCTGCGAGCCTTCGTCCGGATTACAACGGAATTGTCATCCCTCCGAATATCGCTCCAATGAATTTTTTCATTAAAGATGCCGGCGAAGAGTTTATTGTTCTCATTCATTCCAAACAGGGCGATCCCATTCGGATCCAAAGTGCTTCAGGGAATATCCAGATTCCAATGAATTCATGGAAACGCTTGCTCGCAGAAAATCCCGGTGAGCAATTGGTCTCTAACATTTTTGTGAAAAACCAAGCGGGTCAATGGTCCCGGTTCGACTCTGTGGTGAATCAAATCGCAAACGAGAACATCGACGGTTACCTTGCTTATAGGAAATTCGGACCATTGTTCAACCAATGGAAGAAGATGGGTATTTTTCAGCGCTCCCTTGAAAGTTATGACGAAAAACCGGTGATGTTCAACCAGCTGACAACTTCACAAAATTGCATGAACTGTCATAACTTCCTACAAAACAAAACGGACCGCTGGCTTATGCATATGCGTTTTGGTCCGGGAACATCCATGCTCCTGACGATTAATGGTGAAGTGAAAAAGATCGACACCCGGACTGCGTTTAACAAGGGACCCGGCGGATATCCTGCATGGCATCCTTCCGGCGATCTGATTGCGTTTTCGGTCGGTCCGCCGCTTCAGTTCTTCCACACAACAGGTGAAACCCGTGACGAGCTTGACCGCTCCCTGGACATTATTCTCTATGATATTCGAACGAATACCGTGACCACCATCCCACAACTATCGAGCAAAGAGCGCGTCGAAGTATGGCCTGCCTGGACACCAGACGGCCGGTACCTCTATTTTTGCAGCGCCCCGAAAATTCAAACATTTTATACGAAAACCAAGACCGGCGAAGACACTTTGTTGTACGATAAAATTCAATATGATCTCATGCGTATTTCGTACAATTATCAAAATGGAAGCTGGGGAGAACTTGAGACCGTTGTCTCTTCGAAAGAATTTGGCTTGAGTATTGCCGAGCCCAAGGTATCGCCTGATGGTCGATTTCTTGTCTTCACCGCATCACAATATGGATCGTTCCCTATATTTCATTCCAGTGCCGATTTGTATTTGCTCAATTTAACAAATGGCCTGCGGGAGAAGTTAGCATTGAACAGTGATCGAGCCGAAGGATATCATTCCTGGTCAAGCAACAGCCGATGGCTTGTGTTTTCGAGCAAAAGAGAAGACAGTCAGTTCACAAGATTGTATTTAAGCCATATTGATTCATTGGGAAAAGCATCCAAGGCGTTTATTCTGCCGCAGAAGGATCCTTTGTTTTACGACACATATCTAGAGATATACAATGTTCCTGAATTAATAAAAGAACCTGTCCGAGTAAGTCCGCAAGCCCTGGCTCAAGCGGCCTACTCCAATGCGAAAGCCGCGAATTTAGATCCTAACGTGATCCAAAATATGAACGCCGATAAAACAAAGTCATCTCCAGGGATTCAAATTCCGCCTGCTAAAAACAAGCTTAGCCGCTAATTACACGGAAATTAGATAATCAGTCGCTCAGTATAGTTGAAAGCGAAATTTATTAAGACACTGGTCGACATATTCTTTCTTTTTATACTGCTTGAAGATTTTTAAGTTCAACCGTGCTGGCCAAAATCATTTCTCCGCTGGCAGTATAAATCGTATCAACACTTAGATTGATTATTATAGGTCCATTGGTACTGATTCTGACCTGCCCTCAAATAAGTGATCCAATATGAACTTGGTAAAAAAGTATATTTTGTACTGCTCTCCACTTCATGACTCGTTAATCAAATAGATTTATTATAAGTCAAAATGAGCCGAGATGCGGGGCGCAAAACTTTTGTTATTCCAAAATAAGGAGAGTTTTAATATTATTTTTTTAATAAAGGCGCGAAGATGAACTGCATACCTCGTTTATATCCCTCCGGCTTTGAACTCGCATGGTAGGCATCATCAAGAAGCCGAATTTGTTTCCTTTTGATAGCTATAAGGCATATTAATGATCAATTCATAATCCTGACCTGTAATCTTTGAATGCACACCTTTGATTTCTGTGCCGCGCATTTCGAACCATCGGACACTATCCTTCGCCTGCTGTCCGCAAGCCGTCGAGCAACCGAGTAATGCAATAATTATTTAGGATGTTCCAACCAGATTTCGCATATTGTACATCCTTGATGTTTCAACATACTAATTGTTCGTGTCGAAATCTTCATGTGTTAGTACTCTGGGACAACCATACAAAGCTCTCATTTGTTGCGGAGTGTTGTGTGTATCGACAAAATTTCCCCAAATCATGAACCACGCCCACAGAGGTTGATGTGCCAAAATATCCGGAGTCGGCACTTCTCCTACTTCCCCTAAAGCAATCACTTTTCCTTGACCGAGATGAGCAAGGTCATCGTGATGACTTTGTCTATAATCACTGTGATAGACATCTGTAGCCAGGACATCGACAAAGTCCAACCCCGGGAAATAATCTTCATACGCATATGCTTCATCATTGATGAGTTGACGCGGTCCATTTGTATTCCATACCCAAATTAAATTGTTGAGCTTATGGTAATGAACAAATCGATCAAACATCATCCTGTATAGTTTTGCAGATCCATTTTCACCCTTACGATTTCCCCACCAGAACCAAACGCCATTCAGTTCATGATATGGTCTCCACAAAACAGGCACACCTAAAATCTGCAATTCATTGAGATATCGAGCTATACTATCCACACGGCTTATCCACTTTAAATTCAGTTTTGTACCTGGTGTTATTAATTCTTCCCATTCCTTATCCGTCATTTTAGCCTGCACACTTTCTTTCCATCCGAACGGTGGATCATCTTGCGGCCTCCCAACATGCCACATTAAGGTGATAATATAGCCCTCTTTGAATTTCTTATATGCTGTCTGGATAAGTGTATCTGTGTATCCTTTATGAAAGTAACCTGCAAAATCGCAGCCCCATATTTCCGGCAATTTTCCAGTAAGTTCTTTGACACGGTTAGGATAAGTATCTATCCTCCCAACATAATTATGATGCCCGGCGATAATCTTCTTTCCCTGGAATGAATAAAGCTGATCTAGCAGTTTTTTCGCTTCCGGTGTCGCATGGTCATTAACAGGTCCATAACGCGGATGTTCCGTGCGTAGTGTCTCATGATTTAACCGATTGATACAATTGATCATTGCGCGTGAAGTGTGGTACGTTCCCTTCCAGATCGATCCTTTAGGGCCTTTGGCTAATTCGGGTACGATGTCCGTCCCGCCCCAATACCAGCCGCCATGGACTTGATCGATCACGTATCGTTTGCAATATTCCCATTGCATAACAAATTTCTGATAATATTGTTCGGCATCATTGGGGAAGAGTTCAGACATCATCAGGAATGCATTCAGCGCTTCCACTTGTGGCCACCATTCTTTTGTGTTCCGAACAATCGTTGCGCCTTTCTCTCCGGGGAAATAATAACCTCCATCATAAATACCTCCGTGTTCCTTATCCCAGCCGAATCGTAATGCATGATCGACCATCTTCTTCGCAATTTTGAGGGTGGCGGTATCGTTTTTGATTCCCAGTGCTTCTGATGCCTCCAACATGAGATATGCCGTTTCAACATCATGGCCAAATGAAACATGGTCATATTCATAATTTTTTTCTCGAGCAGTGGCAGAAGAATCCCTATAAGAAATAGGTGTCCAATCCCGTTGAAAAAACAAGGTCAAATATCCTTTATCCGTCGTAATAGTATCCCGCACGAGCCGAAGCATAGACGCTAATCGTTCTTTCAGTGTAGAATCCGGCCATACCTTATAAAGCTCGGTAAAACATTCAAGAATATGAATTGAAGAATTCTGATCCTTGGGCGGTGAAATTTTATATCTGCCTTGAAAACGAATATCTTCCTTTGGAGGCTGAAATGTTATTCCATCGGGGAATGGGGTTCCGTCCCTCGACATAAATTGAAAATATCCGCCGTACTTCGGATCATAACTATATTTATCCAGCCACCTGAATGCATCCTGCGCCATTTTCAATGCGACAGTATCATGAGAAGTATTGAAATAGGCCGCTAATCCATAGATAGCAAATGCCTGCCCGTATGCGAGTTTCAGAATCTGGCCCTGTTCCTTTTTTGGCTCGCCGGTTCTTGTAACTAAATTATAGAACCCGCCATATTCTTTATCCCACATGGCATCTTTCAAATACTGAACACCATGCTTCGCCATATCCCGAAAGACATTATCTTTCTGATAGAACAGTGCAGCGTTGGATCCGGACCAGATGTGGCGCGCCTGCGTCACGATCATTTTATCCTGCGGACCTTCCACCCGTCCTTGATAATTGAGGTCGCTGAAGTAACCGCCGTAGACTGAGTCAATGCAGGTCGGATACCACTGCTTCAGTTCATCGCGTAGAACAGTTTGCATCTCTGTTGAGATCCGGGACTTTTGATTGTCAAGGGAATCAATATTGCTCTGAGCACATCCGAAGGAAAATACCATGAAAATCATGAGACTCCAAATCAAAGTATTTTTTATGTATCGCATAGAGTATCGCTTTCCATGTACGCCAATGGTGAGAAGCCCGTTTAACGTAAGAGCATCATTTTCTTTTGAGATATAAATGTTCCCGCTTCAAGGCGATAGAAATAAACACCTGATGCGAATTGGCCGGCATCGAACCGGACACGATATGTTCCGGCTGTCATATAGTTATCCGAAAGTGTCGCCACAGTTTGCCCCAACAGATTAAAGACAATCAACTTGACATTGGATGCCACAGGCAATGAGAACTTTATTGTTGTGGATGGATTAAATGGATTCGGATAGTTCTGGCCTAAGTTGAAAGTAGCTGGAATTTGTTGGGCTTGGTCGTCGGTGATTCCTGTGACAAATGGCAAACCGTATACCTCAAATTCCCAAAGCGAAAAACCCCATTGTGTTGCTCTGGCCATACCGTTCATGCGAATGTATCTGCCAGCTCCTGATAGATTTGTAAGAATTTCTGTGCCGCCAGGACTATTGGTTGAAAAATAGATTTGAGTCCAGGTGAGCGTATCATCTGAAACTTCGATCTTATACACTTTGCCGTAAGCGGTTTCCCACTTCAACACAACACGCTGAATACTAAACTTCTGGCCAAGGTCGACGCGTATCCATTGATTGTCAGACCATGCGCTGCTCCATCGAGTCCCGGAATTTCCATCTACAGCTAATGCAGGATTCGCTGCAGTAGTAGGTGCACCATTAATAATTTCGCCGGAAGAAGCAGCTACAGGCCGGTTCAGTGCCCGATTGATCGAAAGTACATTTGTCAGACGTATGGTTACGAATGCTGTGTCAGTCACTTGACCGGTCGCAATGAGTTCAAATGTCGTATCTGCCAACAGCTTTACTTTCATTGAATCGCTTTGGGCTACTGGAACGCCGTTCAATGTTACGGATGAACCGTCGACGGTATGCCAAGCAATCATACTTGAATCTCCGCTAGCAACGGTTAATGGATTTGCAGTAAAAAAGACAATGCTGCCGGAGAGTAAAACGTTAACCGTGATTTGCACAGAGTCGACAACAACTCCGCGCGCGACGAGATTATAATTCGTCGTCAAGTCCGGCGCTACAGTTAACGTGTCACTACTGTTAACGCTTTTGCCGTTAAGTGTTACAATTGATCCTGAAGTCGTTTCCCAAGAAAGTAAACTGGATTTTCCCTTTTCAATCACTGTAGAAGTTGCAGTGAATAATGAAATCTTGCCGGTCGGAATCACAACAGCAACATCAGATTGATGATTATCCCACATCGATTGCATACCAGCGAGCATATGCGCCTGACTGGAAATCTGTACATCCGTCCATGACCACGCAAGCGATCCTGCATAACCCAAATGATAGAGCGTATCATATAATGCTGATTGATCAATATTCACCGGATTCCCATGACCGGATTCCATTGCATACTCCGCAACAACAATGGGCTTGCCTGTTCCCCACTGAACTGCCAGCGCATTAAATGGTGAAGTGGAAATGGGCGTTGATGATGAATAATAATGAACAGAAAAGAAATCAAGTTTTCCCTTCGCATCACCACCTGCATTCACTAAACGATCGTCACGGTAATAGTTCATATTGGGCCCTGCTGCAATTTTCTCTATATGAAATAAAATCTCATCAGGGGTGAGATTCGATCGGTATATTTGCTTCAAGTCGGTGCCTATCTGTATTCTTTCAGCGGCCGTCAATTTTGAAAGTCCCGGTGTAACTTTCGCTAGCGTATTATCGGTAAGAGCGTAGAAACTCCAGGAGCCGTTGGTTACAAGGGCAGAGGTATCTGCGCAATGGATTGCGCCTGAGCAAAGGTTCACAAACCGCTGGATGGAAGACATGGGTACGTGGTTAACATCACCCCAACCAAATTCATTGCTCATGCCTTCGGGTTCATTGAAGATCTCCCAGGCAATAATAGCCGGCTGATGTTTCAGTGAATCGACCATTGGTATGAGACAAGTATTAATATATCTGCGGGTGTAATTAGTATCGTTCAGAAGCAAAGTATTTCGATTAAGAACTGTAGTACTATTGGAAGATCTGAGCATATCAAACGACCACAAACATAGGATGACACCCACTTTACGTTCCCAGGCAAGGTCGAGCACCTTTTGAATATCAGCGATGCACACCGCGCCCGGACCGATCACGAATCCCGAGTCGCTGCTAAATTGCGGCGTGTTCACTCCATTCGTATGGAGCCACCAACGCACCACATTGCCGCCTTGGTCATGCACCTGTTGAAAAATATTTGCAAACTGATTGAAATTCACAGTCCCCGGACCCAGGTCAGAAGCAAAGTTGACCCAGGCAAGATTTGCTCCGCTTAAAAATAATTGCTGATTATTAAAAGCAATCCGCTGCTTCGGCTGCGCAGAAACAGTTTGCGACAGAAGGAATAATCCAACACTCACTCCAACACACAGTGAAAAAAAATATTTAAGAGCCCCGCCCGAAATTCTTCCAGGATGTCCCATAGATAATAATTCTCGCTTTCTCTGAAGAGCAGCACCGTTTTTCATTTAACGCACGAGCAGCATTTTCTTTTGAGAAATAATATTTCCCGCTTCTAGCCGATAGAAATATACTCCCGAAGCGCATCGGGCTGCATCGAATGTCACAGCATACGCCCCTGCTTCCATAAATTTATCGACAAGCGTTGCTATTTTTTGACCCAGGAGATTATAGACCGTCAATTTAACAGTGGATGCTTTTGGTACTGAAAAATCTATAGTGGTAGACGGATTAAAGGGGTTGGGATAATTCTGCTCAAGAGAAAATATTCCCGGATTTTGAGAAGTCGTCGTTACAGATGTTACGGCACTTGTCGGCAATGCGATGCAATCCAGATACATCCACCCCCACCACATATGCATTTGAATTGTATTGGTACCTTGAGCCAAATTTACATTTATAATATTCTTGTACCACGTCGAATTCACAGGAGTTGTAAATGTCACAGTGTCGGCGCGAACACCATTGATATCGATGTATTGGGATTTTGGAGATCCATACGGCAGCGCATATTCGAATTCAAGAGGATAAGTTCCAGCCATCTGTACATTATTGATGTACCAGGTTATTTTACTTGAAGTATCCGTTATAGCGACATATTTATTGTTACTTGCAGTATTATCGTTTTTTACAGCAAGTCCCGAACCTTGCAATGCGGCAAACTCCGCTTCAAATTTCGTCATAGGTGGTGTACCGATTGAAAGCAGAACCGTGTTTGATACTTTCTGATGACTGCCGCTGTTCGTCGCGATTGCTGTTATAGTATAACTTCTCGGCGGAATGCTATTCCAACTCCAGCTGTAAAAGGATGTATCATGTGAAGTAGAATACGGAGTGAAAACTGCACCGATTTTCGTCGTATCGGAATAGAAAACAACTGAAGAAATTGGCATGGTATCCGAGACTGTCACATAAAATGTTAAACTCGTACTATCGGGATAGCTTGCATTTGTTGGAGGATTTGTGATATTAATGGACGGCCAACTATATGTAATAACATTCACAGCAACATCAGATCGATGGTTATTCCACATCGATTGCATGCCTGCAAGCATGTGTGCCTGACTGGAGATCTGTACATCAGTCCAAGACCAGGCCATTGCACCGGCATAACCAAGATGATAAAGCGTATCGTACATCAGTGACGGATCTATGCCCGGTGGAGCACCTTGGCTGCTTTCCATTGCAAATTCAGCTACAACAACAGGTTTAGAAAGTCCGAATGAAACCGGAGTATGAAGAAATGGAGACGTCGAAAGTCCGGTAGAACCCGAATAATAATGTACAGAATAGAAATCGAGTGCTCCTTTTGAATCGCCGCCTGCAGCAATAAGACGATCATCGCGGTAATAATTTAGGTTTGGTCCGCTAGCAATGTTATCCAAATGGGATATAATTTCATCTGGTGTAAGAGTCGATCTATATTTTTGTTGGAAGAAAGCAGCTATATGTGTTTTTTCGGTGGTACTCAGCTTCGAGAGTTTCGTACTAGCCTTCGCAAGAGGATTGTCAGTCAGCGCATAAAAACTCCAACACCCATTCGTTACTTGCGCCGTGGAATCCTCTCTGTGAATGGCACCTGCACAGAGGTTCACAAATCGCTGGATGGAAGACATGGGAACATGCTGAACATCGCTCCATCCAAATTCATTGCTCATTCCCTCCGGTTCGTTAAAAATTTCCCACGCAATAATAGCAGGATGATGTTTTAGAGAATCAACCATAGGAATAAGGCAATTATTAATATATCTGCGCGTATAATTCGTATCATTTAACAACAGAGTATTCCGATTGAGCACTGTTGAATCATTCGTAGTTTTCAACATATCAAATGACCAAAGACACAAATTAACACCGACGCCTCGTTCCCACGCAAGGTCGAGTACCTTTTTTATATCGGCGATACAGACTGCGCCGGGTCCGATTACATATCCTGAATCGCTGCTAAATTGCGGAGTGTTCATACCATTGGTGTGCAGCCACCAGCGGACAGCATTTCCGCCGTGATTGTGAACCTGAAGCAAGATATCTGCAAACTGATTAAAATCTGTACTGCCAGGCCCCAGATCTGAAGCAAAGCTGACCCATGCAAGATTTGCTCCATTTAAAAATAATTGCTGATTGTTATATGCTATGCGTTTGGGTTGTGCGAATGCAGAGAGAGTGAGCAGGAATAATCCCGCGACTAGAACCAAGAATGTATGGTGACTCATGGTGTGCTCCGTACGAATTGATGGAACTCAAATCTATAAATGAATGAATAAAAATGGCCGACAAGTATTTGTAGAAACTTGCCGGCCACTCAAAAAAACGATTACTATTCTACAGCATACTGCTTATTTGAGAAGCAGCATCTTCTTCACTGAACTGAAGTTTCCGGCTTCTATGCGATAGAAATACACGCCCGATGCCAGTCTGCTTGCATCAAACACAACAGATTGCTGTCCTGCATTCATACGAGTGTCAATCAATGTACGAACTTGTTGACCCAGGATGTTATACACGAGCAACTTCACATTGGAAGCCTTTGCTAATGAGAAGTTGATCGTTGTTGTTGGGTTGAACGGATTCGGATAGTTCTGCTCAAGCGCAAATGCGGTCGGCATCGATCCATTATTATTGACGCCTGCCTGGATATCCTGTTTTATTAACTGGACATAGTCAACATTCACGCCGCCGCCGCTTAGCACTAACTTATGTGTACCTGCAGCTAACGTAAAGGTCGGTGATACAACATCATTACCCGTAGAATCTAACTTCGTCGTACTACCAGTTTGATATTTGAACGGAAGATTTGCAGTCGCAAGAGTTGTGCCTGCTTCTGATATCACTATTGGTGCATTCGTGGTAGCAAGATTCTGCCCAAATATTCGAAGTTTGTATGTTCCACCGATATCTGCTTTAGCAGTAATAGTATCTTTCCCTGCAGTACCCAAAGATACGTATTGGAAGTTGGATGCAACCCAAGTAATACCTATAGCAGAAGCTGTCGCACTTGTCGATACAGCGGTTGCACCGGTTAATTTTATCGTATCTGTACCGGCTACATTATATCTGGCGAGATCGACTTCGGCTATCTGTAGAGTGCCCCATCCACCGCTTTGAAACACACCGATTGTATTTGATCCCGCTGTTAAATCGAATGCCACTGTATTGCTCGAAGCATAAACGGTATTCGTTGGATCCATGGTCATCCATTGCCAGCCAGTGCTCGAGACACCTTTCGTCCATTGAATATTGCCATTAGATGCTGAGTTGGCACCATCACTAATTGGATCACCACCCCAACTATATGTATTTATATCACCGATTCGGCCACCATTAACCTGGAAATCCATTCCAATTGATCCAGTATTGCCTTGCATATTAATCTGCCATTTTGCTTGGTATTGTCCTGCCTTACCAGAAGGTACATTAAATGTCCACCCAAGCGTTCCCACATTGGCATAGTTCCAATAGATGAACCCTTGATTGGTTCCAACAGCAGAGGTACCACTTATTCCGCCATTCTCTGCTTCGATCTTTGCTTTGACCGAATCTATAACTACTTGACCGGCTAATTTTTCGATATCTGCAATATTCTTAGTTTGATTAGCTAAGAACGTTGCTTTTTGAGTTGGAAAATAGTTAAGATCACCGATAGGCAAACCATCAGTGCCAGCAGTCATAAGTGTGGCATCGGTATACGCAAAGTTTTCCGGTAACGGCCACGTATCTAAAGCATAATCTGTCTGAGGATGGTAGAAGAATGTGGTTGATGCCGCACTACCACGGACTTGCGTAATAAACTTCCACATCGAGTCCACCATTGTTGAAGGAGATGCGCTAATCGATGCTGGATATTCTCCCACCTTTTTCCAGTCTGTATCATATAGATAATTAGGCATACCTGCTGGTAGTGCCGATAACCAGTTCGTATCTGAAACAAACATATGGCCATTACCGCCCGCAAGGCTATATGGAGTTAGATAATCGGCTTTAGAAACTGGATCAATAAACCATGCGCGTGTTATGCTATCAGGGCTTCCATATTTTGCTTTAATCAATGGATCGAGATATGCATACTCCTTTGTAATAACAATTCTGCGCGCTTGTTCTGTACCATATATTGCAGGTAAGGTACCAATGCCAAATAAACCGCTGTATATCATTCTCGCATCACGGCCGGCTGTTTGCATATCGGCATATCCTTCACCTTCCCACCATCCATTGATGATGAGATTGTTTGCAAAGTATGCATTTTGATACCAATTACCTGAATTGGACATAACGCCTCGGCCTAAATTCACCACCGTATTGTGGTTATATCTTAAGTACTTTGCAGAACCACCTTCCATCTGGAACGTGGTAAATCCAACATTAAAGAATGTGTTATTTTCCATGATAACCGAGTCTTGATCCGCCCAAATAGAAATACCACGGCCAGACCATTGTTGTGTCGGTGGTTTTTCTTCTAAATTACGGAATTTACAGTTTCGAATATAACATTCGTTACCCGTTCCCGTGAAAACCACAAGTGAAAAATTACTGTGTTCAAACACACATCCGTCAATGATAAACCTGCAATTACTTCCACTAAACACGACAGGTTGATATGCACCCTGTCCGCCATTATCAGCATACATTCCGCTAATCCAAATGTTTTTTAATGTTGTATTAGCTCCCGCTGCCAGGAGTGCTCCAGATGAACCCGTACCATCAGGGCGAGTGCCATTCATTTGAAGTACCGGTGGGTAGTGGCCTGCGGGGATACTCGACATCGGATCTGCAACAATTACTAATGGAAAGCTATTACTGACTGCATCCACTTCCCAATATTGTCCATCCATTTTTAATTTGTAGACGCGGGTTGAACTCTTTCTTGCACCGCCTGCAACCGTATCGCTATTTATAGCGTCTCGAAGTGCGTTTACTCTTATATTGAAACCGGTTTGATAACATGCAACATCCATAGTATCTCCCCTTATCACATTTGTGGTATCCGCCACTGTTTGCGCCCTAACTTGCCGGTAAGGTAAAACCAACACTCCAACAAGAAATATAAAGAGCGAAAAATTTAAAAAAGTTTTCATAAAATAACTCCTATATGTTTGTGAAAGAATATAGTGATTTTATAACGCTACAACTGTCAAACTCATACTTAAAAAGTATACCGAAGACCAACATCAACAGTAGAGCCATAATAATAAGCATACGTTGGGTTTATAGTCCGTGTGCCGGCCAGATAACTTACATCATATGTGTTTGTTAAATTATTAAGATTTGCATAAAGCTGTAGAGAACTTCCAAACTTCTGTTGAATTGCAAGATCCCAGCGATCGTATGATCCTGTAAAAGAATCTAACAACGGAATCGCGCCGACACTGGATACTTTATCGGATTGGTAAAGATAGGAAGCACGTATCGAAAATCCTTTGTACTCATACCCCATTGTAGCATTTAAAATATGCGAGGGTTGATCCGGCATTCGTTGCGTCCTTGTCGTGGTAAGATATTGATGGACTGTAATCTTCCTCCTGTGTGTTGGATCCGTTGGATCATTTTCTTTTGTAATGAGTCCTGCATATTGCGGTACATCTACAGTAGAGTTTATGTACGTCCAGTTAATATTGAAGAGTAAACCCGTAAATGGCTGGGGGAGATACCAAAAATTAGTCTGCCATTCAAATTCGACACCCCGGTACTGCGCCGGTGTTGGATTGTTCATCCAAGTATTAATCTTCTGACTGCCGGTAAGCCAATTTGGATTGGTAACATTCAATTGTGCATTGATCATTTTGTAGATCACCGTGTCTACACTGGTTATCCCCTGATACATAATCAAATTATCAATAGATTTATAAAATCCAGAAACGCCCACAAAACCGATATATTTATTAACAATGGAAAGCGCGGCATCAACATTCTTTGAACGTGAATCTTTTAATGATCCATTTGCGGCGACGATACTGGTACTATAATAATCAAGTGTTGTAATCGGCGCATACATACTGTAATCCGGACGGGTTACGGTTTCTGTTCCGGCAAGATGAATTCTCAGCCAATCAAACGGCTGGATCTTTAAGTGAACCATCGGAAGCCAAAATGAATTTTCTCGGATATTTTCATTCGTAGAAAAGTCGCTCGGCAGAGATTCGGCTCCAGCGTTGTTCGATGCGCGAAAACTCTGTCCATGATATTTTGTATAATCTGCATCATAACGTACACCAGGAATGAGTGTAAGATATGGTCCAACTTTAATTTCGGCCATAAGATATCCCGCCTGATATTGTTCGATACCATCATAGTCATACCCCATTGAACCTATGGATATTCTTTGCCAATCCCTGGAACCTAAAGTTTGAAGCACACTCGTTAATTTATGCATAAGGCTTAAATCGGGAGATACCCCAAATCCATGATAAGTGCCATTTAAAAAATTCGAGGGGACAGTATATCCACGATCGAAATTCCAAAGATTCCAAACTCCCGTACTTGCTATCGCTGTTGAATCTCTTGTTGTATTAAAATCATTAGGATATGCTTGAGACAATGCATGAACAAGGTCAGAATTGACGCCAGTCCATCCGTTGCCGTATTGAAGATTATCATGGCCCCATTGCTCTTGATTAAAAGTTCTCGTGAGCCATCTAAATTTTCCGCCGGTTTTAATATACCCATTAATATTATTGGTAACGGTAAAGGGAACTTGGAAATTAAACTGCGCGGTTTTTTGATTTTCAACAAGCCATGTGCTATAAACAAATATCGATTTAAGGCCGGTTGTCGATGCGGTA
Organism: Ignavibacteriota bacterium; assembly: GCA_003142475.1. Lineage (GTDB taxonomy): Bacteria > Bacteroidota > Ignavibacteria > UBA10030 > UBA10030 > Fen-1298. The sequence goes on from PLMK01000026.1 coordinate 30,992, forward strand.
CCTGTGCTTGCCACAATGGGTGTCTTAAATGTGTCAACATACACTAAGGGAGTTGAAGCATATATTATATTTGTAGGTACACTAACACCCCCGTTTTCCTGTGAAAATTGCCATCGATAGTCATTAGGATCGTCTGTTTTTGATCCTGAAGCAGAAAAACTCACATCATATTTTAACCATCCGAAATCCTGCATTGTTCCAAAACTGCTTGTATAGATGGATGTAGTAGAGATATTATCATCTAACTCATAGTAACGGGTACCATGTCCATCTCCAGTATATAATTGATCGGACCTATAGGTTCCTTCCGTCTTCGCCTGATTATAAAAACCGTTAGCAGTGAGTTTACCGTATGGAATTTTATAATCCATTAAAAGGTTAGCGCCGAACCTTTTTTTAAAGCTTTCGTCTCTTCTTTGTGTATCTTTATAGTATGTAAAGTAATCAATATCGCCGAGTGCACCTGAATTAGATCCCTGACGATACTCTGCATCGATTTTATCAGCATTACGATTATTTCGATCGGTATTTAAACCCAAAATAACACCAAGGTTATTATTGAAGAAACGGTCACTTACACCAAAAACGCCGCTGTAGTTACCATAATATTTATTAAGGTTGCTATATCCACCCTGAAGAGTGGCGTTTGTCTGAAATTCTTCCGGAGCTTCTTTCAACCGTAAATCTACCGTCCCGCCGAGAGCATCGGCATCCATATCGGGAGTATTAGCTTTTTTAACTTCAATACCATCAAGAACGTTAGATGAGATGAGTGATAAATCAACGCTCCTATCATTATTGTTTGTTGCCGGTAGTGCGACACCATTCACTGTAACAGTATTATACTTTGGAGCCAACCCACGGATCGCTATGGAAGTAGCTTCACCATTATATCGATCAATCGAAATACCGGGTAAACGGCCTATTGACTCTGCAGCACTTGCATCCGGTAATTCCTTAATACGATCGGCGGCAACAATGTTGGATATTGTATTCGATGCTAATTGTTGGTTTATTGCGGCTTGTTGTCCCCTTGCTTGAGCAGTAACAATTACTTCTTCTCCTTCAATTGCTTGAGGCGATAGTCGAAATTCCTGTTCAAACACACCATCTTCAGGAATTGTCACCTGCACGGTAACAGGCTGATATCCAATGTAGGAAATCTTCAAGGTCTGCTGACCTGCCGGTACACCATAGATAGTAATCGAACCATCAACGTTTGCAGAAGCCCCCAGACTTGTATTGAGAACTACTATATTCGCTCCAATAAGTGGATCGTTTGTTGTTTTGTCAAAAATATGTCCTTTGATAGAACCTGACCCGGCAGCGTATAAAGATTGAGAGGCTAACGAAAATGCTGCTACAAGTATAGCGCAAACAAGTGAAGTTCGAAAACGAGATGTACCAATAGACATTTTTTTCTCCTCTTGATATTCTTGAAGGTCGTTTGATTTTACAGAAGCGCCCTAAGTCAGAAACAATTGCCTGAAAAAAATATCATCTTCCTCAAGGTAACTTGTTTTCCTTATAAAAAAGTAAAATGCGGATTTTATGGCACCGATTCGATGGCTTGAATGTAATAATTATGGTCTGTGAAAGCAACTAAAAAAACAAATAAACAATTTTTCCCTGCATACGTTTGCATAATACGAGAAAAAAGGGGGATAGAATTATATTTTATAAATTATTTCTTACAATAGAGAAATCCTCCTCAGGAAGATTCACGATAGATTCATAAAATTCTTCAGCTAAGAAACGGAATGCTTGTGCTTCAATGAAATCTTGATCTATTTTTTTTGCGCCAAAAAAATGCACCTCCAACAACAGAAAGTGGATTCCAATACTCGTTAGTTGTATCTCATGATCTATATGTACTGTGCTCTCTATTTTATAAGCACAAGTTTTTTTGTTTGTATACTATTCTCTGCCTGCAATTGACAGAAGTATGTGCCACTCGGCATGCCAGAAGCATTCCATTCTATTGTGTACAAACCAGGGTGCTTATACTCTTTCACGAGTGTTACTATTTCACATCCCAAAGCATCGAAAATCTTTATTGTTATCAAGCCGGATTCTATTGTTTGATATTGAATGATGGTTGACGGATTAAATGGATTGGGATAGTTATCTAACAATTTAAAAATTTTTAAAGGTAAGGAACCCTGATCTTTTACACCGGTTGTTGTTGCCAATCGAATTCTATAAAGCGAGGAGCCTCCTGTAATATAGAGAGTTTTCCTATCAGCATCTCCCCAGGCACAATTGGAAGGACTGCCCGGTACACTGATTTTTCCCAACGATACTCCGGTTGGAGAAACAATCCATACTCCAGTAGGACCAGTACAATAGATATTCCCAGCAGTATCGACTTTCATTCCATCATTATAACCCGACGCTGGAATCGCATAGAATTTTTTCTTGTTCGCAATAGTTGAATCATTAACAACATCCCACACATAGATGCTGTCTCTTGCAGATTCATCTACATATAACTTTTTTTCATCTGGGGAAAAACAAATTCCATTTGGCTTATTCAATGTACTATCTAATAATGATAAAGCACCTGAAGAATTTATTCTGTAAATACCTTGAAAGGTTAACTCTTTTAATTGATGGAGAGGGATATTAAAATCCGGATCCGTAAAAAAAATGGACCCATCGGATTTTTTTACCACGATATCATTCGGGCTGTTGAATTTCTTTCCGTTATATGTTGATGCAAGCGGAGTTATCGTGCCATCCGGTTCACGCCGTGCAACACGGCGTTTTGCCATCTGTGTAAGTATGAGCCTACCCTGAAGATCCAGAGTCAATCCATTGGAGCTGTCGGATGGAAATAAAAATGGTGTTATACTGTCAACAGGCGACCATTGATTGATTTTATTGGCTTGGATTTCGCTGAATACTATTCCAATGTTATCAATCCACACGGGACCTTCCGGTTGTTTTAGCCCGGTGGCCAGTGTTTCTAATATTGCACCGGCAGGAATTGGAAATTGTGCAAAAACATTCGCAAACGAAAAGAATATGAGATAAAGGACAAGCATGTGTACTGAAATAGATTTTAAGTTGTTCAAATTTGCTCCGAATTAAGATGTATGAGAAAATATTATTTTAATATTGTATCAATTGCCTTAAGCTCTTTCGAAGAAAACGCTGTGTTCTTGAGCGCTCCCACAGCATCATCAATTTGAGAAACACGGCTTGCTCCGATGAGGACTGATGTCATTTCTGGATGCCGCAGAACCCAAGCGAGCGCCATTTGCGCCATAGTTTGACCGCGCTGTTGAGCCAGAGTATTGAGTTGTCGAATCTTTGAAATTTTATCTTCAGTCACTTCTTCGCGTTTAAGAAATCCATGCGGCTTTGCTGCTCTGGAATCTTCCGGAATACCGTCAAGGTACTTACTCGTCAAGAGCCCCTGTGCCAATGGAGAAAAAGCAATACATCCAATTCCTTCTTTCTTTAATACATTCAGCAATCCTTTTTCTACCCAACGATTAAACATACTATATTTGGCTTGATGAATAAGACAAGGAGTACCCAATGATCGCAATATCTTTGATGCTTTCAATGTAAGCTCAGGTGGATAGTTGGAAATTCCTGCATATAATGCCTTACCGCTCGTAACAATTTGATGTAATGCCTGCATCGTTTCTTCAAGCGGTATTTCTGGATCTGGACGATGATGATAAAAAATATCAACGTACTCCAATCCCATCCTGCGCAGACTTTGATCCAAACTTGCAACCAAATATTTCCGCGATCCCCAGTCCCCATACGGGCCCTGCCACATTTGATACCCTGCCTTCGTCGAGAAAATAAGTTCATCACGGTATGAAGAGAAATCTTTCTTCAATATTTTCCCAAAGTTTTCCTCGGCTGATCCCGGAGGCGGACCGTAATTGTTCGCCAGGTCAAAATGTGTTATACCGAGATCAAACGCTCGCCGCATCATGGTACGTGCATTTTTAAAACTATCAACATTGCCAAAGTTATGCCATAAGCCAAGCGAAACAGTCGGCAATTTGAGCCCGCTTCGTCCGCATCGATTATATTGTATTGCATCATAACGATTATTTTTGGGGGAATAGAATTGCATGGTTTACTCCACTTATTAAAGTGACAATCCAAAAATACTTTTACGAGAGCAGTTTATTTCGTTCTTCAGTTCTTCAATAAAAGACGCTATTTTGACAACACACTTTTCCCTTCATAACTCTTCAAAAGAAGTATAAGATTATTCTCGCATGGAAACAAGATAGAAAGCTATTTCAAAAAAGATATTCCCCAAGGTTATTTTTACTTTGCCCTTCGTCATCGATCAATGAACAAAGATAAAAAGGCATCTCATTGAAATATTAATAACTCAACAGAAGAGAGATGATTGCAGCAAGAAAATGGCATCGATATTCGTTCGATTGTTTATAGCATCATTTATTCTTAATTTCTATAATAAATTTCTACTAAAATAATCCGAACCAAATATATGCTCTATATAATACTATCAGCAATGAAGGAAAAAGCAATGACGAGAACAGAATTTGATCAAAAGGTACAGCGGTTATCAAAAGACCATGAAACTTTTCTTTCTACAAAGAATGTAAAAGTGGAAAGGGGAAACGGTATCTACCAACGATATGTCAATCCGGTTGTAACGGCCGCGCATACTCCTCTTTTCTGGCGATACGATCTGAACTATAAAACCAATCCATTTTTGATGGAAAGAATAAGTGTCAACGGCACATTTAATTCTGGTGCAATCGAACATAACGGAAAAATTCTTTTATTGGTTCGCGTAGAAGGAACAGATCGAAAATCTTTCTTTGCCGTTGCAGAATCTCAAAATGGTATAGATAACTTTCGTTTCTGGGATTACCCGATTCAACTCGCAGAAACATCTGATGCCGATATCAATGTGTACGATATGCGTCTTGTGAAACATGAGGACGGATGGATTTACGGTTTATTCTGCACAGAGCGAAAAGACCCCAACGTTCCCCGAACCGATACGTCTTCTGCTATTGCACAATGCGGTATAGTGAGAACAAAAAATCTATTAGAATGGGAACGGTTACCGGATTTAGTAACAAAATCACCACAGCAAAGAAATGTTGTTCTTCATCCTGAGTTTGTTCATGGAAAGTATGCATTTTATACACGGCCGCAGGATGGTTTTATCGAGGCAGGATCCGGTGGCGGTATCGGGTGGGGACTATCTGAAAAAATCGAAAATGCAGTAATCGACAATGAAACGATCATCGATGATCGCGCTTACCATACTATCAAAGAAGTGAAGAACGGTTTGGGCCCCGCACCGATTAAAACAGCAAAAGGATGGCTCCAGCTTGCGCACGGTGTTAGAAACACGGCTGCAGGATTGCGTTACGTTTTATATATGTTTCTTACTGATTTAAAAGATCCAACTAAAGTTCTTGCAAGGCCGGGCGGATATTTCCTAGCCCCTGATGGTATAGAGCGTGTCGGTGATGTATCTAATGTCGTCTTTAGTAATGGATGGGTACTGCGGGCGAATGGTGAAGTACTCATTTATTACGGTTCATCAGATACAAGAATGCATGTCGCAGTATCGACCGTCGATCAACTTCTTGATTACGTTCTTCATACACCTGAGGATGGATTACGGACAGGCATAAGTGTTCAACAGAGAATTCAATTAATAAAAAAGAATCTCGAATTGCTTGGTCGTAAGTAGTTATTTTGTTTGTCTCTTTAATAAAATCCTGCCAATGTAAACAATATTTCATTGGTGGGATATTCTTTAATTGGGAAGCAATTCTGCGGTTTTATGCCAATAGTCGATAAACTTGTTCACTTCTTTACTGGCATCTCCTTGAAGGATAGTAGTACAATTCATCAAAGTTCGCCCAGTATGATATGTGCATTTCCACATATGACTTTTAGGACCAGTTCGAAAATGCGGTTCTTTATCAATGCCGCCTTCAAACCAATCTCCACCTTTTGCGTCAATGATATAGGATTGTACATACTCCCATTGACGGAGAAAATATTCGTAATAACGAGCCTCCTTCGGAAATATTTTAGAAAATAGAAGTAACGCATTTAATGCTTCTGCTTGTGCCCACCAATTTTTCGTGTCTTTCACTATCCTGCACTTGTCTTCCCCTTTAAAATAATATCCGCCGTCATAAAATCCGCCAACTTTTTCATCCCATCCATACTTCATCGCATGGTCAAGCATTTTTTTTGCGATGGTGAGCGTACGGAGATCATTATCCGACTGCAACGCATAGGAAGCTTCCAGCATGAGGAATGCAGTTTCATAATCATGACCAAACGAAACATGATCCAACCCGAAATTTGCTTCACGCTCTTCTTGGGAACTATCGCGGAACGACACAGGTGTCCAATCATTATGGAAGAATAATTGCAGATAACCTTGAGGAGCCACTTGTATATCGCGGATAAGTTCGAGAAGCGCCTGAAGACGCGTGCGAACCAAGGGATCCTTCCATACATGATAGAGTTCGGTGAGTGCCTCTAACAAGTGAATTGAGGAATTTTGATCCTTAAATCCAAGCTCATTTCCGTCAGAAGCAATCGTTTTATACTCCGAGGAGCGATCAAACGGATTCCCGTTACGCATTATGAATTGAAAGTACCCTTTACCTTTCCGATCATATGAATGCTCTTCAATCCAGCGAAAGACTTTCTGCGCGAATTCTAAAACCTCCGGATCATGAGTTTGTCCATACAGAGCGGCAAGAGCATACACCGCAAAGGCGTTTCCATACGCACGCTTTTCATCCCGCCATCCGTTCACATCCGACATCCCGCCGTCACGACTCCGAATTTGGAAAAAGCCACCATATTTCTCATCCCACATTTTATTCTTTAAAAATGGAAAGCCATGGCGTGCCATGTCTTCATATTCCTTAACTCCACCGAAATATTGACTTGCCTTGGAGAGTGTCCAGATATGCCGTGCTTGCGAGACAATCATCTTCTCCTGCTGCGGCATAACTTTCCAATCGTGAGATATGTTTGTAAAATAACCTCCGCATTCTTTATCAAGTACCAACGGATACCAACGTTTCAGTATTCCGTTCATAAATGCTTCCTGCATTTTTTTAATCAGTGCTGATTCTTTTTCCATATTGACTTCTTTCTCGAATTTTTTTTGCATTCACTAACTCTCGACAAGGATTACTCTAAATTATTTAATAATTGATTTGCCGTACTTTTATAAATAAATATTCTTTAGAAAAGGAGGAGTAGAGAGCAAAAGCCTTATCGTCAAAATTCCTTGCGTATCGTTACTCTTTATCGCCAAATATTTTTAACTGATCCATTGCATGAATTAATTGATCGGAAATTTTCCGGTGTGTCTCCACCGTTGGGTGACCATTGGCAACATAACCATCCGGGAAATCATCAAAGTGAGTATAGTAAATATCTTTATTCCCGTTCTGGCGTTCCTCATCCACAATTTGTTGCACATTCTTCTGAATCCATTCCGGATATGCCGCAACGGCAAGAATGGTAACTCCTGGATAGATCGTACGGACAGTTGTGATAAAATCATGGTACTCTTTTCGGAAGACAGCAGATTTTTCTTCTGTCACCGTACCGTCTTTTTCTTTGAGGCCGGAATGGTCGTTCAAACCTAAACAGATCACTACAAGATTGGGAATCCACTGTTTGAAATCCCACTTTGGTTCAGGCGCCTCCATCAGTGCACGGTTAAATAATTTTGGTATCGTTGCATCGACTTTCCCCTGCCAGTCACATACCATTCCGGCGCCTGAACGGCAAGTGGTTTGGTATTGTGCGTTATAATGTCGGGCTACGATTGCTGCGAATCCTTTATCAATATTGGTAACGGGGAATCGTCCTTCCCAAGGCAATTCTTGGACCGTTGCTTCATTGCTCTCAGCAGCTGTGAACGAATCCCCAATGAATTCAATTTTTCGTATTGGTTTTGCCGACGGGCGAAGAAGCTCCGCACTTTCATCGAGTAAGAGACCTGATATTGAGAATACCGCATCAAACATAATATTTCGTTTACTGAATAAAAGAGTATGGCGTGTATTTGCTAAACTATCAGAAAGTATATAATCTGCTTCACCTCTTATTGTTGCATGAAGAACCTTAAGAAATTTGCCGTCAATATAAACGTTGTAATAATTGATACTGTCTGTCATGCGGATTCCGACGCTTGTTCCGCTAAACTCAGCAAAAAGATATACTCCAGGCCATGAATGCCGTGGATGAAGCGAGTCAGTCATATCCCATCTGCCATAATATTGAATGAAGGGATTATTCGCAGGAATAAATTGTTTTGAAAATGACATCGTACTGGCTCCCAGAACGAGAAATATAAAAATAATAGACAGAGATCGATAGACATACTTCATACACCTATTCGCTTTCTTCATCTTTGATGATTGCGGTTTCATTTACTATAGCTATCCACCAAGCTCATAATTTTCAATGATCGTTCAAATTCTTCTTGTTGAATCTGTGTTCGTATTTTTATTGTCCGCGGGATTTCTGGAAGCAAATCAAAATAGTTTTCGTCAAAAAATCCTTTATTGTCACTGCAAGCAAGACAAACATTTTTTGCCAGCGTATTTGCAATCAATTCTATCGAAAATCCTGAATTAATCTTTGTGATTTTTTTAAAAAATTTTGGGTGTTCGAGATCCAGGTCTTTAGGAGATGTAAAATAGAATATGCTTTCCCCAAGAAGTATATCTCCTTTTTTCAAATCACATACAAATACGAGGTGCGATTTATCGAGATTGGATACGAGTTGACTCATAGAAAAAACCGCGACAATTTCTGCTTGGTTCGGTTTAAGAACTATCGGTACTGATTGTTGAAACACGACCTTACCGTCAAAATCCATAACAGTAGCTTCAAGCACTGCATCTCTTTCCTCTCTGCTATCCGATACAATATAAACCTTAACATCATTCTCCGAGATAATAGGTGAGATTAAAATCGGTGCATAGGAATGTTTTGCAAAATAATGAAGCGCCTTCCATCGTCCATAATAATCGATACTCGACCATGATGCAACTGGCCAGCAATCATCGATTTGCCAATACAGACTCCCCATGCAAAACGGCATGGCACGGCGATGTGCTTCCATCGCTACCTTCACACCTTCTGCCTGCAAAACTTGACTCACATATACATAAGATTCAAAATCTTTTGGTGTACGATACCATCGATCCATATACCATTGAATCAACCGATTTCCATATTCCTTATCGCGTCGCTCGTCTGCCATACAGCGTTGATGCGAAAGCATGACTTCTGAATGAAGCGTTCTATCTTCCGGTTTTGCATATTGAGCTATCGTGGATAATTCCGGATAAGATTGAAATCCGTACTCGCTTATAAATCGCGCAAGATGAGAAGTATAATTTTCGAAAGGTTCTTTCCCATGCCATACTCCCCAATAATGAATATCGCCGTCGTTTGCCAAGATATTCCTAAATCCTGCACTCGGGCTTGTCGGATGATAGTATCGAGTCGAGTCTGCTTCACGAATAGCGGAAGGAATTACTTCGTAAAATAATTTTTCCGCATTCTGTTGAAAGACACGCTGGAATTTCTTATTGTTTTTTTCTTTCCATCCCCATTGTTCCCATCCAACTTCGTTTTCATTATTACCGCAATACATTGCTATGCACGCATGATTACGGATACGAGTAATGTTGTCAACGACTTCCTGCCGGACATTTTCTAAAAATTCAGTGTCACCCGGATACATAGCACATGCAAAAATCATTTCCTGCCAGATAAGAATTCCATACCGGTCACACAACTCATAGAACTGATTGTCTTCATAAATTCCGCCTCCCCATACACGAAGCATGTTCATGTTCGCTTCTGCCGCTGAGCGAACAATATGTTCACATCGTTCTTTTGTCACCCTGTTTTGGAAATTGTCTTGGGGAATATAGTTTGATCCCTTCATAAACACGGGAATCCCATTGAGACGAACCATCATGCTTGTGCCAAGCGAATCTTTTTCCCGAACAATTTTGACAGATCGAATGCCGATTTTTGTCGAGTAGACATCCTGACAGCCAGAATCCTCCTTGACATAAAGTTGATAATTGTAAAGTTTTTGCGCGCCTAATCCATTTGTCCACCAGAGCTGCGGATTGGAAAAGTAGCTGTTGAGCTTTATTTTATTAATCCCCCGTTTGAGATTAATCGTCTCTGTTAATACATCTAAGCTATCAAGAAATAAAGAAGCAGAGACCGTTTGTTCCTTTGTGGATTGAATATTGATTATCGAAATAATATCGGCACCTGACGATGAGACATTTTTTTGCTGGATATGAACATCTCGTATCTTGAACTTACTCCACGCTTCCACATACATCGGACGCCATATACCACAAGTGATCAAACGAGGGCCCCAATCCCATCCGTAATGAAACTGAGCTTTGCGGGAATACATGGCAATCTTGACATCCGCCTGATCATTATTAGCACAAGCCTGAAGTTCAAAAGGAGCTGCTTTGTATTTCGGTAGATTTTCATCAAAAATATTTTTGAATCGAACAATAATATGATTTCCATGTTCGAGCAATATTTCCCGACAGTTGATTCGCCATGTGCGGAACATGTTGTTCGCTTTCAGAATAGGCGAATTATTTAGAGTCACTTCGGCATACGTGTCTAGCCCATCGAAAACAAGCTCGATGGATTCTTTGTTTAAAATTTCTGCTGGCACATCAAATGTTGTTTCATAGATCCAATTCTTCTCACCAATCCATTGCAGCGACTGTTCGTTTGTTCCAATGAATGGATCTGGTATCAAATTATTCTTCATAAGATCGGTATGAACACAACCCGGTACTTCTGCAGGATACCATCGTTCGGTATTCTCCTGTCTAAATTTCCAGTTATCACAAATCTCAATCTTCATCGTTCGATTACTGTCCGCAGAAAATGTATTTTGAATAATGAGTATTCCCGCCAAGCAGGAATAAATTACGAGTTTTTTCATTGCATACAATTTTCGTTTTCGAACTCTTGATTGTTTATCATAAGGCTCTGCTTCACTCATGGTTTTAAGACCCAAATAACAATTATTTTAACTAGCGCAAAAAACAAATTATCATTTAGCACTGATTTTAATCCGAATTATATAAACTGCTAAATATGGGACTGTTAAATTACTTTTTCAGCAATTCTTTCCATATAAGTGCGGCAGCTCCCAGAATTGCTGCATTTCCCTTCGGCAAACCCGACGGTAATAACCGCACTTTGTTTTTAAAGATACCGAGAAGAAATTCTTCCATATATTTCTTTGTTGGGATAAAAATAAAATCTCCCGCTGCCGCCAATCCTCCGAAAAGAATAATTGCTTCCGGACTTGTATGAGCAATAGAATCTGCAAGTTTCAATCCGAGATATTTCCCTGTCAAATCGAATGCTTCTAATGCGAGTTTATCTCCATGCTGTGCTGCTTCGAAAATGTGTTTCGATGTAATACTTTGCGGATTCATTTCGCGTAGTTCACTTGGCGGCGTAGGTGCTTTGAGAAGCTCTTCTACCGTCCGGCAAATTCCGCTTGCTGATGCATACGTTTCCAAGCATCCGCGTCGCCCGCAACCGCACTTGCGCCCATTCGGATCAACAATGGTATGACCGATCTCTCCGGCAAAACCATCATGGCCGTAAATAAGTTCTCCATTTGCTACGATCCCGCTGCCCAGACCGGTTCCCAGTGTAATCTCAATAAAATCTTTCATTCCTTTAGCTGCTCCAAACAACTGTTCGCCCAGTGCAGCGGCATTTGCATCATTAGTGAGTGCTATGGGAATGGAATACCAGCGGCGCATCGTCATAACAACATCGACATATTTCCAGCTCAAATTTGGAGGTTGCTCGATGGTACCTTTATAGTAATTGGCATTGGGAGCTCCCAGACCAATACCAATAAGATTCAGTTGATCTTTTTGGGTCGTAAAGAGTTTCGTTGCTTCTATATGAAGCCGTTCAAAAAATTCATCGGCCGGCCGCTGTGCTTCCGTCAACATTTCCCCCTCAGCGAGAAGATTTCCAGTCTTATCGACATAGCCAAATTTTGTATTGGTACCTCCGATATCAACACCAAGCACTACTTCTTTCTGATTCATATTCATCCTTTATTATATGCAGGAATATGTCCCTTGAGTCCATAGAACGCTAGATAGATATAACAAATAATCGGTATAAAAAAAGACGCATGATAACCACCCATCATGTCGGCAAACCAACCCTGGAAAAGTGGGACAAGTGCGCCGCCAAGGATCATCATGACGAGAAGTGACGAACCCTGCGACGTATGCTGGCCCAGGTCTTTGATAGCGAGAGTGAAGATATTAGACCACATAATGGAGTTGAACAGGCCGATGGCGATTACCGTCCAGAGCGCAACATTTCCTCCGGTAAATGTCGCCACACCTAGCAAGCAGATGATAATGAGTGAAAAAATAAATAGTGTTCTGGCAGCGCGCGATTTTCCAAGAATGAATCCGATGAATTGAATTGCCATGAATCCAAGGTACGGCAACGTTGAGATTATAGAGAATTTTCCCCCGCTTTGAGTACTCTCTAAGAGAACAATTCCGGAGATAAGACCATAAATGACAAATGCTGACACTGCCATTTTCAAGTACATTTCCCCCACACTCTTATTATCACCAAGTGAAATCGAACCAAGGAACCGTCCAATCATAAGCCCGCCCCAGTAATATGCCAGGAATGATTTAGCATTCATTTCCGCCAGTCCAGCCACTTCTTTTGCATAGTTGATAAAAAGACTTCCGATACTCACTTCTGCACCAACGTAAACGAAAATCGCGATCATACCAAGCACGAGATGGGGATACCTGAGCGCTCCGATTCCTTTTTCGATTTTTTCGGTGCTGATGAATTGCGGCAGGTGGGTAAATTTAACGACGATAGCCAGTATGATAAAAATTGCTGCGAATACAAGATAGGGTAATTGAACACCCATTGCGGTCATTGGCAATCCTTGATCAGTCAGAACTTGTTGACCGGTGGCATTTAGCAATGGAGTACCTATTCTTGCAAAGAAGTGAAATACAAGATACCCACCGACGATAGGTGCTATTGTAGTACCCAGAGAGTTCCACGCTTGTGCGAGGTTGAGACGGCTCGATGCTGTCTCCGACTTACCGAGAAGTGCAACATAAGGATTAGCCGCTATCTGCAGCAAGGTAAATCCGATCCCGAGAATGAAGAGTAACCCGAGAAATAGGCCGTATACTTTTATATCCGCCGCAGGATAAAATCCGGCACAAGCAGCGGCTGAGATCAGGAGACCAAGAATAATACCGTTCTTATATCCCATTTTACTCATGGGGTCTCCCCAGAGTGCCGAAATAATGAAATAAATGACCGATCCAATAAAATATGCACCAAAGAAAGTGAATTGTACATACATCGACTGGTAGCGATTAAGCTCGAACATTTTTTTAAGGAAAGGAATAAGAATATCGTTGAGAACCGTGATAAATCCCCACATAAAGAAAAGTGATGTAAGAACTACTAATGCTGTAGTATACTTTTGAGATTGTTCGGTCATCGTTTACTTACCCAAAAAGTCATTTAATACATTTTCGTTCAATCTATATTGTCTTAATTAAAAATAGTATTCAAACAATAAATGGATTTTCCCCAAAAATCCAGTCCAAGCGGAAATGTAAACTAACTATATTATAGTGACAAGCATTTTACCATCAATAAGCAATCATGTCATATCTAAGAAAATCGATAAAATATAAGAATCAAAATAAAGGATAAACACTTATTCAAATAGCAATTCTCCATTTTTGTTCGGATATTTTATTTAATTGAATAATTAATTTGCGTACAATTTTTTATTTGAGCAGTTGTTATATTATTACAATCTATGATCTACTGTTTATCCGATCTCCTCTTGCTACACCGCGATGACCGAGCATCGCACATTGCGATAATCGATGGTCCACGCCGTCTCACATACATACAATTGATTCATCAGACAGAACAATTTGCAGCAATCTTACAAGCCCGTGGCGTGCAACGAGGTGACCATATTGCTGTTTATTTACAGCGCTCCATTGAGTCTGTGGTTGCACTCTTTGCAGTGTGGTCTCTTGGCGGTGTTGTCGTCATTATCAACGATGTGCTGAAGAATCGGCAGGTCAACTACATAATCGATCATTCGGAAGCTTCGTTTCTCATTACAGAGAACCGTCTTCGTGCGTCTCTAACTGAAATTCTATTGAGCGCCGATAGCATCATTACAATTGATACTGAACTAGATGCTCACAAAGATTTTACTCCCACACATGTTATCGGTGTGGATCTTGCGCTTATTATCTACACTTCAGGATCCACAGGCATGCCTAAAGGGATAATGCTTTCGCATGACAATCTGCTCTCTGGCGCTCGTATTATTTCCGATTATCTTCATATCACACAGGACGACATCATCATAAGCCTTCTACCATTTAGCTTCGATTATGGACTCAACCAGCTGTTGACAACATTGCTTGTAGGTGGAACATTAGTGATTCAACGTTCTGTGCTGCCCGCAGACATCTGTAATACTTTACAACTTGAGCGAGTCACAGGAATGGGAGCTGTACCAATGTTATGGCAGCAATTAGCAGGAAACCGATCGCCGTTTATAAAAACGCAATTCCCGTATCTTCATTATATTACGAACACCGGCGGACGTATGCCGGAAAACATCACAAAACTTTTTCGTCAAATTCATCCGCACCTACAGATCTATTTGATGTTTGGATTAACAGAAGCATTCCGTTCGACATATCTTCCTCCTGATCAAGTTGATGTGCGTCCGAATTCTATCGGGAAAGCTATTCCGAATGTTGAACTTCTGGTACTTAATGAGCGAGGTGAAATTTGCAAACCAGGAGAAGAAGGAGAACTTGTCCACCGCGGGGCAAATATTGCATTGGGATATTGGAAAGATCCGGAAAACACTGCAAAGCGATTTCGACCGGCTCCCTTCCAGCAAGGAAAAGGAGGACAACCCGAGATTGCGGTCTACTCTGGGGATTATGTAAAAACAGATGAAGAAGGATATATATACTTTATTGGCCGCAAAGATCAGATGATTAAATCGCACGGCATGCGTGTCAGTCCAGAAGAAATTGAGGATTGTATCTTTGCATCAAAGATGGTTGCTCATGTAATTGCATTCGCAATTCCTTTCGATGATGTGAACAGTACTATCATCATTGCTCTTGTACCTTCCAATATAGGATCGTTTTCAGAAAAGGAACTGCGGCTCTATTGTAAATCGCAACTGCCAGAATATTTGAGACCTGATGTTTTTTGGCAGTTAGAAAGTTTTCCGCTTACTTCATCCGGAAAACCTGATCGTGTTCGGTTGCGGGAAATGTACAAGGAGCATAGTAACGAACATTGAAAGGTATTATCAGAATCCTATTCGGAATATTGTTCTCGAGATAAAAGGAAAAAGGTTTGAGATTAAATCCGCTCTATAATGCACTCTTAAATCGCTTAACAGCTTTATGGGTTGCACAACCAGACAAACCAGAGGAAACCCCCGAATCAACTTTGAAAGCACTCTATTTTTGCGCTGCAGGTATTCCTATTTCGGTCCAGAAAGCATCACGTGAAACCATTCCAGAGTTGGACGACAATGCACAGAAACGACTTAAGATTCTTATCGAAAAACGTCTAAGTGGTGTACCTCTTGCTCATATCACTGGACGCCAACAATTTCTGGACATGGAATTACTGGCAGGACCTGAAGCCCTGATCCCACGGATTGAGACTGAGATTCTCGGCCGTGCAGCACTTGCGATTGCAAAATCCCTCGCGGATAAGAGAGGCACTATCACTATTATGGATGTGTGCACTGGATCGGGAAACGTTGCACTCGGAATCGCTGTCAACGAATCTCGATCAAGGGTTCTTGGATCGGACTTTTCCGAAGAAGCGATTATGCTTGCACGTCAGAATGCACAACATTTGAATTTGGATAAACGAGTCGAATTCAGACAGAGCGACCTATTTGCGGCATTTGAATCAGATGAGTTTTACAAGAAGATGGATCTCATCACCTGCAACCCTCCATACATTCCATCGACGAAGGTCGGCAGTATGGATCCAGAAATTTCACAAAATGAACCTCGACTGGCTTTTGATGGAGGCTCACTGGGAATTACAATCCTCGCGCGATTAATTAGAGAATCTCCAAAATACCTCAAACCAAACTCCTATCTTTGTTTCGAAGTCGGACTTGGGCAAGGGAAGGCTATGGAGCAAAGACTCAAGAAGGAGAATATCTATAGCAGCATTCAATCTTATGTTGACAACGCCGACCAAGTGCGAGCCTTGTCTGCACAAGTCGCGTAGTCTAAACGATTGCCTCAATGTTGTAATATCATATTAATTCAGTTTATTAAGTTAATTCTTTCTAACAGTTCATGAAAGTGTCCTACTTCTTGTTTTAATAGCTAAACGCTCTCAACATCTTATCAAATTCAAAACCATATCCATGATTCTGTGAGGGCTTTCATTATGATGATCCTGAGATACACAAAACAGAATCCCATTGTTGATCGTTTATTGACTAATAGCGAAAGTTTGATTAGGTTTTTTTTAGCAGCCTTTTGGATATATAGATAAATCGAATGATAAAATTAGAGAAAAAGCATTTAGTTATACTTATTTTTTTATGGCTTGGGATCGCTCTTTTCCTTACTCTTTGGCCATTCGATTTATTGCGTAAAAATGTTGTTACTGCCACTCCAGCCGGGGGCTTTCATTTTGAGTCTCCTTCCATTATATATCTTAGTCGGCTTCCCATAAAAATTAGAGGACTAAAAAAGTTCTCTATTATAATGGAAGTGAAATCAGATATTACATTAGTAGACATTGACGGCATCATCTTTGGCAATTGCATTGACTACGATAATCAGAATTTTCTCATGGTACAGGTGCACGAAGCTGTTGAATTTATCATAAACGTCAACGGCATTTCTCAAGAAATATTCGTTGGAGGAATTTTCGACAAAGACAATACTGTCTGGATTGAAATCATCTATGATGGGAACAAGCTTACCTTCCTTAAGAACGGATCAGTAAAAAACGTTGTCACAATAGGAAACCTTGATTTTTCTCACTGGAATAGTTCCTACCCATTCGTTTTTGCAAATGGAGGCGATGGTATGAACCCCTGGTCTGGTACCATCTTTTCGTTTGACCTTTTTGACAGTGTTATTACAATATCTAATCGTCAACAACTTGAGATGATAAGGGATCAGGTATCACCTCTTATCAGTCTGTCTGCTCATCAAGAACGAATAGGACAATATAAATTACAAGAAGATGTTTCTACACCATCTATCGTCATACCAACAAGATTCAATCCTCCAGGAAAAAGTTTATTGATCAGCCTTTTTAATTTCACTGAGTGGCGGCATATAAGCTATATAGATTTTTTTCTCAACATTTTGTTTTTTATTCCATTCGGATTGCTCCTGCGACTCCTTCTAGAAAAATTTACCAACCGTTATTACTTGAGCTTCTTCATCACAATCATGACTGGATTATTTCTTACAATAACGATCGAAACATTACAATCTTTTCTTCCCGTTAGATATACCAGCATTCTGGATGTTTTGAGTAATACTCTTGGCACGATTGCAGGCGCGATGATTATTACATTTTCATGGGTTCGACAATTATTAAATTTGCAAAGGCAAAAATAGTATGAGTAAACCTCAAAATTGGCTAAAGATCGAGACAACTTCCGAAATAGAGAAAATTGTAAAAGTCATTCATCATCAAGTAAAAACTGTTCTTCGAAAAAAGGGCGCTGTCATTGCCGTGTCTGGCGGAATTGATAGTTCTGTTTGTGCAGCATTATGTACAAAAGCATTAGGGAAAGAAAATATACTGGCTCTCTCACTGCCTGAGCGTGACTCTTCTTCTGATTCGATAAGACTTGGACAACAACTGGCCGAATTACTTGAAATTAAATTATACAAGGAAGATATTACTCCTATTCTCAAGGGAGCTAAGTGCTATGAGCTTCAACTCGAAGCGATACGTCAGATATTCCCTGAGTATGGAGAAGGTTGGAAATTAAAAGTTACACTTCCATCTATCCTCGAAAATGATCGATTGAATTTATCACACCTCACAGTCCAGGGGCCAACAGGTATTCAGAAGTCATCACGAATGCCTTTTCATGCATATCTTCAGCTCATTGCAGCAACAAATTTAAAACAGCGTACACGGAAAATGACGGAATACCTGTATGCGGATCGATTTAATTATGCTGTCTGCGGAACACCAAACCGCCTTGAATATGACCAAGGATTTTTTGTAAAGCTGGGCGATGGCAGTGCTGATTTTAAACCTATAGCTCATCTCTACAAATCTCAAGTTTATCAACTCGCAGAGGCACTTGGTATCCCCGAAGAGATCCGTAAACGACAGCCGACCACAGAAACATTCTCACTTCCGCAAACTCAAGAGGAATTTTATTTCTCTCTTCCGTACGAACAGATGGATATTTGTCTTTATGGATTCAATCACAATATTCCTTCTTCTGAAACAGCCCAGGCGGCACAACTTACTTCAGAACAAGTGGAGCGAGTATATAAAGACATAGAAAAAAAGCGCCGAATAACATTAGGGCTGCATCTTCCGCCTCTCTTGATCGAAAGCGTAGATGAGATCAATGATCTCATTCAATCAGCCATTCGTCAATCAAAGGAAGTGTAACTCCGATGTGTGGAATTGCTGGATATGTTAATCTCGCTGATCGTAAAGACTCGCCAACTGTCGAGTTATTACAATCGATGATCGGTGCTATTCGCTACCGCGGTCCGGACGAGTATGGACTATATAGAGATAATTATGCCGGCTTGGTTCATGCACGTCTTTCTATCATCGACCTCCAGACAGGTCAACAACCAATGTCCAATGAAGATCGCACACTTTGGATTGTCTTCAATGGAGAGATCTTCAATTTTATTGAATTGAAAGTTGAGCTTGAGAAATTGGGCCATCGTTTTCAAACCCATTCGGACACTGAAATCATTCTCCATGCATTTGAATCTTGGGGTGTTGATTGTTTTTCCCGTTTTAACGGCCAATGGGCACTTGCTTTATGGAACACACAAACACGCAATCTTATATTATCTCGTGATCGAATCGGTGTACGTCCATTATTCATTCATGAAAACAACAGGAGAGTTATTTTTGGAAGTGAAATCAAAGCTTTATTTGCCGATCCCTCAGTTACGCGCGCTATCAATCCACAAGGACTTGATCAAACGTTTACCTATTGGGCATCAATAGCTCCGGTAACTGTGTTTGAAGGAATTGAAGAACTACCTCCAGCTTCTTTTCGTTTGTATGGACCAAATGGAGAAAAGAAGGAAAAGTTATATTGGAGTCCATCGTATCCTGAAGCGCCAAGGAGTTGGGAACATGGTTCTATTTTCCCGACGCTCGCCGATGCTACAGAACTTCTGCGTGAAAAATTAGAGCAGGCAACAAAATTGCGAATGCTGCGTTCAGATGTACCGGTAGGAAGTTATTTGTCTGGCGGATTAGATAGTTCTGTAATTGCCCAGTTAGGTCGACGTGCAAAAGAAGGCCGATTTGAAACTTTTTCTATTCGATTCGATGATATTGAATTCGATGAGACTAAGTACCAAAGGATGATGGCCGCTACTTTGAACAGCTCTCATAGAGAAATCATTGTAACAAGGAAAGATATCGCACAAGTTTTTCCAGACGTCATTCAGCATACTGAACGACCAATACTCAGGACAGCTCCCGCTCCTTTGTTCCTTCTTTCCAAAGCCGTACGTGAATCTGGAATTAAAGCGGTTTTAACCGGTGAAGGAGCAGATGAAATGTTAGCCGGCTATGATATTTTCAGAGAAGCGAAGATTCGTCAATTCTGGTCTCACCAGCCGAATTCGAAAGTCAGGCCTTTACTGTTTGACCGGATCTATCCTTACCTGGCGCGGTCACCGCAGCGTACACGAGGAATGGCATTTGAATTCTGGAAAAAAGGGCTTGAACATGCAGGTTCACCCGGATTTTCCCATGAACCGCGATGGCAAACTACATCTTCGTTAAAAAAATTCTTGTCTAAAGATTTTTTGGGTTCCCTTGAAAAAAATCCTTCTCCTTCTGCATTAGATAATCTACCCGCTGCTTTTAACAAATGGGATCCTCTTACACAAGCTCAATATCTTGAAATAACAACATTGCTTTCAACATACCTGATTTCCTCCCAAGGAGATCGCATGCTGATGGCTCATTCAGTCGAAGGTCGTTTCCCTTTTCTCGATGCTGATGTAATGGAATTCTGTAACGGACTTCCGGCAGAATATAAGCTGGCTTTTCTTGAAGAGAAACGTATCCTAAAAAAGGTAGCAGACGGATTGATACCAGAATCGATTATTCACCGCAAGAAGCAACCGTACCGTGCACCGGATGCAGCAAGTTTTCTCGGTCAGGACGCACCCGCATATATTCAAGAGCTGTTCTCGGATCGTAAGCTCAAAACGAATGGAGTTTTCAATCCACAAGTAGTTCAAGGTTTATATGAAAAATGTATTTCGAAGCGCGACAAAGTCCATGAACCCGGTTTGTTCAGTAATACAGACAATATGGCTTTTGTAGGAATCCTATCCACTCAGCTTGTTGTTCAACAGTTTATTGAAACATCTGAACTAAGCTGTGGAACGAATATTCAATTCAAAACATTTATCGATCACACTCAACATCCATCACCAGCACGTTAAAGGATATTTCAATGGTTGACCAACAAAACATTCAGAACACTGTGAGAGATTTCATCCAGAAGAATTTTATATTCGACACTTCCAATGCACTTGCGGACGATGAATCGCTGCTAGGCACGGGAGTTATTGATTCAACGGGAGTACTAGAACTTATCGGGTATTTAGAGGAAAAATTTCAAATGACATTCGAGGACAGTGAATTAGTTAGCGAGAATTTCGATTCAATTTTGAAAATAACTGCTTTCCTGCAAAAGAAACTTGAAAAATAATTGAGTATTTTTTTCTTTTGGAAAAATCCTCAGGAATTAATCGAAGAAATCCTTTTATTTCCTATGAGGCAATTAGATAGAAGCCGAATGCCTATCTGTACATATGAAAGCCCAATCACTCGATCGGGCTTTCTTCTCTTTCCAAGTGCGGCTCTATTTCAACCTCACCATGTATTCTGGTTCATTATTCTGTGACGATAACCAGATGGCTGTCACGCCAAAATATTTCCGGTTTTGTGATTGTCAATAGAGTGCGTTTATCCGGCTTCTCCTCTTTTGTATATGAGGCAGTATCTCTTACCGGAACAATCTCCTTGATAGTACCGATAACCTCAATCAACATATCCTTTGTTTTATCAAGCGAAGTGAATTCTCCGTCGTTATATGTATTTGTAAGGACCGTCGTTGTACCAAGCAATCCCCACAATATTCCGCCCTCACTGGAAACGATTTTCTTCTCTTCCAGTTCACTCTTTTTACCTGCTACATAATATACTTTATTCATCTGCTTCGTTTGATTTTCAATAGTTTCGTCGCGTACAGTGATGGTTTTGATTTTTGAAGCTATATCGCCTTCGAGATTCTGCACCTGAGTCCGCATACTATCAATGGTTTTCTCCCGTTCTTCGAGAGATTTCTTCAAATCATCAACAAGCAGGCTCAATCCCGTATACTGGGTCTTTTGTTCTGCAAGTTTTCGCTGAAGGTTTGCAATCTTTTTTCGATTTTCGGTGATTATCGAAGAAATATTTGATATCCGATCCATAATCTGCGTTTTTATATCTGCCTGGGAGAGCATTTTACCATTTTCGACTGTGGGAGTCTTCTGCACGATATTCTTTTGCATTGCCCAGGTGCTCTCGAGTTTGTTATGAATATCGTTGATCGTTGAAGTGACTTCTTCAACAAACTTGTCTTTCGAGGCAATTTCCTCCTTCAATTGTGTAATTTGTTTCTCCATCTCAATTTGCTCTTGCGATTTTCCACAGCCCGCAATGATAAATGAGAAGAAGACAAGAAAAGCAATTGTTGTTCTCATAATCGTTTTAATCCCTTCGATTGATGTTGTTGGTGGATGATTTAATTGGACAATAAGGATGAACTCTGTTTCAGGAACAATACTTGAACTAAAATAAGAATATTTTTTTAGAATTACTATATTTGAGCTCACACCTGATTTCCTCTCTATTAAACAAATAATCCTAAAAAATAGTTCACATCGGGTGGTCACTCTGTCACATCTGTTCTATCTGACGTAAATGATGCTGTATATGTCCCAGATAATCCACAACAACGTATTCGATTGTCACTGATTCGCCTAAACCGATTGTGCATGATATCTGTAAACATTCGGCTGGCATTTGGTCAATAATGCGGGCAAGGTGGAAATTGTAAGACTTCCAGAAAAGCAGCAAATCTTTCCACGTACGTGAATTGTACTTCTGTATATTCACCCACTCTTTTTGTTCATATGGAAGGAAATTCGTGTCTTTCGAATATTGTACACGGACGAAGCGTTGATGGTTATTGGCGGCAGAATCTATCAGGTGCCCGAGAATTTCCTTCCGCGACCATTTGCCTGGCAAGGGTTTATGAGATGATTTTACTTCATCCATAGTATCATAACGATCTGCAAAGTTTTCCACGGTTTTTCTAATTCCATGAGCAATCTTTCCCAGAATAGCGATTGGATCTTCAAGTGAATCAACGAACCGTTCGATCGGATATTTTGTTTTCATAAAACCTTACAAAAAAAGTGGATAAATATTATGCAGTCAGTGAATAGTCCCTAATTTTTCTTACTGTTGGCTTCCTTCACCGACCTTAGCTTCATCAAAGCGGCGTATTGATCGGCATAATCAGTAAGTATTTCCTCGAATATACCCATATTTGTTTTCACATTCTGCATCGCTCGCCTCTCCAAATACGTACGGCATGAAAATTAAACCTGAGCATCGAGTGATATTACATAACAACATAGTGCGAGTACGATAATAGCAATTCTTTTCATGCTATTATCTCCATAGATATAAGTAATAGCTAGTCTGTGATATTTCCTATAAACTCTTGATTAAATCCGATTCAATATGATCATCTAATCTAATCCGCGGCAAAGTTAGACGCGTATCTTATGTTGTGTTTAATGATAGCTTATTTTTTCTTTATGAATGTATTATTCTGGTATTCCCGAAATGCAATTTCCAGTTCTTTTTGTGTATTCATCACAATAGGGCCGTACCATGCAATCGGCTCACCGATCGGTTTTCCGGATATCAGGAGAAATCTGACTGCTTGTTCTTCCGTCTGAACCGAAACTTCATCACCATCATCAAACAACACAAGCGTTCCATTGGAAGCATACGGCTCGCGCGTGATATCAAAATAATTTTCACCGTCCTCTTCATAGGAAAACGGTGTTCTCTCCCTGCACAGAAAGCCTTGCCCATCAATGACATAAGCGAAAACCGTATACCTTTTTTTTGTTGCATGGACAAATTCCGAATGTCCTGGTACTGTAATATCGAGATACTCAGGATCAACAACAATATCCTTCACAGGCCCATTTATATTCTTGTAGGAACCACACACGAGTTTTATTTTCGTTCCGTTTTCCAGAACAATTTCTGGAATGTCAGACTGTTTGACTTCCTGATACCGCGGGTCCATCATTTTGCGAGAAGCAGGAAGATTTGCCCAGAGCTGAAACCCATACATCGCGCCATGCTCATCGCCCTTTGGCATTTCCTGATGAATGATACCGCTTCCTGCCGTCATCCATTGAACATCACCCGAAGAAATGATTCCGCTGTTTTCCATACTATCTTTATGTTCAACAGTTCCCTTGAGCACATACGTGATCGTTTCAATTCCCCGATGCGGATGCCATGGAAATCCTTTGATGTAATCTGCCGGATGATCTGACCGGAAATCATCCAGAAGAAGGAAGGGATCGAATTGAGGCACTTCTTTATTTCCCATCGCTCGCTTGAGACGGACACCTGCCCCTTCAAGAACTGGCTGGCTTTTGAAAACCTTTTTTATTTTTCTTGTTTCCATGATGCACCTCCGTTAAAATACATGGTTATTCTCATGGCTTTTATATCTTCACGTAGGGCGTGTTTAATTGAATGTCCCTACTTCAATTCTGCTGTTGCTAAAAATTTTGGCGGTTTGCGCGAGTGCGACGCTTGCTCAAAAGCGTACGCAAACTTAAGAAGCGTTGGCTCGCTCCATGCACGGCCAAAGAACGAAATTCCTACGGGCAATCCAAAAACAAATCCTGCTGGGACAGTAATGCTCGGATACCCCGCAACTGCTGCCATGGTTGAACTGCCGCCAATAAAATGATCACTATCGATCAAGTCGGTGAGCCAAGCAGGACTATCGGTCGGTGCGATAAGCGCGTCCAATTTAAATTTCTTCATCGTCGCGTCGATTCCTTCTTTACGCGACATCCGACGGCACAACTTTAATGCATCGATGTATTCTCTGCTTGTCAGCGGACCCTTTGCTTCCGCCTTCAGAAAAAGCTCCTGGCTAAAATACGGCATTTCCGATTTAGCATTTTTCTCGTTGTACTCAATAAGCTCTTTCAATGAACGAACGGGTGCGCTTGCACCAAGGCGTGTAAAGTAAGCATTCATGTTTGCCTTGAGTTCGTACATCAAGACGGTCATTTCAGCATCGTCAAATTTTCCTATTGTTGGAATATCTGCAGGATCAACTAGCGTCGCTCCCTGCTGTTTGAGAACATTCAGCGCATCGTTGATGACTTTATCGACGCCAGGATGGAAGCCAAAGTACTTTCGCACTACGCCAATTCTTGCTTCCATCAAACCCTTTGGGTTGAGGTACTGAGTATAATCGGTCGAAGACTTTCCACGACTGTCACTGGTTACCTTATCTTCTGCATCGATGCCCACAAGAGCACTAAGAACAATCGCTGCATCGCGCACCGTACGTGCCATAGGTCCGGGGGTATCCTGCGTATGAGAAATCGGGATCACACCGATCCGGCTGATAAGTCCAACCGTAGGTTTGATACCCACAATTCCGTTGATCGATGACGGACTGACAATGGAGCCGTCCGTTTCTGTGCCCACTGCAATTACACAAAGATTGGCTGAAACAGCCGCCGCCGATCCGGAACTGGAACCTGATGTGTTCCGATCCAGTGCATATGGATTCTTCGTCAGCCCGCCCCTGCCGCTCCATCCGCTGGTGGAACGATTCGAGCGGATGTTCGCCCATTCGCTCAGGTTTGTTTTACCCAAGATTACTGCTCCTGCTTTGCGTAATTGCTGCACAAGGAATGCGTCTTTCGGCGGCTTTGCTCCCACCAACGCAAGAGAGCCGGCGGTCGTTGCCATCCGGTCCGCTGTGTCGATGTTGTCTTTGATTAATATAGGAATTCCATGAAGCGGACTGCGAGCGCCTTTCTCTTTTCGCTCCTTGTCAAGTGCATCGGCAATGGCAAGCGCGTCGGGATTCAACTCGATCACACTGTGGAGTGTTGGACCTTGCCAGTCAATTGCTTCTATGCGTTCCAAATATTTTTCCGCGATAGATCGTGCAGTGTATTTGCCTGAAGCCATCCCTTCCGCAAGTTCGCTGATGCTCGTCTCTTCCAATTCAAATTGTCCGATGTCAAAGTGAAGCGCAGGAGAGGCAACAGCTTTTTCCGTGAGTGATAGAGATGGGAGTGCAACGGCAGCTAATCCTCCCAACAAACCCGATTTTACAAAACCTCTTCGAGACAGATTGCCATCGCTATTTTTGGATTCTTTACTGTGATCCATAGCTTCTACCTCCTTGGAGAGTAAACTATATCATTTTCCGTAAAAGTGCATCGATCTTTATTGCTTCGTCTAACTTTATATTCGGATAGGCCAGCTACCAATTCATTCTCAGTCTGATAGCTGGAGTGACAATATCTGTCATTTTACTCGCTCCATAAATGTTTGGGTGTATATCGCATCCCCAATCGGAATTCGTTAGAGCACTTTTCCTAATTTCTATGAAGAAGACATCATTGTATCTTCCTCTTATTTTCTTTTGTTGATCAACAATCTCTTTTACATATGTTACACATGGTTCTTCAATCATCGGTCCGCATACACAAAAGATTGTAACCCCTGAATAGAGATATCGTATCCGTTCAAGTAATTGGGTGTAAGCACTTTGGAATATCACCTTATCTGGATGAGGGAGAGTTGAAAAATCATTTGTCCCAAGATTAATGACGACAGCCTGAGGAACCCATGCTTTAAAATTCCATTTTTTTGTTGAATTAAAGAAGCATGTACGATCATATAACGATGGCATCGGATCTATCGATGTCTTGTTGCTATCGCCAAAATTTCTCACGACTCCACGTCCGGAATATGAAATAATGTGGTATTCTGCGTTTAAAGCTCTCGCAGTCATCGAAGCGTACGACATACATGCATTTTCTGTTTCAGGGCTGAATATACAATCTGAGCTGGCTCCCTCAACGCCATATCCAGAAGTAATTGAATTACCAATGAACTCAATTCGGCGGGATGGCCGAATATCGGGTGGGAGAAGACTTTTTCCTTTGTCAAGGATAAATCCCATAAACGTACCTTTGCCAACGAGAGGTTCTGTTCTTTTTTGAATCATAATGCTGTGTGGAATTGAGTCGGACAATCCATTTGCCACCTCATATACTTTCGCTGTATCTGTCTTAAGTAAACGCGGCGCATAATTATCAACGATGATCGCATACTCATTTTTTTGATCATTCAATCGAATGGAGCAACGAGTCCCTCTGAAACGTGCTTTGATATACACTCCAGCCCAATCGAAAGCAACACATTTGGGATTAGTAAAATCGAAGCGCCCCGTATATTGTATGTATGAACTGTCAGCATCTATAATACCAGAGCTGATTGGTTCTTGTCTCGTAAGAAAAGCACAACAAGCATTAAAGAGGAACACAAGAATGCCACAAGAAATTGCATGAAGGAAAATCGACCATTTTGTTTTCATAAGAAATGCCTCTATTACGCTGAGTAATTATTATTTAGTATTCTTTATATCTTTGCTCCGATTGGAGTAGTGAAATATTCGTCTGCAATATCGCCGGTATTGCGGGTTGCCTGAGGTTCAAAAATGAGCACTTCGACTTCTTTATCCGCAACCGTACGATGTTCGATGCCATGAAGCACTACGATCAATTCACTTTGTTTTAATTCCACAATATGATCACGAAACTCAACTCGAAAACTGCCGCGCCAGACAAGGAAGAGTTCATCTTCGATGTCGTGATGATGCCAAACAAATTCACCTTTGAACTTTACGAGCTTCACTTCTTGATCATTGAGTTCCGCAATAATCTTCGGACGCCAATACTCGGAGAACAATGCAAATTCCTTGTCGATCTCGATTTTTTCTATTGGATTTTTCATCTTATTCAGATTAGATACCCTTTTTCTCTTTTTGCATAAATCTACTTCATCGTCAATATAGAAGCAAGGAACTGCAGGATGGTTGGTTCAGAATTTTTTTTACAATAAATATATCATATTCCAAAGTTAAACGTACAGCTTAACTTTCTTTATTTGATTTCCATTTCTTGCGCGTCAGGGATACTCCGCCAAATCCGCTTATGATAGCAACGTAGAAACCGAAATCATACCAAAATCCTGTATTATTCACTTCATAAATCCTGACAGAAGAATTAAAGAAACTAATAATCAGAGATATCGGTGCAATCCAGCCATGCCATATTCCAAAAAGCAATCCTGCTGGGTCATCTTTGTGGAACTCTCCACCACCCGGTACACACGCAACCATCGTCACAACAATGAGTCCGATGAGTATAAAAAGAACGAAAGTACTTCTCTTCATAATACCTCCATCTTTAAAAATGACTTAATGAAATTTCTTGGGGGTCTTGCTAATTTAGTTATTATTACATGTTAAGAAGTTAATTAAACCTCATCAAGATTACAACGGCGGGCGCTTGAAAACGATGAAACAAACATGGAACAAATATGTGCTCCGATTATGGGTTTAAATCGGAACGTTAATCCTATACATTAGAGATTGATAGAACGGCAGCACTATTGATTCAGTTCGATTCATGCGTATGTGGACTCAAAGCAGGAACAATAATGCACATGGTGTGTGGAGTTATTGACAGCGGGAATAAAAGTCAAGTTGTATGCAAAATAGATATGATAACGTAAATTATGAATTCTTTTGGGAAGACTTCTGCAAATGATGCATCGTGTAGTATGCACCGCCTAGAAAAAGTCCGATGAGCGGTACAATCAAGCCGCATGCAATCCAATCCCCATGAGGGGTCTCTGGTGTCAGCCGGATAGCAACGTACGATGGTAAGCCGCCTAACCAGAATGTCGCTATGAATGTCACAATACGGTTCTTCCGTGACAATCCATGATAGAAAAATAGACTTGCTACAAGTCCATCTAAGAACGGTAAATGCTTCGATTCATTCTGGCTCCATGTATTCCATAACCATATTAAGTACATCGCAATAACTGTGCAGACAATACAATACCACCCAAGAAAGAGAATCCAGTAGATGTCGGTTGGTGTTCTATCGGCACTACTAAGCTGTGCAAGATGAATTCTGTGTAAACACAATACTCCTACTACCCAAGCTGCTAAAAGCGCCATCGCAATGCGGGACCGCTCTACTGAATGGCCATGAAGTGCAGTTTTAAGATTACGATATCGCTGAACGAGCCGCGGACACAATTCACGTTTACTCAAATATGCTTCAAGCAATCGTATAAAATAAAGTACAAGCCAAATACAAACGACTGATGCCGCGAGAGTTCCCAACACCCATAAAGATCGATGAGCAAAGAACACAATTAATCCGATAAGAATCATAAGTACTTGAATTTCTTCTCTATAGTACCATGTAAACGAGAATGACTGCTGGTCATCAGTCGATTTCGTTGTTGGATTTTCATTCATACTTGAGCACCATGATTGAAGGCAACCGCTGCAATTTCGGATAGTTTTCGTGGATTGAAATAAGAGCCTTCTAATTTATGTAATTCAGAGACAAGCATTCCTACTTTCATAAAGGGATAGAACACTTCCGTACTATCTTTGTTAATACGTTTAGCTCTACACATGAGAAAGTAACTTTCGAAGAACGAGGCATATGGTTTTAGCCATGGCTCCGAGTCAATCGATTGCAAAAAATCATATATCTGACGATTAAATCGCAGAACATTCATCTCGTCTTCAAATTGTGATTCATTGAATTCTGGAAAGTCGATAAAAAGGGAAAGTCGTTTTCGATTCGGTTCAATTCGCACCTCTTCAACTTTTTCATAGAATAGATGGGGCGAATGTATCTTCATTTGCGTGCGCCAAATTTCGCTAATGTCTATTGTTGTTCCTTCCCGCAGAAGAGTGAGTTGAGCATCCAATTCTTTTCCCTTGCTCAAGTTCGCCTGTAGGCGTGCTCGCTGGAGTGATTCAAGACCATTTCCAGCAACAGGATGAATCCGCCGCTTTTGCCGTTGCTGCATCAAAGAAATCACATCCAGCCGGCGTTGTCCGGACCGGCGAAATTGAATCGCCTCTTTCAAATAATCTTGAGTATCGTCAAGACCAAATTCTGATCTTGATCGGAGAAAAAAATTAGCACCAAAACCTGTGAGCAAGGTAGAAAAAATAATTGCCCAGACATCGGTTGTATTACGTGTGGAGAGGAATTCAAAAAGCGTCAATATCATACCCAAAAACCATAATAAAATTGAAAATAGAAATAGCCATGAGGCAATACCAGCGATTATAGATTCGACAAAAGAGATTGGTCTATCGATCCAGATAAGTGTGAACCGTCGCAACAGGAGCCACGTAAGGATAAAACCAGCAAGCGCTATGACTAAGATTACGTACACAATAATGCCACGAAATGATGACGATTCAGTTTGAGAACTGCGGTAAGCTTCCACGGACATCCCCTCCGCCGGGGAGAATATTCCATTGCAGAAGAACAGATTCGTGTATCACGACAGATACAGACAAGTTGACTATCCGCGAAGATCTGCGTTTGTTTCTTGTATTCAAGAACATATTATTTAAAACTTGCAACAGCGCGATCTACCGTTTCGTATGTCTTAAATACTTTAACTAATTGAGTAATTGCAAACAGGCTTTCTACTTTCTCTGTAATATTTGCCAGACGCAAATCGCCGGATTTGTTTCGGACAGAAGTCAATGCAGCAATAAGTGTTCCCAAACCGGAACTACTAATCCATCGCACACCTTTCATGTCCACTACAACCTTGGTAAAACCTTCCTGCAGCAAGCTGTAGATTTTATCCCGCAAGTTTTCTGTGTCCGGTTCGCCAACCAGGTTTCCTTTTAAACTGATAACCGCAACAGTCCCGTGCATTTTTTCTTTAATCGTCATAGCAATATCCTCGTTTAATACAAATGATTCTTAAATCAAATGACCCTTTAGTAGAATGATACGTCCTTTTTGATGGAATGTCAACGCTGATATGTTCATCAAAACGGCAATTAATAAATCCTATTAGAAAACTTACACGGAGTATTAACTCCTAGGTTGTGAAATATTGTATAACCTCGTGGTAACCAAAGTATTTCCTAACGAGATAAACCGGCATTATAACGGCACTTATAAGTGTAATAACAGCGGCTATGACTATACCACTAATTTTTCTAAAAAGGCTCTTACTGAATTCAATCGCTCCTTTTGATTCTCGCCAAGTTTAATTCTCGCGGCTAATTTTAATTGTTTGTTATCTTGCTTCAAGTGTGGATGGAATTGTTTCAGTTCGTGAATACGCCCCATAATTTTCTGGAATGGTGCATCATTGTCTTCATAAAAAGCTTTTTCTTCCGGTGGGGGGAAATGCAATACGAGAACATTACCTTCAAATTCCACTTTGATAAAACCTATCTTCGCTGCAATCACTTTTAGTTCGATTTGCTGAAATAAGTGTTCCACTTCTTCCGGATATTCGCCGAACCTGTCTTTCAATTCCGCGCGCATCATATTGATTTCCTCTAATGATTCGCATCTGTATAAATGGCGGTATACATCCAATCGCTCTGTATCGTGTTCGATGTATATGTCTGGAATGAGTGCTTCGATGTCGGTTTCGATGACTGTCTCTACTTTTATCTTTTTTTCATTTCCATTCTTCTCTTCTTCTACAAGCTCATTAAATTCTTCTTCCTTCAACTCTGCAACAGCTTCCTCCACGACGCGTTGGTACATTTCAAATCCCATCTCTAAAATAAATCCTGATTGTTCACCGCCAAGCAAATTACCTGCACCGCGGATTTCCAAATCTCGCATTGCAAGATTGAACCCGGATCCAAGCTCGGTGAATTCCTGAATTGCCTGCAATCGGCGCAATGTCACACGCGGCAGGACGGAAAGTGGTGGTGTAAGAAGGTACGCGTATGCTTGAATGTTTGATCGCCCAACACGACCACGCAATTGGTACAACTCCGCCAACCCAAAACGATCTGCACGATTAATAATAATCGTATTGACACTCGGAATATCAATGCCGGATTCGATAATTTTAGTGCACAGCAGAACATCGAACTTCTTCTCCAAGAAGTCCATCATTGCTTTTTCTAATTCGTGCCCTTTCATCTGTCCGTGCGCAACATGAAAACGAGCTTTCGGTATGTGTTCTTCCAGCATCGTCCGAATGAGATCGATGTTTTGTACGCGATCGTGGACAAAGTACACTTGCCCGCCGCGATGCAGTTCTTTCATAATCACTTCATGGATCAGTTGAAGATCAAACTGTGCGATTTCAGTTTGAATAGGAATACGGTTTCGCGGTGGTGTATTAATAAGTGATAAATCGCGCGCACCCATTAGCGAGAATTGCAATGTACGCGGGATTGGTGTCGCTGTTAAAGTTAATGTATCGACACTTGCGCGAAGCTGACGTAATTTTTCTTTCGACGCTACGCCGAAACGCTGTTCCTCGTCGATAATCAACAAACCAAGATCCTTAAACACAACATCCTTAGACAGCAATCGATGTGTGCCTATGAGAATATCTACCCTACCTTCTTTAAGACCTTCTAGAACTTCTTTTTGTTCGTTCTTTGGGCGAAACCGAGTGAGGGATTCCACGCGCACTGAGTATCGTCCAATACGATCGAGGAAAGTGTGAAAGTGCTGGTGCGCTAGAATCGTCGTCGGCACAAGCACAGCAACCTGTTTGCCGTTCATCACAGCTTTAAACGCCGCGCGTACAGCGACTTCTGTTTTGCCAAATCCTACATCACCACAAATAAGCCGATCCATCGGTGCCTGCTGTTCCATATCTTGCTTTACGTCCATCGTGGACTTTGCCTGATCAGGTGTGTCTTCATAGAGGAACGAAGCTTCCATTTCTTTCTGCCAATGTGTATCAGATGTAAATGCAAAGCCCCGCTCATGCTTACGCCGCGCATACAATTTGATGAGATCGCGGGCAATATCCTTAATTTTCTTCCGCGCGCGGGACTTCAGCCGATCCCAATCTGAACCACCAAGTTTGCTGAGCTTTGGCGTATGTCCTTCCTGCGATGAATATTTTTGCACACGGTCGATGAAATTGAGGTGAACATAGAGCGCGTCGTTTTCTTCATACACAAGTTTTATGACTTCTGCTTCGACACCGCGCACTTTTATCTTTTGCAATCCAACAAACCTCCCGATACCGTAATCCTGATGTACAACAAAATCTCCGCGTTTGAGCTGCTGGAGTTCCTTTTGTGTAAAGCCCTTAAATTTTTTCCGTTTTGTAGTACCACGTTGTTTTAGTCTGCCGAATATTTCGTGCTCGGTGAAAATCGCAATGTTAGCTGGAGGATAGATGAAACCGAAATGAAGTGCCTCGGGAAGAAACTGATAAGTGATTGAAGATGAGAGATTTGAGATTTGAGATTGGGTAATTAGGTAAACATTATCTTCATTTTGATTTTTATTTTTCTCAACATCCTCCCACATCGGAAAATGGTCTTCCGATTCCCGATTTATAGTTTCCAATATATGACTACTGGATTCTAACTCATCAGGTGCAGTCAGTTCCTCTTCGATCAATCCATCTAGACGTTCACTTTCCTCCTTTGTATCACACGCAATATAAACCGAGTGACCTTGATTGGAGAATTTGCGAATTTGTTCAATCAATCGCTTGATGCTGCCTGCAATTGGAGGTTGTGGATAACTCTGAAAATCTATTCGAATTTTGGATTGTGAATTTTGTATTACAGTATGATCAAATCTTGCAAAACCATTCGCACTCTTTTCAATCATTTTCCAATTCAGAATATTTGAATATCCTTCTTTCTGCAGTTCTTCAATTTCTTTTTCAATTAGTAATGGTTCATCAAAAAAAAGAAGAGCATCGCTTGATAGATACTCAAATACAGATACTCGCGTTTCTTTTTCATCTATGGAATCTGATATCTGTGATAAATCAGCGGCATTAGTGTGATCATTAAAGAGATTTGCTACCACATTTGCTGTTTGTAATTCGCGGATAGAACGCTGAGAAAGCACATCGAACTCTCGGATAGATTCCACAGTGTCCCCCCAGAATTCGAAACGGATTGGATTATCACCGATAAACGGAAAAATATCGAGGATCCCTCCACGTACGGCAAAGTCACCATACTCCTCAACAAAATCTTTCTTCACAAAGCTCATTGTCACGAGTTTCTGAATCAATTCTTCAAACGGATATTCTTTGTTGACCTCTAACTCAATTGCACGTTCGGCAAATTGTTTTACTGGTGGAAGTTTCATTGTCAACGCTTCTGCAGAGGCAACGACAACCACACACTCTGAGCGCGAAAGCGCTCGGAGCGTTTCCATTTGTGCTATAGGCGCACTCATATCAAGATTCATTGCGGCATGTGTAGGTTCTGCAACATACAAACACACTTTATTAT
This sequence comes from Ignavibacteriota bacterium, assembly GCA_003142475.1. GTDB lineage: Bacteria > Bacteroidota > Ignavibacteria > UBA10030 > UBA10030 > Fen-1298. The sequence continues at coordinate 65,055 of PLMK01000026.1, forward strand.
CACCAAGAAGAGTTGCGCAATCGTCGCGGAATTGTTCTGCACGGTCTCTATCCGCTGCCACAAGCAATATTTGTGTCTTCTGGAACTCAAAGATATACGCTGCAGCAAACGCAATCAACGAGCCGCTGATTCCTTGTAGTTGAACTAGACTTTTTGGCTGAAGCGAATTCATCGTAGCTTTCAATTGCCGGAATGGTTCGCTATCGGTTACTCGCTTTTTAATTTGTTCAATCACACGTAGAGCTTTCAGTTATCAGTAATTGATAATAAGTAACAATAGTTGTGGGTCTCATTGTTCAATATTTATTGCTAGTTCTTTTTTTGTTGTCTAATTTCGATTTTTGTTGTTCCAGAAAACACTTCACCCCGACCATCTCAGAATTTCTGGACAATCAGGGTAAATAAAAGCTAACGAAAAGTCGGGGGATATTCAAACAGTACAATAAAAAAGCCGTCCTTCCCAACGTCTGTCGGATTAGAACGGCTCCATCTTTAACGGTTGAAAATGATTATTTCTTTTCCTCTATCTTCACATCTTTCATCTTCTTTTCCATGTGTTTCTTCATATTGTGCCTATCACACTTTGCAGTGCTGTCTTTTGGGCAGGTTCCTTTGCCTTCTTTTTCACACTTCTCTTTGCATGCTTTCTTGCATTCAGCACACTTCGCACAGCACTTACCGTCACACTTTTCGCCTGTACATTTATCACAGCATTTCTTGTCCTTGCAGCATTCCATCTTTTCTGCACATTCTTTTTTATCTAAATTCTTTTTGACCTTTACAACTTTTTCAACCTTCTTCTCCACAGGTTTATCCTGTGCAAACATTGTTTGCGATACTACAACAGCAAGAATCAACGTTAGAACAAATACTAATTTCTTCATAAGAAATTCCTTATTGTTTAACAAATCATTAGAAAATGAATAAAAACTTTGCGGTTCTGACTGTTTTTGTGCTAAGTTAACCTTCCTTCCGCTTGGTATTAATATAGAATAAAAACGTATAATCTACAAAGCGATTAAATAATGAATTTTGTCTTACTTTTTTGTAGATTTCAACCAAATAAATATGCAAACTATATATATGTGCAAGAATAACCAGTGTTATAGGTCTTTTTCTTTTTAGCTTGGCGATATAGTATTCAAGTCTTTTATCTGTTGTATAAAGTTTAGCGAGACAAGTACGAGATAAGTTCCTATCTCCCGTCTAATTAGCTTCATTAGTCTGGGAATGCAGTTAATTAGAAATACAAAAATAGCATTCAGACTATATACTTTGAAAGTAATCATATGCCAGCTACTGATTTATCAAATGTATTGAGAATTCGGTACAAATTTCAATTTAAAAACGGAAAAGAGAAGCAGTTTGATGTACTGCTTAATGAGCAGACTCTTCAAGTAATTCAAAGTTCGCATGTACGCAATCCCGAATGGACCAAGCTTAATTATAACCAATGCGAAAACTGTCCGCTGAAGGAAGATGTAGAATATTGTCCAGTAGCTGTGAACATAGCGCATCTCATTGACGAATTCAAGTTATCAACTTCATACGATAAAACGCGGGTAGTAGTGGAAACGCCGGAACGCACATTCGCACAGGATACGACGGTACAAAGCGGTCTCAGCGCCATTCTCGGCATTTATATGACTACGAGCGGTTGTCCCATACTCGATTTTCTCCGACCAATGGTACGTTTTCATCTTCCATTCGCAACGGCGGATGAAACTGTCTTTCGCGCTGTGTCGATGTACTTGGTAGCGCAATACTTTCGTGAACGCAGAGGACTTGAACCGAATTGGAATTTAGAAGGACTTGTGAATATTTATAAAGAGGTTGGAACTGTGAACAAAGGTATGTGGAAACGGCTCTCCAAAGCTTCCGGTTTTGATGCTAATGTGAATGCACTGATAGTACTAAGCGCATTGGGCGATGCTTTGCGTTTCTCACTTAAGATAGACTTAGAAAATTTATCTCCAATATTTACAAAATACATGGGGTAAAAATTTATATTTTAGAGATTATGGTGATTAATTAAAAGACATCCTGTCTTACACTTCATTTAAGCAATTCATCTACTTAAAGACTCACTTGCTCGTTTTGCTATTTAATAAAGAATGATCATTCTACTATGCAATATCCCTGAATTATTTGCGACAAAGTGTAAAATTCATAAATAGTCATAAGGAAGCATTGCATCTTGAAAATCTTTATATATATTTGCACATACTAAAACATAGAATTTTATTTGTATTGAATTAATTTATTTTGAATAGCAATCTCTCTTCTGTCACTAAAGGAGGTCTTAAATGAAATCCATTATACGATACATTTTTGTAGTTATATGCGTTAGTATGCTTGTCAGTGGCTTTGCTCAATCCCAAAGTTTATTAGAACAGTTGCAGAGAACGACTCAGGATGGTCTTCAAGGTTACTTATCTCCGATTCTTTCAGGTTGGGCTGCAGACTTTAATTCAGGATTCTATCATTCTGCTGATCTTCATGACGTTCTTGGGTTTGATGTTGGCGTAAAAGTCAGTGCAGCATTGATCAGAGATGCTGATAAAACATTCTCACTCACAATGCCTAATTCATTAACAATTCCTTATGGCAATGGCAATATAACTTTGCAGGCCGGAATAGATTATGACAAGAATTACACGCTTCCAACCGCCGTCGGCAATAAAGGCGATGAAGTAGATTTAACAGCATATGGCTTAGAAAAATATAAGAACATTAAAGTTATTTATAGCAATGGAGCTTCTACAGGCGGAGCAAAGATACCATTAATGATTCTTCCAGGCGGGTTCAATATTTCTGCAGTGCCAATGATTATGCCGCAACTCAATCTCGGTTTGCCTTTTGGCCTTGAATTTATGTTGCGTTATGCACCCAAGATAAAAGCAGGAGATTTCGGTAAGGTAAGTCTTACTGGTTTTGGATTACGTTATGATATCGATCAATGGCTGCCTATGTTACCGCTTGATGTTGCAGTTCATTTCATGACGCAAAAATTCAATCTATCGAGCACGGACATAAATGGACAAGACCAGGATTTTCTTGATGCTTCCGCTACTTCCTTCGGTCTAGAGGTAAGCAAAAGATTTCTTATTTTTACATTGTACGGTGGATTCGATATTCAAAAATCGTCCTTCACAGTAAGCAATATACAACTTACCGCTCAACCAGGAACACCAAGTTACACCTTTCCAGGTTTCACTATTGATGGTGTTAATAAATCACGTGGCGTTGTGGGTGTAAGATTATTGCTAGCAATTGTGAACGTTCACGCAGAATACAGCATAGCCAAACAGCCAATGCTTGCGGCAGGTCTTGGTATTTCGATCCGTTAAAAAGGATGTTGTTAAGTTTTGTAAAAGCTGGTCCTGCATAAGAATCAGCTTTTTTTTTCGCCGCCAGTAAGCTCAGCAGGTAATCCTGGCGGTTTTTCTTTCTCAGAAAATTTCCGTATCTTGTTAATGCCTCAGGTAGTAAGAGACTGAGGCATTTTTATTTATCACGGTCGGATAACATCTCGGCCTACGTTTATTGAAAGGCACAATGCAAGAAGTCACACATATACGAAACATTGCAATCATTGCACACGTTGATCACGGCAAGACAACACTTGTAGATTTTATGCTTCGACAAACAGGGACATTCCGCGCCAACCAAGATATGGGCACACGCGTAATGGATTCCAACGATTTAGAGCGCGAACGCGGGATTACTATATTAGCAAAGAATACAGCTGTAATGTACAAAGATCCGAACTCAGGCGAAGTCTATAAAATTAATATTGTGGATACACCAGGCCATTCTGATTTTGCCGGTGAAGTAGAACGCACATTAAAAATGGTAGATGGCGTCGTCTTACTTGTGGATGCCGCTGAAGGTCCTTTGCCCGGAACAAAGTTTGTACTTAAAAAATCGCTCGATCTCAACCTGCGTCCTATTGTCGTTATAAACAAAATTGACCGCAAGGATGCACGAGCACATAAAGTATTGGATGAAGTGTTCGAACTTTTCTTGTCACTCGGCGCACACGATCAACAGCTAGATTTTCCAACGATTTACTGCATTGCAAAGCAAGGAATCGCAAAGAACGAATTAGAAGATGAAAGCACAAATCTTGAACCACTTTTTAAAGCAATTATAAAATATGTTCCATCCCCCACCGGCGATACACAAGGACCATTCCAAATGCTGGTAACAACAATCGATTACAACGATTATTTGGGACGTCTTGGAATTGGAAGAGTTTCGCGAGGAAAAATTCGGCTCGGTTCTCCGATGAAAATTGTTCACCGCGATGGTGTTGTAGAAGACGCGCGTGTAACAAAAATTTATACTTTTCATGGATTAAAACGCACTGAAGTGGAAGAAGCTGGGACAGGTGAAATTATAGCAGTTGCTGGTATGGAAGACGTCGATATCGGTGAAACGATTGCCGACGCTTCCGACCCAACGCCGTTGTCTTTTGTTGCTATTGAAGAGCCAACGCTCTCAATGAATTTTATAGTCAACAACTCACCATTTGCCGGATTGGATGGTAAGTATGTTACGACACGCCATCTTGGTGATCGTTTGGCACGCGAACTTCGTTCCAACGTCAGTTTGCGTGTGGAATTGACAGATTCACCGGATGTATTCAAAGTGAGCGGCAGAGGCGAACTGCATCTCGGTATTCTCATTGAAACCATGCGGCGTGAAGGATATGAATTTCAGGTCTCACGCCCTGAAGTAATACTCAAACGTATTGCTGATGTCGTTTGCGAACCGATTGAGCATGTCATCATCGATGTACCCGATGAACACGTCGGTGTAGTGATCGAAAATCTTGGAAAGCGCAAAGGCGAAATGCGGCAAATGATGCAAAGCCAAGGCAACACGCGATTAGAATTCCTTGCACCTTCGCGCGGCCTGATTGGATTCCGTTCGGAATTGATGACGCAAACCAAGGGCACCGGTATTATACATCATATTTTTCATGGCTACGAGCCGTTCAAAGGAGAGCTGTCCCATCGAACACGCGGTGCATTGATAGCGCTGGAAGATGGAGATTCAGTTGCATACGGTATGTGGAAACTGCAGGAACGTTCTACGTTCTTCATCGCACCTGGTGTGCAGGTATATGCCGGTATGATTGTAGGTGAAAATTCTCGCGAGTACGATATGGTGGTCAATGTCTGCAAGACAAAACAATTGACAAATATGCGTGCTTCTGGTTCGGATGAAGCCGTTCGTCTGGAGCCACCACGGAATCTTACACTTGAACAAGCAATTGAATGGATTGGCGAAGATGAATATGTGGAAGTGACACCTAAGTCTATGCGTCTGCGTAAGAAATATTTGGATCATAATGAACGCAACCGTATGTCAAAAAAGAAAGCAGAAGTTGTAGAAGACTAGATTATTTTTACGGTTGGCCAAACGACTCTTTAGCAGCTTTTTCTTTTACCATATAATCCACCCTGAATTCTGTATTGTGAATTAGCACCGCTAAAATGTTTTCATCTCGCACAAACTGGAATACAAACTTAAATCGGCTTGCTGGTTTGATTGTAGAAAAACAGCTGCGTGGAGAATCAATCCTTGATCTGTCCGAATCAAATCCTACGCGCTGTGGTTTTTCTTATCCGAAACAAGAGATTATTTCTTCTCTTACCGACGAGTCGGTTCTGTTGTATCAACCAGAGCCGCGTGGTTTTCATAGTGCACGCACAGCGATAGCAGATTATTATAGAGCACTCCATGTCTCAGTAACTCCAGATCAAATTGTCCTTACTGCAAGTACAAGCGAAGCATACTCTTTTCTCTTTAAACTAATCTGCAACACTAACGAGGAAGTGATAGTCCCTCAACCAAGCTATCCGTTATTGGATTTTCTTTGCCAGATTAACGATGTTAAACTTCTACAGTATCGTTTGGCGTACGATGGTGAGTGGCATATTGACTTCGAATCGCTTCAATCTGCATTCACGAGCCGCACACGTGCCATTATTCTCGTTCATCCGAATAACCCAACCGGTTCATATCTAAAGCAAAATGAATTCGAACGGGTATGTGCGCTTGCCGCTGAACACAATTGTGCTATCATTGCTGATGAAGTTTTTCAACCATACTCATTTTCCCATGACACGCGCCGTGCCAGTATTTTGGCGTCACAATCTTCCGTGCTTTTATTCTCGTTAAATGGCATATCGAAACTTTTAGGACTTCCACAACTTAAACTCTCTTGGATAGTCGTCAGCGGTCATCCTAAGCAAATTACAAAAGCACTTAACCGGCTCGACATCATCGCGGATACATTTCTATCCGTCAACACACCAATACAAACGGCAATTCCAAAACTTCTATGCTTTGCTTCAGATATCGAAAATCAAATTCGCTTGAGGGTTCAAACTAACTATAAGTTGTTGCAGAAAATATTTGCAGGCTCAAACACCTCCATATTTCAAATAGAGGGTGGATGGTATGCAATCCTTCAGCTTCCGCAGATTCACAGTGACGATCAGTGGGCAGAAGAAATCTTTACACATCAAAATGTCATCGTACAACCTGGACATTATTATGGCATTGAACAGAAGTCGTGTATTGTACTCAGCCTTCTTCCTATTTTAGATATATTTGAGAATGCTGTAATAAAAATGCATAAATTTATCGAAAAAAACTCATCGTATAAAAACAACTAAATTTCCTCATGTTATTACGGGAATATTTAGTTATACTTTCCAAATAATCGCATTGCTTTTTTTTCACTAATAGTTATACTAGATCCACTTAATCCACGTGCAGTTCTATATTCAAATCATCCACCAAAAGGAGACCTAGTTATGAAAAAACTGATGATGATTCTTATGCTTGTTGTTGCTGTAGTATTATCGCAGGCAACGTTTGCACAGGATACATCTGCTGTGAAGAAGGCAGCAAAGAAAGAAGCTAAAGCCGAGAAAGTAAAAGACGCAGTAAAAGCAAATGATGAAGCTGTTGGTAAGACCAATGACGGGAAAGTAGTGTTCGCAGGATCCAAGGGCGGGCATTATTACTTGAACGATAAGGGCGATAAAACATACGTAAAAGATTTTGTGGGTGCTAAGATTATCGGCCAGACTAAAGATGGAAAATCTATATACGAAGGTCCGCGCGGTGGTCATTACTATTACAATGACAAAGGCGACAAAGTGTATGTGAAGAAGTAATAGCTATCTTTTTCTTAGTTTTTCTATAACCAAAGAAAAGATATCCACCAAAAAGGTGCATATTTCGACTCAAGAAACAATGCATTTTTAAGCCGGCAATTACTATGAAAGCGAGGGGTTTTTTACTCTCGCTTTTTTGTTCCATCGCTATTTATTTACTTCCGGGCACATTTAGTTGACTCTTTTCCCAAATTCGTCTACTTTCGTATAGGAAATATCATAAGGAGAAATTCTCATGTCGTCGACAATATTATCTCCCGAAGAGCGGAACTCTCGGGTTTCTGCTCTTTTGCACCAGGTGGACGAAGATGTAAAATCACAAAAACTTGATGCGGCACTAGATAAAATCCGTAAGGTCTATGAGTTCGATATAAAAAATATCTACGCACGTGCATATGAAGAGCGTATTCTTATTATGATGATGGAAAAAGAGCGAGCAACTAACATACGTGAAGCAAAGCAGCAAGCGGCAGAACAGGTGGATCAAGAGGTTAAGAAGCGACTTAAGGATTTCTATAAACAACAAGAACTTGAGTCACAGAAACGCAAACAAGAAGAGAAGACAGAACAAGTTCTGGAAAACCGTGCGCGCCAGGCTTCCGTAAGCGAAGTGCAGGAGGTGGCACACAAGGATATTACCGCTATTGAAAAAGATACTGCGCGGAAAATTGAAGACCTTGAAAGAAGATTGATCGCTCAATTTCAGCAGACGATGCCAGGCATCTCTTCTATCGGTACGACAGCCAGTGTTGATAGTATCCGAGCAGAGTACGAAGCAAAACTTCAACAATATAAAATTGCCGAAGAAGAACGGAAAAAAATTCAGGACGAAGCGTTCCTCAAAATGAAAGAGGAACAGAAGCGTGCAGAAGATAAGTTGATGCATCAGATGGAAGAAGAGCGAGAAGCGCTGTTAGAGCACGAGCGTGAAAAAACGAAACAGCAAGAACTTGATTCTTACCGAACACTAATGAAATTAATGATGCAATTAGCTGTTCCCGCGGAAGTGCAGTCTTCGCTATTGCAATCGCTTAAAATATCATTCTCCATCAGCGATACTGAACACATGGAAACAGAACGCTCGGTACAGGTAAGCGCCTACGTTGATGCGGTAAGCAAACTCTGGCAAAGTGGTAATCCTCCCGATGAAGATTTGATGCATCTCAAAAATCTCCAGCAATTTTTCAAAATATCAGATGACGAACATGTTTCTATTACAAAACGCGTCAAGAAAGAATTAGGCATGCCAGACGAGACAGCCATTATTGTTGTTATCGATGATGATCCATCTATCCGTAAATATGTAGATCACATTCTCAAGAAAACATACAAAACTGTGATCACCGCAGCAACTGCAGAGACAGCTCTACCGGAGATTCAGAAAATAGCACCGTCCCTCATTATTAGCGATGTCAATCTGGGTGTTGGCATGATGAGCGGCTTTTCCTTTTATGAAAAAATTGTTGCCGGTACATATGGTGAAAAATTGAAGTCAGTCGCGTTCGTATTAATGAGTTCCCTGGAAGACGACTTCTTTGTGCGAAGTGCTAAACAAATGGGCGTTAAAGCGTACCTCGCAAAACCATTTACGCGTGAATCATTAGAAGCAATTGTAAAAAACGCACTTGCCTGATGCAAAGCGCTTAATTACATGAATATTCTCCATGTCCTCTCTCAGTTCGAGGTAACTGGGGCAGAGGTGTATGCAGTTACGCTTGCTTCGGCACAACGACGTCTCGGACACTCAGTCACACTAGTTTCTGATACACTTCACATCCCGTTCGATGGCAGTTTCATTACACAACCAATCGAGAAAAGATCATACCTTCAGCGATTTCGGAACATCACATTTCTTATTCGTTTGATTCGAGAAAAAAACATTCACATTGTGCACGGGCATTCAAGAGCGGCATGCTGGGTGTGCAACCTTGCAACACTCTTCACCAACATACCGTTTGTTTCTACAATACATGGGCGTCAGCATTTGCATACGAGCAGTAAAATTTGGAGCGTATATGGGACAAATATCATTGCCGTAAGTAAAAGCTTGAGAGAACATCTTATTCACGAGCTTAATCTTGACCCTAAACACATTACGACAATTCCCAATGGATTTGAAACACAACGTTGGATTAGCGCAGCGTTGACTCAATCAGACTTAAATGTTTTCGGCGTGCCTCCAGGAATTCCAATTCTTCTCTTTGTAGGAAGATTCTCGGGTCCAAAGGGCGATATTGTGAGATTTCTTATCTCCGAAGTCTATCCTGAATTGGTGAAGAAAATACCTTGCTCTTTGCAAATTATCGGTGGATTGAATGTTCCAGTAGATATTCCAAAGCATGTTCAACAAATACAGAAACATTTTGGCAAGACCAGTGTTGTACTCAGAGAATTCCAAAGAGATCTTATTCCTTTTCTACATGCTGCGAATGTTGTCATTGGATCTGGGCGCGTTGTAATGGAATCGCTTATGATAGGCAAGCCTACTATTGCATTTGGCGAAAGTGATTACGAAGGATTAGTTACACCGGAAAATTACGAAACAGTGCGACAAACAAATTTTGGCGATACTGGAATTCGGCAGATAATGAATACTAAATTAGTTGTGGATGATCTGATTGCGATTCTCAACAAATCACAGACGGCAATAGATTCACAGATATTACAGAAACGCGTACAAGATATTTGTGATATCAATATTGTGGAACGAAAGATAAACGCTGTGTATCAATCTGCTATTGCCGCAGTAAAATCTCCCCTAACTATTCCTGTATTAATGTATCATCGCGTTGTACCGGAAGCACCAAATAATTCAAGTCATGGCATTTGGGTCACATTACACTCTTTTGAACAAAATCTTATTTCACTTAAACAACGTGGTTATTCACCGATCACATTTGAACAGTATCAGCTTTTTCTTGATGGTAAATTCATATTACCGAAGAAGCCCATCATCTTAACATTCGACGATGGATATGAAGATAACTATACCTGCGCATTTCCGTTGTTGAAGAAATATGGATTTTCAGCCGTCATCTTTCTTGTTACCGACGCAATGCGGCGGACTAATTTTTGGGATGCTGACGAACCAGAGGTATTATTAATGAATGAGAAACAAATACGCGAAATGTCAGCAGCAGGCATCGAGTTTGGCTCGCACACCGTTATACATACCAATCTTTCTAAATGTTCACGAGAACAAATCAGAAAAGAACTTGTTGAATCAAAACAGATGATCGAACAACTGACGGGAAAAGAAGTTGTTTCTATTGCGTATCCATACGGCGCCGTCAATGAAACAATCAAATCTATCGCAACTGAAATCGGATACGAATTTGGCATTGCGACCAACAGCGGTCCGCTTAAATTTTATGAGGATTTGTTCGAGATTCGCCGCACACAGATTTTCCCATGGACAGATAGATTGGGTTTTTGGAAAAAAACACAGCACTGGTACTTGAAATACAAACAAAGGAAATCGAATTACACGGAATAACTATTCTTTCGAGAACACTGATTCAAATCCGCTCGCACTGTTCAGATGGAATCCATCCGATTTTTCCATCTACGAGTATTACCTTCACCCACTCACCGACAGCATCAGTTAATTTCACTTTCACTCCTTCATGAATTACAAACGCATCAACGGCATTTACGTCTGGAGATGATTTAGCGGTCACAGTCTGCGCAATGATAATGGCTTTATCCTGTGCTGTATCCCTAAGTGATTGAGTACCCAACATAGCCGCCCAGAGCACAACTAATGTACAAGATATGAAGAATAAAATGCGTGCAGCACGAAGAATACCTGGGATCATTACCAAATACATCGTTGCAAGCGAACCAAAGAGCAATATCCAGCTAAAAACGAAAGCAATGCGGACAGTTTCATGCGGCATCAGAGAGCCAACAGTACGCATCCATTGAATTAGAAACATATCCGGTACTGCCTCTATCCGATCAACTGTTTTCAGATATGCTAATTTTAAATTATGTTTTATATCGAGATCATTAGGACGTAATTGTGCAGCACGTTCATACGAAAGGATCGCCCTTGCAAGTTGTTTATCACGGTAATAGGCATTGCCGAGATTAAAATACAGCTCGGCGCTGAATTTTCCCTGTTTGATAATGCCTTCGTATTCATTTGCTGCGTCCTGATATTTACCGGCGCGATACAATTCATTACCACGGTTGAATGCATCATCCGTCGATTGTGCTAACATTACGCAATGTAAGAGTGCAATTACATATACAAATAAAATCCATCGCACGTGTTTCATGCATTGCCTCGCTTGCCAAATGATTGCTCAATACTATTTATGGCACTGGCAGCGATATCGAGTAATTCTCTGCGAGCATCGGTTGTATCCGATCCCGGCGCATAACGCACAAATTCCGCGCGCTCCATGCACATCTTTAATGATTGAATGACTTCTTCATTGACGCCATTATGCCTTAATTTTACAATTGCTTCTTCCATCACAAATTTCGATTTCGGAGTGCGAAGTTTATGTTCAAGATATACCATTAGGGCTCTTAGAATCTCTGCGTGATAACTTTCGGTGTTACCTTGTTCAAGCAATGCACGTGCTTTCTTCAAGCGGCGCGACGCTTCCCGTCCAGCCGTCTCAAATAGAAGTCGTGGCATATCACCGTAAATTTTTTCCCTACGCTTACGGTAAAACCATGCACCGGTAAACGCTAACGGTGGCAGAATTATTCCAAATATAAACCACAATGAAGATTTTGTTTCATCTGCACTTTGCAGATGACCGATAGAGAGTTTTAAAAATCGAATATCTTCCCCAAGCATACGCACATCTTCTTTCGCAGTTAAGCTGATGCCTGAACTTGAAAAATCTTTTCCCGGCGCAATTGAGAACTCAAATTTTGGTGAACGAAGAGTGATATATTCTCTCTTGTCAAGATCGAAATATACAAATTGCAACGGCTCTAATACGCGCTGACCTGCATTTCTTGGAATGAGTAGATATTCAGCAATTTTTTTTCCGCGAATAATTCCTCCATCGCGAGAAATCTCTTCCGATATTTTTGGTTCATACGATTCCATATCGGCTGGCAGTTGCGGTTTCGGCAGCGTCACTAACTTAACGTTGCCGGAACCAAGCACAGAAACACGAAGCGTGATGGGATCTCCCGCCTTCACATTGCGCGTGTCAACGCTTGCATTGAAAGCAAATCGTCCAATGGCACCGGAAAATCCTGATGGTGCATTTGCTGGAATCGGATCAACAATAATTGTTAGAGGATTAGATTTCACATCCATATTCACAGTTTGTACTTGCTGGAAAAACGGATCATTAAAAAACTGATCGAATGGATCATTGCTGCGCCGTTTGGACTGCACTTGCACAGCGCAGCGAGTTTCAAGCGGTGCAATTTTTAAATTACCGGCTTGTGTCGCAAACAACGCTGTCTTCTTTATTACAATTGTACGATATTGTTTACCGTTCAACATTTCCGTCGTCTGAATCGGCTGCTTTGGCATCTCAAAATCTTCGCTCCAAAACCCATCAAATGTCGGCGCTTTTGCGAGATCATATCCGGTCACAGATACGCGTGTGTACAATTTGAATATAACGATCAGTTGTTCACCCTGCCGCACACGTTGTTTATCGGCAAAAGCTTTGATGATGAGATTGTCGCCTGCATCGGCGGCGGGTTGATTAGATTGAGATTGCTGTTGCTTTGGTTTTCCTTGCAAAACCTCAATTTGAATTGGCTCAGACTTCAGCGTCTTACCTTTATATTCAATCGTCGCTGAACCAATTGTTATTTTTCCAGATTGACGCGCATATAAAATATATGTATAGCTTATGGAAGCAGACATCTTACCGTTAACCCACTGCATATTTGTTGATTGATTTGGGCCGGAGATTACAACAAATTGTCCAAAATTCGGGGCTTTAAAATCCCTCACACTGTTGTAATCGCTTCCATCGAACGTGAACGTGGCTTGAAATTGTTCGCCCGCTGCAATTCGCGACTGTGCTGCCGAAGCAGTGAATGTACCGTCTTGTGCAATAGCAACAGTTGAACTGAAGCCTAAGATCGCTCCGATAAATAAGAAAAATAAATATTTGTGAATTCTATCGAACATCTTTTAAGTTGTTCTGTTTTGCTGTCAACATTCAGCATTCCGCTTTCAGTGTTTCAATTTCATCAATGACAGACAATTGACGCCGTAAAATATTTACCAATCTTTCTCCACTTTCACATGCACCGCTTCTCGTTTGCGGAGGTTTTTCTGAACTTCCTTTTCGTTATTCCGCATCGCATCTAAAATTCTATCAGCTTCTTGCTTCGGCATTTGATTCTTCTTCTGAATTTGCTGGCGTGTTTGATCCTGTTTCGCCTCTTCTTGCTTTTGCTGCTCTTGTTTCTGCTGCTGGTTCTGTTGTTGATTCTGTGGCTGATTTTGTTTTTGTTGATCTTTATTCTGATCCTGTTTCTGGTTTTTATTCTGCTGTTTTTGTTGTTGTTGCTGCTGTGCTAATTTTGCACGCGCCATCTGTAAATTGTAGCGTGTGTCTTCATCATTTGGATTCAAGCGAAGCGATTGTTTATATGCATTGATCGCTTCCTGATATTTATTGGATTGATAGAGCGAGTTGCCAGTATTGTAATATGTTGCAGCACGTTCTTCAGGTGATTTCATCGAAACACCCGAGTTGCCGTATTCCCGCATTGCTTCATCGAATCGCTGCTGTTTATAATACGAATTTCCCAGATTAAATTGTGCTTCTTTTGACTTTGGGTTTTTCTCTAATGCTTTTTTGTATGCTACTTCGGCATCGGTGTATTTACTTTTACCGTACACGTGATTGCCTTCACTAATGTATGAACGAACCGTCTGCGCCGTTGCGCTTGCTGAAATAACTAAAACAATAAACATTGTCACCGCGGCAGGTAATATTTTTTTAAGCCACACGGCTAACTTCGTACGTTTTTCAGAAAGCATCACTTCAATTATTAAAAATAGAATTGCGAATGCCAATGGATATTGATACCGTGTTTCATATCCCGTGATTTGCTTTGTTCCGAATTCCACTTTTTCTAACGAACCTAATTCTTTAAAAATGTCATCAATCTCGTTGCCGCCGCTCGTAGCTCGGTGATAGGATCCGCCGGTTGTGGCAGCAATTTGCTGCAGCATCGTTTCATCCAATTTGGAGAGGACAATGCTTCCCGATTGATCGCGCTTATAATCAACGCGAGCACCGTTTTGATTGAGAACAGGAATTGGTCCGCCTTCTGGTGTTCCCATACCGACAGAATAGACTCGCACACCGGCTTTCTTTGCATCTTCCACTGCTCCCATCACATCGCCCTCTGTATTTTCACCATCGGAAACAATCACGATGGCTTTCTGTGTGGGTACATCTTTGGAAAAAGACTTCAACGCAACTTCTATTGCACTGCCGATCATTGTACCTGGTATTGGTACTGCATCAACATCGATAGCAGACAGAAATAGATCCGCTGCTGCATAATCCGCGGTAAGTGGAAATTGTACAAACGCATCGCCTGCAAAAACGACCATGCCGACACGATCGCCTGAAAGCTTCCGTAATAATTCCGACACATCGCGCTTGGCTTTTTCTAATCTGCTTGGACGTATATCTTCTGATTTCATGCTCAAAGAAACATCTAGGGCGACAAACAGATCTATGCCTTCGCGTTTTACTTCTTCCAGACGCGTACCGACTTGAGGATTTGCAACTGTAAGAATCAAACACGCAATTGCAAGCGACACGAATGTTTGTTTTATTATGCGCATTGCTAGACTTGCTTCAGGTGCAAGCTGTGGAATGAGAGTTTCACCAACAAACCGGCGCAATTGTTTCTTCTGCCATATGTTTAAGAAGAAGAAGCCAACGCCAAGCGCAGGAATCAGAAGCAAAAACCAGAGATATTCAGGATGTTCAAATCTTAACATGTTTCAATTGACAACTTTCTAAGGATTTTTCCTCAACACAATAACACTCATCCCGATTTCAACTAACACCGCCAACAATCCAGCTAGCAACCATTTGCCATATAATTCCGAGTACCGTTTGTAGGCAGTCACTTCAATCTTTGTTCGTTCAAGCTGATCGATTTCTTTATAGATCGCTTTCAGTTTTCTATTGTCTGTGGCACGATAATATTTTCCGCCGGTCATGTCTGCAACTTGCGTTAGTCCTTTTTCATCCAGATCGACAGGAATTAATTGCCTGCGAATTCCAAACTGTGTCTGCACCGGATACGGCGCTTCACCTTGCGCGCCAACCCCAACCGTATAAATACGAATGCCGTATGTTGCCGCAATCCTTGCCGCAGTTATCGGATCGATCTCACCGCGATTGTTGACACCGTCTGTCAACAAAATCATGACTTTGCTTTTTGCCTTGCTATCCTTCAGTCGATTGACACCGTTGGCAATAGCAAGCCCAATGGCAGTGCCATCAGCAATCATTCCATTTTTCACTTCACGCAATAAATTTTTCAGTACCGGATAATCTGTTGTGAGCGGGCATTGAGTAAAACTTTCCGCAGAGAAAACTACAAGTCCGATGCGGTCATTTGTACGTCCATCAATAAATTCCGAAGCGACCTGCTTTGCTGCTTCAATGCGATTAGGATTAAAATCTTCCGCTAACATACTGCCGGAGAGATCGAGTTCCAATACGATGTCGATCCCTTCCGTTGAAATATTCTGCTTGTCTAACACTGACTGCGGGCGCGAAAGTGCAATAATAAAAACTGCAATCGCCAATAAACGCAGCGCAACAGGAACGTGGCGCAATCGTTCGCGCAATGTCTGCGGAATGTTTTTAAAAATCTGAAGCGATGAAAATTGTACTGTCACAGCCAATTTCTTGCGACGCCACCAAAGATAATATCCAATTGCCGGCAATAACAACAAAAACCACAGAAACTCAGGATTAGCAAATTTATCACCCAACATCGGCAGTTGCCTCCTGCAGTTGCGGTTCTGTTTCAACAGGTGCTTTTGGCACCATCATTCTCACAATTTCGTATGCCGAACGTATTTCATTTTCATGCTCAGCTAGCGAAGGTTCGTACTTTGCAAATTTTACAAGATCCGCAGCAATAAAAAAAGAATCCATTTCTTTCCATACCTTCAAAGCATCCGGAATGTGTTTCATTTGCAATAAAATTTCGTCCGTCGTCAACTCTAACGCAATGATGCCCCACCGCCGCTCAAAGAAGTGTCGAATGATCTCAGTTATTTCCGAATAATATTGTTTTACCAAACCCTGCTGCCAGAGTTTTTTTTCTTCGAGAACACGCAGTGCCGTCAGCGCTTCACGGTGCGGTGGAATTATCACTTTGATATTTGCAAGCAAATCTTGTTTCTGTTTTTTCTTCCGCCAATAATAATAGAAACCGCCTGCAAGCGCTGCAATAACAATCAACGCGATAAGATATGGCAGGAAATCTTCGAACAACCATGGCGCACTCATCGGTTGTTTTATATCTTTAATCTCACCTTTAGGGTCGATAGTAACACCAGCGATATTCAACAACAGCGAATTTGTATACGCTTTGTGTTTGCTGGTATCACCTTTGACTGTGTAATCGAACTCGATAGGCGGCAGAAATACTTTTCCAGAGTCAATCGTCGATAACCGGATCAACCATTTGGGCTCTGTGCTATTTCGTTCTACTTTTATGACTTCAAGTAAGCCAACACTATCTTTCACTACAGGGGCGATTGTATCGACTGTTGCATCAAACTTGCCTTCCACTTGCACATCGATCCAGCTACCGAGCCGAAAAGTATCCACCTCAGTTTTAGCAGTCAGCCGAACTTCTTGTGCAAGCGCAGTGCTTGAGAGAAGGAAGAAAAAAAAGAAAGCTTTTTTAATCATTACCTTCTTCTTTCCCGTAACTTGAAAAAGTCTGCTAACGGTTTCATATAAGGTTGATCAAGTCGAATCAAAACATCGTCCAATCGTGATTTGACGAATAGTGACTTGCGTGCTTCACGTGTCCGTTCACCAAACTGTTTATAGAGAAAGCGAACTTGCGTATCGGAAGTATCCACAAGTCTGGTCGCGCCGGATTCTGCATCACGTAAATTTACAAGACCAACGCTGGGAAGTTCATTTTCGCGTGGATCTTGTAATACTACACCGATTAAATCGTGGCGCTTTCCGGCAATACGCAGAGCCGCTTCATAATTACTATCCATAAAATCGGAAAGAACAAAAACGATACTGCGTTTCTTCTGGACATGATTAAGATATTCCAACGCTGTTTTAATACTTGTTGCCGGGCGTGCGGGTTCAAATGAAAGCAATTCACGTACAATTCGCAGTGCATGCCCGCGGCCTTTGCGCGGCGGCACAAATTTTTCAATCCGGTCAGTGAAGAGAATCAATCCAACCTTATCATTATTTTTCATTGCCGAAAAAGCGAGAATAGCACTTAATTCAAGAGCTGCGTCTCGCTTCAACGCAGATTGCGAACCGAAGAATTGCGAGCCGCTCATATCTACCACCAGCATCACTGTCAGTTCGCGCTCTTCCTCAAAAATTTTGACGAACGGATGATTGAACCGCGCTGTCACGTTCCAATCGATCATCCGCATGTCATCGCCAAATTGGTACTCGCGCACTTCCGAAAATTCCATGCCGCGTCCCTTAAAGACGGAATGGTACTCACCGGAGAAGACCTGGTTCACCAGTCCTCGTGTACGAATTTCCAACTGTCTGACTTTTTTGAGAAGTTCTTTTGTTTCCATTAGCTGATAGCTATTAACATTGAGCGGTTAGCTTATTTTGAAATCGACAATTCGTAAATCATATTTTTATGGTACTTCCACATGATTCAGAATTTCCATCACTACTTGCTCCGGCGTAATCTCTTCCGCTTCAGCTTCGTACGTAACAGCAATGCGATGACGCATTACATCCGGGCAGATAGCACGGACATCTTCAGGGATCACGTAGCCGCGACGCTTGATGAACGCATGCGCTTTCGATGCGAGCGCCAAGTTAATGGACGCACGTGGTGATGCACCATAACTGATGAGTGGTACAAGTTTATCTAATTTAAATTTTTTCGGCTCACGAGTTGCAAAGACGATGTCAAGAATGTAGCGCTCAATCTTCTCGTCCATATACACTTGTTTTACTACTTCGCGTGCGGAGAGAATGTCTTTAGTCGACACAACATGCTTCACCGCTTTTTCGTCGCCCGATATATTCTGCCGCATTATTGTCAGCTCTTCTTCGCGCGATGGATAACCGATTTTTACTTTCAACATAAATCGATCGACTTGCGCTTCTGGAAGTGGATAGGTTCCTTCCTGCTCGATAGGGTTTTGAGTCGCGAGCACGAGGAACGGTTCCTCTAATTTGTACGTCTCTTCACTGATTGTTATTTGACGTTCCTGCATTGCTTCAAGCAAAGCGCTTTGCACTTTCGCGGGTGCGCGGTTGATTTCATCGGCAAGAATAAAGTTTGCAAAAATAGGTCCTTTACGCGTAAAGAACTTACCGTCTTTCTGATTGTAAATCATCGTGCCGATAAGATCGGCAGGCAGTAAATCCGGCGTGAATTGCACACGCTGAAATTTTGCATTGATTGCAGCTGCCAACGTTTTAATGGCGAGTGTTTTTGCCAGTCCTGGTACACCTTCCAACAGAACATGTCCGTTGCACAGCAAGCCAATGAGCAATCGATCCACCATATTTTTTTGACCGACGATAACTTTGCCGACTTCTGATGTCAGCGATTCAACAAATGCGCTTTCGCGCTGAATCATTTCGTTGATGGTTTTAATATCCACGCTTTTTTCCTCCAACTTAATTATAAAATTCTCAATTTCAGACGAAGAAAAGACTTCTTCTGTTCCCAAATGTTCTTGCAGAAATGAATCGAGCCACACAACAAATTCATAAATGAACCTGCGGGCGGCTCGGCGGCACTCTTGTTCAGCAACCGTATGAAATGTACAAAGAAATCACTTTCAATGCAACGAAACCTGTGAGCAAGATTATTCCGAATTGGAACTAACATGCCTTGTCTCACGTTAGAATTAAGATAGAGATGGAATATTATCGCTTGTTTGATGGATAATCATGAGGGTTCACAAATGGTCACAGAAAATAATCATTCGCAAAAAGTAGGAATAATCGGAACTGGATTAGTCGGTTCATCGTTTGCTTATGCTTTAATGCAGCGCGGAATTGCTTCAGAGCTCGTGCTTATTGATGCCAATGCAGACAAGGCTGTCGGTGAAATGATGGATTTAAACCACGGACTTTCCTTTACCAAACCAATGAAAATTATGGCAGGCAATTATTCCGATCTTGTTGGTTCAAAGGTTGTGGTAATCACGGCAGGTACATCTCAAAGACCGGGTGAAACACGGCTTGATCTTCTTGCACGCAACGCTGCGATCTTCCGCTCGATTATTCCTGAAGTGGTAAAACATAATCCGGGCGGTATCATTCTTATTGCAACAAATCCGGTTGATATTCTCACCTACATTTCATTGAAAGAATCAAATCTGCCGCCGGAAAAAGTAATCGGCTCCGGCACAATTCTCGACACCGCACGCTTTCGGTTTTTGCTCGGGCAATATTACGAAGTTGATACGCGAAGTGTGCACTCGTACATCGTTGGCGAGCACGGCGACAGTGAGATTCCATTATGGAGTATGGCAAATATCGGCGGTGTGCGTTTACAGGAATTTGCCCCGCTCAAAAACAAACAATACGATCAGGAAGAAATGAACAAGCTTTTCATCAGCGTGCGGGATGCCGCATACGAAATCATCAAACGCAAAGGCGCAAGTTACTATGCCATCGGACTTGGATTGCTTTCTATCGTTGAATCAATTCTTGGCAATTACCGTTCCGTGCTCTCCATCTCGACATTGATGACAGGACAGTACGGCGTCCGCGACATTTGCCTCAGTCTTCCCTCTGTAGTTGGAGAAAATGGTGTTGAAGAAATACTAACGTTACCAATGAATACTGAAGAGCAAGAAGGATTCCGCGCCTCTGCAAATAAGCTTAAAGCGACGCTGGACAATTTGCATTCTTGATAATGCTTGGTTGCAATATTGTTCCCCTCACGGTACAGAGCTAAACTACTGTACTATATAGCGATGTCATTGGAACCAAAATCCGGTGACCTTGCCATTTCGCAGAGCTAATTTAACGAGCAGATCATCCCCGCCATCCTTGAACACAAGTTTCCTTAAATAGACTTGGCACCCCTGCTGGTTTAATATTCCGAGTTGGAAAACTTCGTATCCCTTCTTCATGCGCGGGGCAATCATGGCGTTGACACCATCAAACATCTGTTTCGTTATCGATACTTTAAATTGATTGTCTCCGTCCGCAATAAAGCTTTTGTAGTCGTTATTTTCGACGGCATTTAATATTTTAGTTAAAATTGTATCTGCCGCTGAATTATTCTTTATTGCATTGGCAAATCCGGTTGAGACAAAAAGCGATAGTGCAAAGGTCACAGCGATGAAGCGTGCTTTATTCATTAATTCGTTCTCCTATAATATGATTTTGATGAATATTTCTATTTAGCACAGAAAAAAGAATGAAGGATAAAACATCGAAACTTCAATCTATTGGCAGTTCTGCGTTCCAAATGTGTTATGAATTATCTGTTCATTCCTTAAATTTACTTGCGACTTTAGAAGACTTGTATTTGGGTTTAGGATATTTTTGTTCACACCCCTTTCGCAAGCAATACCAACCAGTCTCGTCTTCTCTCACCGGAGAAAGAATGCGATTAATAAGGCAAGAGGTACAGAAATACTCGCCTGTTGCTTTATGCTGAGATACTCCAACCAAGGGATCACGTATGTACTCAAATAAATCAATATAAGTTTTAGATTTCTTCCAGAATATATAAAGCGCTGACAAGGATATGAGAAGCAGCAAGCACAATATGATGCATATTGCCAACAAGGATTCTTGCGGAATTGAAGGTAATATTTTTTGGACAACGGGAACTACAATAGCTGTATATAACATTTGAAAAAGATAACTTACCACACCTCCAATCACTCCTATTAAAAGTGTTAACAAAGTTATTCTGGTTTGCCCTTTTATTGTAATCATAAAAGAATTATTGGATGAAGTACCGGTATATTTTCAATTTGTTTTATATGTAATGTAATTAATCTACCTTTTGCTGATTGAAATATCAAGTTTTGAATAGATAGAGGTGCCTGAAATTCGTATCTTCTTCTAATGAAACGTCGATATTTTAGTCTCATATTTGTCAACCACTACCGCAAATTCCAAATTTCACCACTGAAATTACCAATTGATTTCTTCCTCTTTCTTCCTAAATTGTTGTTGATCGCAATGTAATTTTATTAACAAGAGTTGTCCCATGCATCATTATTCGGGAAATATATGACTATCATCAAAGCACCGAGATTACGAAAAGGCGACATCATCGGACTCGTTGCTCCAGCAAGCACTCCTGTATCAGAAGAGAATATTGAGAAAGGCACAGCTTATCTTGAGCAGCTTGGTTATCGCGTTAAATTTGGAAAGCATATCCGCAAGACATACGGCTATCTTGCCGGAACGGATGAAGAGCGGGTAGCTGACTTCAACAATATGGTGGATGATAAAGATGTGAAAGCTATTTTTGCTATTCGCGGAGGTTACGGTACACCGCGCATTCTCCAGATGATTGACTACCGTTCGCTGAAACAAAATCCAAAAATAATTCTTGGCTACAGCGATATCACGGCGCTTCAGCTTGCTATCTTCTGCAAGATTGGATTAGTAACGTTCTCAGGACCTATGGCAGGCGTGGAAATGTGGAAAGGAATAGATCCTTACACCGAAGAACATTTCTGGCAATTGCTCACATCAACAAAGAAGATTGGCGTACTGAAGAATCCAAGCGACCAACCGCTAAAGATACTAAAGCATGGCAAAACCCGCGGACGATTGATCGGCGGGAATCTATCGTTGATTGCGTGCCTTATGGGAACACCGTTTCTACCGAAATTACGCAGCTCGATTCTATTTCTGGAAGATGTAGAAGAAGCACCGTACCGTATTGATCGAATGTTAACGCAGTTGTTCAATGCTGGAGTTTTAAACGAACTTGCTGGATTGGTATTTGGAAAATTCACCGATTGCAATCCGAGCAATCCATCTGAGCCGCATCTTACTCTCGATCAGATACAAAAAGAATATGCAGAGAAAATAAAATGTCCCGTCATTGCTAATTTTCAATACGGTCACATTCCTCGCAAGCTGACAGTGCCGATAGGACTTCAAGCTATGCTCGATACAAAGAAACGCCGGATTGAAGTTTTAGAAGGTGCAGTGATATAAAATATACTTCAAAATAAAAAATTTACAATCCTCAATAATTATTAAACTAAAAAACCATGCGCACCTACCATCATCTTGGAATACCGACAAAAGAGAAACGCGAAGGTGAAGAATACTTGCCGCAATTTAAAACTTACGTTTGTCCTTATGACAAAAATCCATATGGCATCGAGTGGATGAGGTATGAATGTGATGCTCCGCTACCGGAGTTAGTCAAGACAGTCCCACACGTTGCATTTGAAGTTGATGACCTCATTAAAGAACTCGAAGGAAAAGAAATCTTGATCGCACCAAATAGCCCATCGGAAGGCGTAACCGTTGCATTCATCGTTGATAACGGAGCGCCGATAGAGTTTTTACAATTTGATAAGCAGAGAAAATAAACTATGAACTCCCAAATAAACTCAATTCTTACCACACTTTACTCCAAAGCCAATCCCAAGAATGTCGAAGGGATGGCGCGATATGGCATAAAAAGTCCGCGTAACGTACTTGGTGTTTCCTCGAAATTTCTTTTCTCTCTTGCCAAAAGCATTGGCACAAATCAAGAGCTTGCACTCGGACTCTGGCAAACAGGAGTTTATGAGGCACGTCTCCTTGCAGCGTTTATTGCCGATCCAAAGCAGATGAAGAAAAACACAATGAATTTATGGGTGAAAGATTTTGACAACTGGGCAATTTGCGACGGCGTATGCATGCATTGTTTCCGCGACACACTTTATGCGCAAGAACTTGCTTTGAAATGGGTGAAACAAAAACAGGAGTTTGTTCGGCGCGCTGGATTTACATTGATAGCAACGCTTTGTGTCAACGACAAGCAAGCGGATGATGCAGTGTTTCTTCAATATCTTCCGCTGATCAAGAAGTACGCTACAGACGAGCGTACCTATGTAAAGAAAGCAGTCAATTGGGCGCTGCGGCAGATTGGAAAACGCAGCCTCAGACTCAATCCACATGCTATCAAGACTGCCGAAGAAATTCATAGAATGAATTCTTCTTCGGCAAAGTGGATCGCATCAGATGCACTGCGGGAATTACGCAGTCCGGCTGTGCAGAAGCGGTTGAAAAAATGGGCCGAACGACCAAAGAGAAAATAATCTAAAAATATTCTTATTTAAAATTCCACAAGATTCAATGAAAAGGGCTATAGTGCTTCTTTCATACGCCGTACCCAATCAGCAATCTTCTGTGTTGAATCTCTTCGCGCAATTCTTTGGATAAGTGCACTTCCAATAATGACACCATCTGCATATTGAGCTATGCGATATGCATCAGCCGGTGTTTTAATGCCAAATCCAACAAGCACAGAATTATTTTTCGCGCTGCGTTTTACTCGCTTCACATATGATTCGATATCGCCAATATTTGAACGCCCTGTGACTCCGGTGGTTGAAACACAATAGAGAAATCCTGATGAGACCTTATCGATATTCTGAATTCGTTTGCTTGGAGTAGCGGGACTGACCAGAAGAATATCTGCAAGATGATATTTTCGAGTAAGTGATAAAAAACGATCCGATTCCTCCAACGGAACTTCCGGAAGAATAATGCCGTCAACACCGGATTTTACTGCATCAGTAAAGAATCGTTCTTTACCGTAATGGAGAATAGGATTGAGATAACCCATCAGGACGATTGGAATATCAGAGTGTTTTCGGATTTCCCTTACGTAATCCAGAACATGGTCAAGCGTAATTCCGTTTTTGATGGCCAGCTGTGAGCTTGCCTGAATTACCGGCCCATCTGCCAGCGGATCTGAAAACGGCATACCGAGTTCAATGATATCTGCACCGCCCTTTTCAATTTCTTTTACAAGCGGAATTGTAGCTTTTAAGGTCGGAAATCCAGCCGTGATAAAGCATACTAACGCTTTTTCTTTTCTATCAGCGAGAAATTTAAGTTTCTGCGTAATTCTATTCATTTCTTTTTCTCCCGAACTGAAAACGCGGTGGAATATGTCATCATATCCTTATCGCCGCGGCCGGATAGATTGACTACAATAATATCTTTTTTCGATGTTCTTGGTATAAGCATATTAAGATATGCCAATGCATGTGCCGACTCAAGTGCAGGAATAATTCCTTCTAATCGCGAAATCAATTTTGCGGCCTCTAGTGCCTGTTTGTCTGTGATCGATACGTACTGAACTCTGCCTAAATCTTTCAACGCGCTGTGCTCCGGGCCAACGCCAGGATAATCAAGACCGGCTGAGATAGAATGTGCTAATTCAACCTGTCCATTTCTATCTTGAAGCAAATAACTGAAAGCGCCATGCAAAACGCCGGGTCTTCCTTTTGAAAGTGTCGCCGCATGTTTATTCGTGTTCAATCCGCAACCCGCGGCCTCTACACCTATCATCCGAATATTTTGCCTAATGAACGGATAAAACATTCCCATTGCATTACTTCCGCCGCCAACACAAGCGAGAAGAATGGAAGGATATTTATTTTCAGATACACGAATTTGCTTCTGTGTCTCTTCACCAATTACTGATTGAAAATCCCTCACCATCATCGGATATGGATGCGGACCGACAACAGAACCGATGATATAAAAAGTGTTGTCTACATTCGTAACCCAATCGCGAATAGCTTCGCTTGTCGCATCTTTTAATGTGCGGCTTCCCGTGGTAACGGGAACAACTTCCGCGCCCAGCATTTTCATCCTATGCACATTTAATTCCTGCCGATGAATATCTTCTTCTCCCATATACACTACACACGGTAATCCCATTTTTGCTGCGACCGTTGCTGTTGCAACGCCATGCTGCCCTGCACCTGTTTCTGCAATAATACGTTTCTTGCCTGCGCGTTTCGCCAATAAAATCTGGCCTATTGTGTTATTGATTTTATGTGCGCCAGTGTGGCAAAGATCTTCGCGCTTCAAATAGATTTTCCCATGCCCGTAATGTTCTGATAATCGATTTGCAAAGGTCAATGGTGTTGGACGCCCCGCATACGTGTGCAACATCGCAACAAATTCTTTTTTGAATCCAGAATCGCGTTTCGCCTCTCGATAAATTTCCTCAAGCTCGAACAACGCGTGCATTAATGTCTCTGGCACAAACCTGCCGCCGTAATTGCCAAAGTAGCCGAGCTTGTTCGGATAGTTGTAGGAGTATTTTTGTGATTTCATTTTTGCAATTCCTTGTTCTATATCCTTATTGAGATGTCAAACATTTTTCACTTGTTTGAGCAATTCAAACAGTAATCTTAATTTTCCATGGTCTTTCTTCCCTGGGTATTCCTCAACGCCGCTATTCACATCCACAGCATACGGTCGTACTTTTTGTACTGCTTCAATAATATTCTCCGGTTTCAATCCACCGGCAAGGATAACGCGCCCGTATTCCTTTGCTTTGACGGCTATTTCCCAATCAAATTTCTGGCCGGTACCGCCCAATTCGCCGGAAATCTTTGTATCTAAGAGATACGCTGATCCTTTATATCGTCGAAGAATTTCCGGGTTAAAACTGGAATCAACGCGGAACGACTTATACACAGGCACCGGAAAACTGGTAAGCTGTTTTGGTTTCTCATTTCCATGAAGCTGAATGCATCTGATACCTGTTTGTTCGATCACTCCAATAATTTCTTCTTGTGATACATCGACGAATATTCCGACAGGAACTATAAATGGCGGTAACTTCTGTATAATTTTTCGCGCAGCTTTTGGAGCAATATACCGCAGACTTGATTTGACAAAAATAAAACCTATTGCATCAGCACCAAGTTCTGCCGCATACAGCGCATCATCAATATTTGTGATACCACATACTTTAACTTTCACTTCAATTTATCCTTTGAAGAGGTCAACAAGGCACGTAATGCTTCACCAGGATTGGATGCTCGCATTAAACTTTCGCCAACAAGAACAGCGCGAATGCCATGCGCATTCAGTCGGTCAATGTCTGCTCTGCTTGTAATACCGCTTTCACTGACGATAATGATATCTTTCGGAATTCGAGAAGCGACCCGGATGGTTGTCGAAATATCAACGGTGAAATTTGAAAGATTCCGATTATTAATTCCAATAATTTTTGCGGGAATATAATTAAGAATGTTTAGTTCGCGTATAGTATGCACTTCCACAAGACATTCTAATCCAAGTTCAACCGCTTCCTTATATAAATCGCGCAATCGTTCGGGTTTCAACGCCGCCGCGATCAACAGCACAGCATCGGCCCCGAATGCTTTAGCTTCCGCAAGCTGGTACGAATCTATAATAAAATCTTTCCGCAGAATTGGAATTGGCACCGATGATCGAATATCTGCGATGAAGTGAATATCTCCTTGAAAATATTTTTCATCCGTTAGCATCGAAAGAGCACTGGCACCGCCACTAACATAGTTACGTGCAATTTCCAGCGGATCAAAGTCTTCACGGATGACTTTCTTTGAAGGCGATGCTTTTTTAATCTCCGCAATAACTGCAATATCTTTTCCATCTAAAGATTTTTGTAATGAAAGACACTGCCGTGCAAAGTTTAGCATGTCCTTCAGCCGCTCTACCGGAATTGTTCTTTTAGCAGCCCCAATTTCATGCCGTTTATATTCAAGAATTTCTTCGAGTATATTCATGATTGATTTGTATACTGAATAAGTTTTTGCAATTTATCTAATGCTTTACCGGAATTAATTGAATCTTGGGCTTTTTGTTTCCCTTCGAGGATCGTTTTCACTTTTCCTGAAACATAAATTCCAAGTGCTGCGTTCGCAACAACGACATCACGCGCAGGACTATTTCCGCCTTTTAATACATTCATTGCGATGAGCGCATTTGCATTCTTATCGCCGCCGCGAAAATTATCTAGTATCAGCTGCGCAAAACCAAAGTCCTCCGGCTGTAAATGAAATTCACGTTGTTGTTCATTCTTATTTACTTCCTGGACTTTTGTTCCACCCGAGAGCGTAACTTCATCCAGGCCGTCATCGCTGTGGACGACGCATGCTTTATCGGTGTCAAGTTTTTGCAGAGCACCAGCAAGTAAATGCATTGCACGTTGATGATATGTTCCAACTAACTGCCGTTTCACGCCCGCAGGATTGGTAAGCGGACCGAGAATATTGAAAATACTTCGCACTCCTAATTCTGTGCGCGGCTTTGCGGCGTATTTCATTGCTGGGTGGTACAGCGGTGCGAATAAGAATCCGATGCCTATGCGATTAATACATGTCTGCACAGTTTCAGCAGAACATTGAATATTCACTCCAAGTGCCGTTAGCACATCTGCACTACCACATTGACTTGAAACAGAACGATTACCATGCTTTGCAACTGTGACTCCGGCACCCGCTGCCACAAATGAGGCAACTGTCGAAATGTTAAACGTGCCCGAACAATCGCCGCCAGTGCCGCACATATCAATTGCATCTGGATCTTCTATGGAAATCTTGACAGCATGCTCGCGCATCGTGCGGGCAAAACCAACGAGTTCATCCACAGTTTCGCCTTTCGCACGTAGAGCAATCATGAGGCCGGCAATTTGACAATCGGTTGCCTGTCCGGTCATTATGGTATCCAGTGCGTTTGACGCTTCCGCCACTGTCAGGTGTTCCCCCGATAGACATTTTTCAATGTGTGTTTTCATAAGATTTTATAAACCTCCAGCCAGTTATTAAGAATTAATTCACCATCCTGCGTAAGAACTGATTCAGGATGAAATTGAATTCCTTCGATGGGATACTTCCGGTGCGTCACACCCATAATGATGCCGTCGTGTGTGCGGGCGGATATTTTAAGTTCATCAGGAAATTGTTCCGGTGAAACGACAAGTGAGTGATAACGCCCTACGCGTAATGGGTTCGACACCGATTTGAGAATGGTCTCACCGGAATGTGTTACCGTTGAAGTTCTTCCATGCATAAGCGAAGGCGCGTGTGTAATATGCGCGCCAAAAGCAAAACCAATTGCCTGGTGGCCAAGGCACACACCAAGAATCGGAATTGTTGAACCGAAACGTTGAATCACTTCCACTGTCATGCCGGCATTTTCCGGCTTACCGGGGCCCGGAGAGAGAATAATACCGCGCGGTGCAAGCTTTGCTATTTCATCGGAAGTAAATTCATTATTTCGTTTCACAAGAATGTTCTGCGTTTTCTTGCCGATTGCCTGCACAAGATTATACGTGAATGAATCATAATTATCGATTACAAGAATCATTGCCGTCCTCCAGAATATCCGTTACCGCTGTGAATTTTCATGAGTCCATTCGATGCAACGGCGAGCGCATCGAGTAACGCCTGCGCTTTGTTCACAGTTTCTTTATACTCAAGGTCCGGAACTGAATCCGCAACTATGCCCGCGCCTGCTTGAATGGTCAGCATATCGTTCGCCGCAACAATCGTCCTAATCGCAATGCACGTATCAAGCGCGCCATCGAAGCCGAGATAGCCAACTGCGCCAGCGTAAATTCCACGCCGCACCGGTTCTAATTCGTTGATAATTTCCATTGCGCGGACTTTCGGAGCGCCGGAAACAGTGCCGGCAGGAAAGCAAGCCCGCAGCGCATCTATACTATTTGCATCCGCTTTAAGCTTTCCCTGCACTTCAGAAACCAAATGCATCACATGCGAAAATCGTTTTATGCTTTTAAAAACCGTAACATGCACAGAGCCGTATTCGCTCACGCGTCCGATATCGTTGCGCCCCAAATCAACTAACATCACATGTTCTGCTGCTTCCTTTTCATCGCGTAACAATTCTTCTTCTAAAAGTTTGTCTTCTTGTTCAGTTTTGCCGCGCTTGCGTGTGCCTGCAATCGGCATCACAGCAACAACGCGATTCTGCACACGCACTAAAACTTCCGGTGAGGAACCGATGAGCTTTACAGATCCGTAGTCGAGATAAAAAAGATATGGAGATGGATTGATAATGCGAAGGGCGCGATAGACAGGAAACGGATCGCCGGAGAATCGAACTTGCACTCGGCGCGAAAGAACAACCTGGAAGATGTCGCCTTCGTGGATGTATTCCTTCGCGCGCTTGACCGATGAACAAAATGTCTCACGATCGGCGCCGTGTTGAATGGAAGCGAGATCACATTGAAAACTATTCTCCAGGACAGGCGGTTTGCCAAGCTGAGCAAGAATACCCGTCAGTATTTTTACTCCTCCATTATACTGATCGTTCAGTGGCCGGTTATTTTCGACAAGAATGTTATGCGTAACCGTCAATAACTGCTGAAGGTGATCAAATTTCACAACAGATTGGAACAAGCCGAACATTGCATCAGGCACATCATCCTCGGCTGGCGAATGCAAAGGAATATTTTCAATTTCCTGGACACGGTCGTAGCCGAAGTAACCAAGGAATCCGCCTGTAAATCCTTGCTGTTCTTGTGTAGCCACGCTTCGGTATCGGTGCGATAACTCGTCCAGCACATCAAGGATTTTTCCACGGCGCTGCTCTTTTTTCCCGTCAGATTCAATTTCAACAACATCACCTTTTGCTTTGATAACTAGAAGCGGATCTGTTCCGACAAACGAAAACCGCCCGATTCGCTCATCTGGTTCAACACTTTCAAGAAGAAATGAATGCAAGATTTTCGACCGAAGTGTCAGATAAATAGATACCGGTGTGTGTAAATCGGCAAGCATCGTTTCCACAAGAGGAACGACCGAATATGTTTGTGCAAGTTCTTTAAATTCTTCTTCTGTAATCATTATGACCGTCCATAAAATAAAAAACCCTTCCAGGGTGATCCGGGAAGGGTTAAGAATACAATCTGCGTATGCTTATGAGTTAACTATCCGTTTTCATACCTGTTCGTTTGGATACACTACTGCGCCACCACCAACGGTTGATTGAAGAGACGATATGATTAACGGATTGTGACATACTTTACATCAGTAATATACGTGATCGGTGGAAAGAAGTCAAGAGACTTGAGGATAATTGTTGCTGGATTTGAGATTGTCATTTTCAAGTAAAAAGCTTTGTTTGACCATAATCTTTTTGTGTCAGCGGATAAAACACACCAATAATAACAAATGGATTCGGTGCAATATTATGAAATTTCTTGGTTGTTCCGACAAAGAAATAAATGTCGTTTTTTGTGAGGAACTCATCAAAATATTTTTGTTTGACAAGTTTATTGGCATTTTCTTCATCACCATCAGCACCTGCAAGACATTTCCAGTAGAGTGCTCCAATCTCCCAGTCTTCGATCATCAACGTTCGTGTTTTCGATTCGCCTTGGCAAAGAAATCGATAAGAATATTTGTAAGGAATTTTTGGGATTACTTTCTTCTCGTCGATCTTAAATAAATTATATTGATCATAATTAGCAAGCCACTGTTCTTTCCATGTTCGCGTATCTTTCTCGATGATAAAATCGACAATCTCGCGAGGTTGAAAAGTTGCTAACGATTTTTTCGTTTCGCCCTTCGCGAGAGAAATCAATTCTTCGAAAGAAGTGAATACCTCACGTAAGACATACTTTTTTCTTTCCGCCCACTCATGATCTGTTCCTATTTTTTCGAGAATCTGTATGTTTGAAGCGTCAGACTTCGGTTTGTAGCTCTCTGGTCTGAAATCGCTCTTATTGCGAATCAGATCCAGTTGTATCCATTCATATTTCCCAAACTTTTTTTCTTGGGAGAGTGATCGGAATGGGATGAGGTAAATACGAATCCATCTACCGTCTTCTAAAACACCAGCCGTGCAGACGAGTTCTTCATATTTGTTTGATGGTAGCGGGTATGTCTTTACAGTTATAAGGACTTTTACATTCTCGAGTACATCTGGTAGATAGCTCATATTTCCTCCCTGGAAATACTACAAGTGTTTTATCGGAGTGCTCCATTTCTTTGTAGTTTGAAGACGCTCTGTTATCTTATGCCGGTGGCACGATTCTGGGTTTGCTTCAAAACAGGTTAATGCGACTCGCTTGTGTTCGCCGACGAGTTGTTTAATTCTGTGTAATTCGTCTGCGCAATTCGGTAGCGATTCTGATGCGTACTTTTTGAAAAGTATCTTATAGTCTTTTTCAGTTTCAAGGTTTTTTCGCTGCGATGATTCGATGCCCAATGCGGAGATATGTTCATAGTTGATTCCAGCGCGATTAAGATAATCCCGGAAGCGCGTTTTACTAAATCCATATTTCATCGAAATGGGATTCCTGCGCACATCGACGATAAGTGCAACGTTATTCTGGATCAATGTATTGATATAGGCGTCTATGGTTTTTCCTTCATAGCCGACAGTCATCAGACAAATACTCTGGTCGGGATTAGCGGCGGACTCGACAACCTGGAGTTCTCCAGCAGTAAGTATCTTTTCTTTGATTTTGCTTCTGATAGCATAATACGGATACTTCTTGTAGATATGTCGGACGAGTTTTTCACCGCGAAGAGTCTTCGATCGTTTTGCAAACGATTCTATACTGCTTTGCTCATTTGAATCTAAATTGCGAAGATGCGCCTGTCGGTTCTTTAGTTTAAAACTATCACCATCGGCAAGAAATCCCTGCTTTGTCAAAACCCGCTTGTCCTGATACGAAAGAAAACTGAAGCAGCCGTACTTATACGGGAAGAAGTCGTAATAATTCTTTCCGCTTTCAGCGCAGTAGGCGAATAATAGCTTCTCCATATCGGTGTTTTTCAACTCACCATTGCACGCTTCAAGCAAGGCAAGCAATATTTTTCTGCGTTTGAACATGAATGATTAATAAATAAAATAATAAAAACTATGCTAAATAACATTTTTTTGCCCACAATCTATGCTGGAGTAGTGTGTTGTTATACATTCATCTTTGTCAATAGAATTACATTGAACTCGGAAATATGTGAATCTGAAAGGAGAAGATCATCATTATCTATCACCACAGTGGAATATTATCTGGATCATCTCTTTTGATTGACCATTGGAGAATATTATTATGAATGTAATCCTTGATATTATTTAATTCCTTGTCGTTACGGATGATACGATCGTAATACCTTTTTTGCCAAACAGGAAATGATGGTGTATGCCGCATTTCATTAATTCGCTTTGTTGCCACCGATTTGAATCCCGCAATGATAGAACCCAATGATCGGGGTTTCCTTTGTAGGGACGCACAGCTGTGCGTCCCTACGTTTGGAATTGGCAATTCCTCTTTGATCACGATGATGCCGTGTATATGATTGGGCATGATAACATAAACATCCAATTCTATCCCAGTGCGTATATTTGGTGTTCTTAACCATTCTTCCCGCACAATCTTTCCGATTTCATTCAATCGCATCTGTTCACTCGCAATTTCGCCTAAAGTACATTCATGGTCATACGTACAAATGGTTACAAAATATTCTCCCGGCTGGGAGTAATCGTGCTCCTTTAATCGAATAGATCTTCGGTCGTGTTGGTTTAATGTTTTCATTGGCACATAAAGAGAATCACATATAGCTTCTATGTTAATACGTTGTCAGCGCGCGCTCTACGGCTTTAATCGCATCAGCGGCCGAGCTTGTTATGCCCCCTGTGTAGCCTGAACCTTCGCCGATCGGGTACAGGTTTTTTGCCGAAACAGATTCGTAATTTTCGCTGCGTTTCATTTTTACGGGAGAGGATGTTCTTGTTTCTGCCCCGAACAGGATCGCTTCCTCTGAAACAAATAACGGATACTCTTCTTTCCATGATTGAAATGCAGCGAACAGCATCTCTGACACAAAAAGCGGCACGAGTTCATTCAGAGGAACAGCGACAGTACTCATTACATACGAATTCTTATTTAAATCCCTTGATATTTTCTTGTTTAAAAAATCCAGCAAGTTCTGTGCGGGAGCTTCCCATCTTCCTCCGGATGCTTGAAAGATTTTTCGCTCTATCTCTCGTTGAAAGTCCAATCCTGCTAACGGATTTGCCGAGGGATAATCACTCGTATGACAGGTGACTACCAACGCTGAATTAGAAAATGCAGACGACCTGCGCGAGTAGCTCATACCGTTGAGCGCCATCATTCCTTGTTCTGATGAAGCATTGACAATCTCGCCTCCGGGGCACATACAGAACGTGTAGACACATCTTTTCAATTTGCGGTTTGTGTAGTTCAAAGAGTAGGTTGCTGCCCCGAGGCCGGGATAATTTTTATACTTCTTGCCGTATCTTAGAAGGTTTATAGTTTCAGCCGGATGTTCGATTCTAAGGCCGACAGAAATAGGTTTCTGTTCCAGAGCAATACCTTTATTGTGCATCATTTCAAATGTATCACGCGCAGAATGCCCTACAGCAAGAAAAATCATCGAAGAACGATATTCCTTCTCTCCATTTATGACAACACCAAAGGCCTTTCCGTCTTCGATGAGTATATCCGTCATCTTTGAGTTGTAGCGTATCTCGCCGCCTCGTTCAAGAATGTAGTTCCTAATATTCTTGACTATTCTACACAGCACATCCGTCCCTACATGGGGCTTGCTGACATAGCCGAGTTCTTCAGGAGCACCAAATTTGATAAATGTATCTAGCACCTTGCTGACATATTTTGAATTTTTCATTCGAGAAAACAGCTTTCCATCCGAATAGGAGCCGGCGCCTCCCTCGCCAAATTGTATATTGGATTCCGGATCGAGCACACGTTCGCGAATAAATCGCTGCACATCAAGAGTGCGTTCTTCTATCTTTTTCCCCCGTTCGAAAATGATGGGTTGAAGTCCAGACTCCAGAAGCTCAAGAGCCGCAAACATTCCGGCAGGACCGAACCCAATGATAATCGGTTTTTCCTTCTTTATTATTGACTTTTGGGATATTTTTATTGGTTCACTATAGATTGGAAAATTATCTTTATTATCAAAGCCGCTACCAGTACTGACAACGATCGATACTTCATAATAAAATTGTTCTGTATTGCTCGTATCAAGTGATTTGCTTACGATTTTTTTGAATATCAATTTGTTTTCGTTGATGTGGAGACTTTGCGAAGCGGCGTTGAGATATGCTGTGATTCCGTCTTTTTCGATTGGTATTCGCACATTGCTGATAAGTACATCCAAAGGAAATCTCCATCGAAAAAACATCGCCTTTAAAAATCGTGTATGGAATTATTCGATACTCTTTCTGTATCGAAGCGGAAGACAAAGAAAATGTATTGGTTTTCTGGTGGGAAAACAACATTGTGTAATTATTCAGTCTTTGCCTTTCTATAAAACTGTCGTACATTGATGGGAAGGGAAAAAGATATATTGCATATTGAGATTAGTAAAATGATTCTTCATATATGAAATTAGACGTACTTGGATGGAACAATTTTTTCGAGGCACGTTTTGCTCAGTACTCTCATCAAGGTCTGCTGCCTGGCCGTGTAAGCATTCAGCATAAAGATCGCTATGTATTGCTCACCGAACAAGGTGAGCTCAATGCAAACGTAAGCGGCAAGTTTCGTTTTGATGTCTCCGGGTTGCAGGAATATCCAGCAGTCGGCGATTGGGTTGCTTATGAAATCGATTCCGCCAACCAATCTGCTGTTATCCATCATGTGCTGGAACGCATAAGCAAATTCTCACGCAAAGTTGCAGGTGATCGCCCCGATGAACAAATAATTGCCGCCAACATCGATATTGCATTTCTCGTCATGGGATTGGACGGCAATTATAATCTGCGGCGCTTGGAGCGATACTTAACGGCTACTCGGGAAAGCGAAGCGCGGTCCGTGATTGTTCTTAACAAATCCGATCTTTGTTCAAATCTTAAAGAGTGCACACAGGAAGTTCTTTCCATTGCTCAAGGTATTAATGTCATCGTAATGAGCGCTCTGCGTGCAGAAGATGTCGCACCTCTTCAAGCGCTCCTGACACCGGGCATCACAGGTGTGCTGCTGGGTTCATCCGGCGTCGGCAAATCTACAATCACCAACCAATTACTCGGTATGGAGCATTCGAAAGTACAAACTGTCCGCGATACCGATAGCCATGGACGTCATACAACACCTCATCGTGAATTGCTAGTGCTTCCCAATGGTGGAATTATCATCGACACACCAGGTTTGCGTGAACTCCAACTTTGGAGTGTTGAAGAAGATGTGCAGGATAGTTTTGATGATATCGAAGAACTGGCAGTAAATTGCCGTTTCCGTGATTGCCGCCATGAAGCCGAACCCGGATGCGCTGTAAAATCAGCGATGGAAGACGGCACGCTCGAATCAGGCCGTTATGAAAGTTATCAAAAGCTCCAGCGGGAAATTCAATTTCAAATAACAAAAAATAATTCAACTGCCAAACGATCAAAAAAAGAACGTGATAAAAAATTAGCACAGCAGATAAAAAACAATCCTCGTACTCATGACAAACAATAGTACATCTATGGAAACAAAAACGGCATTACTCGTTGGAGCAAGCGGACTTATTGGCGGACATTGTCTACGGTTTCTTTTAGAAGAACCCTCTTACACTCGTGTGACGGTACTTGTACGAACACCGCTCACTATTGTTCATGAGAAACTAGTACAGCACATTGTCGACTTTGATGATCTTGAAATGTTCGGCGAACTTTTGTATACCGACGATGTCTATTGTTGTTTAGGAACAACCATCAAAAAGGCAGGGACGCAGGAAGCATTCCGAAAGGTTGACTATAATTACCCGATCAAGCTTGCCGCACTCACACAGCATTGCGGAGCAAATCAGTTTCTTCTTGTTTCAGCACTCGGTGCTGATCCGCATTCCCGCATATTTTACAATCGCGTAAAAGGAGAAGTGGAAGAAGCGATCCGAAAAATTTCTTTCACTGCTTTCCAGGTGTTTCGACCGTCACTATTATTAGGAGAACGGAAGGAGCATCGTACCGGCGAAAAAGTTGGAGCTTTTATTATGTCGGGACTGAAATATGTACTAACGGGATCTTTAAAAAAATACCGCGCTATACGAGCAAGCAATGTTGCTAAGGCAATGGTACACGTGGCGCAGATGAACCTGAACGGCGTGAATATTTTTGAATCCCAACGTATTCAAGAAATTGCGGATGAAGCGTCCTGAGATTGATTTTCTTACCCCTCTCCTATTCCAGAAATACGCGTTCATTCTTTCGGCCTGTAGCGGCGGAAGAATTTATCTTCAGATTCGACAGTGCCTATTAAAATCATTTCTCCTGCAGCAGGGAGTACCATATCGGGATTTGTATCGATCTTTATTGATCCATTTGCGCTAATTCCAATTACATTACATCCGCACTCTTCATGGATTAATGTAGATTTAATTGTTTTACCAACCAATGCCAGCGGTGTTTCAACACGGAATACATCTACTCCTTCCGCAATCATTAAAATATTTCCACGCTTCGACAAGTTGAAGATAGTGTTCGCACCAAGAGATGCATGCGAGATAACAAATTCACATCCTGCAGAATGAAGCGAATGGATATTCCGGTCTAAAGTTGCACGGCTGATAATTTGAATGTCCTTACGAAGATGGCGGCAGTACGTTGTAAGATAAATGTTAACAGGATCACTGTGACTTGTGATTGCAACGGCAGGAGCCTCAAAGAAACCTGCCCGTCTTAATAACTGAATATCCGTTGCATCTCCCTGAATATATTTTTTATCATCAAAAATAAGTTCCTTCTCTTTTTCGATAATCCGGAAATCAATATCCCGTTCTTTCAAAGCACGTCCAAGGGCACAACCCACACTACCTGCTCCAATAATCATAATCGGGGCACTGCTGATATTGTAAATACAAAATAGCTCGTTGTACCGATCAATTTGATTCTGTGTTCCAGCGAGAACAAGAATACTTTTTTTATTGATGGTCTTAGCTTCATTAGGCAGAACAAATATTCCTCCTTCCCAGACACCAACTATAGCAGCATCTACGAGATGAGAACTACGTGCTTGCTCAATAGTTTTACCAACAAGCGGAGTCCCGGCCGCCGCTGCCTCAGCAATTACCAACTCATCTATTTGACCGAGAATATGGGCCATCGCATCTCCGGCAATAATTCTGCGCGAGAGAGATTGTCCCATCATTTCATCTAATGCTAAAACATGTGTACATCCAGCATGCTCCAATATTTGTACTGCAGGCTCTCCACTGGCGGATGCAATAATTGGAATATCGTGTGAAATGCTTCTAATAGTGTAAGCAAGCGAAGTATTTGTTATATCTGTCCCTGTTGCTACAACAAACGATGCTTGATTAATTCGCGTTTCTTTAAAAGTTTTTGGATCATCGAGCAATCCTGTGACAATTCTAATTCCTTGATCCCGTAATTGCATTGCTTCTTCAAGATCCGGAACTATAACTGCATACGACTGGTTGTACCGCTTCAATCGTTCGACGAGTGCACTTGTCAGCGGGCCGAATTCCGTAAGCACAACATGGCCACGTGTATTTGCCGGTAATTCTCGAGGAACGCGCGCTGAAGATTGAAAAAGCCGAATGATTGTAAATGGGAGCAGAGCCAGTAAAAAGATAACTCCGGTGGAAAGCACAAGGATTGTGAACAGCATTCCGAAGTCACTGGAAAATGTAATGTCTCCTTGTCCCAGTGTACTCATCGTAGATATAATCCAATACAACCCTGCTACGTAACTATACTCCCTCCCTTCAATGTGCATGATATATTGAAATGCGAAAGAATATATGCAAAGAATAAAAATAAATGCAACAGACAACCGAACAAGCAGCATAGCATTGCGTTTACTTGTGATACGCTGTAGTAAATGCAATGGCCGCTGCGGGGTAAATTTTAGCCGTCCACTATGAGATATCATTTGGGGCTCTTAACTTTTATCTCTGATTATCGAGCACTGCAAGAAGCTCAGTGTGACTGTGGCGTAATCTACATGTTATCCAAGTGATATTCAATATTTGAATTATACAGAAGATTCTCTTTGTGTTCAGTTATTGTATGAGAAAGAAGGGAATCTGTTCTCAGCATCATTTCTCAATTAATACTTTCTCTGCGTAATCAATTGTATTCTCTTTCAAAAACAATCTGTAAATATTAGTGAAACGAGATAGTCTATTACAAGTAGGGACATCTGGCTGAACGTTCCTACAAAAACACTATTTAAATTCGTAACCGTACACCCCCATACACTATTCTTCCGCTCAAAGGACACCAGATTAATCGAAACGGCGAAGAATGAACCTTTCTTTAATACGTATTCTTTCATATGGCTAAATAAAGTGGTATTATTTTGGATAGTTTGTATTGATTGGAACGAAATTGTATGTTTGATCGTTTAATATACTGACGATGAGATACTCAAAACTCCATATGATTGTAAAGATAACACTTCTGAGCACAATGATATTTTTTTCCTCAGGGTTCACAACTATTGTCAAATATTGCTCAATGAGCCAATCTTCAGAATGCTGCTGTGAATCGGATCACTCCGATAATGCTGCGACACAAACCAATGAACCTTCTGTTAATGACCAGAACTCTTCGTGCCTCACGGTGAAAGTGATCGGTGGTTTGAATGAAATAAAAGCAACAGTCACCTCTGAAGCTTCAGCAAAATTATTGGCAGTTGAAACTGTTCCGCTAAATTTTGAAGCCGTCCCCTTACCACTTCCGACTCATTCTCTTTTATTTACTTATACAGATGATAGTGCTCCACCCAATAAAGACATCTGCATTCGTATAAGCTCTCTTTTGATCTAAACCATTCCTTAGCAAGTGTGTTGTTTATTTTTTAAACAATGATACAGTGCTGTTGTGTGCTGTCGAATACATTTATGCTTTGGAGAACTTATGATCGAGCGTATTATTGATTGGAGCGCGAAAAACCGCTTCATCGTTATTCTACTCTACATTCTCATTACCGGTTTTGGCATTTACTGCGTTATCAACCTGCCGGTTGATGCGATACCTGACTTATCGGAAAATCAGGTTATTGTTTTCACCGAATGGATGGGGCGTTCTCCGGAAATCGTCGAACAGCAAATCACCTATCCAATATCATCTGCTTTGCAGGGATTGCCTGAAGTAAAAGCAGTCCGGGCGAGCTCGATGTTCGGAATGTCATTCGTCTTTGTGATTTTCAATGACAACACCGATCTTTATTTTGCGCGAAATCGTGTCATTGAAAAACTCGCTTTGGTTCGTTCGGAACTTCCACCGAATGTCACTCCCATTCTTGGTCCCGATGGGACAGGAGTCGGACATGTCTTTTGGTATACTGTTGAGGGAAAGAACTATGACCTTGCCACGCTCCGTTCTGTTCAAGACTGGTACCTGCGAAACAAACTTGTTTCCGTTGAAGGTGTCGCTGAAATTGCGAGCATCGGCGGTTTTGTTAAGCAGTATCAGGTCGATATAGATCCTAATAAGTTACGCGCATATAATGTAACCATCGGAAAACTTGCCGGTGCAATTCAGCGCAACAACAACGAAGTGGGCGGGAAACTTCTTGAAATCAGCAACGCAGAATATTTTGTTCGCGGTCAAGGGTATATTACTTCCACCGAAGATGTGGAGAACGTCTTTATCAAGCAGGGCCCGAATGGTATTCCCATCTTGGTGAAAAATGTAGCCACCGTGCAGCTTGGCGGGGATATACGCCGCGGATTATTGGAAAAGAACGGCGAAGGAGAAGTTGTCGGCGGCATTGTCGTGATGCGAAGCGGTGCCAATGCGCGTGATGTGATAGAAAGAGTAAAGCAGCGTATTGAAGAGATCAAACCGGGACTTCCTCCGGGTGTTGAAGTTGTGCCATCCTATGATCGTTCTATATTGATAGAAGCGGCTATCGGTACGTTGAGCCGTGCTCTGATCGAGGCAAGCATTATTGTTGCGATTGTCGTGACGATATTTCTTCTCCACTTCCGGTCCATTCTTCGTATTTTGATCGAACTGCCGATTTCTGTTTTGCTTGCATTCATTTTGATGTATGTCTTTGGTATCACCTCAAACATCATGTCCTTAGGCGGCATTGTCCTGGCGATCGGAGTGATTGTTGATTCTTCCATTGTGCTGGTGGAAAATGCCTACCGCAATATTGCAAATGCGCTGGCAAAGAAAGGGCATCTCACCAATGAAGAATATCGTGACATCTCCATCATATCTGCGAAGCAAGTTGGCAGGGCAATCTTCTTCTCGGAACTGATCATTCTTATCGGATTCCTTCCTGTATTTTTGCTGACAGGTCAGGAAGGGAAGCTCTTCCACCCGCTTGCATTTACAAAATCATTTGTGATGATCTCATCGGCGATGGTTGTTATCACACTTATCCCTGTACTTATGACAATGTTGATGAGAGGAAATTTCCGGCCAGAATCGGCTAATCCTGTTACAGGATTCTTCATTCGATTGTATCAGCCTGTCATCCATTGGGTACTGAAACATCGCAAGGCAACAATCGCCATCAATGTTCTTGCACTTCTTATTACAGTTCCGATGATGATGCATATCGGTTCTGAATTCATGCCTCCATTGGATGAAGGATCTATTCTCTATATGCCGGTGACGTTGCCAAACGCTTCTGTTACAGAAGTCGCCAGAATCATGGCATTGCAGGATAAAATTATTCGGAGTGTGCCCGAGGTACATCATGTTCTTGGGAAAGCTGGGCGGGCTGAAACCGCAACGGATAATGCACCAATCAGTATGGTCGAAACAATTATTATGCTAAAGCCGAAAGATCAATGGCGTCCTGGAATAACAAAGAGGGATATCGTTCAGGAATTGGACGCAAAGCTGCAAATTCCAGGCGTCCGTAATGGATGGACGCAGCCAATCATTAACCGTATCAATATGCTTTCAACGGGTGTTCGCACAGATATTGGTTTTAAGGTCTTCGGTGACAATCTCGACACCCTCGAACACTATGCCATCAAAGCAGAACAAATCCTGAAGGACGTACCGGGCGCTGCCGACATCGTTGCCGAGAGAATCGGAAACGGTTACTATGTTGATATCGTGCCCAAGAAAGCGATGCTCTCCCGCTACGGATTAAACATCGGCGACCTGCAGGATATTATTGAAGTGGCTATTGGCGGACAAAACCTGGGTGTTGTTCTCGAAGGCAGAATGCGGTTCCCGATTCGTTTACGGTTTGAACGTGAATATCGTGACAACGTCGAAGAATTAAACCGTCTCTTTATTCCTGTCAGAACAGGCGGTGCGGTGTCAACTGCAATGAACGCTTCACCCGCTATGGGACAGAGCGGAGCATCGTCAACATCATCGGGCATGTCTGGAATGGGTTCAGCCCAATCTTCAAAGTCACAGGTATCGACTCAGCAGTCATCATTTGTTTCATCTTCCCTGCTCAACCAGCATTCTGCCGGTGAACTTGCCTATGTTCCTCTTTCAGAATTGGCAGATTTAAAAATCATTACCGGCCCGCCTATGATCAGCAGTGAGAACGGGCAGCTTCGCGCCATTGTGTATATGAATGTGCGCGGCAGGGATATGGGCGGAACAATGGAAGACGCAAAGAAAGTTATCAGCGAAAATCTAAAACTTCCTTCTGGCTATTCCTACACGTGGAGCGGGCAATATGAACATAAAGTTCGTGCTCAAAAAACGCTTGAGTACATTATGCCGATTGTCTTTCTCATAATTTTTGTTCTGCTCTATTTTACATTCAAAGATTATGTAGAAGCGTTTGTTGTAATGTTATCAGTTCCATTTGCTCTTATCGGCGGTGTCTATATGATCTTTATACTCGGATACAATTTTTCAGTAGCTGTGTGGGTAGGATTCATCGCGCTCTATGGCATCGCGGTAGAGACAGGTGTTGTCATGGTTGTTTATTTGCACGAAGCACTGGATAAAAAGATACGAGCTCATAAAAACGGAGAACGCGGTCCATTAACAACTCAGGACATTTATGAAGCTACAGTTGAAGGTGCGGTTTTACGATTGCGGCCGAAAATCATGACTGTCGTAACCAGTATGATGGGATTGATTCCAGTGATGTGGGCAACCGGTGCCGGTGCAGATATGATGAAACCACTCACGGCTCCGATGATCGGCGGGCTCTTTACTTCCGCTGTTCACGTTCTTATTGTCACGCCAGTGTTGTTTGTGATAATGAAAGAACATGCTTTAAAAAAGGGAACACTTGAAATATCCAAGATGGCAGGATTTATTAAGGAAGGAGAATAATCATGAAAAAGGTACAAGCGCTGCTCACATTCTCTTTTCTTCTATCACAAGCAATCGCGCAACCGGTTGATTCTCTCATACAGGAAGCATATAAGAATAATCCACAGCTCAAGTCGTTTGAATACCAGATTCAGGCGACTGGATTCCGCGCTTCTTCAGTTAGCGCATGGCCGGCACCGACACTTGGTGTGGAGTTTAGTCAAATTCCATCCACTAGTACAAATATCCTCAACGATGCCATATCCAATAATATTTCCATTTCGCAAATGTTTATGCTGGGTGGTAAGCTCTCGGCAATGTCTGAGATGGAAAAGAGAAAAGGCAAGGTGTTGGAACAAAACCTTGGTTCATTTCAAGTACAGCTGCGTGCTAAAATCAAAATGAATTATTACCAGTTGTGGCTTCTCGACAGGCAAGCTGAAGTGCAACAACGAACAATATCATTGTTAAACGAACTTGCTCAGAATATGCAATCACACGTGATGATAAACCGCATGCGTCAGGCAGATCTTTTTACGATACAGGCAGAAGTTGCATCCGAAAAATCGAAATTACACGAAATGTATTCTAAGCGGGCAAACCTGCAAAATGCGGTTAATTCTCTGTTGGGTCGAAATGATTTTACTCGGTTGATTAGAACTGACAGTACACTTACGCCTACCTCGTACGTGTTG
Organism: Ignavibacteriota bacterium; assembly: GCA_003142475.1. Lineage (GTDB taxonomy): Bacteria > Bacteroidota > Ignavibacteria > UBA10030 > UBA10030 > Fen-1298. The sequence continues at coordinate 108,333 of PLMK01000026.1, forward strand.
TCTGAGTTTCTGTTATCTGAAAGAGTGAAACAAGTTAATCCTTCCCTCATTGCGATGGATCGAATGAAGGAAATGAATGAAGCTGAAATTACCACCGCGAACATAGAACTTTTTCCTGATGTTATGCTGCAAGCGATGGTCATGCGAATGCCCAATGGTATGATTCTCACCAGCGGCCCGCGTTCGACGGAAATGATCCAGCAAAGCGTCGCTGGAATGGCAATGCAAAAAACCGATTGGATGTACAGCATCATGGCATCGATTACACTTCCATTTGCTCCCTGGTCGTCGGGACGCTCGACAGCGAAAGCAGACGAAATGCGTTCAACAAACTTGAGCATTGAGGCAGAGAAGAATGCCATGCAGCGGGAAATGATCGCATCGCTACGTTCGGCGTTGAACAGATACTCAACAGATGATTCGCTAGTCCATCAGTATCAAGCTGAGATTCTTCCACTCACACACCAGTCAGCAGAAGCGCAAACTGTCGCATATCAAACTGGACAGGTTCCGATTACGACTGTCCTCGATTCGCGCCGCATGGAGTTGATGAAACAAGACGATTATCTCATGGTGATAATGGATCGTCAGATGGCATTCGTTGAAATAGAAATGATGGTTGGGGCACCACTTCAATAAAATCACACATATCACAAAGGAGTATAAATATGAAAACGTTCATTGCAGTTCTCACTGCGCTTATTGTTCTGAGTTTTTCAGCAATGGGTCAGGAAACGATGTCCCACAAGCATCAAATGGATTCAACGAAAGTGGAAAAGCCGATGATGCATAAGCAGCATAAAGATATAACAAAGACTGCTAAACAAATGCAACAATATACCTGTCCGATGCATCCGGAAGTCATTACCAATAAACCGGGCAAGTGCCCGAAATGCGGTATGACTCTCGTAAAAATGGAAGCCAAGAAAACCATGGAAATGAATTCCGATGTGTATACTTGCCCAATGCACTCACAAGTGAAGTCTGATAAACCGGGCAAATGTCCAATATGCAAGATGAATTTGGTCAAAGAAAAAAAAGATAAATAAGAATTGTAGTGGTGCAATTCAACCAGACTTTGTAAATATAAACTAAGGTAATAGAAATGAAACCACTTTTAATATCTCTCTTGGTGCTCACTGCAATGATGCTGTCATCGTGCAGTAAACCATCTTCATCACACAACGGACAGGCCGACTCTACTGCAATGGCACAAACCGGAGATTATTACACCTGCACAATGCATCCGCAGGTGCATTTGGATAAACCCGGTGTCTGCCCTATTTGCGGAATGGAACTTGTTAAAGCGAGCAATAGTAGAAAGATGGAAGGCATTGGAGCCGAAGCAATGGTTCCTCTTAATGACCGGGATCAACTTCTTGCAAATGTCTCAACTGTCAAAATCGGGTACGAAACGGTCGAACACTCTGTTCGCGCCTTTGGTACTCTGGAAATTGCTGAACCAAATAAAACGGTCATCAGTGCTCGTTTTAATGGACGAATCGAAAAACTGCATGTCGATGCAGTTGGCGTCAAGGTTAAACAAGGCGATCCGTTATTCGAAATTTACAGTCCTGACATTATCCAGGCAGAAAATGAATACCTGCAAGCAATCAAAACCGGTTCTTCTGAACATCAGAGTATTGTGTCGGATCCAAAATCTAAATTACTTTTATTGGGCTTGACGCAACAGCAGATTCATGCACTTGAATCTGCAAATACTGTACCGCTCGTTACAACGTATTATTCTCCAGCAAACGGTATTGTCATTGATAAAAAAATCGTCACGGGAATTTACGTGTCGGAAGGATCAACGCTCTACGAGATATCCGACATTTCGACATTATGGAATATTGCCGAGGTCTATGAATCCGATGCCGGATACATACGTGTCGGCGAAAAAGCAAATCTATCAATAGCGACATATCCCAATGAAACGTTCACAGGATCCGTGTCTCTTATCTATCCGGTTGTGAATCCTCAAGCGCGAACCGTGAGAGTTCGGGTGCTGGTAAACAATGCAAACGGCAAACTGAAGCCCAATATGTACACTGAAACATTGTTTACTCGAAAGAAAGGAAAGGCACTTACTGTTCCCGTCGGTGCTGTACTTGTGACAGGGAAGCGCAATCTTGTTTATGTTAAAGCCGAACACGAAAATCATTTCGAAGCGAGGGAGGTTGGAATTGGGTCACGCTTCAATGATAAATATGAAATCACGTGGGGACTTACAGAAGGAGAAGTTATTGTGAGTGAAGGCGGGTATCTGATCGATTCCGAAAGCCAGCTTAAGTCAGGAACCGGAGCTGCTCATCAACACGGAGGTTCGGCGACCCCTCAAATAAAACCCAAAGAAATGCCAATGGAACATAAACATTAAGGCGCCCTTAGGAACCCTATTATGATGGCACATGTTCAAATAAATGTTATAGAGAGGAATTCAAGTATACCTAATGGATTCGTTCCCATTTCTTAGATCTTTCATAACATACAATGGAAATGAGACTTTTCACCATTTAGAAATCGATGATTTCCGGATCTTTTTCATTTCGTACCACTTTCCACTCTTGTTCCAGCGGATCGAAGTCAGAAATTTTATTCAGCGGCATACGCAAGTATTTGCCGAAACCGGTTGCTGCAACTTCGCCGTTGGGCAAAAGCAGTTCGCCGGTGCCTTCAAATGTGCGGCTTGTTTCGTTGGTAATACGCCCGACAACGCGGAGATATTCGTTCAACGGAATTTGTTTTTTAAACCGAGTGGTAAACTCAACAGTAACTCCCCAGACTTCTTCTTTTGACTTTATCATTATTGCGCGGCCGATTGTTTCGTCGAGAACCGCTGTGGTGATCCCGCCATGGAGCCTGCCCGGATAACTTTGATGTTCATTTGAAGGTCTGAAGATGCACACCAGTTCGTTGTTCTCTAATTCAAAGAATTCTCCTTTGAGTCCGAATGAATTCTTCAATCCGCAAAGAAAACACATTTTACTGTTCTGTTGTTTTCCTGTAATGCGATGTTTCATGTTGATTTTAATTTTCTGCGCTAGAGGCGCATCCGCCGTTGGCGGAGATTTAGTGATTTGATGATTTGAAAATTTATTTCTTGCAAACGGTATCCAGCCATTGGAAAACTTCATCCTGCATTTCCCGATTGAAGATATGCCCTGTATTCCAAAATTTTGTCACAAGCTTATCACCAGCTTTTTGCGAATCCCATATTGTATGCAGCTTTGCATAGCCTTCCTTCACACTTGCCGCTGGAAAGAGTTTATCCTGTTCCCCATTGAAAAAGAGCATCGGCTTGGGGCAGGCAATACCTGCAACGTCTGCATAGTCGAGATAATTGGCAAGGCCGGGATGCGTGGTGGTAAACGATGACTGGCCGCGCGTCAGGTTTCCTCCTGGAACTAATAATCCCGTTCGGGTAGCGAACCAGCAAATTGATACACTTCCTGTAATCCGATCCGAGAGTGCTGCGAGCTGCCAGGCACGGAATGAGCCCATGGAAAATCCCAACGCGATAACTTTTGTGGAATCCACTTGAGGCCGCGTTGAAAGAAAGTCAGCTGCATTTATATCCTCCCATGCAATCAATCCGGCGTACGACATTCCCATGTTCGATAAATTGGATGCAATCGCTTGCTGACCTTCGTATCCACCGCCGCCACGATCCGACCAATTAAGCGCATCAGTAGCGAAACAAACATATCCTCGTTTTGCGAGCTCATCGCCAACAAATCTACCGCCATAGTTTTTATCCACCCACTCACGCGCTGATTGCATATGTCTTAAACTATCTGCAAATGGCTCTACCATCTTTTCTTTACCGATGTCGAACTTTGCACCATGATCATGCAAGAGCAGGACAGCGGGGAACGGCCCCTTCCCTTTTGGTACAAGAAGATATCCGAGCACACGGCTATCAGCAGTGATATTGAGAACTATTTTACGCGCGACATAACTACCCCGATCTTGTTCTGCAATCACGACCGGATGATATGGGATGGATGGTGGCCGGCTTAATAAACATTCCATCACTTTGGACCGCGCAGTCGTACGCCACGAATTAAAATCATTGAAATTTCCCGATAACCATGAGAACGGATATTTCAATCGTTCTTGAATAATATTATAGAAAGAAGGAAGATTATCATGAATGACATTGGTTTGATATGTTGAGTCTTCTCCGTTTTGAGAATGGGCAAACCAAGGAAGAAGAATCCACATAAAGAGGAGAAGCTTTTTCATATGAAAAATCTCAATACTATAATTGGGAGCATAAAAGTGCTTACGAATTATCTTTCTAAACGCGTTGAATGTGTTCCTCAAAAAATGTCATCTTCAAAACAAGTGCTGGGATATGATGTTATTCCCTTATTTAAATATAATGTAGCTGGAGCGTTTCCTAAACGCAAGTTGGTTTTTGCTCCTTTTTTTCTGCACTTTATTAGTACCATTTTATCGATTTCACTTTCTAGAGGATTCTATTTCATGAACAACTCACATATTCTCCATCTCTGCTTCAAGACGTTTGTTTTTCTTTTTCTGATTTTTATTCCACTTTGGGCTCAAGAAAGACAATCTGTCGACTCTCTCATGAAGCAGATCGACAAAAAATTTGAAGCTCTCAACCATCGTCTCGATCAATTAGATAAAGCTGTTGATGATGTGCAATGGTATAACAAAGTCGGCGATATTGCCAGCATCGACAAAGTTTTCATCGTCGGACCGCCTCCAGCAAAAGCAAAGGATTCTACAGCAAGAGGGGCATGGAACCCGGTGAAGTTCTGGGCATATGTTTTCATTCCACAAAAACTAGACAGGAATAAAAAATATCCCATGTTGGTTTTACCACACGGCGGTGTGCATGGCGATTTTACGACTTATCATACACACATCATCCGCGAAATGATGGCGCAGGGTTATATTGTTGTAGCACCGGAATATCGCGGCAGTACAGGGTACGGGAAGGATTTCTACGAACGGATCGACTACGGCGGGCGCGAAGTCGAAGATAATCATGCAGCGCGCGATTGGATGGTAGAAAATTGCAGGTTTGTCGATAGTACCCGCATTGGTGCCATCGGATGGAGTCATGGAGGATTAATTACATTGCTGGATATCTTTGAACATCCGAATACCTATCAGGTTGCTTTTGCCGGTGTACCGGTAAGTGATCTTGTAATGCGGATGGGATACTATGATGATGACTATCGAAAAGATTTTTATGCCAAATATCACATTGGAAAAACCGTGAGTGAAGATTCTACAGAATACCTGAGACGTTCTCCAGTGACCTACGTAAATAAGTTGAGAACACCATTATTGATCCACACCAACACCAACGATGACGACGTGCACGTTGAAGAAGTAAAGCATCTTATCGAGGATCTGAAGGCAGCAGGAAAAAAGTTCGATTTTGAGATTTTCCAGGAAGCTCCCGGCGGACACAGCTTTGACCGCATCGACACGAAGCTGGCGAAGCAGATACGCATGAAGATCTACAAATTTCTTGCTCAATACCTGAATCCACCACACCAATTTAAGTCTTTAGCCGACTTAGAGAAGGCAGGATATAAATAAACCACACGTTAAAAATATTGAAAGATACGCAATTCTACTTTTGTTCTCCCTAAAAAAGCAGTACTTTACACATGGTCAAACGCAGGTTCGTCCTGCGTTTTTATTTTTCACATAACTTAAAAGGACAATTCATGAAAAAGCTTATCGCAGTCGCTCTTATGCTGGGGTTGTGCGGAGGTGCTGTTCTAGCGCAAAAAAAAGAAACACCCAAAACACAAAAAGAGAAAGTGAGTTACAGCATTGGTGTCAATATTGGAAAAAACATGAAAACGCAAGGACTAGAAGTCGAGTCTGGATTTCTCACACAAGGAATAAAGGACGGACTCAGTAACGCAAAAACTGCAATGAGCGATAAAGATATGGATGCAACGATGAAAAAATTTCAGGAGGAAATGACAACCAAGATGCAAGCGAAACAAAAAACCGATGGCGATAAAAATAAAAAAGAAGGCGAAGCGTTCCTTGCGGCAAACAAGAAAAAGGAAGGTATAATAACACTGCCCAGTGGATTACAATATAAGATTTTAAAAGCAGGTGACGGTGCAAAACCTACAGCGAGCCAAACAGTAAAATGTAATTACCGAGGAACACTTATAGATGGAAAGGAATTCGACAGTTCATATAAACGTGGCGAACCAACAGAATTTCCTGTCGGACAAGTGATCAAAGGATGGACTGAAGCTCTGCAGCTTATGCCAGTAGGATCAAAATGGCAGCTCTTCATCCCGTCCGATCTTGCCTATGGTCCAAATGGTGCTGGACAAATGATCGGTCCAAATGCTACACTGATTTTTGAAATCGAACTGATTTCTATTAAATGATTATATTTAGGGGCGAGGCATGCCTCGCCCCATTGCATAACTTCTATGGAACCTCTGCATCAAATCATCGACTTTGTTCTTCATATAGACAGATATTTATCTGTTCTATGTGCCATGTATGGAATGTGGATATATGCGATCCTGTTTCTCATAATCTTCTGTGAAACTGGTTTAGTAGTAACACCATTTTTACCAGGTGATTCACTTCTATTTGTCATCGGTTCCTTAGCAGCCATTGGCGCGTTGCATGTAGAATATGCTATTCCATTGTTAATAGTGGCTGTGCTTTCAGGAGATAATACGAACTATTGGATTGGAAGAAAAATTGGTCCAAAGGTTTTCAGTCAGGATAAATCACGTCTCTTCAATAAAGAGTATCTCGATCGCACACATCGTTTTTATGACAAGCATGGAAAGGTAACGGTAATCTTAGCGCGGTTTCTTCCTATTATTCGTACTTTTGCTCCTTTCGTTGCTGGTATAGGACGCATGACATATCGTACGTTTTTACTCTTTAGTGTGATTGGCGCAATGTTATGGGTAAACTTGTTTGTACTTGTCGGTTATTTCTTCGGAAATATTCCGTTCATCAAACAGAACTTCTCAATCGTAATTATTGCACTTGTATTAATTCCGGGAATACCAGCGCTAATCGAATTTATTCGCCACATTATAGAACGAAGAAAAAGAAATCCGACTGCCAATATTAACGATTAAGATCAAAGAAAATGCCTTACATCAGTTGCGATCATACCTGCTTTTTTTGCCGCTTCTAACCCAGGGTTACCATCTTCAAACACCTATCAAAGATTTTGTGAGACACCAAGACGAGCAGTGACTTCCAAAAAGATGTCAGGGAAAGGTTTAGGTCTGATGCTACCATCTGCAGTGAGAATTATATTAAAGTATTCTTAAATTCCAAGGGTTTCCAACTGGATGTATACGTTTTCACTTATACCTTGTGAAGCAACGGCCATTGGCAACAAACCTTTATATCGCAAAACGATATCAACAATAGATTTGATTGGTTAAAATTCATCACGCTGATTCTTGAAGAAGGTATGCTATTGTCTCGATAGCAATAATGCTATTGAGCAGAGTTACACTTTGTTTATTACATAATTCACTAAAAGTCTCTACCTGCATTCTCTTTCGGTAATAAAAGGAATTCGTAATCCCAAACAGTTCCATTCCTTGTTACAGCACATTCCCCTGCCATCATTTACAATGGCATAGAATAGATCAAAGTACCATCAAAATTTAAAATCTTTGACCTACTCGGAGACTTCGATATTCATTATAGCATATTTACGCAAAAGGATTTTCAGTCGGATACATCATACCTTTAGGCTGATTAAAGGAGACTTCTTTAATACCAAGCATTTTACTGGCGGCAAAAAGTGTCTTACCAGCATGCTTAAATGCAACCGCCGTGTGATGAGGAAAATGTTTCTCAATAAGCACATGGCGATAAAATCTTCCCATCTCGTTTATTGCAAACACACCTATCGATCCGAAAGATTTTGGGTTCACCTTTAACACTTCACCGTTTGCAACGTACGCACATATCTTTGCATCGGCTGTGGATTGCGCACGGAAGATGGCAATCTGTCCAGCTTTGATCTGCCCTTCCAGCGTACCACGAGTCACATTTGGTTTCTTGCCCGTTTCCTGTAAACGATGCATAATCAATTGATACTGCATAACCGGCTTTATCATACACGATGAAGAAGTGTTTCCACAATGGAATCCCATCCAAAGATCGGTCAAATCGTATGTACCAATCTCTTTCTTATTTTCTTTATACATATCTTTTGGAACAGTATTATTAATGTCTAAAATAGTCGGTGGCAGTTCGGTTGCACAGACAACCATGTATTCGCTCAAAGCTCCGTAAATGTCTGTTTCACATGCAACCGGTATTCCTTTTGAAGCCAAGCGTGAATTCAGATAGCAAGGTACATGACCAAAGTATTTCTCGAAAGCAGGCCAACATTTATTGGCAAACGCGGCATAGGTCGACGTTCCAAGGTTCGCATGCATGAATTTTTCGAGGGCAAATTCGTACTGGGCAAGTTTTTCCAACAAATCGGGATACGTATTTCCCTTCCCGAGTTCTTTGCCCATTTCAGCGACAATCCGTTTTATTTCCGGATTTCCCTTTTCTGCCTGGACGATATCCAGAAGGTCAAGCTCGCTGTTCTCCATAATTTCAACACCGAGGTCATACAGAGGCTGGATGGGGGCATTACACGCCAAGAAGTCAAACGGACGCGGTCCGAATGACATAATTTTCAAATTCCGAACACCAATGACCGTACGAGCAATCGGAATAAAATCGGCAATCATCGTCGCTATGTCCTTCGCATCGCCGATTGGATATTCTGGAATGTATGGATTTAATCGGCGTAATCCGATATTATAGGATGCGTTCAACATGCCACAATATGCATCACCGCGACCATTGATTAAATCTTTCCCAGTATCTTCTGCAGCAGCAGCAAACATCACAGGCCCATCAAATTTTTCAGTCAGCATGGTTGTCGGTCCCTCAGGGCCGAAGTTGCCAAGATAAATTACCAGTGCATTGACTCCATTTTTCCTTATTTCATTGAGCGCTTTTAAAACATCGCGTTCGTTCTCAATAATCGTTTCGATTTCAACAACAGGCATCTTATTTTCCTTGCAAGCAGCAATAACGTTTTTGCGGCGTTTGCGAGAGAGTTCAATAGGGAAACAATCACGGCTTACTGCAATAACACCTAAATTGACTACTGGAATATTTTGCATAAATATCACTCCTTTATTTTGATTTTTGGCCGTAATAAGCACTCGGTCCATGTTTTCTTTGAAAATGTTTTTCTTGAACAAATGATGGAAGCTGATGAATATCGGGATTCAACTGCAATGAACCCATTGCCATCTGCGCTACTTGTTCTAGTATTAAAATATTTTTCATCGCATCATCTGCACTTGCCCCCCATGCAAATGGTGCATGTCCTCCTACTAATACGGCAGGCATAGTTCCCGGATCAAGCGATTTGAACCGTTCAACAATAACTGAACCGGTATTCTCTTCATACTTGCTCTCAACTTCTTTTTTTGTCAGGAATCGAGTAACAGGAATAGGGCCGTTGAAATAATCGGCGTGCGTTGTGCCAAAACAAGGTATTTCTTTACAAGCCTGGGCAAACATTGTTGCAAACATACTATGTGCATGCGCAATTCCACCGATGGAAGAAAAATTCTTGTATAATCGGAGATGCGTTGGTAAATCTGAAGATGGACGAAGTTTCCCTTCTACAATCTTTCCATCGAAATCCACGACGATCATATCAGCAGGCTTCATGACTTCATAATCAACGCCACTCGGTTTAATAACTATATATCCATCAGCACGGCTGATACCGCTGACATTTCCCCAAGTGAGTATCACAAGGTGATTCCGCAACAAATCAATATTTGCTTGAAAGACTTCTTCTCTCAATTGTTTGAGCATTTTAGTTCCTCGGCAACCATACTTTCATAGTCCCTGCACCACGATTCGACCAGGCATAATAGGGAACTGCAGTAAATATCCTTGTTGTAAGACCATCTTTAGTTGGAATATTACCCGATATGATATTTACTCCTTGGAGTAAATCATTCCGCTTTTCCACTTTTAATGTTGCATCATCAGGCAGAGTAAGGTTGTCTAATTGATTATTGTTGTCTATTCCTTCTACACAATACACTATAGGTCCATATTCAAGTGCAATCAGATTTTCATCGTCTTTAATTCTTTTGTTAGCAATGACTCTCCGAATGTACATAGGAAGGCTAATATTAATGCTGTCCCCCAATTCCCATCTCCTAGTAATTACGGCATATCCATGATCGATATAATAATTTGATTTTTCGCCGTTTACAGCAAGAATGATGTCGCTGCTTATGGTATCAGTATATGTATATAGGCTACTTGGCAGAACTTTATTCTGTGCCCAACCGGGTATCCTAAGCTTTAAAGTAAATTGTTCGCTTATTTTTGGTTTAATTTTTATTTTTACTTCCCCCCGCCATGGGAAATCAGTCTGTTGCTCAATTATAATATTTTTATTTTCTAGGTTCACCGTTGCAGCACTTGATGCATAAAGATTAACATATAAAGTATCTTTTTGTACAGCATATATCAAACCCGGTAAAGAAGGAATAAAACGGATAAGGTTCGTAGGACAACACGAGCAATCGAACCATGGTTGACGAGTTCCCGCGCCGCAATTAAATTGGAATTTACTATTTGCTTCAAGTGGATTCACATAAAAAAAGTTTTTACCATCGAGTGATAACCCGGAAATTAGTCCATTGTATAGTGTACGTTCAATTATATCAAAATACTTCGCGTCCCCTGTAAGCATGAACAAACGATTGTTCCAATAGACATCGCCTATCGATGCACAGGTTTCGTTATATGCTTTCAGGTTTGGAAGCTCATAATCACTCCCTAACGACTCGCCATTATGCTTAGCGCCGATACCGCCGGTAAGAGACATTTTTTTCTCTACCATATTTTCCCAGATATCGAAGACCGCCTTCAGGTACGTTGAATCATCATACATCGCACCAACATCAGTCATGCCGGCATACATATAGACTGCCCGCACTGCATGTCCAACAATTTCATGTTGTTGAATAACAGGTTTATGATCTTGACTATATTCACCATAGAGATGATGCGTGGTTGAATCGCCTCTCCAATCAAGAAAGTTTTTGGCAAGTTCTAAATATTTTTTATTGTGAGTAACACGAAAAAGTTTTATCAGTCCTGTTTCAACGATTTGATGACCTGGCGGTATTGTCAGCTTACCAACACCAAAACTGCTTACTAATAAATCAGCATTTTTGATCGCTATATCAAGGAAATTTCGTTTGCCCGTGGCGGCATAATGCGCTACCGCAGCTTCAAACAGATGGCCGCTGTTATAGAGTTCATGACTGTCGCAGGTACCAGTCCATCGTTTCCCGGTTTTCTCTACCCAAGGTGCGGGAGGATGTGTCGGATCAATCGTGAACCAAGTCGTAATATAGCCATCAGATTCCTGACCGATTTTTATAAGATCAATGACTGAATCAAGATACACATCCAGCTTCTTGTTCGGTGTGCTGATTAAAGAGTTTGAAGCGCCTTCGATGATTTTATATAAATCAGTATCATCGAACGGCATTTTCCCCCGAGTTTTTCCGCGCATTTTTCCACCGGCAATCAGGAAATTTTCCATCCGTCCTTCTTGCCGACATTTATCAAAACCCAAAGCAATGGTGATATTTTGTACAGTCTGGATTTTAGGTAGCCAAAAGTTGTCGGAAACCTTTACTTTGTTAATATCCACCATCGAAATAGGATAATCCGCATACTTTTTTTGCTGTCCATAACATTGTGCAAAAAATAAAAATACAAAGAAATAAAAAACCAATAATTTCTTCATGCTATTTGACTCAGGGTAAACAAATAATCAGTATGCATACGTCATCAATTGATGACTTTTACTTCGTTATCCGAACCTCGTCCCGTAGCTGCAGTAATTCTTTCATTACATTAAACATATTCCCATTCCATTGCTTCGTACCAAATCCGTCATGCAATTGCATATAGAGTGCATAGAGTCTCTTGTAGATCTCATGATTTTCTCTGATCGGATTATAAACCTTGCCGCTCCCTGTCATCGCTTGTCTTGCTTCGTCGATCGAATCATATCCACCTGCACTCTTGCCAGCCGCCACAGATGCAAAGATACCAGCGCCAAGCGCTGGTGTTTGCTCGCTGCGGGAAATTTTCATCGGGCGCCCGGTGATATCCGCATAAATCTGCATCATCAATTTATTCTTCATCGCCAAACCACCGCAATTGACTACTTCCTTCACCTTCACGCCATATTCTTCGATACGGTCGATGATCGCAATCGCTCCAAATCCGGTCGCTTCAATCAATGTCCGATAAATTTCTTCCGGTGTTGTATGCAGCGATTGGCCTATCAGCATACCGCTCAGGCGAACATCGACGAGAATTGTCCGATTGCCATTATTCCAGTCAAGGGCAAGCAGTCCGCTTTCTCCTGGCAATAATTTCGATGCTTTCTTTTCAAGATTTTTAAATTTGTCATCCTGTGTCTTTCCGTATGATTCTCCGACAAGGTTGTTGATAAACCAGAGAAATATATCTCCCACTCCAGATTGACCTGCTTCGATGCCAAAGTACCCATTCATCACCGAACCGTCGACAATTCCACAGACTCCGGGAATATCGTTCAGTTGTTCTTTGTGAGGATGAATCATAATATCACATGTGCTCGTTCCAACAATTTTCACGAGCGTCCCGGTGGAAATTCCTGCTCCAACTGCTCCCATATGCGCATCGAACGCACCAACTGCAATTACAACATTAGTGGAAAGTCCCAGAGTCTTTGCCCACTCAGGCGAAAGAAATCCTACACGCTGTTCTGCAGTGAATGCTTCACCATAAAGCCGACTTCGCAATACGCCTAAGCCGGGTGAAAGTGTCTCAAGGAATTCAACGTCAGGCAAACCGTTCCATTCTTTATTGAACATTGCTTTGTGGCCAGCTGCACAAACACTTCTCTTAATATTCTTCGGTGAAATATCACCGGTGAGTACTGCAGGAATCCAATCGCAGATTTCTACCCAGCTTTGAGCTGCTTCAAAGACTTCTGGTGCAACATTTTTGCAATGAAGAATTTTACTCCACCACCATTCAGAGGAATACGTGCCGCCAATTTTGGATAAATAGTGAGGTCGGATTTTCGCAGCAAGTTCTGTAATCTGTGCGGCTTCCGCATAGCTTGTATGGTCTTTCCATAGCCACACCATTGAGGCGGGATTCTTTTTGAATCTTTTATCGAAACACAACAGCTGACCCTGAGCATCGACAGGGAGCGGACTGCTGCCTGTCGTATCAACGCCAATTCCGATGATGTCGCTCGCTTTGAAATTTTTCTTTACTACTTTTGCTTTTTTCAATGCGCCTTTAATAGTTGCTTCAATTCCTTTGATATAATCAGCAGGATTCTGCCGCGCCAGATGAGGATCGGCAGAATCTACAATTACTCCGTCTTTACCGGATGGATAAGGGAATACATGACTGGCCAATTCTTTTCCATTAGCAACATCGACAATCAAAGAACGACAAGAGTTCGTTCCAAAATCCAATCCGATAACGTATTTGCTCATGTTTGTTTTAGTTACGATGAACGGAAAATCTGCTGCTCGTGATTAACCGAGCAGCAGATCGACTTTAGATTATGCAACACTTTTCTTCCACGGTCTGAATACAATAAAATAAATTAGACCGATAATAATAAGCAACGCTCCCCACCAAACTCCAAAATGTAATTCACCCAACACTATCGTGCGAGTTTGTGATGGAAAAAACCATTCATATAAATTCGAACTAAAAATGATAACGCCATAAATTAATAAGAGCGAACCGATAATAAACCAAATCGATATTTTATGCCGACCAACCATTTCATCCTCCTACCAGAAAATTATATTGAGTGCAACAAATACGATAAAGATGACAGTTGCCCATACGATGGGACGCTTGTAAAATGGGATGTCGCCTTCCGATGGTATTTCCGTGCATCCTCGCACCAACCCCACCAATTCGGATTCGGGTTTTGGTTTGGTCATATAACTGACAACCACCGTTACGATCACACAAATCATCCACGACCATAAACCCCGGTACATATTTTCCGCCATGTCTTTTGCATACGGCGAAAGTGCAATGTACTTCAACGCGCTGTGATCAAGCTTTACCCATGCCCACATGGCAATGGAAGAACCGATACCAGCGAACAATCCCCAGAAGCCGGCTGCTTTCGTTGCACGTTTCCATAACATTCCCAGAATCACCGTTCCAAACAACGGCGCGATAAAGAAACTGAAAAGCGCTTGAACATAATCCATAATGCTGGCAAATTGCTGCACAAGATAAGCAGTACCAATACTGACAAAGACACCGATGACAGTACACCATCTACCGATCTTGACGTAATGTGCATCTGTTCCTTCGCTCTTTGCTAATTTGAGATGTATGGGTTTATAAATATCGTACGTCCATACAGTGGCAAATGCGCTCACATTGCCAGCCATACCAGACATAAATCCTGCAATGAGCGCAGTAACACCAAGACCTAACAATCCCGGGCCAGCATAACGCGCAAGCATAAGCGGAAGCACTTCGTTATAACTATGGGCGCCTGGAATTAGCTTTGCCTCATTTTCTCCAACAAGACCCGGAAGAACTGCCAACCCCAACAAACCTGGAAGAATAACAATAAGGGGAACAAACATTTTAAATCCCGCACCAATAATCGGCGCAAGTTTTGCTGAACGCAGATCGCGCGCGGAAAGAACACGCTGCACAACAAGAAAGTCTGTCGTCCAGTAGGCAAAAGAAATGATCATTCCCAAGCCGAAGACAATTCCTGTCCAATGAATTCCCATCGGATTATCTTGAAACGATCCCATGGTACTCCAGAGATGTGTGTAATCACCTGCAGGAAAATTTTGGTGAATGCGCGCGACCATACCGCTCCAGCCGCCAGTTTCAATCATTCCGACAATTGGAACTATTAATGCACCAAGCCAAATTAACATAAACTGCAGTACTTCATTAAAGATCGCAGAGAGCAATCCGCCCAGCACTACATACACCATCACGGTCAGCGAAGAAACCCAAATACTAAAATTAATATCCCAGCCAAGCACCACCTTCATCACGATAGCCATCGAATACATATTGATGCCGCTCATGAAGACAGTCATAAATCCAAACGAGACCGCCGAAAGCTGGCTGGCGCCTTCACCGTAACGCAACTTCAAATATCCCGGCACCGAGTGAGTCTTGCATATATAATAGAAAGGCATCATCACAATACCGAGAAAGAGCATAGCCGGAATAGCGCCGATCCAATACCAATGCGTTGCAAGAATTCCATACTGGTACGCTGAGGCAGCCCAACCCATTAATTCTAGCGAACCGAGATTTGCAGCAACAAACGAAAGTCCAGCAATCCATGCTGTCATTTCTCTTCCTGCCATAAAAAAATCGTCGCCGGTTTTCGTAAATCGCAAAAGATAATATCCGATTCCCAGCACAGACAAGAAATAAATAATAATGAGAAGCGAATCCACCCAGCCAAGCGACATAATACTTGAAGAGCTGGCAAACAGTAATACGAGATGTGTATGAAAATTACCTGGCATAACTCTCCTTGTTTTTCAATTAATGTTAATCGAGTTACTTGGTTGTAAATTGATAAATAGTCGTTTGCTGATAAACTTCCCCAGGTTTAAGAGTGACGGAAGGGAATTCCGGTTTATTCGGAGAATCAGGATAACACTGAGCCTCTAAACAAAGCCCAGTTCGAAGTTGATAGGATACACCTTTCCCCTTCGCAGTTCCATCCAAGAAATTACCGGAATAAAATTGAAGTCCCGGTTGATCGGTGTAAACGGTCATCAGGCGCCCGCTTTTTTGCTCGTACACTTCTGCCGCCTTGCGCAACTTTCCTTTGGAATAATTTTTCAGGACCCAATTATGATCATATCCTTTACCGAAAGCAAGCTGTTCAAACTTATCGTTGATCCGTGCACCGATGGAAGTTGGAGTTCGGAAATCCATTGGTGTTTTTGTAACATCTAAATACTTTCCTGTTGTAATAAGTCCTTTATCAACAGGCGTGATTGAATCAGCTTCAATCGTTAAAAGATGGTCAAGAATTGTGTTATTAAATGAACCGGATAAGTTGAAATAAGAATGGTGTGTGGGATTAAGAATGGTCGTTTTATCTGTTGTTCCCTTATACGCAATGCGTAATTCATTTTTATCGGTTAACGTGTACGTGACCGAGAGTGTCACTTTCCCAGGATATCCTTCCTCGCCGTCTTTACTGATGTAGGTCAGTTGAAGAGACGGACCAGCACTATCTTGTACCGTGTTTGCCGTCCAGAGTTCTTTACTAAATCCTATTTTCCCGCCATGAAGATGATTTACGCCATCATTCACTGTCACCTGATAATTTTTCCCTTCAAGCGTAAACTGACCCTTGCCAATTCGGTTGCCATAACGACCGACAATAGCACCAAAGTAACTTGAGCCATCCATATATCCTTGCAGCGAATCATAACCTGTCACAACATCTTCAAGTTTTCCTTTACGATCCAGAACAGTAAGCGATGTGACGATTGCACCGAAATTTATGACTTTCACTGTTGCGCCGGACTTATTCGTCAACGTATACTGATATACTTCGCGCCCATCAGGGAGCTTTCCAAACACAGTTTTCTCATTCACGGCAGTATCCTTTTTATTTTGTGCACAAGAATATAAAATAGTCATTCCAGCAAACAATACACAGAACAACGATAGTTTTTTCATACTCTATCCTTTCAAATGACAATACAGACTGGTTTTATAGATTACAGAAAATACTATTCAGAGAGTATAAATGCAAGATATATTGTTCTTTGAATCGGTTTAAGTACTCTTGAACGGGTTCTTCATTTCAAAATTAATTTCTTAGCATAAAATTTTAATCTCTGTTCCATTGATATCTCCCGTCCTTAGATCTCTCACTGTGATCATTTGCGACCCTCTGTAACACCAGTAGCGAATCTCAAACTATGTTCTCCCATTCACACCTTCTTCGTATCTCCGGAGAACGGGGAGTTGATATATATCTATTTATGGCTTGATATATTTCGATATAAAGTGTACCATGGGATCGGGCTAATAATGACGACCTTAGCAGAAATTCGTAAGTCAAAACAATTGACGATGGTGGATATTGCCGCCCAGCTTGGGATATCCCAAGGGTACTACTCCAACCTCGAACGCGGGAAGAGGCCGTTTAACGATGCCCTCATCAAGAAAACGGCAAAAGTACTCGGAGTTCCAGTCAGCACAACACGGGAAGCTGCTCAAGCACATCCTCATGAATCACATACCCTTAAAAGCTGGATGTCTTCCATAAGAATTAACGGTTTGCCGCTCATCAAGGCATTTCATTATTATCTGGAGACGCATGAGATCAATGCTCAAACCCTCGACGATGCAAAATTGAAAAGGAAAATGAAGGAATTTATTGAAGAGAACATTGGATATTCTATTTTAGCGGAACTCTCGGAGAACAAAGCATTATTAAATCATGTACGTGAAATAATCTGCACATATTCTACTCTTCTCAATCCTACTATGCAAAACAACAAATCCAAAAACATCCAATAGTAACTATATGAGCACAATCGAAAAAATGCGAGAGGTCGCCGATTTGCTGGTAAATCAAAGAAAGTACAATGAAGCATACACAATCTTTGATGAATTATACCGTCAAATCTGGAGCATCTTTGGCACAGTACAATGCGGATTATCAGGATATTCTAATTATCTTGGACAAAGATATTCTTCCGATAATATGCTTCGGAAACAATATCCAGAACCCGCTGTCAACGTACTCTGTGCGAGGATTTATAACATCAATCTTTCGTTAATGCTCGGCGAATTTATTAGGATTATGCAAGGTCATCTTCAATGTATCAGCTCTTCATTGCAAGTGCGTAAAGAGACTGATCCTGATACCGTTCTCAATGAATTCGCCGTTCTCTATACGCTCGCTCTCCAACCCGCTCAGCAGCGGAAACTTATTCCTATCTTTTCAATTTCTACTGCTGTAATAGATAGAAGCAATAGAGTAAAACGAATTATATCAAAGTACCCTCGATTTCTTGTCGAAAAACTTCTTATAGAAAATGCTCAGAAATGTAGGGATGGTAAATTTAAATCAATTAATGATCTCTTACTTGATTATCTTCTCAATATTGGAGATCGTAAAACAGAATTATTTAAAAGATTGTCGTCTATTGTTGGTCCTTCTTCCTATCAATTTCAGTACAATCAGCATCGATCTGACCGGTATGATAAATATGAACAATATGAGCGTTACGATAAATATAGGCGACATACTTCTTCTTCATACAAATTTTATTCAGTGACAGCTACCGAGGAAGAAAAGGATGCCTACTATGGGAAATTAATCGGTTTGATGGGAAAAGTTACGAAGGAACAAATCCGTTCAAAATACATCGACTTAATTTCTCTCTATCATCCAGATCGAGTGCAACATTTAGGTCCTGAGTTAAAAGAACTGGCCGAAACGAAATCAAAAGAAATTAATGCAGCATATGAATGGCTGAAATCAAAATACCACATATAATTCTTACGCCTGCAACACCTCACGCTGATTGAGTCGGTAAGCAAAACGTTCCGTATCGGAATTAATAATAGGAGCTCATGGCTTTTCGTAAACAAAGCCAGCTTTCATCAACACGTCTGTTTCAAAAGGGAATATTTTCAGCAGTATTTTCAATACGATATTTTGTATTTCGCATTTTTTTGGTACGAGTGCAGCCATATCCTTTTTTTACTACATTAGTAGTTTCATTTGACCACAATGACAAGCAATGTAACATCGTCAGGAATATCATTGTTGCTATATATTGAAAGGGAACGAAGAATATTCTCGCATATACCATTCGCAGTTTGATGAAAATGTCTTTTACAAGTATTAATCAGACCTTCTTCACCAAAATAGTCACCCCGCGGATTCCTTGCTTCAATCACTCCGTCTGTATATAATAGAACAACATCTCCCTTTTTTAGTTGCAATGTAGCATTGTTTGCTAGTAAAATCTGTAGTGACTCCAAAAATGAGATCCTCGGTTGAAAGACGATGGATATCACCATTAGATCGAAGAACAATTGGAGGAGGATGACCTGCATTCGAGTAATGAAGCACCTTTTTCTCGGTGTCGAGGATACCGTAAAAAAAGCTGATAAAGTTCCCTGATACAATGTTGTTTACAATAAATTTATTCAGTTTATCACAGACTTCATGAGGAGAATGCGTGTTCATCGCAAGAATACGGAATGCAGCCTGAAAATTTGACATAAGCAGAGCCGCGGACATTCCCTTGCCAGTAACATCGCCAACACATATCCCCAAAGTACTATCGGCAAGAACAACAATATCATAGTAGTCTCCGCTGATATGGCCTGCAGGTTGCCATACTACAGCGATATCGTAACCAGGATGTTTTGGAATATATTTCGGCAACATGGACTGTTGAATTTTTATTGCCAGATTATTTTCTCGATCCATAACTTTTTTAAATGACGAAAGTATCCATACGATAAAATAGAAAGATCCGAATAACACTAACGTATTCCAAACTGGAATAAGGATGTGGCTATAGGAAGGTGAACAAAGAAGATCTGCAATGTTCCAGATGATCGCACTAATGAATGCCATAGCAAAACCTGCCCACCTATGAACAAACCAGGCGCAAAGAGCGATTGGAATGATGTAAAAAATCGAGACCGATAATTCTGCTCCTGTAATATAGTCTAGAAAACCAATAGCGAGAGTCATGAGAACTGCGTAACTAAGAAGAATCGGCTTGCTAAGTTTTGATATTCGATTAATCAGACTCATTTATATGATTTTAAAGGAAAAATGGAAGGGGTAGTACACCTTCTCTTGGCATAATAGCTGGAGAAGAATGACTTCGCTTCTGAAGAATAATTTATATCTCATAACGCCGATGGGACAGAAAGTTTATAAAAACAAAGTACACCCGACAATTAGATCAGTATTACTAATCTTACTTGGCTATTCCGATGACTCCATATCCAACCCTCGCTCCAGCGTTTCCAGTTGGTTGTGTTTTAAAGTCATCTTCTTTTGCGTGGATAATGACGGCATGACCAATAATCGAATATTCGCCGTTCAGTTTCATGACTGGGTCAATATAATCGAGATGCGCATTCCCTTTTTCATCTGCTTCGATGTTTCCCATATCACCGGCATGACGTTTTTCATTCATCGGCATGCTATGAGGCATTTCCATCGGATTGAAGTGCCCACCTGCTGAATTCCCATCGTCGGAATTGATATCGCCGAATTCATGAATGTGAAATCCATGTTTGCCCAGTGTTAATCCCGTAAGGTTCGCAATAACATGAATTCCTTTATCAACTTCCTCAAATGTCACGACCCCGCGTACAAAATTCCCTTTTGTAGAAGTGATCACGGCAATTGCCCGCTTGATTGTTATTTTCTGATGCTTTGTATAATCCTCTTGAGCGGCTAGGAATTGTGTACTTATGAAGAAAAATACTAGAGTAATAATAATTCTATTTTTCATGTTTACTCCTTTTCATGAAATGATAATTTTGTTCGCTGTCATTGAATTCAGATATTTCTTTTTAATTCTAACTTTTTCTCCGATACGGTGTACTTATTTATCACTATTTCAGTAACACAAGTTTCTTGGTTTCTGAATATGCACCTGCCTGTAACCGATAATAATATATTCCGCTCGACATCGATATAGCATTCCACATCTTTGAGTAACTACCGGCTGGCATATTTTCATTTGCGATCGTTGCTACTTCCTGTCCTATCAAGTTATATATTTTTAAAGAAACAGTGGTTTGGAATGGGATATCAAATGAGATCATTGTTGTTGGATTGAACGGGTTGGGAAAGTTCTGCTTAAGTCTGAATGCATCAGGTTGGAAGGAAGTCTGAATATTCTCAACACCGGTGAGGAGCGCAGAGAACGATCCCGTCATCCCCAAACCAACATGGAAGTCGCATTGATAGAGATATGTGCCCGCAATTATGACAGAATAAGAAAACACGCTCCCAGAAGTTTGATGAAAGCTCTGACCACCGACAGGAATGGTTGTCGAACTCAACGGATGCATACTAAAATCACCCTCCCATCGGATCGTATCTCCTACAGAAACATTCAGAGAATTAGGAGAATAATGAAGTCCAAACGAACCCCCGAATTGGATAATATGGGTAGTAGCATGCGCAACGGTTACCATCGTGAGAAACACTATGGTCCATACAATCGACGCCGATCTCCGAAATACTAAAATAGATTTTGTTCTCATGCTTGTCCCTTTCTTATTTGGTTTGTGATTATTTTAGATCGAATCTGAGTCGCTACTTGTTCATTCCTAAGCCCTGCACAACGGTAAATTAAGATTGGGAGATGCATGAGTTTTTATGTTCATCCAAAATAATCTCATGTATAATGCTTACATTTTTCTGATCTACTTTTAAAAGCGTTTCTGCACTTTTACCACAATCTTATAATCCTTTCTTTTATTAACAACTTTAGAACCTACTATGTTCCCAATGAAGAGGATAATATGATTCGTATCCACATTACGAACCAAATATGACCATCCAAGACAGGATGCCTTTCCCCCGCTGCCGATAGTATCAATCCTGCAGGTGTATAAGCAACCTATAGATTATCAATACATAAAAACCTTCCCTGCAACTTTGCCAAGTGTCTACCGTATGTAATGACAACATCCTTTTCAAATCGGAGGAAATTATGCGACCGTTCTTTTTCGTTACAATTTTCTTGTCGGTATTTTTTACGGCCGCGATATCCCAAGCTTCACGGGAGATCAATAAAACCTTTCCGCTTAAAGCGAACGGACATCTCGTCATTGACACATACAAAGGGACTATTACTGTCACAACTCATGACAAACCGCAAGTTGAGGTGTATGTGAAGATAGAATCGGACGACGCGGATTCCCGGGATGCTGCCCAAGATGTTGAGGACACTGAAATTGAAATTCACAGCACAGATAATAATGTGACTCTTCATACTAATTATAAGAAAGTAGAGCGAAATAATTATCACAATTTCTGGGATTGGATCACCGACTGGCACGAGACATCATATTCCCTCCCGTTAGTACATTATACCATTAAGATGCCCCGTACAGCGGAACTGAGGATTAAAGATTACAAATCGGAATCGCACATCGAAGGATTAACATCATACCTGACGTTTAACACGTATAAAGGTTCCGCAGAAGTATTTGATCTCAACGGAGGAATCGATTTAGAAACATACAAAGGTGATGTACGAATTTCTATCTCCACGCTTAAGAGTGACAGTCATTTCGAAACTTATAAGGGAAAAATTACAGTGAACATCCCCAAACAGTCCGGCTTTGAATTGCGAACAGATTTTGAAAGACGTGTAGATTTTAGCACAGACTTCGATGTAGAGACGCATGAACGTAATAGAAAACACCATCATTATGACTACTCCGGAAAAATCAACGGAGGGGGTCCAATGCTTGAATTTAACAGTAATAAGGGAGATATTCGGTTACAAGCTAAGTAATGCGAACTAAACGCAACTATTACAGAAATACAATCAACCTGTCATTCTAAACCTCACAGTTTTTAGCAGGGCAAAGAATCCTACGATCTTTTTCGTTTCAAATCATTCCTGCGAACTTATGGGATGAGGACGATAATGAGTTTGTCCCAACCGATTCTTCCATCAACATAAATTTTCGTTCAACAAAGAAAAATCATATCAGGCATGTGCTATTTGTCACAGCATTTCAGATATATTTTCATAACATGATACACGTGACATAAAGCGTTCTAATAGTAAAGAATCGAGTTATTGAGGATGTCTTATAAAGCTATTAAACAAGCAGAAAAAGCCTTCCGTACTGCAATTTGTGGTCATGCAGCTCAGTTTGATATGGCCACTGTTCATCGCGCTGAATCGCTCCTACTTCAAGCTCGGGCTTTCGCAAATAATGATCCAATAAAGAGTAAGAGCCTGGCAGAGAATGCAGAACAAATAGCATTGGAAGCTATAGCAAAAACCCAAACAGAAAAATCGCATTTGAAAGGGGTTTTAGGGACCGAAGTAGCCTCATTGATACAGGAATACTCCCAAAAAAAAATAGCACTCAGTGAGATTAAAAAAAAAATTAATACACCAACATATTTAATTATTTCGCAACGTATGGAAATTGCCAATGTCTGCATGAAACAAGCAGAGGAAGGTTTGGAAAAGGAGCAGTTTAGCGCTTTTCCGGAACTATTCGCAAGAACAAGGCAGCGACTATTAGATGTTGCGCATGTATTAACCCCCGTAATTGAGCAGCTGAATTATTCTGCTCCCCTTAAAGTTCCAACTCAAAACAGGAAATGACGTAAGGCTATTCTTTCTCCAAGTGTAAGTCCATATTAAAGAAAGTAATAGATTTGTTTTCTTCTCTATACGTTTGACTTTTTTCTGATGCGTTGCACATTTCGCAATAAAAACGAAAATGCCCGATTATTTAATCGGGCATCGTTGTTTTTCATATATCCTTCAATGATTAAAGGTAATGTTTCAATACAGAAGACCAGCGTGCATACAATTCTTGATAATCATTTACACGGCTTCTTTGTGGTTCAATCACCTTTAATCGTTCCAATCCTTTGAACATTTCAGTACGATCGGTATAATGCTTTGCACCGAATGCTGCACCACGAGCTGCTCCCTGCGCTCCATCGGTATTATAAAGTTCAATGGTGATACCAGCAACGTGAGCAAGAGTATCGCAAAAAATTGGACTGAGAAAAAGGTTCGCAAGTCCTGCCCGAATAACTGTGGGTTTCATTTCCATTGTATGCATTATCTCAATGCCGTAGTTAAATGCACAAGCAACTCCTTCCTGCACTGCACGTAAAAGATGTCCCTGCGAATGAATATTAAATTGAAGATTATGAAGGTGCGCACCGATATCATGATTCTCCAGCATTCGTTCTGCACCATTTCCAAATGGCAGACAGATAATTCCATTCGAACCTACCGGCACCTGCGATGCAAGTTCATTGAGGCGCGCATACTCAACACTTTGCTGACCGATCACTCGGCGAATCCAGCTGTTTGAGCTTCCCGTTCCATTGATACATAAGAGAATGCCTATGCGAGTCATCTTGGCAGTATGATTCACATGTGCAAACGAATTGACACGCGACGGAGGATCGTACTTGAGTGTACCACTCACACCATAGACAACTCCGGAAGTTCCGGCTGTCGCAGCAATCTCACCCGGTTCCATCACATTTAACGAGAGCGCGTTATTCGGTTGATCACCTGCGCGATATGTAATTGGAATACCCTCCGGTAAACCGAGTTCTTGGGAGGCTA
The DNA here is from genome assembly GCA_003142475.1 of Ignavibacteriota bacterium. Taxonomy (GTDB): domain Bacteria; phylum Bacteroidota; class Ignavibacteria; order UBA10030; family UBA10030; genus Fen-1298. The sequence continues at coordinate 132,839 of PLMK01000026.1, forward strand.
TACGATTGAGTTTCCCTTGATCTCCAAATGTAGGCACAATTGGCGGAACAAGGTCAGATGAAATGCCATAATGTTCGAGCAATAATGTGGCAAGTGAATTTGTTTTGAAATCTAAAAGAATTCCTTCCGACAATCCGGAAAGTGTCGTCGCAGGTTCTCCAGTCAAACGGAGAGCAATATAATCTCCGGGGAGCATGAACTTATGGATCTTTTCGTAAATCTGAGGTTCTTTCTCTTTTACCCAGCGCAATTTAGAAGCAGTGAAATTACCGGGAGAGTTCAGGAGTGATGAAAGGCATTTTTCTGAACCAATTGAGGAAAATGCTTTCTGGCCAATCTCGACTGCTCTGCTATCGCACCAAATAATTGATGGACGCAAAACTTGATTCTTTTTATCGACAATGACGAGTCCATGCATTTGATAGGAAATTCCTATTGCAACTATTTGATCCCTCTTAACATTGGTAGACGAGAGCACCTCAGCCGTTGCAAGCTTCAGGTTATCCCACCACATATTGGGATCCTGTTCCGCCCAGCCGGGCTTAGTAGCAGTGATCGGCATTTCGGTTTTAGGAGAGAATGCGCTGGCTTCAAGTTTACCGGTTTCTAAATTAAGAAGAGCTGCTTTTATTGATGAGCTGCCAATATCAAAACCTAGGGAATACATGTGTTTTATTCTCCACTATTATAAATACGGTTTTATAAGCTTGAATTAAACTCTTGTACAGCTTTAAAAAAAGATCGAATATTTTTTTGTGAAACTCCTGGCGGTGTATCACAACCGGAAGAGATAATAAAATTCTTAGAGTTTTTTGTTGCCTGTAAAAGCTTCACCGTGGTATCAAAGACTTTATCCGGAGTTGCTGTTTTAAACACTTCAACCGGATCCAGATTACCAAGCACAAGTATGTCTTTAGGTACTTCATTTAATACAGTTAAAATGTTAATTTTATTTCCGAAGTGCAACCCGCCAGCACCGGTAGAGACCATGGAATTCGTGACATGCCCCGTATTTCCGCAATTATGAAGAATGAACAAGAATTGATCATCTTGAATACTTGCAACAATCTTCTTTATAAACTTCGAAGAATATTTGTCGCAGAGATCCGCAGAAAGTAAGCCAGCGGCCGGTTCAGCCATAATAATTCCATTCACTCCAATTTTTTTATATTCTTGTATATATCCCAATAAGAATTCAGCGCATTTCTCTATCAATATTTTTATTAACTCAGGATCAAGGTACAGCGCTGGCATCATTTCCGACATATCAAATAATCTTCCGGCAAGAGAAAATGGCCCAATACACCCAGCGAATACCGGTCTATCGGAAATATAGTCGACTGCGAGCTCTGCAGCTTTCAAATATTGAGGTACCCGTGCAGCTTGAAGCAAGGGCACGCGTAAATTTTCAATAGACGTTCGATTATGGACTATTGCACTTGAGACAGATGGAATTTCATCGTCAGAAAAAATGATTTTGCTGCCGAATGCTTCAGCTTCTACCGTTAAATCCATCATCATCGTAGCCGCGGCACTTGGAAAGTTGTCCCGAAGAGCTTTTATAGTATTAAAATGTACTTCTCCATTTTTTACTGCATCTGTGACTTTCATCCCAATGATATCAATTCCTGGATGGGTCATGATGGGTAATGCTAGACGTTCTTTGGATTCGAGAACCATCTCGATCCAGTGTTTTATATTTGTTCTCATTTGCAGTTAGGCTAAATATCTACTCGTCCAACGATAAGAACCGATTTTTCGCTTCAATGTATTTCCGGCATATGTTATTCCTTTTTACAAGCCTGTTTTTTCTCGGAAAAATTGATGCACCGATTGAGAAAAGTAATAAATAGAAGAAGTCTTATGCCCCATAGATTGCCCCACTTCAGTACAAATACTGAAGCGGGAATCTATTTTCGACTTAGCGTTTGATCAAACAACGGATTGAATTCAATTGAAAACAACTAATCCGTTTGATGAAGGGCATTCGCGAGGTCAAGATAAACTGAACTGGCATTTGAGATATATTCATAATGTATTCTCAAATAATCCCGATGCACTACAAATATATTACTTGTAGAGATATGAGTTCAATATATTCTCAAGCATTTCTTGCCTGCCGCTTTGCAGCACAGGTGCGCCTTGTTGTAAAACCCATTTCTCTGCATCTTCCAATCCGGCTTTTCCAGACATAATCTGTGCACCGATACCAGCATTAAAGCTGCTGTATCGTTCGTCGATAAATTTACTTAATGCTTTGTCTTGCATAATTTGATGTGCAACAATAAGCCCGCAGGCAAATGCATCCATGCCGCCAATATGGGCATAGAATAAATCCATCGGATCGATTGAACTGCGGCGAACTTTTGCATCAAAATTCAGTCCGCCCGTTCCTAAGCCATTCTGTTTCAAGATTATCATCATTGCGAGAGTTGCGCTGTAAATATCTGTTGGGAACTG
>PLMK01000067.1 GCA_003142475.1 Ignavibacteriota bacterium
CGGTGTGAGTGAGGAGCAGAGCTGCACAAGCGAGTGGTTGAACCGCCGTTAGGCGGTGAAAGGCTTGCGGTGCGAGAACGGGGCTGTAAATTGTATAGACCCATGGACGAACGCTATCTAAGAGGAAAATCGAGGAAAGCTAAGGTTCAAACGGCTCGAAGAAATAGATCCTCTGATGACTCGATAAACCCTGAACTTCTGCTCCAACGATTGCACCGTCTCTGAGAATCCTGTTTGAAAAAGGACAGTATCGGGAAACATAGACAACAATGCCGAAATGGAGCTCGTCGGCAATCCGTACAAGAACGCGATCACCTCGATTACTGTTTTTTAGAATTGGATCCATTGTTATCATCTTAATCTTGTCTTTTTGTTCGTGCTGTTCTTATACCAAATATTTTTGAATGCGAAGCACAATATTGAATCTTTTTCTTTTGGCGAGCCGAATGACGAAATGTGGCAATGGGTGTGAAGATGTATCGGAAGGATTGACACGTTAAGGAATGAGGCGAGCCCGCCAAAAAGATGGCAGGTAAACCCGCCGAATTTATCCAGCGGGTTTCTTTCTTATGCCTTATGCGGCAAACAAGCTCAATTGTTCTGTTTCAAGAATATAAAAAGGATCTTTTGATTCGATTTGTCGATCTTCTGGCTTTTCATCAATAGACAAACTGAATATTGTTCTCACCTGATCTTCAATTACTTGCTCCGGGACTGCATGATTCCGGGAAAAGTCATGATCTCTCAATATCTCTTTAGCAATTTTTAGAAAATCAATTTCGATTTCATCCTGATCTATCAATTCTCCATCGAGGGCAAGGTCGGATGACTTCCCTTTATTCTCAATGAGCTTCAACTGTTTTTCATCAATCGTATTTTCGATATAGAGCAAATAGACATTGACCGCTTTTGTGCTTGTGAGTCGATGAACCCGGTCAATAGCTTGTCGTGTTGTGCTGTGCTCCCAAATATAGTCACACATGATAATGTGGTTTGCATTATCAAGGTTGTGTCCTAAATTTACAGCTTCCGTTCCTGCAATAAGAATCGGAAACTCCCGTTGTTTGAATGCTGCAATCACTTCGGAACGTTTGCGGGGATTGACATTGCCATTGACAAGCCGTGAACCGATCTGTGCTTCAAGGAATAATTCCTGTAGGAACTCTCCATAATCTTGAAGCGCCGTAAAGATGACCACCTGCTCTTGTGCATCGATTATCTCTTTCACCTTTCGAGTAATGAACAAAGTCTTTTCTGTGAAATTACTGACTCCCTTCTCTCCTTCATCGGATTTCATAAGAAGTGTGCTTGCAGGAACGGTCGTGCTCAAACGTAATTTCCAAAGTTGTCCTAAGATTGCTTTCATATATTCGATTTGAGTTCCGCTGATTTTGGAATCGTGTGTCGATTCAAACCATGTTGAAAAGTTATCAATCCACCAATCATAGACGCGCTTCTGGTCTTGTGTGAAATTCAGTTTAATTTTGTGAATATGCTTGTCAACAAGAATTTCGCCGGTTTCAACTTTCTTCCTCCGAATAATCGACGGGGCAAAGAGTTTCCAGAGCAAAGAAAGATTGGAGATTTCCGGCAACATTTTCCGCTTGCCTTTGCTTAGGGACTTGCGGAACTCTTCTGCTGTATATTCAAAGACTCCGAAATCATCCAGGAATTTCTCCGTTCCTCCTTTGTAATGATAGGGAAACCGTGCGCTTGCGTTACCAAGTGTCCAATGCATTAGCCAAAATGCGTGTGTAATCCATCCTTTGATAGGGCTGCCGCTTAAGAGCAAGCGATTCTTCGCATGAAGTGAACGAACGGCTATTCCTTGCAAGGAATCCTTCGACTTGATTTTCACTCCTTCATCAACGATAATCGTGTCAAATGCTTTCTTCAAGATGGAATAGATACCTTTGTCTCTTGTTTCATAAAGATTGAATGAACACTGCTTGCACGTCTTTCCGGTCCAACCTTCATTTCGAGTACTGCCACAATTCGGGCAATTGGTTTCATCAATGATGTTCTTGAATTCACAATCAGAGCATACCGTACCGTGCCATGTCTTGATACTTTTGCAATTCGGGCAATATTTCTTTGATGTATCGAAATGATGGCTTTTGTACTGATCGTGCTGTCGTGTTCCCTTTAATAGTTCATAGTGAATAATGAACCATTTCGGATTATCATACTTTTGTGATGAACATCTTTTTGCATCGGTATAGGATTTGATCTCTTCGATGTCTATGCCTAAGCCCTTTGCTTCTGCAATCCATTGTTTTTTCAAGTCCTGCGGTACTACAATGAGAGTCTTGCGTGAATTACGCACCTTCGACCATGCCAGCGCTCCTCTGGTTTTGCCTAAACCTTGTTCCCAACTTAGTACTGCAGATTCTTTCATTGCAAGTCGGCTTAAATCTTCAACCTGAAATTGTTTGAATGTATATCCTGAAAATTCGTTTCCTTCAAGTCTGGTTTTGAGCTTTGCATATAAAGCTTGATTCTTTGATCGAACATCCTGCGGGTCTGGTAGCTCGAAATGCTGAATGATTGCTTCAATATCTTTCTTTGATTCTGTGAACGTATGTTCATCGATTTCAATACTCAGATTCTTGGATACCTTAACCATTTCAGTCTTTTTATCCTGCTCGCTTTCCTTGCTGTATTTCATCCTTTCGTAGTAATCTGTGGAAATAGTCGTTGTAACTTTTACCTGGTAGAATTTTCCCGCTTTGAATGACTTCTTTTTCAGATTCAAGTCTTTGATACATTTGATCTGATCGATATTTTCTAGATGTGCAAGCCGCTGTTGTGGTTTCAAGGAATAGAACGGTGTTAATGTGAAGTCGGCTTTCTGAACCGCTTTTTCGATGGCCTGTTTTGCATTAGGACTTATGGTCAAAAGCTTGTCTTGCTCAATGACCTTTGTAAGAAGCTTTCTTGCCTGCGTGTTGAATGCAAAGTAGGAAAGCGCCACTCCCTTCATTTCATTTATTAGTGACTGTTCTTCCTCTGAAAGCTTGGTATTGATGACGAAATACTGAAAGTTGGAAAGTGAAACGGAAAACCTGCCGTTCCTGATTTCGATATTGAAGGACTGCGCTTTCTTGGATTGCTGGCGTTTATACTCGGCAAGGGCGGCTTTGAATCTATCGGATTTCTCCTTCTTTTCTTCTTCTTCGTTGTGTGTATTGATGTAAATCCGGTTGGAATCCACGAACCGTTGAAGTTGTTCTTTCTCTTTTTCCAGAACTGCATCGATACCGGGTATATTGAAGTCAAAAGAGCTTGCATACTGCTTCACACGTTTTCCAGTAACATCATTGGAGTAGAAACAAAGGACGGATTCAACGTTTGAATATGGTAGGAAAAGATTTTGCATGTGAATAGTTGCAAAGACTCTTTCCATGATTGCTTCATCGTTGCACAAGGTTTTATCAAATGTCGAACGTGAAGCAATGAAATACCCTGCTCCTAACGTGGAAAGAAGTTCATAACCAATGAGAATTGTTGCTTTCTGGCTTTCGATTTTCTTGTCGGGATTTCCAGTCAATTCCGGTAATTCCCAAAAAAGAGAGAACGGCGGGTTTAATACTACAATGTCGGCTTTGAAGTCAACTGCTTTCAGATATGGGTACACCTTTGAAAGATCGGCGTTGACAACTTTAAGATTATCCGTGTGCGTGGGGATATTGGACTTGTCAAGTTCAATTCCTAAACAGAGTGCGGATTCATCCTGCTCTGCATAAGGTTTAAGGAGGTTTCCAGTTCCTGCTGTCAAATCAACTATGACAGCGTTATTTTCTGCCTCAATGACTCGGCTTGCAAATTGTGCAATCTTGGTCGGTGTGAAATACTGCTGCAATCCCTTTTGAACGGAATTCTTTGACGTGAAGATATTTTCCGATTGATCAATGAGTAATTCATCGGTGACACGAGAGCGTTTCATTTCCATTGTGACTATTCCTTTTATTGGTAGAAAATTCTTTCAAACCTTTTATACCAAAAGAGTAAATGCGGAAAATGAATTAGGGACTGTGCAGGATGGATACAAAAAAGGCATTCCGTTTTGTGGAATGCCTTGTGAGATTGGATTAGCGAATAATAAGGTGCGTTCCGTGCAGAATGTTGACACCGTCGGGAATAACTCCGGTGGCTTTCATCTGCTCAAGAATTTTTGTCTTGTCCACTTCCTTTTTAATTTTGATAAATTGAGCATCGACCTTTTCGATGTCAACGACCTCAACGGCCGGTTGACTTTTTCCCACTGAAATCGTGAACAAGGAATATTTGATTTTTTCACTTTGTGTCGCCTCCATACATGATTTAGTATAGTTCTTGAGCCAATCAATGTGATTGTCGAAAGAGCGTTTCCGATCGCTCAAACGTTTTGCCTCAGCTGCTACGGCATCACGGTAGGATTCAAGGTTCTTGATGAATTTGACAATGTTCGTGACCTTGTCGAGAAACTTCATATTGAGATTATCGAGGGCTTGCCGGAAAAGCTCAAGTCTATCCTCACCGTTTTGCTCCTGTGGTTCTTCATAGTTTTCAAGAAGAACAAGTTCCCGTGTGATTTCATAAAGTGTATCATTCATAGTTTTGATTCTTTCAAAGTTGTGAGATTAAAGAAATGGCTCGCCTGTTTTGCAAGCGAGCCAGTGGCATTACTTATCAGAACGGCAGATCGTCGTGCTTACCGTTTCCGTTCGATGAACCTGCATCTGCGGGAACAAGCTCGCGGGATGGTTCAGGTTTTTGAACTTCCTTCACCTTTCGCGGCTTCTTGCTGTTACCGTTTGAAAGAACTTGGTCGGTGGTAAGTTGACCGGTACGGGAAAGGAACAATGAGACTCCGATTTTCTCAATGTCTGTATTTCTCCATTCTACTCCACCGATAGCTTTTGTGATGTCAACTGCATCGAGAATGGATTGGTGCATGACCTGCTTGTCACCGATGAAATTGAATTCCTGCAACTTTGCTGGTGCTGGCTGACTTACCGGCGGTGGTTGTGGTGCTGGACTTGAGGCGGGTTGTGGATTTTTGTTTTCCACAATTCTGATAACCGTTAACGGCTCGCCATTCTTCGGGTGAATGGTTTCCTTAAACAAGCTGTATGCTTGTTTCGTCTTGATGTTCATCTTTCGCAACTCTTTTTCGAGACGTTCGGTCACTTTGAGAAACTTTTCCTTTCCATCGTGAACGATGGTGTACAGGAAATACGGTCCATATTGACCGTTCTTCTGCAAGCCGGTAGGGAACTTGAAGGAAACGTCTGCAATCTGACCTTCCGGTATTTGCAAAAACTCTTTTTGATAACTCATGATGAAACTCCTTTATATTGTGTTACTTTTCCCGCCTCAATGTGTGGGCGTGTGATTTACATTCATTTAATACCAAAAAGAAAAGCCCGCCTTTTTTGGGCGGGACTTTATGAGATGGGATATTTGGGTGGGTTAGAAAGAAAGTTCACATTGAACGGTTTTCTGTTCCATCATTTTTGGAGCTATGTTTTGAAGTGCTATTTTTACCGTGCTTGACTGTATGCACATTGCTTGTGCAATCTCGTGATCATTGTAACCGTTCATTTTCATTTGCAGGATGGTTTGTTCGGTTGTATGTAATGATGCAAGCTTTTCTTGATATTCGAGGCGAAATGATATTTCTTCCTCAAGGTTGTTATCATCCTTTATTGATTCTGCAAATGTTTCGCCGGAATCTTTGTTCAATGGGTTGTCGATGGAATACAATTCCAATTTCCCTTCGTAGTAATTTCGTTTATTGAATACATCTTTCTTGTGAGTGCGGGAATCTCCTCTCATTTCAAGTTGAACTTCCGGCTTTCGCAACTTCATAAAATGAATGAGAAGCGGAAGACTCATGATTGTGCCTTGATCGGCTTTTCTCTTGAATTCCTCATAGGTAAGTATGACAAGGTCTTGAACTTTGTCTTCGTGTTGTGGATTGCGTTTATCCAGCATTCTTGAAGCTGCTGCGTACAGGGTGTTGGAATACGATTGGAATTGTGAATTGATTGAGTTTTGTTGCATAACGACCTCCATTTGTTCATGAAAAAAAATATCATGACCGCTGATAGAGATCGTTTTTTAAGTTTATGACCGAAGGCAAGGGTCGTGAAACCACGAAGTGGTTCCGCCATAGGCGGAAAATATTTTGGGGGAACCGTTCGACTTCGGTCACGGCAAGCTCTTCGACAAGATCAGAACAAGCGCCGTGGCAGTAAAAAGTGTGACAACGGTTGTTTTTGGTGGCACATCTTTTTTGAGGCGAATGGTGCCCAGAAGAATGAAGTTTGTGCAACAATCTTCATTCACGGAGGGGGAACCAAAATATTTTAGCGAGCAATGATAGAGCGGAACGGAATGAGTTTACGAATGAGTGGAGCGAGATGATTGCGAGCGTTCACGATTTAGAGTCCCGCTACGTCTTTCAAGCGGGACGACTTGCCCTTGACGAGGTCAAAGATTTAACTGAGAATATATTTCAAATAAAGCGGTCATGATTCAAAAGATTGAAAGGATTTTCGATGTGGTGATTTTGCTTTGGTGTATAAATATCCCGCAAAGAAGATTTGCGGGATGCGCTTTCCAACGGTGAACTTAGCTTCTCTGTCGCTCACTAAGATTCAGTTGGAAAGGCACTTCCACGTCCCTTATTTACAAGAAGAACTATCAATAAAACAATTAAGGGCGGGGATGTGCCGCGTGATGAGCAACCGGCACTTACGACCGTGTCAACGGGAGTGTGCCGCTTACCAAAAAAGTGCTTGTGAGTGAGTGTTGCGGTGAAGGATGCGGTTCAAGTCTAATACCAAATGTATCCGCCCTGAACCGCACAGGAACGAATCAGGCACAAATCTATACATCATTACCTTCCTAATACATACCAATGGTGACTTCTAAGAGATTGATTATCTCTATGTTTAATTCCATCCAAAAACTGTTGATGAATAAAAAAAGGTAAATTTTTACACCATTTTGTTCTATAGTGATTATCCAAAACCTTGCAGAAATCATCTTCAGTGTAATGGTCCGCCATGATCGAAAGCATAACAGAAAGAAGATCCATGTTTGCAGTTGGAATTCTGACATTCTTGAATCGTTTGAGACCTTCTCCCAAAGTTGGTTCTGCCAATGGAAGTTCGGACGATGGGTAATTAGCAATTAAGGAATCATCTATCTGGCAATGAAATATTGGATGAGTTATTGATTGCTCTGTATCGCAATCATAGTGTAGCGATTCAATTAACTCTCCCTCTTTTCCATCGTCTTTTAATTCTAAATAATTCACTTTAACTGTAGATTTAATAAATTTATACTGATCTGGACTGTTTTTTTTACCCTTTAATATTCTGAATGTTTCCTTTGTATCAATAAGAATGTCTATTTTTCGTCTTCCTGACGATGATCTAAAATTACACCTTTTGAATAGTATTTTAGAGTATACTACAATGCAATCTGGCAATAATGTATCATCAAATCTAAACGGACTATCTTTTGGAAATATTTCATTCCCCCGAGGAATAGATACCTGTAGGTCAGTCCAAAAAGTATTGTATATATTTGCTAATCGGTTGGACATCTATTTTAGCTTAATGTCCGTTCCCATGGACCCAATTGGTCAAGTTGTGTTTGGCTAATACGAGTAAGGTCGGCACCTCTAGGAATCCACATAAATTCACCCTTTGAGTTTTCTCGACTAACAGGTTTGTTAGATTTAACACAATAATAACCAGCTCGACTCGTGTTGTCTACACTACATAGACACGGGTTAACTTTNNTTTAATTTTATTTTCTTTTCAACCAGCCCAACTCCTTCGTCAACATTATTATCTATCAAAATATTGTCTAGTCCATCTCGCCACCAATAAGGTTCCAGAGTTGAAAATGGTCCTTGATAATATGCTTTTTTAAAAAGGTTTCGTACTTTTACATTTTTAAAATCTTCAACAGAGATATTTAGATAGCTTGCTGCAGCAATTTCATTAACTAGGATTCCTGGAAATTTCAATATTGATGTTAATAGCCATGTCCCAATTATGTACGAAAGCTTTTTGGGACTCTCAATAGATTCTCTTATATCGCTATTTACGATATTATAAAAAGCCTGATAACCGGAAGCATAGGACGCAAACCTATCTTCATATTGTGGTTTATTAAGTAACTCCGCGGTAATTTTTGGAATAGATTTATCTAATTTTCCCTTAAGGATTTTTTTACATAATCTATACAATGTTTCAAATCCTGAGTATATGGAAGATATTTCATCGAATATTGGAATGTTATCAGGGGAGTTCTTTAAAATAATCCTTCCATCAATCCATTTGCTGAGAGTGTTTAATTCTTCGTCTTGTATTCTTGAATAAATGCACACGGGTATCGATAATCTTTTCCCTAACTCGATAATAACATCCGCAGACAACCCCTTAAAAAATTCCAATTCAGCTAGATTTACATCCGTAACAATCAGCAAAACATCCTTAAATTCTTTTTTTGTGAATTGTTTTTCAATACTCGAAAGATAAGTGGCTTTTTCCTCCAACGCTTCTGGCTTAAAAAGGATTACAGATCCTTTGTTTTTCAATAATTTATTTATTCTTTTTTCACTGATCTGGGCGAATTGTTCAATGTCTTCGAAAAAAACTATTTTATTCATATTTGACCTCATTTAAGTGGAAATTCGACTCGAAAACATGTAATAAAATTAGGAGGAGGATCAACCAATCTAATATTACCACCTGCATCTTTCACTGTTTTCTTAACGATGCTAAGCCCCAATCCCATTCCGCTTCCTAAAGGACTATTCATTTTTGATGTTGTAGTAAATAGAGGATCCCAAATTCTTTCACGAAGACTTTCCGGAATACCAATTCCATTGTCAGAGACTTCTATTACGTGCTTTTGCGTTAGATTCCAGATACGAATCAATATCTTATCATTTTCCTCTTTATTGTTTTTCATTAGTACGGCTTTTACTGCATTTGTATATAAATTTAAAATAATACCGCTATAGACATGCACCATAATATTTGGAGTAAGGAGATTTGCATCAACATCTATGATATGTTCAACATTTCTTCGCTTAGCAAAATCACCAAATCGTTCAATGAGCAGGTCAACTTGTGGTTTAGCTTTAAATCTTGATGCAACGTTATTATGGATTGATGAAACAAACATCGAGGAATAAGCAAGCTGTCCGTTTATTTCAGAAATAGCTTTTTCAACTCTTTCTATTTCAGACCGCAATGATGGATCTCTTTTTGCCAAACTTTTTAAATCTTCTGATAGGGATTTTAGTGAAGAAAGAATTCTATGGGATTCATGGGTCATAAATCCTGATACTACACCTAATAGACTAATGACCTCAAGATTTTCACGTGCCTTTTTATTGTACTCATCAACATTTTCAACTTCTTTTGCCAGATGGCTATAAGAATTTATTAATTGTACTTTTTGTGATGATGATATAGTGTCATCTTTTTCGATACTTTCAATGGCTGCACGAAAATTCTTTTTTAAATTTTTTGTCGCTTCCTTAATCCTTAATTCTTCTTTATTTAATTCCTCTTCGCGATCTTTTAGAGCTAAGTATTCAATACCTGCTTTTACAATTTCTTGCAGTTCTTGAAATGATTGATTCGATATAAATCCCTCCCTATCCATTGCGGGTATCAAATCATTATTATCCGGTCCTCTTTGTCTTGATAAAACAAACACTGCACCTATTAGTTGATGATTATTTGCAAGATTAATCATTGGATTCAATGATGGTTGATTCCTTTGTTCGTCGCTCATCCCGAAATGATCACTCATGATACTAGTCGTCCAGTCTCTCTCACTATAAGCGGTATCTCTATTGAGATTCAACCAGTCATCATCTTTAAAACCATAAGGCTTAATTCTAAAGCCATGATCAAAAACAGCAATACCAGAATTTTCCCTTATCCAATCCCATGCTTGCTTACCATTAAATCCTTTTCCCTGAAAAATGCCTGCACGTCTTGGGAAAAAACGTATGTCAGCAAATATGCCATTTGAAATGTTGTTCGTATACTTTAATTTAAAACTTTTGGGGGGTTCACTCTTATTCGCAGAATAATTGAAATGAATTTTGTATTGTAACCTATCCTCCTCGAGTTCAATTATTAACTTAGCCCAATAATTATCTAATACCATACTAGATAACTCTTGTTCAATAAAATCTTCGCCCTGATTTTTCTTTTCAAATATTACATTGAACCCTGGATCGACTAGTTTTCCATCCCCATGATTGGTAAATTTGCCTCGTTCTAAGCCATATATTGGAGAAACAACTTTTAGAATATTGCTCTTAATGTTTTTTTCATCTATAGCGTTGGTTTTAAGTTTCTTAATGATTAGTTGTGTCCCAGTTTGCGCTTGACCCTCTAATAAAAATACTCTATATGGGACTTTTGAATCAATAAGACTTTTTAACTTATCTATATCTTTCCAATTGAATGAAGCTTCTAAACGTGTGTACTTACGTTCTCCTTTGTCATAAGCTACCGAGATCAGTTCTAATTCTTCACCCAAAAATCTTACAGCAAATCTCCCAATCCCTTTTGCGCCAGTAAAAGTCCTCTTAAATTTTGAAGATTGGGATTCGTTTTGTTTACTTGATGTTGCAATTCTCATCCATCTATTCTTAAAATCGTCGAAGGTCATACCAATACCTTCATCTTCAATATTCAATGAATCAACTGCAAAAGTAATAGTGCATTTGGATGAATCCGCATCATATGCATTTTTGACCAATTCTGTAATAGCAAGGTCTGAGGAAACCACCAACCGCTCACCCAATTCCTGCAACAATCGCCCCTCGGCCGAGAACTCTATTACTCCAGATTTCAATATATTTTTAGAGCTGTTATTATCCATTTTGGCATATGTTATTTAAGACTGCATTCATCTGTCGAACGGCAATTTTTTTTAGGCCATTTTCGTATGCTAGGATCCTATCATAAAACCTTGATGCAATTAATTTATTTTGTAGTAGTTTTACGTTAATTGACTTATTACTATGGATTCCCATTGCCGCACCAACAGCAACTGCTTTTATTGTATTAATAACAATTTGTGGTCGTTTGCTCTTGAATGTCGAAGTAACCATTAATTGAGGAACTGGATGTTGCCTATATTTATACCACGAGTCTCTATTATTGCATGTCCAAGTGTCTCGTATTTGAACTGGGACATTTGTTACATAACTAGACAAATTAGGAGTCAACTTTTTATCTGTTCTAATTAACCAACATTTTTGATTTTTGTTAATAAAATATTTTTCAAAAGAGTGCCGATTTAAGATATTTATATGATCCGGAATATGTTTAAAGGTTGTAACACACGGACGCACATCTTTCCTAGTGAGTTTGTATTGCTTTCTTTCCTGTTCAGTAAGAGTAAAAACTTTTTGTGTTCCTGGGCTAAGTCCTCTTAACCCCCATATACTACCACGGTTCTCGTAATCTATTGGCGATAATTCTGTATCTGTAAGGTTTTTCAGAGTCTTAATATTACCGCTTTTATCGACACTTCGATAACTCCAAAGACCATCATTTCTTGCTTTATCAACAATAGTAATAGAAGCCGTCGTAAATGTATCTTCAAACACTGTAAAATTTAATTTGTAAACTATGACATTCCACTTGTTTTTTTCAATGTAATTTCGAAGTGGCTTAACCGATGGTCGGTGCGTCCACTCATAAGGAATAAGTAATGCAATCAATCCGTTATTTGATGTCTTTTGTAAAGCTAGCGTAATAAAATATGTAAATAGATTCGCGCGTTCATCAAATTCTAAGTCAAGTTCACTTTTAAATCTATTTTTTATTTTACTCCTCCATTTAACACCGAGTTCATTGTGCCGCAAATAGGGTGGGTTTCCTACACAAGTGTCATAATTATCGCCCTCATGCTCAAAGACACAACCATATTGATATTGTATCTTTGGAGTTAATGTAATCGATGGAATTATCGTTTTGTCTATCTCAACTCCCAAGTAACGATCAAAGTTACTTTTAGGAACGAATCTTCCATCACCTGCTCCCAAATCTAACACTGAGCCAAGTTTACTGCGATGTTTTTTTGTTAACATCCAAAATAGGTCAATGATGTTTTTAGGGGTAGTGACTTTCCAGTTTCTTGAATAATATGCTCGTTCTTTTACATTCATCGTGTAACGCTTGTGTTATGATTAAATATTCATTCTAAAATTTGGACTATTTTCCTACTAATTGCTCAAGAATTACTTCTATTCGCTATTTTCTTATAATGCCTCGACAAAATATACTTAAACCTTCTTGGGTATGCAACGATCTCCATGTTCATTTGCCTGTCCATGTTAATCACCGGTTTGATCTGCCATTTTGTAATCAATAATCTAAAACACTTCTTCCAGTGTCTTTGCTGTTGATAACTTCTTGTATGTTGTATACCGAGGAGCTTGTGGCGCAACACCCTTCTTCATTACTTTTGGTTTTATCGGGCCAATTTGCTTTGCTTTTTCTTTGAAGTAAACAATATATTTTCCTGTGTCTTTGTACTTTTCAATCTTTAAAACCTCTGCAAAATATGTAATTGCAGATATTGGCGCTGTTTGGTATCCCGCAATATACTTTATTCGATCAATCATCGAACTGGATATACGTATCTCATACCAGCAATTCTCTCCAAGAAAGACTCTATTAAAGCCATCCTCATTCGCGGGGACAACAATCGTGTCCAATTCAGACGGATCTATTTCTTTTCCTGTGACATTGTCTGATTCTCTTAATTCTGCCTGGAATGGTGTAAACTTGTGCAATTCCTCTCCATTGCATTCAAAGGTTTGAAATTCGAGAATATCCGTCTTCATGGTAAGCTGACTTAAAACATTCTCGATGTCCGATGTAATTTCATCGATCACCACAATAGCGCCTACCGGTTTTTCGTAAATAATGTCTTCAAAAAAGGCATCCACATTTCTGTAACCTGCTTGGCTTGCAACCTTTTCTACGAAATCTTTTTTACCTGAATCTTTCAGAATATTTTCCAGCAAAAAAGATTTGATCGCTCTCCCACTAGCTTTATACGATATGGCAAACTTGAGCAACTGCTGACCGATATGCTTGTACGGATCGTGAGTGACCAATTCATTTTCGATTATATACAACCTTGGCGATGATGGAAACGATGCATCGATCAGATAGCCATCCGGTATGGAAAGAATATCGTCACCAATCCTCTTCTTAATGTCAACATAAAGAGTGTGAGGGCCAAAGATCTCTTGTGCATTTTTAATGACTTGTTGCTCAAATTCTTTTTCCTCTCCATATTCGTGGAGAGTATAAGTCTTGCTATTTGAGATGATGCGTTCCATAGTTTTATCCCCTAACTAACTTGTTGCAAAGATTTATATGCACTCCTAGGCTTGATCATTTTTCATTTTCCAAAATATTAAAGTCAAGATACATTTCGCATCTCATCAATTTTTTGAGGTGTTAATGATGCCGGATTATCACTTATTGCATTAATAATATCATCTGAACTAATGTTGCGTCGAGCTTTAAGCGCGATTCTCGCAGCTTCATTGACAATATGTTCAATTTCAGCAAAAGTATAGCAATCACTATATTCAGCTATTCGAATCCAATCAATATCTCCCTGCGGGCGATCTTTCATATAGAGCTTACATGCCTCGATACGCGCTTCCATATCGGGAGGATCAATGAATATTTTATTATCCATGCGTCCCGGCCGGAGGATTGCAGGATCGATATTGCTCAGAAGATTTGTTGCGCCTACGACCAAAATGCGACGCTTAGCACATTCATTCAATTGAGTCAAGAACTCATTCACCTCAGCACTATAATGAAATCCGACACTCTTCTCGCCACGGCTGGGTACGAAAGCATCGATTTCATCTATAAAAATCATACAGGGGGATTTTTCTTCTGCTTGTTTGAACAGATTTCCGATAGCTTGTTGAGTTCCGTGAACATATATGCTTGCAAGGTCAGAAGGTTTAATCTCGATAAAATCATATTTGATGATAGTTGCAAGTTTTCGGA
This sequence comes from Ignavibacteriota bacterium, assembly GCA_003142475.1. Classification (GTDB taxonomy): domain Bacteria; phylum Bacteroidota; class Ignavibacteria; order UBA10030; family UBA10030; genus Fen-1298. Next base: position 14,088 of record PLMK01000067.1, read on the forward strand.
CAATGAAGGTTTTACCACATCCTGGCGGACCATATAAAAGGATACCGTTGGGGATAGGTACTTTATATTTTTCATATAAATCCGGAAATTGAAGCGGTAACATTACACTGGATTCCAGGAGAGATTTAATCTCCCTCATACCTGCTACACCTTCCCATAAAGTAGAATTGTCAAGTTTTGGTTTAGCAGTGGTAGGAGTGGACGCTTCATCATGTTTTACAAGATCAAGTTGCTGCTTAAGCTGTTCTTTCAAAGCCTGTGCAGTTACATTGCTGGGATTCAATTCACATTCCAGACAAACCCAGGCAAGCGCTTCTGATAGTTGTTTCATTTCACGCAAGAGATCGATTTTGAAAAGCCATGCAATTCTGCGTTCCTCGATCACTCTTGGGTCATTACTAAACAAGGGGAGACTGTTTTCAATAAGCCTATTAAGCATTCGCAGTGCAGCACCACGGCGATGTCGAACGACAAGTTGAGACAATCTACGACGCCATTGACTGTTCCAATATTCTTTAGAAAGTTTGGCATCCATTAGTTTATCCTCCCGCAGGAACTACTTCAACAAGCGCCGTCGTCCAATTTATTGCAACTTGACCTTCTCAATAATAATCTCATCCCCTGCAATATTTCTTACTTTCATACGCAAGGGCTTCTTTTCACATCGAATCTTTGCATCCCAAAAATTCTTTGTCTTTTGACCGTCTTCGATTACGTAGCCATATTTGTCAATTTTGATTTCTTTATCACTTTTCCAAATGCCGTCCCTATTGGTACAATCCAGACTTACAAGTTCAATAAGTTCCAATCCACTTTTGCTAATTGTGATAGGCGAGAACTTCTTCTTTTTCTTCTCTGCTTGGCCAGTTTCACCATTCTCGCCATTACCGTTTCCATTCTCTTCCTCTTGCTCATCGTCTTGTTTAGATGGCTGTGCGAGACCCTTTTGATTATATTCATCGATTTTCTGTAGCAAGCGATCGCTAATAATTTTCTTTATTTCAATGCAATAGCCGACTTTTTCTTCCTTAGCTTTATACTCTACAATGTCGTCAATTACTGTTTCGGAGAGGACTTGCTTTACGTCGCGCAATTCTACTGCAATCTCTGTATTGTTTTGTTCTTTTATGAATTGTTCGATCTCTTTTTTATCATCTAAGTCTATGTAATACACAACGACTTTCTTTACGTTTTCCAATTCGCCGAGTTCTTGATTGACAAGCTGATTGGCAATCGGTTTATCAAAAACTCGTTGTGTATGATCACGAAGGTCAGGAATATACACGGGTATCATACCGAGCTTACTATCGTTCAGTTTACCAAACCAATATTTGGATAGACCCTTTGTGTTTCGCTGCAAACCGGGGATGAGTTTTGCCAGCTTATCCATGGTCTGTGTAGGATTACGGAAAAGGTTTACGCCGTCTTTAATTTCGTAAATATCAAACTCTGCATTTACAGCTACAAGTAAATCCCTTGTTGTTTGTATGCTGTTAATGCCGACATCAACGTGTATGAAATTGCGTTTAAGCTCATTTGCAACTTTTGCTGCGACTCCGCTTCCTCCAAAGAAATCTGCGATAACCATTCTATCAAGTTTATTTGCATCTCGGTATTCATCGCTACTTGCATTGATTATACGATTTAACAAAGTAGGGGGTTTCTGGGTTGTGTATCCTACATTCTCGTCCTCTGTAAACGCATAAGTTCCAACACCAAAATCATTATTATATAATTCTGCAACATCTTCTTTACCAATCCAAGAGCTCCAAGCTGGTTGTGGCCTTTTCCTACTAGCTTCCTCAAGAGCTTCTTCTTTTGATAATTCTGAATTCGTTGATATATACGTTTTCAAATAATTTCTACCACCACTGCTTTCCATCCTTCGTGTGTAATACCAACCACCATCGTCTTTTTGGATAGAATTGCGTACGTATTCTCCATAACCCTTGCGTGCGGGTGGTTTAAAATAGGAATTGTCTTTTTTATAAAACAAAATTGTCTCATGAGATTTTGGATAGATCGGTCCAGCTCCCATTAGACCACAAATCCATACAATTTCAGAAAAGTCGTATCCGATAAAGATTTCATCGAGCAACACTTTCATATAATGCACTATATTCCAATCTAAATGGACATAGATGCTAGCGTTATCTGACATTACGCTTTTTATCGCGCATAGATTTTCAAACATCCAATTGAGGTATGCTTCTTTGTTCCAAATATCACCATACATTTTTTCTTCAAAAGACTTTAAGTCTTCTATTTCCATCTCCTCTTCGGCCTTTTTTATTGCATTGGCAACTTTAGGATTGCGACGGATGAATACTTTCTTTGCATAATCAGCACCGCTTGCAAACGGGGGATCAATATAAACTAAATCAATTTTAATACCACGTTCTTTGAGGAATGCACAAGCAGAAATACATTCACCGCGAATCAGTATGTTTTTGGGATTGTTACCAACGCTTTCTACCTTTTCCAACTCGAAATATGGCATACCTCGCTGTAGCGTACGATACACACCATCATTATCTTTATAATTCAAAGCGCGCCGCGTACGCACAAAATTATTTAGAATTGCTTGCCCTTCAACTGTATCTGGGAAAAAGGGAACATATTTAATAGGCATACGTCACTCGCTAAAAAATTCAATTAATCGTTCATTTAATTGTGTCGCGGCTATTTGGGGCTTATCCGCATCACTTAATTGTAAGAAGTCGAATCGTTTGTAACCAAACTTTTCTTCGTTAAGACGGAGAAAATCTGAAGAGACATATTTACTTTTCTTTTGATATGTCTTATCCAGTGCATAAACTTGTCCCTTTGTCTCAATAATCATAATTTTGTGCAATGATTTTTTCTTTCTTTGAATCAAAAGAAAATCTGGTGTGTATTTTCCAACCGAACTCCAATACCGTCCTTCTTTTGCAAAACATTGAATCACAAATCCTGTAAGGCCACGTTCACCATTATAGTAAATTTCAAGCTTGCGTTGCTTAAAATCCTGTAATCGGAGCGTTTCAACAAGAACATCTCTTTCGAACGCACTTTGGATAAAGTTATATGGAAGATAATGGAAAGTGCTATTCTTTGATGCAACAGCAAATGAAATACTTTGCGGATGAAACATAGATCCAAGGCCTTGCTTTTCGAGTGTCTCTTTCAACAAACGATTTGCTTCCTCAATATCGTGTTCCAACTCTTCTGTGGTCTTACCTATTTTATCAGCATCTAGGATGCTTGCAACATCGTTTTCTAAAGGGTATAGATTGTCGTTTTTTACAGTTGGTGTTAGTTTATCAACAAGAAGCAGTTCAGCTTTCTTTGGAATCACTTCTTCTTTCGTTTCTACATCCCGTTTAATCCCGTATGCCACACGTATTGCAGAACAAATGGAATCTTGAGCAAATTGCTCAATAAACAATCGCTTCTCCTTCACTTCGAGTGTTATCTTTTCGAAAATGGTTCGTAATACATTCTCATGTTCAATGAGTTTATCATAGGGAACATATCCCAAGCTTTCTTTTGCAATTTCTAAAAGCCATTCATCAAAAGCAGCCATACGAGTTCCGTACTTGCCAAGGACCTGAACATCTTGGACATCTTGTAAGTTTTTCGTAGTACGTATTGTTTCCGCATGGACATAATTATCAAGATTCTCAGAAAGAGTTTTCAGCTTTGCCTCTGTTTGAGCGTCATTTTCTTGCGTGGTAATGCTGTAATCTATTTGCATCTGGTAGAAATCGACCGCAGGTAATTGCAAAAATTCCGTTCGGGCAAATCGCTCGATTGTTGGTATTCCTTTATCATCGCTTAGTCTGTTAATTTCTGCAATACTGGTGTTCTGTTCTTCCGCAAGTTGCTCATTCAACGCTATTGCATTTTGCTGATTTAACCAAATAATAGCAGTCTCTTTTATCCCTTTATCAACTTGACGTAAACATCTACAGGATGTCTGAAGGACCATATTCTTTGGGCAGTCGCCACGTTGAGAGAGAATGACTCCAGTTAAACTCTTGCAATCCCAACCCTCTTTTCCAACTTGCACTAAAAGAATAATACGCTTCCGTGAAATAGAAAGATCTAATGAACTATATTCCCGATCATTTTCTTTGGGAAGTTTGAATTGCTTGTTTCCCTTATGATATTTCAATACACGATCTTCACCGTCACCAAATTGAGATATCATTTGAGCTACAAATGGAAAGATCTCTTTTTCTAATCGGTCAATTGTGCCACAATAAATCGCCAATTTAGCAATCGTGCCATTTCCATAGGTCTTATTCTGATAAAGCTCATAAAAGTGTTTGATACCTTGTCTGATAATTTCAAGCGGCTCAACATTTACTGCTTCTTTTACAGTTGGTTTTTTTAGAAAATCACGGATCGCATTCAATAGCGGAAAGTAATAGACCGTATTAGTAATTTGAGAAAAGCGCAATGCTGTATTTTCATTGATTGGAACCTTATCAGCATCAGCAAGATACGGCGTACCAGAAAAGCCCATAACTGTAGTAATGCTTCCCTTATCGTACCACCTATTTACGACCTGACGTAATTTAATATCATCAGTCGCCGCGTGATGAACTTCATCAATTAGAATTTGCAAATTGGGAATTTTACCAATCAGGTTACGCAACTCATTAGCCTGTTTATCTCTCTCGTCATCGGTCTTTTCAATGACTTCAAGTTGGTTTGTTAGCTCGAGACGATCAAGAATCACCTTCTCTGCATTAACAACAAGAACCAGGCCTTTGAGCTCTGGGTCTGCGATGTATTGATTAACCTTTTGCGCATTAGGATTCCGCGCTTTATTACTCTTTTTTGCTGACTTTGGTTGATCCAGAACTTCGAATTTCAGAAGACTCTTAATATTACTCGCAGCCGGTTCCGGCAATATCCATGCAGGATTGAACTTTTCGATTGTCTTAAGACTTGGAACGATTGATGACTTTAGACCAGATGGAACAAGTACAATAAAATTGTGTGCAAAGTGTTTACTGTTTGGCTCATTCAAAGCAAAATATAAATCAAGATACATGAACGCAGCCATTAGATATGTTTTTCCGGCACCCATCGGAAGACTGAAAAGATAATCTGGATAATGAACACCATAGAATATGTCTTTTATGATTTTCTCATAATCGAGGCTGTCGGGAGTAGTAATAATTAGTTGTTCTAAATCTGGTAATGTTGATGATCCGTTTATCTTTGTCGAAGCAAAATCATATAATGCTAAAGCAGCCTTGTTCCGCTTAAGAACATCTCGCGCCCTTTGGTTGACATTCAACTCGTCAAGATTGATCTCCAAAGTGAAGAATCCCTCAGCAAACAATTGCCAAAGCGGTTTGTTTTCACCACTTATCTTTAGAAACAGATAGGTCTCTATCGCCTCAATTTGTGTTTCCCGCATTTCCCCTTTATCGCGAATATAGGAAATTAAATCCCGGACAGTACAAGCTGGGGATTGAAGCCATTGAGATTTTTTTATAGAAATACGTGTTTGTAGCATTAGCCCATTTGTTTATTTATAATCGAAGTGCTGATATATCAATATATATTCATTTTAAGACATATGTGAAATCAACCAAAGATATTACTCTTAACCCTTTAATAATTTCAATGCCGTCTGATACGCATCCTCAAAATCCAATCCGGTATTCACAGTAGGATCAATCTTCTTGAATCCCACATACATAAAAACCAGCATTTGAAGTCCTGTGAACTGTTCTCCCGGTAGAGATTTGAGCGAGTAGCGACTATCTGGTTTTGTATAGTCTATTCCTGCTGTTCCCACTAGGCCGACTTCAAAAGCAATCTCTTTAATCTTTTCTACTGGCATGTTCTCAAATCGTTTTAATGTGTCCAAGCAATACATCACCGTTGCCGATTCTTTCTCCTTGAGAAGATCGGCATTGGTTGCTCCTTCCTGCACTTGCTCGGTCAGGACACGGTCCTCTTCTAAAGTGAACCATCCTTCCAACTTGAGGAGACGAGCAAATTCTTCTACGAGTATATATTGTTCGCCAGGTGGCATCATTCTTGCTTGCTTGCTTGCTTAGGAATGCCGAGAATAATTTCTCTCCTAAAGCAAACACATTTGAATTTTTATACAGCTTACTATATTCTGTTGTATTGCCATAGAGCCAATCTGCAAAGAGTGCATAGGAACAATTCATTGCAGTGCTTGAACGCATTACCAGTCGAGGCGATATTTTCTGAATCTCCGGCTCAGTCAAAACCTTGAGATATTCTGATTGTGTCTGAGCTAACGACACGAACTGATAAGGGTGAAGCTCCGGGTATTTGTTGTATAACCGTTTCTCTATAACCATATCGATGGGACAGTTGTAAAGCTGATTGGTCAAGCCAAATAGCCAACGGGAGATGATTTCTTCTTTCTGGCTTCGATCCAGTCCTGCATCATCCAACTTGTGCAAATCCGGTTGTATCTGTTCACGTCCAAAGCGCTTTTGATCTTCAGTTACAGCAAACAATTTATTCTTTCCTGCTTCTCGAGCTTCATGCTCAAGAAGAATGTGTTCCATCTCGTGCATTATTAAATGAGGAACAATACTTTTAGAACCGGAACGATGACGGATAATATGCCGGTTTGTTTTATGCCGCCAGGCAAGTTCACTTTTTGCCGTTATACCTTGAAGAGAATCATCTTCGATAATCTCCATTGGATAGCCGGTTATTCCCTCTACCGCATTTGCTCGTGAGTGAACAAAAGCCATAATAGCTTCGTTGTTCTCATCTGCAAGTTCTTCATTCAGGGATTTGAATAAAGCGCGGGAATGATCATAAACAACTGCTGCTCTTGGGTCGGAAGAGATTGGCTGCGCAAAGAGTTTTTCAAGAGATGAAAGGGCTTCTTTTTTCCGGTTCATTCTTGAAAGCAGTGTTGCTAATCCATAGTATGAATTGGGATATGATGGCTCGATTTCTATCGCTTTCTCGAACATCGCTTGCGATTCGTCTGTTTGCCCATTTTCTCCCTTCACAGCTGCATAGTTGTTTAACAGGTATGGATCTTTCGGATTGAGTTCTAATGCCTTCTTGTAGAATTGCTCGCCGGTTTTCCGATCTTCTTTATGCTTCACATAGATATTGCCAAGCAGGATATAACCCCATGCGTCTTTCGGGTCTAACCGGAGGACATCTATGAGTTGGTTCAATGCTTCATCCTGATCACCGGATTCGAGATATGCCATTGCAAGGTTACGTCTCGCATCTGTGTGGGCAGGCAGGTATTCAAGTG
>PLMK01000029.1 GCA_003142475.1 Ignavibacteriota bacterium
TTAATACCGATTCGTTATCCCGCAAAAGAACAGGGACTATTATGAGTAAAAACATTTTTCTTTTTATAATGTTTCAACTGTCCATATGCGGATGGAGTTCGGATAAAACATCATTAAATCAAAAAGACATTTTTAGTATATATCTTGTAAAGAATTCCAACCTAACTTATGCCACTAAGAAACCTGAGCTGAAAGATTTTGTTTTGGAGAATACACCGTTACTAACAGTGGATTCGATTGCAAGTTATAATTGGCACTCTCGTGCAGACGTCTTCCGCTTCGTCCATGTTGTGCGTCGAGAAGAAAATCGTTGTCCCAAATTTATCATGAAGCTCCAGCAGGTGATCCCAGACGCTTTGTTTCGCAACTGGGTCAAGACCCGGTGGTGGGTTCGTCAAGAAATAGAATACGTGGATGATGGAGCATCGTTTGCCCGATCTCCAGTTTCCTAATCATCCCTCCTGAATACGTCCGTACCAGAGCATAGGCATGATCCTCCAAATCCAGAAATGTTAAAATATCCTGTATGCGCTCCTTACGCTCGCGGAAAGGAATATCATAGAGCCGGGTCATGAGCATCAGGTTTTCATATGCCGTCAATGATCCGTCAACAGAAATCATTTGCGGTACGTATCCAATAAGTCTCCGGACTTCGGCGGGATGGTGGACTACATCATATCCTTCGATCTTTGCTTCTCCACTCGTTGGCGCAAGCAGTGATCAGCATTCTGATGGTTGTTGTCTTGCCGGCACCGTTTGGCCCAAGGAATGCAAAGATTTCACCGTGCGCGACATTGAACGAGATGGCATCGACTGCAGTAAAATCGTCGAATCGCTTGGTAAGGTTTGTTACGGTCAGGATTGTCGACACTATTTTACAATCCTAAGTTCTCGCAGATCCTTGATTCGATCGTAAACTCCTGCGTTTTTAAGAATGTTATCCACCGCCGCTTGATCAAGATGCGGTGTTATCACCTGAGATTGTTCGGCAAGCCAGTAAGCGGTGACAGCGACAATAGCCGCTCCAGCGGCAAGATTATGAGAATCGACTTTGTCAAATGTATCCCCCGGTTTGTTATGAATATCCCAATAGTTCGTCACATCCGTCCAGAGATCTAAGGTTGGAATACCAGCAAGAAAGAATGTTTCCCAACTTGACAATTCTTCGAATTTCACTTCTGTTTTTAACCCATCACCGCCCAGGCCGATTAAGGACTGATCAAGAGGCCGCACTGCTTTAATCAAATCTTCGTTTCCTCTGATGATCCACCCTTGCGGAAGACCTGTGCCCAGACCCGTAGCAATGGTCGCAATGCAGCGTCTTCAGCGTCTAATCCTTTTCTATGTTTTTCTGCGGTTTCAAATATTATTTCATCAATATTTTTGATGCTCATTTTATCATCCCTTTTAATAGCTTCTCGTCCTTATCTACTATCTTTTCTGCGACCCTATTTGTAGCATCACGCTACCCTTACAATACAAATCGAACACCATTCTCCCACGACAAGCTTTCCAATCTCATACTTCAATCAAGGGCTGAATATCCTGTTCTGACTCAACCATCATTTTGATACTTCCCCCGCCGCCTTCTTCTTCATCTCTGCAAGCTTCTTTTCAAGATCTGGTGGCAACTTGGCCAAAAGCGTCTTAATGTGCTTTGGGAATCGGCCATTTTCCTTTTCTTGCTTGATAAGCTCGACCATTGATTTATCCGTAAATGCAAACACAATTTCCTGCGGTTTTTCACTGAGGGAGCCTGCCCAAAAAGCATTATCCCGGATTTTCGCAATCACAACCGTGTCAGGTTTTTCATCGGCTGTCTTGCTTGAGCTTGTGGAGATAAAGCAGACTATTTTACCATCTTCCGAAACTGCGTCGCATTCAAATTCTCCACCGGATTGTACGCCCAATTTGCGTTTTGCAAAAGCTTGGTGATATTTCTTGGGAAGGAATTCGTTCCGTATCCAATTTTCAACATCATTTGTAGCTATAGTTGAGTCTGCCATAATCCTTCAATTGTCTGAATCGCTGATGGACACTGATTTATGGATTGCACATAAAAGTTTTATCTGCGCAATCTGTGTAATCATTTTAATCTGTGATTCTGATATTATTTTTTTTCCTTCCACAATCTTTATCTCTTCTTCCATAGGACCATAAAGGATTCCTCGTAGAGACGTTCAATTGAACGTCTCTACAAAAAATTAAACACCGACCATTGCGTATTTCTTCCACCCTTCTTCCATTTCTCCATTTCATGCCCGCGTACGCGGAGTCTGAGGCCACAAAATGTCACAGGCAACGCCTGTGCCTAATTTTATTTTGCCGGTAATTTCACAAGAAGCGTCTTAATGTGCTTTGGGAAACGTCCATTCTCTTTTTCTTGCTTGATAAGCTCGACCATTGATTTATCTGTAAACGCAAACACGATGGTCTCCGGTTTCTCGTTGAGCGACACTGCCCAAAGAGCTTTCTCCCGAATTTTACCAAGCACATCTGCGTCGGGTTTTCCGTCCGCTGTCTTGCTTGGACTTGTTGAAATAAAACAGACTATCTTTCCATCATCAGAAACAGCGTCGCATTCAAATTCACCGCCGGACTGTACGCCTAATTTACGTTTTGCAAATGCCTGGTGATATTTCTTTGGAAGGAATTCGCTTCTTATCCAATTTTCAACATCNNAAAAGTTTTATCTGCGCAATCTGTGTAATCATTTTAATCTGTGATTCTGATATTATTTTTTTTCCTTCCACAATCTTTATCTCTTCCTCCATATGACCATAAAGTATTCCTCGTAGGGACGTTCAATTAAACGTCCCTACAAAAAATTAAACACCGACCATTGCATATTTCTTCCATTCTTCTTCCGTTTCTCCTTGTCATGCCCGCGGATTTTAAGCGGGCATCCAGAAACAAGTTTTCCTCATCTCTGGATTCCCTCCAACAACATGAGGGAATGACAATAAAGGCTTAGGTCTTCTTCCATTCTTCTTCCGTTACCGTGGGATCGATGATTCGCACCTCTTCCAGCGTGAGATTGTATAAATGATACACCAGCAGATCGATCTCGCGCTCAAGCTCTGTTACCTTCGGAAGGTTACTCTGTTTATCTTCGGAAACCTTCCGAAGGTTTCTAAGATGTAGGATTTTCCCAACAAGCTCTTCTATTTCCCGCTGCTGACTCTCTGTTGGTTTGGCGATGGGAAGTTTTGATAAATATTGAATATGAACTTGTGAATAGCTTTGTTGTACTTGATTTGTCAATCTGGAAAGAACCCACCATCCAAGTTTTGAGTTGAGTATCGCTGCCAGAAAAGGTGATTCTGTTGGAAGGATATAACAAGCGTCATTGGTAAAGCGATCATCCTTATCGTACCCAAATAACGGTTCGATCATAAATCTTGCCGATATTATCTTAGGTTTCTCAAACTCTGCCAAATACTTGCACGGACGCATCTCCCACCAATAGACGCCTTGGTCATCTCTTGCTTTTAGCTGTGTTTCAAATTGTTTCAGATGATTATGGATGGCGGGATATGCTTTTTTGAAGAATTTCTCCGGCTCCATTTTCTCACGATTGGAATCTGTCCATTGGTTTGACACATAAATCAGCCATAGTCCCGGATTCTCAATCGCGTAACGTTTAATATCCCGACCGCGAAGAAACGGCTTTATCACCTCGGTAGAATTTTTATCCTCTTTAATCAAACTCTTTTTTGTTTTATCATCTATCACAAATGCGTCGTTAAATCCAGTTGTTATACCTCTATAAATTTTACCGTTAACATATTCTTCTAACGGCATACCGGTTTTTCTGATTTTCTCCAATAGCGTAATAACACTTTGGCCTTCAATCCGCCACCCACTCGTCGAAAGATCGTTCTGGCGCATTTTTATAGAACTTGTTTGTACTACTTGCTCAAAGCGTTCAAGCTCATTAACGGTCTCAATCGTTCTTGCGCTCACAATGTTTTCTTGCGGATTTACAATCGGCGATCGTGATACAACCATCACACAAGGATATGTAGTTGCTTCAAACACAGGCCTATCGCCAAAATCTATCATACGGCGAATGATCGTATTCGATGTGAGGAACGATCTCAATTTCTCACCATATCCCGCGCGGAAGAATTTATTGGAGGAAATGTACGTCAACGTTCCGGTCGGCGCGAGAAGGTTTATTCCTTTTTCATAAAAGTACACATACAGGTCGCATACTCCGGTGTAACAGGAATATTGGGCTTCCAGCATCGGTTTGATCTCTTTGATTTCTTCCTGTCTCACATACGGCGGATTTCCAATCACAATATCAAATCCTTCAGAGTTACCAAACATCCATTCCTTATCAAAGAAATCAGCATGAGCATTTTGGTCATACGGATCCCAGTCGGCAAGGCGCATGGCGTTGGTTTCAACAATATGCCTATCCAATAGCTTCGTTTGCAGTTCTTCCACCTGCTTATCAATTTTTTTTATTGCTTCCTCGGTTTGTTTGCGCACACCTGTTCGCAGGTCTTTCTCCTTTAACTTTTTCTCACTTATCGTTTTTTGGCTTTGGAGCGTCGCTATCTGCCGCTCAAGCACTTTTTGCGCTTCCAGCGTTTTCTGCTCCAGCAAAGCGCCTAACTGTTTACGGAGTTGTTCATCCTGCTTCTGTAATTCCTTTTTATTGCGGTACGAGCGTGCATTAAAAATCTGTTTTCGCACATCGTGCAATTTCCCAACCAACTGCTGTATATCGGCGTTGTGCAAAGAACCTTGTATGCTTTCATCAATACCGATCAGTGTGTTGGCGGCAACAAATTTAGTCTCAAGGTTCGGCAAAGAAAGCACGCCGCGGTTTTCTTTTGTGTCGCTGTATTTTTGGTCCACTAACAGCGAGATGAAGAATCGCAGTTTGGAAATTTGTACGGCAACAGGCTGTATATCTATTCCATAAATGCAGTTTTGTATCAGCACAAGCTTTCTGCCGTAATCGGCATAATTGTTTTCCGGGCTGAACGCCTCTTCAATTCTTTCCAGCGTTTCCCGCTGTATTTCGGGATCGGGTATGGTACGCGCGGCATCTTCCTGCACTTGCTGCCATTTTGCATTATTCGGGTCGAGCTTATGGAGGATGTGGACTGTTTTCAATAGCATTCCCATCGGGAACGCGCCTGAGCCGCACGCAGGATCGAGAATTTTACAGCGGCCTATTGCAGAAATAAGTCTATCTGTATCAGTGATGTTCAATGGATTGGGTTTCTCAGAATAGGATAAAAGACCGCGCAGATGATTTTCTAACTCCTCTTCCTTCTCTTTCCACGGATTACGCTCAACTTTATCCTCAATTTTCAATTGCCCCTTTCGAGCGTCATTTCCAAAAGCATCAACCTGTTCATGTCCGATTAAAACTGCTCCCACTGCTTCATCCAGCATGACATTTTTCAAATATGCCAGAAGCGATTCATCTACCATGTAGTTCACAATCTCGCGCGGGGTGTAGAAACTGCCGGTTGCTTTGCGGGCAGTAGTTCCGGTTTCAGGATTGTACGCCGCAAGCAGGTTTTCGAATATTCTTCCCAATAATTCAGGGTCAAGCGCGACTTCTTCTTCAATCGGTGTATTTTCAGCTATGGTGAATTTATAGTCATTGAGAATATGAATGAGTCCCTTGACTTCTTCTTTGCTCCATTTTTTGTCTTCGAATACTTTGCTTAAATCAACTTTTCGCTTTTCTCCGAAAAACAACATATTGGGGACTTTTGGCTGTGGCTTTATATGACGGGTAAAACCGTCAATAAAAATATCCCCTTTTTGTTTATTGCCTCTTCTGTCAAGGCAATCGAACAGTCCGCCATTAAGAAAAGGTATTGTCGAAAAAAGCTGGAGAGCCTGTTCTGGATTTTTAAATAACTCAGGAAAGCGGTACTTATTTGCAATGGTATAATCTTCGTTATAACCGGAAGATGCTCTTTTTTCGCTCACCCATTCACGGTTCTTTGGCTCTTTTTCTGTGTTCATCTTCTGGTTGAGTGTAGCAAAAAATAAATTCTGCAAAATGCCGCGATAGTAATTCCACTTCTTCTCAGATTGCAGGTCGTCATCTTTAAGGATTGCGGTTATTTTTTTCTCATCAAAAAGATCGTCCGGCACGAGATTTTTTTCTTTCAGGAACCAGACGAATATAATACGTGTCAGCAGGCGAATAACATTGATAGATGCATTTTCCCGCTCGTTTGTAATATTTGGCGCCAGCGGATATTCGACATTGGAAACAGCCCAATAGAACCAGTCCGCAATCTGGCGATAGAATTTCTTGTTCAGCTCGGAGATATTGAGCGTCTTGCGCCAGGCGTTGTGAAGAGCAATAAAATTAGTAATTGGTTCTTTGCTGTTCTCTTTCAATTCATCAAGTGAAAGATCAAAGAGTATTTCGATATGGGCACGATGCGGAGAAATGATTGAAATGTCTTTAATCAGCGTTACTTTTTCCAAAACATCTTTACTTTCATCCCGTCTATGTAACCGGCGATCTATCACAGCAAGTGTCAAAAATGAACCATACTTAAAAAGTATCATTGCTGGCATAGGAAACAAGCGATTGATCTCGCGCGTTATGTGCGATAACTGTGTCCGTGAATAACTTTGGCTCTCAAGTCCTACAACGAAAAATAAATATGATTCGATGGCTATTTTATTTCCATCGTCCTTTGTAACAACCACTTTGGAGTCAAACATGTCTGTTGTCTTAATCAATTCATTGCCGGATAGCTGGAACAACAGATCAACATGCTTCCATTGTTTTACTTGCGCCTTTTCTTCATTGAAGTGTGAATCCACAGGTATGAAAGAATTCTTGAACTGCAAAAATGTGGGTCTATCTAAGGATGCCCGCCTATCTGTTGCATACCCCAATGCTTCAAACAAGGCAAGTGAGTTCTTTGTCAAATTGCCTGTTACAAACGCGGTAAGGGATGTCTGAATCGCAGATTTTACTGATTCCATGATTTCACAGATTTATTCTTGAGTTAGTGAGTGCTTCATTTAGTAGATAGTACTGTTTCTATCATTTTATGAATTGTTTTTGGGAGTTAAAATAAACCGTTTCCATTCTAAACTCTTTGCACCAAAATTAACGAGTAAACCAACTTCGTAATGGTACGCTTTCAAATAATTGAGTGTTTGAGCCCAGTGGACTTCTTCTAATTTTATCAATGCTTTCAACTCAAGCAACACCTTTCCTTCAACAATAAAATCAGCTCTTCTTTCGCCGATTGGTTCCGGGATGTCTTTATAAAATATTGCCTGTGCTATCTCCCTTTGATATGTAAGTCCGGCGTTGCTTAATTCAATAGCAAGCGCTCTTTGGTAAATAACTTCTTGAAACCCGTTGCCTAAGAATTTATGAACCTCCATCGCCGCGCCAATACACGTATGCGTTATATCCCGGTATTTATACTCTTCTTTTTCCATTGACATCTCAGCGGAATCACTTAATCCGTTTAATCGGTGATTCAGACAATTTTCTGCCGATCAACGATTTCATTTGCGTAATAGCGATGGCATTCAACTGCTTTAACCGTTCGCTTTGCGGAAGGCCTTGTTGAATGAAGACGGCATTTAGGCTTTCCAGGTTGGAAAGTACAACCAATTGCTCTATCTGTGCATGGTCACGGATGTTCCCATCCAGCGCCGGGTTAGCATTGCGCCATTCTTTTGCCGTCATGCCGAAAAGCGCGACATTCAGCATATCCGCTTCATTTGCATAGGTAAGGTTGATTTGCGTTTTCGTAAGAGCCTGAGGTATGAGTTTTTCTTTAATCGCGTCTGTGTGAATGTGGTAATTTACTTTTGCAAGAGTGCGCTGCAAGTTCCATTCGAGTTTCAGCCGGTTGTTTTCATCGTTTTTGAGACGCTGAAATTCTTTAATAAGGTAGATTTTAAATTCGGCGCTGATCCACATTCCAAATTCAAAAGCGATATCGGGATGTGCGTACGTTCCTCCATACCGCCCTGTTTCTGCTTTTAACCCGATTGCGTTGGTTTTTTCAGTCCATTCCTTGGCGCTTATCTTGTAATTGTTCAATCCCGCTTTACTTTTAATTATGGCAAATTCGCCATAATTAAAATCAGGATTATAAACACTCTCCCAAATTCCAAGAAACTCTACCGTATTTCTATTCCTTAACCAATCGGAAATAAAAAAATCACCATCCTTTGCCTTGAGCATATCTGTCAATGAAATAAAATCATCATTCTTTTGCCTGATGATAGAAATTTCTATCCCTTTTACGGTTATAATCTTTTTTGCCATAACTCACCCCCTATTGAATAACAAGCCACGTTACTAATTCAAAGTTGTTCATTTCTTTTACTTGTTTTGAAATTGGAACAATTAACCCCGAGCGGTCGGTTATAATTCTTTGATTTTGTCGTTTGGAAAATACGCGCACAATTTCTTCCACAGCTTTTTTCAATAACTCTGCATAGGGTTCCATACGAGAGCCATGCTCCGTTTCTGTATTGAAAAGATCGCACAGCTGCTGAAATGCTGTTATATTCCCTTGGCAGAGCAATCGATAAATTTCTAAAATCTGTTTTGCATTGGTGTAGTTGAACCGCACCTGTCCATCTTCCCATATATAAATCAGAAAATATGGCTGTAATGGATTCACCTCTTCGTTGCCATCGGTGTCGCCTTTTTGTTTTAGGCAATAGACAACTCCCGGTTTGATGATCTTTCGTTCAACCTCGGAGAATTTATCAAGATGAAGATACTGTGTATTACTGCCGGATGGAGAGGGAACAACTGCATACAAGCCAAACGGTGCATCCTTTAATTTCTTGCGGTTATTTTCAAGGTAATTCGAGAGTTCAACTCGGAAGTCGTCTAACGTAAAATCTGTTAACGAAATGCTTTCGTTCATATCTTCCAAATCAAGAACTTCATCACGCAATCGCTTTAATTGTTGGTTTCTATATTTCAGATCTTCTTCGATCAAGTCTTCCAATTGTTCTGTATTTAATATATTATCTTCGCCTGTTGCTGTTACATCAACCAATGCCATTCGTGCTTCAACACGTTCTTTTAGGTTTATATAATTGTCCAAATCCTTAGTCGGCCAGAAATTGACCAATTGGATTTTTGCGTTCTTACTTCCTATCCGGTCGATACGACCAAACCGCTGGATGATGCGGACTGGATTCCAGTGAATATCATAGTTAATCAGGTAATCACAATCCTGCAAGTTTTGTCCTTCACTGATACAATCCGTTGCAATGAGGATACTGATCTCATCATCCTGAGGCATTTTTTCCAGTCTTGCTCTATTCTTTGAAAAAGGTGAAAAGTTTGTGAGAATGTTTGAAAAATCGTTTCTCCCAAATGTTGTCTTGGTAAAGCTTCCCGCTACTAATGCACATTGAAGGCCAAGATCATTCTTGATCCATTGATGGAGATTCTCATATAAATATGAAGCGGTATCTGCGAATGCTGTGAAGATAATAATCTTTTTATTATTGCCGTTAAGTGGATGCTGTAACTTGCTCGTTATTTGTTCTTTCAATTCTTTGAGCTTGGCATCTCTATCAGGTGTAACCGCAACTGCGTTATTGTAGATATCTGAAAGTGCTTCACGGTCTTTTTGAAGGTCTTTGAGCCAGTCATTTAATTTGAGATCTGCAAAATCATATTTTAGTTTCTTACCAACCTGCCACTGTTCAACATCATCAGCATCTTCAGCCAATTCATCTTCATCAGGTTCGACAGATGATAGATTTTCTTCCTGCTTTATAGTTTTTAGTTTTTGAAATTCTATGATTCTTTTCTCAAGGTTTTCGATTTTCTTGATTGTCCGGTCTAACGAGATTTCAAACGACTCAATTGAACTTTCTAATCGCTTGAGATAATTTACCTTCATCATACCGATCAAAAAGTTTTCACGATCTTTCTGTGTAAATGCCAGTATCCCTTGTCCTGCTTTTAATTCATATTTATGTCTAATGGCCTCATCATCTTTAAGATACGCCGTTGGATTGAACACCGATAATTTGTAATCGAGTATTTTCTTATTCAATGCATCGTAAGTAAAAAATCGGTTCATAATATCAATTGAAGGATAAATAGAATGCGGCTTTAAACGCTCAGAAAATTGACCTATTGCTTTGATATCATAAAATTTCTTAATGTGCTTTCTGCTGCGTGCAATTGTCAATTCATCCAGAAGTTTGAAAAACGAAGAATCGAGTCTTTCTAGCAATTGTTTTACAGTTCTCTCCGGATTTTTTTTGGGATCTGCCCAATTAGTAAAATGTGTCTGAGCATTTTTAAGGGACTGCTCAATATCTTTAATTTGGGTATCCTTAAAAAGAGCGTCTTTTTCTCCCTTGGTAATAAGCAGCATCTGATTTCTAAGATCGCGCAGGTTGTTATTTACCGGCGTTGCCGATAACATAAGAACTTTCGTGCTCACACCCTCCTTAATGACTTTTTCCATCAGCCACTTGGCGCGGTTCATTTTTAGTTCGCCATCATCCGTAACTTTTTCCATTGGGTTGCCGCGGAAGTTATGGCTTTCATCAATCACTACTAAATCATACGCTCCCCAATTGAATGTATCCGCCGAAAATTCGTGTCCATCTGCATCTGATATTCCTGACGTCCTGCCCATATCCGTATGATAAAGAATATGATAGTTGTACTTATCTTTTCTAAATGGATTGAGTTTGTTATTCTTACTCGCCTGGTAGATAGTCCAGTTGTCTTTCAATTTCTTAGGACATAAGACTAAGGTTCTATAATTCAATTTTTCAAAGTATTGAATNNAAGTGCTTCAAAAGTTTTACCAAGTCCGACACTATCAGCAATAATACATCCATTGTGCTTAAGGATTTTGTTAATAGCTCCTTTAACGCCATCTTGCTGGAAGTCGTACAGCATATTCCAGATTTCACTCTCGAAGAAACCGGTCTGCTTATTCAGCAAGCCACCTTTTTCCTGTTCATCCAGAAATTTCTCGAAAATATGATAGAGCGTTTTGTAATAAATAAATTCGGGTTCATTCTCCACATAGAATTGATCTAAATATTTTAATACTTCCAATTTTACATCTTCCACTAGTCCGGTGGTATCTTTCCAAAGACTCTCAAACCATTTTTCGAGATCCTCCAAATCTCTACGGTCCTGAATAACCATATTGAGCTCAATATTGTTGCTCCCTGCTAAACCAAGCCCGTTGACAGTGAAATTTGAACTTCCCATGACTGCTTCTTTTACACCGTTTGGATTCTCTATGTGATACATTTTGCCATGGAGGAAGTTCGGCTTTACCATTGATTTGATTTCAACTTTGTTGGTTATCCATTCGGCACAATCCTTCGCAACGGCCTTCTGTGACATTCTGTTTTCGATGGGTATGACAAGCTGATCGTCTTCGATCTTAAATTCTCTTGAATTGGTTTTCGATGGATCAATGGATTTAATAAAGGTCGGCTCACCAAATAAAAACCTAAGATGATCGATAGAATCTAGCTGCGCCTTTAGCTGGTTATATGCATAAATGGTAAAATATGCAGAAACAAAGGAAAGCTTTGATTTCGGTTGAATGACTTCTATTAGGAAATCAGCAACTTTGCCTTGGTTGTAATTGTCTCGAAGAGAACTCATAGCAATACTTTCATTTTTACTTTTCTCTTTTATTTGTGAAATCAAATACAAATAGTAGAAAGCCTTCTTTGTGTTTCTTTCATTTTATTCACTTTCATTGTTGAAATAGACGGATATAATCCATAAAAACAAATATCCGATTCCTTTGTCTGCCCGTAACTTCAATTAAAATGCCAAGTCGAACAAAATCACGAATCAGTGCATTTGCTGTCGCGTGTGTTACATGAATCCGCTCTGTTACTTCTGCTGCTGTGAGACTTGGTTTACTATACAGAACGTTCATAAGCTCTTTTGCCTTTGGGAGTTTTTTCCCAAGTGTGATAAGCTTTTCGCCTTCGATTTTCTCACGTAGCTTCACAATACGTTCAAATGTTTTGACACCATTCTTCGATGTCTCAATGACCGCGATGAGGAAAAACTTTATCCACTGTGCCAGGTCGCTGGATGTTCGGGCTATAGAAAGCTTATCATAGTACAGGCTTCTATTTTTTTCAAAATAATCCGATAGGTATAATGTCGGTTTTGCAAGCAATCCTTCACTGACAAGATACAGTGCTATCATCAGGCGTCCGATACGTCCATTGCCATCCAGGAACGGATGGATAGTCTCAAATTGATAGTGTGCAAGCGCAATTCTGATTAATTGCGGCACATCAATTCTATCATTATGAAGAAAGTTTTCTAAATCACCCATAAGACTATCAACCTCTCCGTATGGAGGAGGAACAAATACTGCATCCTGAATTGTAGCACCGCCAATCCAATTCTGGCTCGTGCGATATTCACCCGGTTGTTTTGCAACACCACGCCCTTTGCTGAGAAGAATTTTATGCGTTTCCTTGAGCAAGCGAGTTGAGAGCGGCAGTGATTTTAGTTTTGCAATGGCATAATTCATTGCCTTTACATAATTCTGCACTTCCTGCCAATCGTCCCTTTTTTCAGGATCGATATCTTGTTTGGTGAGCAGTGCATCACCAATCTCCGTTCGTGTTCCTTCGATCTTACTGGAAGTGGTTGCCTCTTTTATAACGTGCATCTCAATAAAATAATCGACATCGGGAATGCGAAGCGAGTATGCATTCAACTCTCCTAATTTATGATTCGCTTCGGAGAGTAGTGTATTGATTTTCGGATCAGACCATGTCCAAATTAAATTGATGCTTGTTGGAAAGAATGCCTGATAGAGTCTTTGCTGTTGGTATCTGCCTGCTTTGTAGTCTTTTATATCCATTTGTCTTTCAAGAGTACCTTAAAATAACGGGAAGTCTTATTTTAACTTTGACCACTATCCTAAAATAAGGATTTTCTTGTTTTAAGCAAGAAAAATTATTCAATGCAACGCTACAAGCATAAGTTAATACTAGAGAGGACGTTTTGTGTGAAAAATAATAGCTCTGACGCACTACCAACACTGGGGATTAGGGAGGCTAACTTTGCCATCGGGGAGATGGCGATACAACATACAAATCGTCTATGATTTAGTCAACTTGTCTATGCGACCCTTTCGCTATCCCGTCACAACCCTTTAGGCATCTGGCGAGATTGCAAAATAATCCTTTAGAATGCTTGTGGAATATTTTTTATGCCTCTGGCTTTTTTCAAAATTGTTAAGTTGCAATTGCACATTATTTCATCAATACTAGTTTCTTTATCTGTACACTCCCGTTATTTTCCAACCGCGAAAAATACACGCCGCTGGATAAATTCGATGCATCAAAATTCACTCTGTTCTGTAATCCAGCTTTCATTTCTCCGTTCACTAACGTTGCAACTTCTTTTCCAAGAATGTCATAAATCTTCAGCGTTGTAAATCCATTCTGAGCAAGCGTAAAGGAAAATGTCGTAGTTGGATTAAACGGATTCGGATAATTCTGATTTAGCATAAATAATTTCTGTATACTGATGCTAATCTCCGCTTCGCTGGAATATTTATACGTTCCATCATTATCAATTTGTTTTAAGCGATAGGCATATGTTCCTGACGAAACACTCGCATCCGTGTAGCTGTATGAATGCGCACTATTGCTCGTTCCACTTCCTTTCACAAATCCAATCTTCTCCCAACTATTAAGTGTTGTCGATTGATTATTGACCAACCTACGTTCGACATCAAAACCATAATTGTTGACTTCCGTGGCTGTTTTCCATGTGAGCGTTGCAGCATTGCTTGCCACTGTCGCTGTAAACGATACTAGTTCTACCGGTAAAGGTCCCTCTGAATTTGCCATACCAATAGCATAAAATCCAGCAGCATTTGTTCCTTGATAATACATTCTCCACAATCCATCATCAATCATTATGTAGCCATTGTAATTTCTAACATTTCTCCATGCGACGCCATTGTCTATGCTAAATATAGGATTTGAGCTTGACTTCGTAAAATTTATTCCATCAACAGAATATGCAATACCTATTCCTTGATTGTTGTCTGTTTTGCCAGAGCTATAAGTCATCACATAAGTATTATTCACTTTGAAAACATAAGGACTTATTTCTCCAGGATATTGTGGCCCAGGGCCGATTTCCCAAGGCTGTAATAAATTAGGATTACGATCATTTAATATATCCCATGCTTGTACTGTCCAAGCCATTCCATCAGTTGAAGTATAATATTGGATCCATGCCTGTCCTTGGTCGCCATAAGCTTTCCAAATATTATTTCCTTCATATAACACAGATAATCTATAAACGTTGGAAACCTCAGCAGGTGCACCAGCAATCACACCACTAGTCCGCCCCACATATGTCCAGTTTATTCCATCATTAGAGACTGCAACTTGCGGATTTGTAGTAAAGCCGTCTGCAGCATCAGTGTAATAGGCAACTAATGTTTGGGAATAACGAGTTCCACCAAGAGTCCATCCAGCAGGATTATAATATACCGTGAACTTGTAAGGCTGAGTTGCATTTGGCACAGTAATTATAGTTCCAGGAAATGTTACATCATGGAAATCAGGATATGCACTACTGACATATCTAGCATTAATATGATCCCCGTACCACATATTGTACACTGCACCTATTTTTAATACATACGCTTGATAAGCGCGATCCACTGCTTCTGTAGCTCCGCTAAATAAAGGATTGCCGGCATATTCTACAAAATTGATTCCTATCATAGGGTCTGCAACAGGTGTTAAAACAGCCCTTCCGAGTTTCCACCATATCCAACTTCCGTCACTTACATCTGCTGATCCAAGGAAAAATAGTTCGTAATTGTCTCCCGCCTTTACAACTGATGGCATCCATACACTCTGGTTTCTCCAAGCCACCGGATCATTTGTTGTGAAGAGTGTTTGCCTGTGTGTCCAGTGTATGCCATCGGTCGATGTTGCATAGCCTATCCCATTCAACACTTGGTACGTCGTCCCTTTACCGCTGGAGTAGAACGCTTGCCAGTCTGTCGGACTGTTTTTTATGACCTTGAACCATCCTATGTGATCGCAGTCAAACCGACTTGTGTCCAGCGTTCCTGCAAATATTGGCGTTGCATAACCCGCCGATGTCGGATCATAGCCGGTCCAGTCATATCCATTTGCTGAAAAAGCCATGACTACGAGTTCCTTACCACCGTATTGACCGAGTTCCCATTGGACGTTTGCATATATTCTGAATGTCCAATCTATCCCTGTGTTGGATGCTCCCGGTGTATAAATTACATCAGCTATTCCATAGGTTACTCCTATGGCGGGACTATATAATGGTACCCCGAACTGGGAAACGGGTATGTGATTGTACCAGTTTATTCCATCCGGCGATTCAGCATATCTCCATCCTTCTATGCTATTCTGGTTTAACCCTTGATACCAAATACGATAGTTCATTGTCAATGAGCTTGGATTCGTACCGCTATTTGCTCCGGCGAATCCTGTACTATAGTATTTTACGTTTGAATGATATTGTGCATCTGATATTATAGGATTACCAGTATTATATGGAGTCCACGTTATACCGTCAGGTGATTGAGCGAGATTAATCGATGTAAAGTCATTCCCTGCATAGTAGAGTTTGTAATTTACATTGTCCTTTATGACATAGGCTTGATCTGGGGTGAGTGTGGAAAATACGGGTGCTGAATTTTCGCTGATTGTATAATAAATTTGAGAATTGGCAATGACTGGTACCATAAAAACAAGCATCAGTCCTGCATGTAAAGGTACTCCAAGAAATCCCAGAATCATTCGGGGCAAGCGTATCCATCTTCTAAAGATAGTCGTTAAATTTTTTGTATTGGTTTTCATAAAAATCCTAATAGAGTTATTGAAAATCAGTTACACCCTGTTTTATTGCGTAAATATTTGTATGGTTTTGTAAATAACGTTTCTCATCTTGAAGCACGATATAGTGAAAATATTTAAGCTTAATTGATCAATATTAAATTTCAATTCTATATTCTAGTTACATAATGTCAATCAGCGTGCCAGTAAAAAATCCATTGTTCTTAAAGGATTTTAGCTGTTTTATAGATTTTAAGAATTTTTGTGTATTATATCGAGAATAGTGACCAATAGTGAGAATTTACGGATTACAGGTTAATAAAAGCAATATATATAGAGAATTGGACTTTGAAATTCAAATGCGTATCATAATAATACATATTTGCGATACTACGTATTTTATTATGTCATTTACTGATTATTAATGGGATCTTTGAAAGAATCATGCTGATACATAGATTGAATATTATCAACTTTCTTCATTTCATCTTTATAGAACCTATGCTCGCCATGCTTAACGTACTAACGCTCAGCCGGTCAGCTTGAGCGCCTGGTTAGGCGCACTGTGCAGGCGGCGCAATCCTAACGAATAAGATTCAGCGACGTCGTAAGACGTTCCATGTAGTCGAGAGTTAGAAACCATTTGGAATTTTGGATACCATCATTTTTTTTCGGCTTAGCTTGCGCCCATCTACGATAAATGTGCCATCACCAACTGCGTGAATAGTGCGTTTCTCTTTGCGTAAGGAGTCAAAGTATGCTGCAACGGCCTCCAGAACGACAATATTGTGTTTTTTGACTATGTCGATGACGTTACACTCGATATTAGCTANNTTGAATTTGGCAAATTTGTCCGTATCGACACCGGAGCATGTTCCTATTCCAACTACTTTATCAAGCATGTCAACTGTGGGAATTGAAATAACACACTCCTTTGTTTTCCGAAGGGCAGCGAAGGAATAATTCCACNNATGTTATTTTTCTTTCCATCATTTGTTGTAACAAGGACGACAGGCCCCGGCTCTATCAATGTAAAAGCTTTACTAATTTTCAACTTATTCATGCAAATACCTCCTTATTTCCCCTTTCGCCTAACGGACCGGCTCCCGATAAATCGCGATGCGGCGCTGAATATTTTCAATATACACAAAACAAACCAAGTAGAGATTTTACTATTGCAAAGTCGACTAACTTGCGGAAGAGGACTAGTTGTATTTCTCTGCTTCTATCGTTTTGAATTCTTGATAGATCAATTCAAACTCTTCTACTATTCTGCCTGCCGCTGTTCGGTAAGCATATGTGTTTATGATTCTGTTTAAAGCCTTAAGCTCCTTTAAAAGGAAATAACCACTCTTTTGCACAAATGCATCATGGGCTTTGACCACATCAGTGAGTTTGTCGTTGTAGTTCATCAGAGCGATTGTCTTCAAATCTGATTCGGTTTGATCAGCTTCTGATAAAGTCTCAACAACTCGAATGAACTTGGATTTAGGATTGTCTTCTACGAAATGCTCAAACAACTTCATCCTCACCGGTATAGTTCCAATAAGATCTTTAATGCATATTCCGACGAGAATTGGATCGAAGAAAACGAGACATTGAGTTGGTGCACTCATGGAATCAACGCTCCTTTAGATTGCAAATCAAAGGGAAACTGAACAACTCAAACATCTCAGTCATCGCACAGAAAAATCGTAGGTTCAATATATAAAGTGGTACGTCCTGTTTCATAATAAACGCCATCCGCTAGTAATGAGTGAGCGCGAGGTTCGAGAATTCCTAGCTTACCTCGCACAACGCAAATATGTTTCTTCTTCAACTCAAAATCAATTACAATATCAGCATTGCATCGCCATAACTATAAAAGCGGTAGCCGTCCTTAACGGCTTTTTTATAGCCCTGCATGAGAAATTCGTAACCGCCGAACGCAGATGTCAACATCAAAAGCGGTGATTTCGGCAGATGGAAATTCGTGATCAGCTTATCGGTGATCTTAAAATGATAAGGCGGGAAAATAAACTTATCAGTCCACCCTTTCGCCGATTTCAGGTGGCCATCAGCGGTGACACTCGATTCCAAAGCGCGGCAGGTGCTGGTTCCAACAACAAAGACGCTATGCTTTGAATCAGTAGTCTTGTTGATGATATTCGCCGTTTCGTTTGAAATCTCGAAATACTCAGAATCTAGTTTATGCTTATGTAACTCTTCCACTTCTATGGGATGCATCGCCCCCAGACCGACATGGAGAAGCACCGGTGCGATCTTTACTCCTCCCGCTTCTAACTTTTTAAGAAGCACTTTTGTAAAATGTAATCCTCCATCTGGTGCAGTAACAGAACCTATTGTCTTTGCGTAGACCGTTTGATAGCTCTTCCTATCTTTACCTGTCACCTCACGCTTTATATAAGGAGGCAATGGCGTCGTGCCTATGCGTTCTATGATCTTGAATAAGTCTTCGTTATGATTAAACCTGATAGTGCGACCGCGCGATGTTGTATTATCAAGCACTTCACACCAAAGCTTACCGTCGTCGAAGAATATTTTGTTGCCGACGCGCACCTTACGAGCAGGTTCAAAGATGGCATCCCAGATACTATCTCCACTATTATTCAGTTTACGCAGAAGGAAGACTTCGATATTCGCATTCGTTCTCTCTTTTTTTCCTGACAAGCGTGCTTGAAACACTTTCGTCTCGTTTACTACGAGGCAGTCGCCTTTGGAGAAATAATCGATGATATCGTAAAATTTCCGCTCTTGAATCGAGTCATCGCCGCGGTTGAGTACCATAAGACGTGAATGATCACGCAGATTTGCAGGATGCTTTGCTATGAGTTTTTGGGGAAGCGGGAAGTTGAATTCAGTAAGCTTCATTGTTTAATTCGCATTTTTATGGAATATCCCGGCAAGCAGCTTTGGTATGATCCAATGTAGGTAACTACGGGATTAACCACAACAAAAAATCCCCAGTGCACTACCAACACTGGGGATTAGGGAGGCTAACTTTGCCATCGGGGAGATGGCGATACAACATACAAATCGCTTATGATTTAGTCAACTTGCCCATAGCGATCCATTCGCCATCCCGTCACGACCCTTAAGGCATCTGGCGAGATGGCAAATACTATCGCTGACCTTGGCTTTCGACTTATTCCTTGCTACTTGATGTGGAAGTATTCTTTGCAGTTCTCTTCTATTTCAGTTTCAGTCGTAACATATTTGAGCAGCACCGGCTTTTGGTCCCCATCAGTGAGAATGGTTCCATATTGGATGGAATCTCGATTGACGATGAATACTTTCACTGAAGCATACTGAACTTCTATCTGTCTGGCGGAGACATATTCGCACTTAATACTTTCGGCTCTCACAAATGACGCAATATTACTACTATAATGTGCGAAAATATTTAGAGCTTCCGCTTCTTCGGAGTTCAGTGAATCGGCTTCGGCCATCGAGGGCCCAAAGATAAACACACCTTTACCAGAAACAACCTGAGTTGACTGCTGTTGTGATGAAACACTTGAGAGCAAGAATAAAAAGAGACCAAGATATATAGTCAATGATTTTATCATAAATGGCCGAGAACAATTCGAGCTTGGAGCGGCTGGTTAGGCAACACGACAATTGCTAATGCATCTTGTCGACAAATGCAATGCTTGACATTATACTCATGCAAACAATGCCAACAAAAAATATTAGCAAACTCCACTTATTTTCTTTCGAAACCTTACCTACCCTGAATAGAATATATCCGATGAGTAGGTTTCCAAGCCCCCAAAGAGTATTGACAATTGGAGATGATAATCCTTTGCCCGGCGGATTGGCAAATGGGCTTGGAAAACTGTCACCAGATACCCCGTGTATAAAGTGTGGAACAGTGTTGATTATGAAAAGGCCGGCGAAGAAGCAGGCTACGTAGTAATACCATTTCATATTGCTCTCCTTGAAAAGTGCTTGTTGAGTGCCACCTAACGGATCGACTCCAGAAAAATCGGAGTATGGCACTGATAATATTTAATCAACATAGAAATAACCAATAGCCATACCCTCATATGGGGTTCCTTTTAAGGACTTGGGGAATGGTTTAATGTATGGAACTGTAATATTATTAACAACAAAAATCCCCAGCGCACTACTAAATACCGAAGATTAGCGAAGCTATTGCGCTATCGGGGAGATCGCATTAATTGATATTGGCAAATATCTTCGAATAATTAATATTCAATTGTGTTCACTTTGCGTCCAGCACCTCTCTGATTCTTTGCAAAACTTCATCCGGACTGTATGGTTTCTGAATGAAACCTTTCGCTCCGGCTAGATATAATTCAGACTTAATATCCGGATCAAAGAATCCACTGGCAAATATGACATTAACGTTCGGAGTAATCTCTCTAAGTTTTTTAAACTCATCCATTCCTGTCATCCCCGGTAAGCCCACGTCGGTGAGAACGAGAGATATCTCCTGCTTATGTTGTTTATACACTTTAATCGCATCGTAGCCATCTTGTGCTGTATATACTGTGTACCCTTTGGATTCGAGAAAGAGATGCACCATCTCTATAAGCGCTACTTCATCCTCAACGAGTAAAATCGTTTCTGTGCCGCCGGTACTAAATGATTCGATAGCCAGCGGAACATCTATCATTTGTTCACTCGTGAGCGGAATTGGGAAGTAGAGCATGAATGTTGTTCCGCGGCCCACTTCACTCTCCACATCAATGAAGCCATGGTGTGACTGAACAACTCCGTAAACAACGGCGAGACCCAGTCCTGTTCCTTTCCCTTGTTCTTTTGTAGTAAAGAATGGATCGAATACCCGGTAGCGAGTAGCTTCGTCCATCCCTTCGCCGGTATCAGTCACATAGATACAAACGTATTCATCTTGATCGGCGGACGGGAACTTCTTTTGTACTTGAGTTTTCGTTTGTCTCTCTGTTTTTAACGTGATGGAACCGCCTTTCGGCATGGCATCCCGTGCATTGACACAGAGATTTAAAATCGCCTGATGGATTTGTGTGCGATCCGCATTGATAACTAGAACATCCTTGTCGATATTCTTTTTGAAGGTAATAACTTTAGGGAAGGTTTGTTCGAGCATAGAGATTAGCTCAAGGATCAAATCATTCAAACTTGTCGGTGCTAAGACCATATCCGTTTTTCGTGCGAATGTTAGAATTTGACGAACGAGGGCTGCACCGCGGTTCACTGCCTGAGCGATAATGCGGCTATTCTCCAAGATTTTTTCCTTGTCCCCTGCGATTCGTTTCGACATTGAAGAATATGCGAGAATAATGCCGAGAATATTATTAAAGTCATGTGCGATACCACCTGCCAGCGTGCCAATACTCTGGTTCTTCTGTGCCTGAAGGAATTGACTCTGGAGTTTCTTTTGCTCTGTCACATCTTGATTAATAGCGATGAAATGTGAAATCTCCCCATGCGATTGGTACACCGGAGTGATGGTCATTTCCGCGGTATATAAACTACCATCTTTGCGCTTGTTCACAATCTCTCCAGTCCATATAAATCCTGCTATAATCGTTTCCCATAAGTTTTTATAAAAAGATTGAGGTTGCTTGCCGGAATTAAGGATATTAAATTTCTTGCCGTTAACTTCTTCCTGAGAATAACCTGTTAATTGGCAAAAGGCGCGATTCACCGAAATTATTTTCCCTTCCCGGTCAGTGATGGCAATTGCATTCGCTGCAGATTGCACTGCAACGTTTTGCAAAAGAAGTATTTCTTCTGCCTGCTTGCGCTCAGTAATGTCAACCGCAATACCGACAAGGCCAATAGGCTGTTTTTTTTCATTATATACAACCGAAGTGGAAAGCGATATCGGGAATACTGTGCCATCCTTCTTTCGATTTAACAACTCGCCATGCCAACCACCAGAGAGGGTTTCTTGAAGGATGGCATCCTTGCCAGAAGGGACATCAGTGCGAACAATGTAAATGGATTTACCAATGAGTTCTTCCTCGGCATATCCATATGTATCCAAAAACGCTTGATTCACAAACAGAATAGTATTATCAGAATCGGTAATACTGATGCATTCAAGAATGCTTTTTATAGTATGGTTGGTGAGAGTTAATGCTTTTTCAGCCCGTTTGCGCTCGGTGACATCCAATTCCAATGCAGCGGTACGTACTTTAACTAATTCTTCAATATGCTCGCGATACTTTTTTAACTCTTCATCTGCCTGTTTGCGTTCGGTGATGTCCTCGATGGCAAGGAGGATAATCCGTTCTTTTCCAAAGACTCTTTGAATTAACCTTGCGTTTAAAATCATGAAGCGCTTACCAATGGTGGTAAAATCATGTTCAACCTCATAGTTATCAAAGGATATTTTTTTCGCGAGAACGTTTTCGAGCAACTCTCTCAGCCTGGGAATATCCCACTGGTGATTCCCCAAATTATAAATGAGTTGTCCGACAGTCTCTTCGGCTTTTACTTTGAAAGATTCATAGAAAGAACGGCTGGCTGTTACTACCCTTAAATCTTGATCCAAAGTGATTAATGGCTCACGCACTGAATTAATAATACTTTCGACGAATTCGAGAGACTCATTTGCAGATTTATTAATGATTGATGGTAGAGATTTCTTTTTCATAAGAAAAACCCTTAATTGTCGAGTTTAAAATATTCGAACTTACTTAAAATTCGCCTAGCCATTAAAGCTGACAGCACTGGTGAATATTATCCCAACGGTACAACCCACCAACAAAAATGATGTCTGGATAAATGAATTCGATCATGAGAATGC
This sequence comes from Ignavibacteriota bacterium, assembly GCA_003142475.1. Lineage (GTDB taxonomy): Bacteria > Bacteroidota > Ignavibacteria > UBA10030 > UBA10030 > Fen-1298. The sequence goes on from PLMK01000029.1 coordinate 22,628, forward strand.
TCGTATACAGAAATGATAAAATGAATCCGCGGAAAAGATGTAATTAGAGAATTACTCTTCATGTCCCCTGCCTTCCTTTTTTAAGTAATCATGTTTGTGAACAGAGCCATCGCCGAATGGTGAGGACTGAGACAGAAGTCATGGACTTAAATTGACCGCTGCTATATTATCGGTACATAGCAATACGTTAATATGTTCCCTATATCAAATTTCATTTCTATGAATTTCGAGATCGTCAATCTCCTCTTTGTGTAGCAAGCTCCAGTGATAAAAATTAAAAAGCTCCTCACAGGCATTTTATGCTGGTAAGAAGCTTTTTGAATTTTCTAAAACACCACTCCCTGTCTCATCATCCCTGTCAATGCGACTTTCAATCTACATTACACTGAAAAATTTATCCGACATTTCAATTATAAATCAAACGACCTCAAATGATATCCTTATTATTTCACTATGTTTATATTGTTTGTTATTTTATCTGTGTCATCCGTCTCAATACATCTATTTCTCTAGCATTAAAGAAAAGATAAATTTATTTAATAGGGTGTCGTAATATAACAAGCCCATTGTAGCTATTTTTGTTACTTAGAATTCATTTGAAAAAGGGCGTTTTCTTGCTTTTGCTTGAGAAAAGGATGTCTTCTCCATAAAATAATAGCTCTGACGCACTACCAGACGCCAGGCGCTAAGGAGTTGGCAATGCTTGATATTGAAAAAATACTAACTTATCATTGGCATATAATATGGGGGGCAGGAGAAGGGACCTAGGAATCCATTTGCTATCGTTTTAAAAACTTGCTTTTGTTCAGATTTCCATCAGTAGTGAAGTATTTGTTGCTAACAGTGTTGCTAACAGCTGTGGAAGTATTTAAGAAATGCAAAATTACATTGCTTAACTTGAATTTAGAGTTTGAAGACATACAATGGAAATTGGAGAAGGCGGTCTAGCAAGCTCTGAATTTGTGAGAGTCACGTTTAACGATGTTGATAAGTCCGAACATCAAGACGTGCGGGATGAATTAAAATAAATACTGCGGGCTTGATACGATTGGAATGGTTTGGATTGTGGAAAAGCTCAAAGAGATTATACAATAGAAACTAATCGGATAAAGAAGAATACCGTACTTACCACCGACTATTCATTTGTTGAAAACTTTTATCCAACTCCGCTCTGGATGCTTTTATTGATCCTTCCGTCATCCCATAACCTATTTCAAATACGTCATCCTTAATACCTTTCATTACAGAAGCCACAAATTCTTCAGGACTTAGATTTGCTTTAAATCTTCCTCTTTTGGCTCTCCCTTCTGGATTTAATTCCGTATCAACCGCAGGCGGAACTACTTCAAATACTTTGATACCGAGCTTTAAGAGTTGGTGCCTGAGTGCCATGGAGAAAGCGTGTAACGCTGCTTTGGTTGCACTATATACCGGCATTCGAGCAGCAGGCACAAAACCCAATCCGGACGAAACATTGATGATGGCAGCTTCCTTCTTGCCAGTTAGATACGGAATAAACAGCCCACATAAAACTATAGGGGCCTCTAAGTTGATTTTGATTTCGCTTTCTCCAGCCAGAAATTCTGTAATACCTTTTGTGAAATCAATATCTCTTTGCACACCTGCATTGTTCACCAGAATGTTCAAATTGCTGAAGTTGGTAGTTATCCAATCAGCCAATTTTTTTTGATTCGCTTCTTCAGCTACATTACATACCTTGATATGAAATTCCGGATGCTTTTTTTGAGCTTCAAGAAGTTTTTCTTTCCTGCGACCACAAATGATAACTTCATTCCCTGCTGCCAAGAAAGCCTCGGCCATCGCATATCCTATACCCGTTGCCCCTCCTGTAATTAGTACGGTATTTCCTGAAATCTCCATTTGAAATCTCCCTGATTATTTTTTTGTAGGATATCCGATTGTCTGGCCAAAGAGTACTCGCTGGTCACCACGTAAAATTAATTTTTCTTTAAGAGCGGATTTATTGCAATTATGAAACCACGATGCCAAACCTTGCGAAGCAGCAAACAAATATACGTTGCCTGCTATGAGACCTGTATCAACATAATAATATGATTTTTGAATTTCAGTATCCTGCAATCCAGGCTCCTTATAACCAGATGTATTGGTAAGTTTATGAACATCCGTGATATAGATGAGTTGAACTGGGGCGTTCGTTACAAAATTCGCCTGGCCAGGACCAATTGCAAAGGAGCGGAAGTCACCTGCAATAACTGGAATCAGATAATGATGAAATGCATCATACAAATAAATTCCCTCCTGCATCGCGACATAGAGATCAATTTCTTGTGAGTTACTCGCTGATGCAGCTGTTCTTCCTGGAATTTCAAATGGACCTGTTTTACGATTTACGCCACAAGCTGCCCAGAGTAGATTTGAAAGTACCTGCAAAGAAAGTTTTTTATCACTTATCTCACGGGTAGTTTTTCTTAGTTGCAATGCCTTGAATACTGATGTACTACGTCTTAGTTTAGGCTTCGGCAGTTTAATCAATAGAAGCTCCTGTGAAGAAACAGGTCGTGATTTCTTTTTTCGAACCATCGCATCCTCCTTTCTTAGGAATATTCTATAAATGATTTCTACTTTTCCTTTAGTGTTTGAGTGTAATGTAATAAGATTTAATTGCTAATTCTTTCATATGTAAACTGTTCTTTATCTGCAAAAAGTAGTGATTTGCTTATGCACTTCTGATTCAGCAAGTTAAAATATAAGCAAGTTAATGTTGACAAAGCAAATCGGGAAAGCATGAGGCAATCATGGCAATGCGAATATTGGTACAGTTCTTGGATCAGGCAGTCGGCGTGATGCTTTTGCGGCGACGGTGGCCGTCGGAACGACTGCCGTTCAAGATGTGGCTCTTCTCTCTTCCCGCTCTACTGGCGCTTGTAACGTGGGGAACAATATTTTATTCGACCGGCACTGCATTTATGACTGCCGGCAGCAGCGTTGTCGCAGTAGGCATTGTGGTGTATCTCATCCGCAGCCGGATTATTCATGAATGGCCATTTGAACAGTGAGAATGACGAAAGACGACACAGGAAGCCATGCAATACCGTGGTGAAAATCCGACTTCGTTGATCAATTCCTCGGCTATGTGCCAACTTTAAGTGAGGCTTCCTTTCAATAAGCTTTTTACTATTCAAACAATGCTGCGACATTCTTTAATTCTTCACCAATAGAAATGCCTTGAGGACAATGTGTTTCACATTCGCCGCATTCTATACAATTCGATGCTCTTTGGTCTGGTTTGACCCAATTATACATATCTGATTTTCCAAACATAAAATAATCATTATAACAGTCGAAGTTTTGGGGAATATTAACGCTTTGTGGGCATGGCATACAATATTCGCAAGCCGTGCAATTTACTTTTATCTTCGTTGCAAAAATGCCCTTGGCTTTTTCGATCAGTTCTAATTCTTTTTCAGTTAACGAGTGCGCCTTAGCTTCACTTGCTATGGCAATATTTTCTAAAACCTGTTCCATTTCATTCATACCGCTTAGGACAACCGATACTTCAGGATGATTCAATACCCATCTCAAACCCCATTCTGCAGGTGTTCTTTTTACTTCAGATCGATCAAAAATGTCTTTTACATCCTCTGGAACATGTGCAAGCTTGCCGCCTCTCAACGGTTCCATAATTGCAACACCTAAACCTTTATTTGCTGCGTACGTTAAACCCTCTGTTCCCGCCTGATAGTTTTCATCTAAATAATTGTATTGAATTTGGCAAAACGACCAATCATAGTAATCCACGATCTCTTTGAACAAATCAAGCTTATCATGAAATGAAAATCCTGCATGTTTAATCCTTCCATCTGATAGAGCTTGATTCAAAAATTCATCGACACAGGCTTCTTTTAATTTGGGCCAAGTTGTTCTATCAATGGCATGTACTAGATAAAAATCGATACTGGTGGTGCTGAGCCGCTGCAATTGTTCATTCAAATATGTATCCATATCTCCTTTTGTTTTTATCAACCAGCTTGGAAGTTTTGTCGCTATCTTTACTTTTTCTCTATAGCCATCATTTAAAGCTTTGGCTACAAAAGGTTCACTTGCGCCGCCGTGTGCCATGCCGGTACCATGATAAGGATATGCAGTATCAATATAGTTCACACCTTTATCAATTGCACAGTGAACTAATCGTATCGCCTTCTCTTCATTAATGTTTGTCGGATCTCCTTTTCCAAGAAGAGGCAATCTCATACAACCCATTCCAAGAGTTGAAACCATTTCATTTGTTTTTCCGAATTTTCTGTACAACATCATACAACCTTTCATGGTGAATCATATGTGAGGGATACTGCTCAGCGTAATCGCACTTGCCCGCAGCGAAGATGCCCGAAAGTGTTACCGTCTCAATGAAGGAAACACAAATAAACACAAATCGGAGCGGCCTTGGACAATGAAAAGTACGAACATTTATTCAAAAATAGTATTCGTCTTGACATGAAAAGGTGAATCATAATGAACTGAGAAAACGTTGTTGCGTAAACGTTTAGTATTCAGATTATGACACGTTCCGCAATTTCACAAACGAAGCTGAATCTATATGAACCAAAGTCCTTTAGATATTAATCTCGTTCTGCTTCATGCGATTGAATGATGGATCTGGAATCCATTTGCCACCCTCCTAAATTTTCTAGTTTGTTCAGTAATCTATAACATCCTTCCGCAAGGCAAGAAATTGCTAACACAAATGCTAACACACGTTGAGTCCATTTACTCCCATCTCTTCTCAAAGTGTTAGCACACAATTAACAGAAGAACAATGTACAAACATAGATAGGAGAAACTATTTGTGAACGCCTACCAAATAATATTCCGTAAATTTGTCGCATGCGTTCGACTAATTTTCACGTTCGATTTATCTTTAAGCATTGCCACAAATCCCCCTTCCCCGTCACTTTGCAGATGTTCTATGCAGCCATTTGCGATTATAGAGGAACGATGCACTCGTAAGAAGCAGGAAGGATTCAATCTCTCTTCAAGAGTGTTCAAGCTTAGGTTACAGAGATGGGTACCATTATTTGTATGTAATTGTGTATAATCTCCATCAGCTTCAATCCAGAAGATATTTCCCACCTCAACCGAAATAATCCTTTTTCCTTTTCGGACAAAGATACGGCTGGGGTAAGATCCTTCCTCTTTTGATTGCTGCAGAACCCGTACAATCCGATCAATCTCATTTTCCAGTTTGCCAGTTCGGCTTAGAACTTTTTGTATAGCTTGAGAAAATCTTTTTCGATCATATGGCTTTAACAGATAATCAACGGCATTCCTTTCAAATGCCTTCAGTGCATAATCCTCATATGCTGTTGAAAAGATAATGTGTGGCATATATTTCAGGTTCTCTAAAACTTCAAATCCATCCATACCGGGCATACGAATATCCAGGAATACAACGTCAGGTTTATCTTCGTTTATCGCTTTAATCGCTTGCTTCCCATTTTTGTATTCACCGATAATCTTGACCTCGGGAAAATCCTGCAAATATTCCTTTAGGAGTTTCCGGGCTAGCGGTTCGTCATCAACGAGTATGGTGGTTATATTATTCTTCATTTCAACGGCAGAATAAAGGTAACTTCACATCCGCCTTCAGCTAGTGGTTGGATTTGTAGCCGAGCCAAATCACCATAAATTTTCCAGAGACGGGCATCAGTATTTTTTAAACCAACGCCATCGGTTGTTACTAACGGATCGGGGCAAGAAAGGGCAATGCCTGTATTAGAAATTCGAAATGAAATCCCCTTTGGTTCTTTTTGAATCTGCACGTACAGACTTCCACCTTCCTCGGCAGGCGCAATTCCATGTTTAATGGCATTTTCAATCAGCGGTTGGAGAATCATCGGGGGAACCAGATAAGAGTAAAGGGATTGATCAACCTGAAATTTCGTTGTAAGCCTGTCTTCCAATCTTTTTGATTCCAAGGCAATATAGTCTTGAACAAACTCGAGTTCCTCTTTCAGGAGTACAAAATCCTTTTTCGAGCTTTCAATAGCATAACGAAGTAAATCTGCAAGCTGCGCAATCATCGTTCGCGTTTCTTCTGCATCTGTTGAAGCCATTGCACTAATGTTGTTGAGCGTGTTGAAAAGAAAATGTGGATTGATCTGCGCTTTCAATGTGGCAAGTTCTTGTTCTTTCCGAAGGGATGATAACTCCAAAGCAATTTTCTCTTTGATGCGCAACTGCCTGAAGATTTCGTAACTATGATATAAAGCGAATTGCAACAGATAAATGAGGAGATTGAAGTATAAAAGCCAACCAGCACTATTTTTCAACGGTTCAGCTGCTGCTTTTCCGCCGAACGATAAAACCATATAATAAAGATATCCATAGTTTAAAACAGCATACGCAGGGGCAAGAAGGAGATGCACAACTCCTTTCCAATACCACCGCACCGCATACATCCAGCGAATGACAAGGAACCAGACCGGTATGCTCAAAACAAACATCACTGCACTTTGACATACCTGCCAATACAACGCCATTGAAAAGGAAACTTTATAAGATTGCACTAGTGGAAAAGAAACGAGTAGTGAATAGATGCACCAAATAGATATGACAATTCCTACGCCGCGTTTTGTGAGACGAGGCCTCGTAGATTCTCCTAATGTGGTTTCGTAAGGAGAATTTTCAATGTGTGTCATTCCATTTCCCACAGTTTCTTGTTTTTCCATTCAGCTGACAGTGAAGCCAACAAGAGCCACGATTCAATTACTAAATTAATCAACACATGTGCAACTATACAAGGTCAGACATTTCTTCCACTCGTTACATAGATGGATGCTGATCTTAAGCCCAACGCCTACAGGCATTACGCCGTGGCAACAAAGGGCATCATTGTCTTTCGCTTTTAGCCGAAGTATCATTTATTTAAAAGATTCCAGGAATTAGTCGCTTGGTCGAGGCATAGTAGTTGATATACTTGTCACCAAAATTATTAATAAGGGCTTTCTCTTCAACATGAATTCTGTAGAGAAAAGCTAAACATATCGGGAGAAAAATCATAAGCATAGTCAGATAGTCAGCAAAGAATAACCCAAGTCCAAAAAATGAAAGCAAACTGCCCGCGTATGCCGGATGGCGCACAAAGCGATAAATTCCTTTCCTGATTATGCGATGGTCTTTCGTGATCGAAACGTCCACTGTGAATTGATGCTTCAGAGAAAAAATAGCAATCCAACGAATGAACAGACCACAGACAATGAGAATGAGACCGACAATTGGAAAAATCCGAGATCCATTTCCAAAGTATCCAATACTCTGAAAGCTAAGAAAGACGCCACTATTCACGGAGAGAGCAATGGTTATCCATAAAAGGCGGAGCGAAGATTTATCAAATCGCATATCCGTCGATTGAGAACGTTTCGTTCGGGCTAAGATGATTTCCAACCCTACCCAAAGGATGGAGACTGTGATCATGATGATGCCTAAATTCATACTCGTATTTTCCTATACTTGGTGGTGGCATTTCGGTTAACGTTCATGATTATACAATCCTTTCTTGTTCAGAACAAGTAGTGTATATTATTTTTGCTCTACCTCAGAAGCCACTTTTGGCATCAGGACGTACTTCACCCACCCATAGTCCGGATTAATCTCTAACGCTTTCTCAAATGCTTTGCGCGCGAGGATTGTTTCTTTCCTATCAAGATTTGCTAGCCCAATCCACGCATATACTTGCTCTTTTCCCCAATCCGGTTGAAGAGAATCGGTCGTTTTCCACCGATCGAAAAGCTCCGCACTTCTCTTCATCGCTCCATAACCTTTATCCTTTCCGCCTCCGAACATGGCGGGAGTATTATATGTGCCGATAGCTTCGAGTAATGCTACTCTTGGATTCTCCTTTGAAAATTCTCTCGCTTTGCCCATTTCAGAACCAGATTTTGGTCCGAGCCAGATCCCACTCATTGGAGAAAAAGCAATTTGCATTCCATAACAGCTTGCAAGTAGCGCATGTGTCTCAGCATTGCTGTCGTTTATTTGAAGTGCTTTTTCTAAATGCATAATCGCACTATCGAGACTTATGGGAGCTTTCTCTTTATCCATCCGATAGACCGCAACTGCCATTTGATAGTCTATATAACCAAGATAATACTCTGCAAGTGCTTGATGATCTCCTTGAGAGGTACATCGAGTCAGAATGTTGTGCGCCTGTTCAAATTTTTCTCTTGAAGCTGTATTGGAACCTTGTTGTATGAAGCTTTTTGCCTCCATAATTTCTGCCGCGGCGGTCCGGGGTTGACAAAAACCATTCGCCGCTCCTAAAAAAAACATACTCATTATTATGATGATCAATCGTGTTTTGTGCACAGGTGTTCTCCTTATGAATTTATAGAATTACTAATTATCGATTCCATAGGAACCGAGTGAAATCATTGTTCCGAAATAGATTGAGCGCTGATAATCCGTTGTTTTCAAGTGTCGTTGTGAATAATCTGCTGAGTACTCATAGCTAACTGGATTGGCTTGATTCAATACATTGGATATAGCCACATAAAACGTTGCCGAATTTGATTCTCCGAATGGCATGAAGTACCCTAAGCTCATATCCAACCGAACGAAGTTTGGCAATCGTTCTGAATTTACATGCCCCTGAATCGGTTCATAATACTCTGCCCCGACCTCTTGGATTGCACCGACGATAGGAGTGACCGGTCTCCCTGTTGCATATCGAAGTGTCATTCCAAAATTTAAGAATTGAATCAATTGGACCTTGGCTACAATGGTAAGGTTGTGTGTAATATCAAACGATGAAGGAGCTTCTTCGTAAACAATATTCTCTACAAGATCACGGGCCTGCAATCTTCGAGAATGCAGATAACTATAAGAAATCCAACCGCTCACCGGTGTTCGTAGAAATCCCCCGTACTTTAAAAAGAAATCTACCCCTCTTGCGATACCATCGCCGAGATTCACATAATTCATTGACGAAGAACGGAGAACGAGATCAGAATATGTCTTTGAGTACATCTCTATCCGGCACATGAATAAATCCGTGGCGTATTCGGTTCCGGCAGTCACATGCCGGGCAGACTGTGCCGATAACCCAGCGTTTCCATTGACAGAATTATACAAGTATGGTTCAGCAAATTGATGATAAATGCCCCAACTTGCTTGCGCGTGCAATTCTTTTGTTATATCATAGCGAAGAGAAACACGCGGGTCTATGATACCTTCCTTCGATAAGTCATAGTAGTCGCTCCTGATTCCGACACTCGCTGACATCTTCCGCAATACTTTTAATTCCATCTCAGAATAGACCCCAACTCTCATTGCATTATATTGCTCATCAAGAATATACACATTGCCATGTGGATCAAGTACGGATGGATTTTGCGGCACCGTTCCCTCATATCGATTGATCATTTTTTCACCTTCCGCTCCGAACGAAAACCGATGGTCATCGTCCAGATTTGTTTCTGCATCAAAACGGACTTTGTAAGTCATATCCGAAGGTTTTAGATGCAAACTGCCGAGTTCTTGTTCTGTTGTGAATTGATTGAACGAAATACTCCCTTTCAGCAGCCATCGCTCCGTTGCATCACTCCATTGAAGGTTATGGAACCGGTTTGTCTCTTGCGATTCGTACACACCTGCAAACGAAGGCTCGTCCACGCGGACACCAATTCGGTCAGTGCTGGTGAAGTTAAAGAATTTTATTTGAGCAGTAGACGAATACTTCCATATAACACTGAGATTGCCATCCAGGCCATCTGGCGGAATCGTGAATGTATTTCGGACGCCGTTCAGCCGAAACATTGCATCTGTAAAACTCTTATTGCCTGAGATCCGCATGCCGAGCACATCGGGAATAATCGGAATACTTGCAGAAAGAGATCCAGCAGCAAGGCCGATCCCTATCGAAGATGCCAGCTTGGAAGGCATGTTCATGCTTTCCATTGCCAATATTCCTGAGAGGGCATTTCCGTACCGTGCGGAAAAACCGCCGGAGGAAAAATAGGTTCCACCGACGAGGAAAGGAGGTATCGTCCCGAAATATCCGCCCGTGGGCGATTCAAATTTGTACGGATGCACTACCGTTGCCTGATCAAGAAGAATTGTCGTTTCGCTTACGTCACCACCGCGTACGAACAACCCGGAGCCGTCGTCAATTGCAACTACACCAGGGAATGTCTGGATCGCACGTAAAATATCAGCAGATGCCCCAGGCGTTGTATAGACATCAAGCGAATGGAGTGTCAACGTCTTTGGTTCGTCACCTGTTGTGAACCCGCTGCCCGCTATTACGACGTCGCCTAATTTAATCGATGATTCGCTTATTTCTATTTTGAAGAATAGAGAATCCTTTTCTGACAATACCAGCGTGAAATTCTTCGGCTCATATCCAACCAACGATGACCGAAGAATATTTTTGCCGTGTCTCTTTGTTTTGAAAGAAAACTTTCCATTCAAGTCTGTTACATCGCCATCATTCGTTCCAATAAGCTGCACATTTACCCTCGCAAGTGGTGAGCCATTTTCATCCTGAATAATACCGGCAATAATCGATTCGTTCTTCTGGCCAAATACGGTGATCGAAAGAATGGAAAGGAATACTGCGATGAAACCAAATCTTTTCGATGCCATATCAAACAATCCTTTGTCAACCAATTGATCAAGTGTTTCTCTTTTGCTTGATTAAGGATACGGTACAATTCTTCAAATGATGAGCACTTTTCGTTGAAGTGCGGAACGAATCGCCAGCCAGCGGTCATTCGATTGAATGGGTGTTCGCAAATTGACTTAAGAGCGTTATTATCGGAACGCCAAAAGTTTCCGAGCTTCGTTGTTGAGGTTCTGCAACAAAGGAGGAATACGAATGTATGTTATTCATCGTTATCTAAAATCTTTAAAAGGAGCTGCGATTACTGGACTGAATTCGGCTCGGTTTCATTGAATCGGAGTTCCGTAATTCCATGGAGTAAGTAATGGATAAGCGAACCTTTTTGAACCATAATCCTTGATATATTGATCGCGTTTTAGTTCAAGCGATTGAATGATGGACAGGGAGTCCCCTCTCCTGCTCACAAACCACAATAATGACCACAGTTCTCGAAGCTGAAAACAAATTGTGGACAGAATTGCGTACAAACGAAAAAGGGTATCTGAAATTATCAGACACCCTTAAAGTGGACAGGGAGGGAATTGAACCCCCGACACATGGATTTTCAGTCCATTGCTCTACCAACTGAGCTACCTGTCCAATAAAAATCCCGCTGGACCTCAGCGGGACCAAAAATGAATTACTTAAAACTACCAGACTTTTCTTTGAAAGTCAAGATTTGATTCTTAGACCTTTCCGTTCTTTTTTATAACATCTCGCGCTATCACAAGCCTTTGTACTTCACTTGT
>PLMK01000050.1:0-4493 GCA_003142475.1 Ignavibacteriota bacterium
TCCGAACTCCATCCGCATATGGACAGTTGAAACATTATAAAAAGAAAAATGTTTTTACTCATAATAGTCCCTGTTCTTTTGCGGGATAACGAATCGGTATTAAGCTGCTGCAATGGCCACTGCAATATTTAACCAAAGAACTTTACACTTTATTCATTGAAATTTTGAACTTTAAAAAAGCGGCAATAATCGCCGCTCTGGTCCGAGCTGAAACAACAAGCCCCATCGATGACGGGGCTTGTTAGACTTAATATAGTATAATGTGATATTATTTAAGCAGTAACATCTTCTTGGTCTCGACAAATCGTTTTGAAGGATCGTCTATTGATGTTGCTTCGAGTCGATAGAAATATAGTCCTGAAGCAACGTTTGCATTCCAGATCACCGATTGAACACCAGCTTGTTGCTCGGTGTTGATTAGTTCTTTCACTACTTGCCCCAAAGTATTATATATAACAAGACGCACAGTGCTTCGTGCCGGCAAACTATATTGGATGGTTGTTGAGGGGTTAAAAGGGTTGGGATAGTTTTGGTTCAATGAAAATATATTCGGTACTACAATTGATATTTCCATCTCTTGTGAATACTTGAATGCACCGTTGTTATCTATTTGCTTTAATCGGTATGTATATATTCCATCAGAAATATTTTGATCAGTAAAAGAATAATTGTGCGGAGCGTTACTTGTACCTGCACCTTGAACAAATCCAATTTTTATCCAGTCGGCTGTCGATGATAGGCTGTTGTTCACTGTTCTGCGTTCCACCTCGAAGCCATAGTTGTTTACTTCTGTAGCGGTGTTCCAACGAAGCTCGGCATCTAATCCGTTTAAAGAAACCGTAAACGCGGTGAGTTCCACTGCGATAGCGATGTCAGAAAGCTCTATTGTAGGCGTACTCTGATTACCGTGAATATCTTCCGTTGTGATGCTATAGTAATACTGTTTTCCAACGTGAACTGAAGCGTCAACATAGAGAGTGTCTTTCGTTATAGCAAGTTTGTTTTCATTTGTTAACGGGAAACCTCCTGATTCAGAACGGTACACAACATATCCGCCGACATCAGAATCAATGGTATTTTCCTTCCAGCTAAGTTGAATTGCTCCATCTAATAATGTGACAATTTTGGGAAACCCGGGTGATGATGGTGATAAATTATCTACTGAGTAGCCACTATCGATCGGTGAATCCCAAAATACTGTTGCATCCGAGGTATTTGCCGTGACCATAAAATAGTACATAGGATTTCCACTCGCCGTGGAATCTGAGAGTGTTGATACGGCAGACGAATAACCGGAAAGCCAGTGTGAAGGAGCCGTCGCATAGTTTTCCCAATAGATTGTTTCACTGCCGGTTGCTGACTGTGTCGTTTTCGCAAATTTATGAGAGATCATTGACTTTGCAAACATCGACTCTTTCAATCCACGATAAATAGTATACGAGGTAATAACAGTATAAGGTGATACATCTAAGGACGGCGGATCCCAGAGGACAGCAACTTTCCCACCTTGATCATTTGGAATATCTTTGACTAGATGGATGTCCGGATACATATTACCAAGACATCCATAACGATTAATCCTTTGTGCATAAATGTCCAAATAAGAACCATAATTGCGATCTTCCTTCCATGCAACAATCGCGCCTTCTTGACCATCACTTACAATAACTTGTCCAGATTGACCATAGGATGTTGCAGTGCTGATAGCAATTCCATCTATCGCCCATTGAACAGTTCCTGCAGAATTGATGCGTTGTGCGTAAGTTTTGCTATAGACATTACGATGATCTTCCCATGTAATGATTGCACCATCAGTTCCATCGCTTGTGATGGTTGGATTATATTGATTATCGGTTGCAGTACAGATAGCGACTCCATCAGTTGTCCATTGAACTACACCTGCAGAATTGATGCGCTGTGCGTATATATCAGACTTAGAACCACCGCGATAATCAAACCATGTAATGATAACACCTTTTGCTCCATCGTTTGTGATGGATAGATTTAGTTGATCACCAGTTGCTGTACAGATAGCAACTCCGTCTGTCGTCCATTGGACAGTTCCGCCAGCACTTATACGTTGTGCGTAAATATCATAATTAGAGCCGCTGCGCTTGTCCACCCAAGCAATAATAGCACTTCCTGCTCCATCATTTACTATTGCCGGTGGAGCTTGATCACCAGCTGCTGTACAGATAGCAACTCCGTCTGTCATCCATTGGACAGTTCCGTCAGCACTTATACGTTGTGCGTAAATATCCATACCGCTACGAAAATCTTGCCAAGTAATAATTGCACCTCCTGCTCCATCGCTGGTAATACTCGGATCAGCTGCGTTGTTAGAAACAATAACAACTCCACCCGTTGTCCATTGAACGGCACCTTCAGAATTGATACGTTGTGCATAAATGCCAGGACTTAGGATCTTCCTCCAGGAAATGATTACTCCTCCTCGTCCATCGCTCGCGATAGATGGTGGAACTTCCTCCACATCAGAGCTAATCGCGACTCCGCTAGTAGTCCATTGAACTACACCTGCAGAATTGATGCGCTGTGCATAAATGTCGCAAATTGAAGTGTTAGGATAATCATTCCGCCATACAATAATTACACCTCCTGCTCCGTCAGTTGTGCTAGCAATATCGACCATTGGATGAATTCGATCAACTGTTGTAGTGCAGGCAGCAATTCCGTTGGTAGTCCATCGAATGGTGCCATCAGAACTAATGTGCTGTGCGTATATATCCCCAGAGCTGATATTATTCATTGGATTGTAAGTCCAAGAACTATTACGAAAATCCATCCAAGAAATAATTGCACCTCCTGCTCCATCACTCACAATAGTTTGATATTGTTGATCATTGATTGCAGTGCAGATAGTGTTATTAATATTTGGATCTTTTGACCATTGTGCAAAAATTACCTGCAGGGTAAAAACGCACATTGTCATAACAAAGATAAGAGTAAATCTAACTGATCCCATAATTTCTCCTTACAGATATTTTGATTTAATAGAATTTGGTGAGATTATTATTTTTTTTATTCCCACTTCTTCAAGAAAGATGGTGCATCGGTGAGTACCTCTTAATAGAATCACCATAACCCTACATTTAATTGTTATCAATTTCAACTATAAAAAAAGCGGCAACTTTCATCGCCGCTTTCTGACTTCATCTCGTTCGAGCAATAAACAAACTCGAACAAATCGCCCTTACATCGTCATTTTGGAAAGGCACATCTGTGAAGCTCCATGTAATATCGATTGCCTCAGCCAAGCATTGCTGCATTGTCTCCTTGAGATTGTCTGTGTGGGGTTGTAGTAAAGAAGGACTCACCAACGACAACTCCAACTTTGAAGATCCAGGCTTTCCGTTCTGTTCACGGTAGAATGCATTTGTTCCGGTGCCAGATGGCTGTATATTTGAGTAACGCTTGGGCTACTATGACTTAACAATTTTTGCACTTCGTATAAAGAAGCACCGTCTTGAACAAGCCAGCTTGCGAATGTGTGACGTAAGGAATGGAAATGGAGATTTTCATCAAATCCTAATCGACGAATACACTTCTTAAATTTAAAGGAAATGAATCCAATACGAAAAGGGCGGTTATTCCGATCGGTGAAAACATATTCGCCGATGGAAGCATCCTTTCGCAGTCTAAGCATTCGTTCGATCTCCACGTGCATTGGGATAATTCTCGACTTTTCGTTTTTTGTTAGATGAGAAATAGTGTTTGTAACGGTTATGGTCCTTTTTATAAAACAGATACTTTCCCAGGTTAGATCTCTTATTTCGTCAAGTCTCATTCCAGTTAATGCCGCCAATAAAAAAAGATCGCGAATGGTTGGATCCTTCACTGATGTTGAAAGTTGATTTAGCTGTGTTAATAATAAAAATATTGGTGCAGTTTGTGGAATAGCTAATTGTTTGCACGAGATAAAAGGGTTCTTTTCAAGAAAACTATTTCGAACGCCATAATTAAGAATTGTCTTTACACTTCGGAATAAAATGTTGGCTGTTGTTTTGTGTATTTTATACTCTGAAATCAATTGTGTCTGGAATAAACCAACATCCGCGATGGTAAACGAGTTGACATTTTTATAGCCACAAATCTCGATGAATCTTCGAACAGCAAATCGATACGAATACATGGTTGAAGGTCGCACTGAAATGGATTTGACTTTTGTATACTTTTCAAATAATTGAGACATACAGAGCGTTTGGTTTGAATCTTGTTCTTTGTGATCAAATGATTTTAAGAATTGGAATGCCTTTATTTTTGTCTTGCAGCTTGTCGTTTTCCATCTACGCTTTCCATCTTGATACCATCCAACGTAGTAGATACCGTTTGAACGTTTCGTTAGATAAAAATTGGTATTGGGATCCATAAATGACTCCTTGTATTTGTCAACATTTGTGTCAACAAAAGGAGCGTAACGATGGAAAAGCTTAAGAAGAATGATAAATTATGCTGGACTGAAAATCCATGTGTCG
>PLMK01000050.1:4565-6080 GCA_003142475.1 Ignavibacteriota bacterium
GATCAATATATCAAGGATTATGATTCAAAAAGGTTCAGCTTTGTTCGTAAAGTTGCAGAACGAGTCATCGAACAAATTAATCGATGTATATAGAAGCTTGATTTACTGAGAAGAGAAAAGCGGATTCTCTCTATTCGACTTAAGATTTTTAGAATGAAAGGGCATCCGGGATAATTCCGAATGCCCTTTGGAAAGTTGGTAGAGTTATTTCTTCGGGTATGGAGGAGTCGCAGGGAAGGAGAGCGGATTATTTTTGATGCTCTCGAGGATCGTTTCGATTGCTTTGTCCAATTGCGGATCCTTTCCAGCCATGACCGACGCAGGATCGTTGTCGATGAAGATCGTCGGATCGACGCCATGGTTTTCTACGAGCCACTTCCCCTCTTTCCCATAGAAGGCATTGTTAGATTGTTCCACCGAACCGTTATCGATCGTAACCTGAGTGTTCAGGATACCAACCAAGCCTCCCCATGAAGGGACACCAACGACTTCGCCCAGTTTGGCCGCTTTGAAATCTTCGAGGAAAGCCTCACCATCAGAGCCGTTGTACTCATTAGAAATTGCAACATAGTTGCCGTTTCCGGCACTGCCCGGATATCGGAAAGGAACCATACCCTGGAGGACATTATAGGACGTCATTTTGCGCTCAAGTTTGTCGATAAGGAAGTACTCTGTCCATCCTCCTGAATTGCGCCGTACATCTATAATAACCCCATCCTTGTACCGGAATGCGCGCCAGAATTTATCGAACTCAGCAATGCCGCCCGATTCCATCGCATTGATATGCATATAGCCAACCTTTCCACCGGTCGCGTCAAGCACTTTGTGCATATTATTCGTCAGCCAGCGAACATATCGTAGTGTTCCGTTGTATCGAATCGGTGTCACTTCATACACTGTTGATCCCTGAAGAGAAGGTTTACTATTGACAGTGATAGTTACTTTCTGGCTGTCGATGATTTGGAGCAGCTTATTGTAATCGTCCGGTACGCGCACTTCTTTTCCGTTGATCGCAATGAGGTAATCTCCTTCTTTCACGTTTTTGTCGGGACGGACAAGAGGGGCAGTGAGAGACATGTTGAGCTCTGTCGGACCATAGATCGTTTGGAATTTATAGTACTGGGAATTTTGATCGGCCACAAGGTCGGCACCCAACCAACCGGTGAAGAGCGGATTCTCTGTCTTGAGAGAAGGACCGGTATCACCTCCCCCGATATACGTGTGTGAAACCGAGAGTTCACCAACCATTTGGAGGAGCACCCAATTCAGTTCATCGCGCGATGAGAGCTGGGGAATGTAAGCACGATAGCGATCTCCCAGCATTTTCCAATCCCGGCCATGCATGTTTTTGTCATAGAAAAAGTCGCGGTACCATCGCCATGTATCATTGAAGATCTGATTCCATTCCATTCGCACATCAAGAGTGTACAACATTTTATCGAGGTTCACTTTTGTCTCGATCGATTTCGATTTATAAACTTCATCGAGTGAGGAGGCGAAAAGATTTTTTTCTTT
>PLMK01000071.1 GCA_003142475.1 Ignavibacteriota bacterium
GGCAAGGTTTGGCACCTCGATGTCGGTTCATCGCATCCTGGGGCTGGAGAAGGTCCCAAGGGTTTGGCTGTTCGCCAATCAAAGCGGTACGTGAACTGGGTTCAGAACGTCGTGAGACAGTTCGGTCCCTATCCTGTGCGGGCGTAGGAAACTTGATGGGTGTCGCTCCTAGTACGAGAGGACCAGAGTGAACGGACCGACGGTGAATGAGTTGTCACGCCAGTGGCATTGCTCAGTAGCCATGTCCGGATGGGATAAGCACTGAAAGCATCTAAGTGCGAAACCCGCCCAAAGATGAGGTTTCCCTTCTGCTTCGGCAGAATAAGACCCCAAGGAGATGACTTGGTTGATAGGCCGTAGATAGAAGCATAGTAATATGTGTAGTCAAGCGGTACTAATAGGTCGATAGGCTTAATCTTAATTTTTGTTGATCCATCGATAGAATCATCTCGAAGATGAAGGTCATCATTAGAATTGCGAAACAGAGTTTAGTTTTATGCATTTTCCCAATTGAGTTTTTCTGGTATCTATGTCGAGGGTGTTACACCTCTTCCCATTCCGAACAGAGAAGTTAAGCCCCCCGGAGCCGATGGTACTATGTGGGTAACTGCATGGGAGAGTAGGTCGATGCCAGATTTATAATTAGAACCCCAAGTGACGAAAGTTGCCTGGGGTTTTCTTTATTTTTAAACCTTTCCGCAAGTACTTTAATTATTGTACTTCATTCTTTTGTAACCCCTTGTAAATTGTATACTAAATATGTGTACTTATGTATAGAGGACATGCAATTAAATGTGGAATTGATATAGATGACTAATTTGGAGATAAATTATGGGACCGGATTTGACTCGAATCTTAATAAGACATTTGTTAGGTGATGGCATACCCATAAAACCAGTTGAGCATGAAAGAGGATTCATAAAGGCTGTCAGAATTGGTAATAATGGACTTGTGATGACCAAATATGCCAACCTTTCGCATGGAAATAGATACTTTTTTGGTTTTACACCTTGTGATGTTCAAACAGACCATAAATATACTGATGCACTATTGTTCATCGGTGATGGAGATTTGCAGCGATGTTATTTTATTCCATATCAAAGTTTCTGTGAATATCTCAGTACTGGCTCCCTAGTATATATTCAAAAGCAAGATTATTATTCCTACAAAGCCAATATTTTTCCTAATCGTGGGTACATTTTTCTTGTTGAAAAACAAAACGATAAAAGGTCACTCGAAATTGAAAGTTTTAGATTGAAAAACATAGATGAATATTTTAAATCCATGTTTATGCAATCATAAAGATTGGTTCTGCTGGTAGATAATCGTCCCGCCAGAAAACGATTATTAGGCTACTTCAACTTCGACGGACAACAATGTAGATGCTAGATTTGTTTATTGAATGTCTTTGGCGTTTCACCTTGCTCTCCCTCTCTTCTTTCCTTACCTTGTTCATACAATGACAAAGAAAAATCTCAAAGGTCTTAACCTTACCGAGCTTCAAGTGTTTGTAGAGGAACTCGGTGAGAAGAAATATCGTGCAGCACAACTTTACGGTTGGCTATATGCAAAAGCCGCTCAAAGTTTCGATGAAATGACTGACATCTCAAAAGATTTTCGTCAAGTTCTTTCTCAAATTTCATGTATCTCAAATCTTCAATTGGTAACTCAGAGCATCTCCACTGATAGTACAATAAAATATCTTTTCAAATTGAATGATGATTTAGCGATAGAAAGTGTTTTGATTCCATCAACAAAAAAATCGCCAGAGGAAGAGAATCGACTTACTCTTTGCGTTTCTACACAAGTTGGTTGCCCGCTTGACTGTAAGTTCTGTGCAACTGGCACAATGGGCTTTATGCGAAATCTCACAGCAGGGGAGATTGTCGATCAAGTGATCCAGGTTCAGCGGAATAGTCAGAAACGTATCACCAATCTTGTTTATATGGGCATGGGCGAGCCGATGCTCAATTATGAAAACGTGATGAAATCCATTGACATCATTAATGATGATCATGGATTAAATATTGGTGCGCGGCATATCACTATTTCTACTGCTGGTTATGCCGATAAAATCCGCCAGCTTGCAGATGAAGAACGCCCTGTAAAACTTGCGCTCTCCCTTCACTCACTGGATAACGACAAACGTACCAAGCTTATGCCGATTACAAAGAAATTCTCTGTGGATGAATTGATCAAAGCCCTAGAGTACTATTACCATAAGACACGCCGCCGCCCCACATTTGAGTATATCCTATTTGACGGCTTCAATGATACAGCCGCCGATGTTAGGTCTTTTATAAAACTGAGCAGGAGAATTCCCTGTAAAGTCAATCTTATTCCATTTCATTCCATTTCGTTTATGCTTCCATCCAGCATCGGAGCTTCACTCAAACCAACACCAGCTCCGCGTATCGAAGCATTTGCTGATGCACTACGCAAATCCGATATCACCGTAATGGTGCGTGGCAGTTCCGGTCAGGATATCAACGCTGCATGCGGACAACTTGCTGTGATTGAATCAAAGACTAAATTAAAAATTGCAGAAGGTTTGTTATAGATGAAGCGATTTTTCATTTTATCTTTTTTTAATCTAAACATTTTCCTGTACATTAATTTGGTTTTAATTCACTTATTATCAACTAAGAAAGAACGACGAACGAACTAATGAAAATTATTCTCTTTGGACCTCCAGGCGTGGGCAAAGGTACCCAGGCTAAATTACTTGTTGAAGAATTTCACTCAGCACATATATCCACCGGTGATTTACTGCGCGAAGCGGTGAAGAACAAAACTGCTCTTGGATTGAAAGCGAAATCTTTTATGGACGCAGGTAATCTTGTTCCCGACGATGTTGTTATCGGCTTGATTGAAGAAGTGCTTAAGTCCGATGAAGCGCGAGATAATTTCATCCTCGACGGTTTTCCACGAACGCTTCCGCAAGCTCGCGCTCTTGATGCACTCTTTGAAAAAATCGGAATTAGACTTGATTCTGTTATAAGTCTTGAAGTGAATAATGAAGAAATAATAAATCGTCTCGACCAACGGCGTCTCTGTCGTGGTTGCGGCCGTATTTATACAATTGCTCGCATCGGCGCTGATCTAAAAAAATGCCCATCGTGTGGTGGTGAACTGTATCAACGGGATGACGATAAGCCGGAACCAGTTCGCAGGCGTCTTGAAGTCTATCAACAACAAACGAAACCACTTATCGAATATTACCGCGAAACTGACCGACTTGTCCCTATCGATGGTATGGACGAGATTGGCTATGTACACAAACTTGTTCTCGATGCGCTCTATAAAAATAGAATCTGATGAGACCATATCAGCCTAAACCTTTGCCAGGTGCACCGCCATATATCGTTGCGCACCGCGGCATTTCGGCAAAGGCGCCTGAAAACACGCTTGCCTCTTTTGAACAAGCTGCCGAAGCCCCCGGCATCGATATGATCGAATTAGATGTTCGCTTGACAAAGGATGAAGAAGTTATTGTTTTACATGACCGGACACTACAACGCACATCCACAGGTAACGGTCCTGCACGCAATTATTCGCTAGAAGAAATTCGGCGGTTTGATGCCGGCTCATGGTTTCATCCAATGTTTGCCAATCAGAGAATTCCAACACTTGCAGAAGTGTTTCAGCAAATAGGAAGCCGGCTTTGGGTAGACGTAGAAATCAAATCAGATCGGCTACATCGAGAGCCGCCTGGATTGCTGGAAGAAAAAGTACTTAATGTGGTTCATAATTGCGGTATGGAAGACCGTGTGATGTTTTCTTCTTTCGATCATAAAATTTTATCAAATATTAAGCGAATAAGATCATCAGCGATGACAGGTGTGCTATTTGATTTTTTGCATGACTTCGGCCATTCGCCCTCGAAGCTCGCTGAGCGTGTTGGGGCAAAAGTGTTTAAATGTGCCACGCGCGAATTAAACCGCCAAATGTTAAACGATGCTCATAAGCATGGTATCGCGGTTTATGTCTACACACTCAACTCAGTACAGGGTGCACAACGAATGTTAAGATACGGCGTTGACGGCATATTATCCAACAATGCAGATGATATCGTTGCCGTTGTGAAGAGCTATAGTGGCAAGCGTTAATTCTTTTTGTTGAAGCATAAGCAGGAGTTTGTTATATTCTGCTCGTGGTTTAATTGATTCGGAATTAATATCCATAACGAAACGGAAATTTCAGCCATAGTGAAACTCATATTATTTCTTCTTGTGCTCGCCATCTTTTTTGTGTCTGGTTGCAATTTCGGAAGACATCCGCAGACTGATCCTACTGAAATGTACGAAAAAGCGGTTGCGCTTATCAGTGAGCAATCATTCAAACAAGCGAAGCCGATTTTAGAAGATGCCATTCGAGCATATCGTGATCTCAAGAAAAACGACCAACTAATAGAAGCGCTTACATTTCTTGTTCAAACTGATTTGAATTTGGGAGAATTCCGTGCGGCAATTACTGCATCGGAACAAGCTGCATCACTCATGCGCAAGGAAGGGGATGTGCATGGTGAAATCCGACTTGCACTTCTAGAAGGCGACATCTATGCCGCAATGCATATGAACGATCGAGCCATTGCCCATTACCGTACCGCCGCCGCCTCTGCTACAGCGTTTGATGACAAGATCGCCGGGGCAGAGTCAGAATTTAAACTTGCTTCAATCTTGAAAACAAGCGGCGATCTGGATGAAGCGCTGAATGAATTTAAAAGTGTGCTTACTCTCTCTCAGGAAAGCGGTGATCGCCAGCATCTCGCTGCAGCATTGGGGGGCATCGGGAGTATTTATCGAATGCAGCAACGAAATGAGGAAGCAGCAAATTCACTTTCACAAGCAGTCACATCGATCAGTCAAACAAGTAGTCCATTGCTTATTGCTCGGTTACAAGCGGAACTCGGTCTTCTTCATTTGGCACAAAACAGCAAAAACACCGCAATCCGCGATTTTCGCGATGCTATCAATATACTTCGTCGCGCACGCACTGGTAAAGATGTCCAAACGATCCTATTCTTCCAGCTTGGACATCTCTATGAGCAAAGCGGTAACCTGTCAGAAGCAAAACGTTACTATAGTGAGGCGTTGGAGCTTGCACGTTCAGAAGGTGATCGAATTGCAGAGAATTATCTTTCTATCTTCTTAACTCGCTGTGACTTCAATATTTTATCACCGGAACAGCGATTGCAGAATGGAGAGAAGCTTAGACGGTCGTACGAACAAATTGCAAAGAATTTTTTAGAATGCGGTCACATTGCCGGCGAAGGATTTCTATATATTCAGCTTGGAAAAGAATATGAACGTGTAGGTGATCCCTTGAAAGCCCGCGATTTTTATTTAAAAGCAATCACGCTTGACCAAAATGCATTTTCGGAATATTCTATTGAAGAATTGCATATGCCATATCAGAATGCACTAGGCATTCTGCCATCGCATCTGGATTGGTATGGTAGTCTAAGTGCATTGCTTATCAAGTCACAACGTCAAGAAGAAGCATTGAAGATCGTTGAGTACGCGCGGACAAAACAACTCGCCGGTACATTTCAGAATATTTTAATTTCGCTGCGCTATCCGCAAGTGAAATTGCAAACGAGAGATGTGCAAGGGCAAATTCAAAAAGCGAGAATGCTTGAAGCCGAATATACTGCACGGCTAGCCAGCACAAAGCATTCATCTGACGGTAACGATTTGAATGCACTGCATGCTGAACTTGAATCAGCCAAACAAAATCTCCGAAAAGAATCGCAGCAAATTATTGACGAGCATCCAAACTACGAAACGCTGGTTTTGCCGAGTCCAGTAGAAGCGGGAATTCTAAAAGCGAGCATCCCGTCCGGCTCACTGGCAATAGAATTTCTGCCGACAGATGATTTGCTCTATATTTTTGCCGTAACGCACTCACAGATTATTGTCCGCACCTCGGCGATTCATCATGACAGTCTTTTGCAGGTGATGACGGAATACCGGCAGCTTCTTCAAGACCCGAATGTGTATTCTGGCGAAGCTGGAGAAGCAAGTGTGCCTTCGATGATGCAATTTGCAAGACTTTCTACTCATCTGTATGATATTCTTCTTCGCCCGGTGGACGATTTATTTGAACGAAATCTTATCATAGTGGCAAATAAAGAGATGGATGGTTTTCCATTTCACGCTATAGAACGACAGGATGCAAAAGGGAATGTAAAATATGTTATTGAATTAACAAGCATAGATTATGTACCATCAATTGCCTCACTGCGTTATCGTGCTGTATCCGCGGCTCGCTTGCAAGATGTTGTAGCATTTGGCAATCCGACAGGTAAAAACTGGTCGGTGGATTACGAATTGCGGGATATCCGCAGCTTTTTCAAGGGTGCAAGAGTGATGGTAGGATTAGAGACATCGTGGGATAATTTAAAATCTACCAAGGCCGATATCTTGCAGATTTCTACTGAATTTAGTCAGCGAAATGCAGAATTTCCACTTGGCAATTTTGTTCTCTCAAATGGTCTGATGGTGGAACAATCTACGATCATTCCATTCGAAAAGCTTGCGGAGCTTGAAGCAATTCCGGTTATCGCACTCTCCAATCATCATGGTCAAGGTGTTGGACTCTCTGCAGAGCATGCACTTTTACTACGTTTGAACGGAACTCCCGATATTTTTTTCAACGCATGGTCGGCAGATAGAAAAGCGGCAAAATTTTTCAGTGAATATTTCTTTACGCATCTTGCCAACGGTCTCGCTCCCGGCGATGCATACCGGCAAGCGCTCCTCAATCTTATCCGCACGCGTGAAGTGAGCCACCCGCGTTCGTGGGGGCAATTCTTCCACTTCGGAGTGGGATAAAGGCGTTTCGGTCAGATTATTCTCTATATGTTAATTATCTTAAGTTTATGAAAACATACGTTTTATTCTTATTGGTTTTTTCTGTTGTTTTAATTTCACGCCTTCCATTTCTTGATGCTGGTTATGGTACCGATACCGATGGCTGTCGTGTGGCGACAGCGGCACGTTATATAGCCACAACAGGAGAATACAAAGCCTCGCGACTGCCAGGATTTCCAATTATAGAGTTCACTTGTTCATTAGCATGGAAAAATGGAGCTCGGTTTCTCAATTTATTGACTGCCTTTATGAGTGCAATTGCAGTTGGAATGCTGGCGATTATTGCAAAAAAATATGGATGCAAAGATTTTTTATTGATTGCGTTTACTTTTGCTTTCACGCCTGTCGTCTATATCTCCAGTACAATTACAATGGATTATATGTGGGCAATAATGTTTGTCATGTTTTGTTGGTATGCTGGACTCTTTGGAAAGCCATTTGTTGCAGGGTCGTTACTTGGAATTGCAATAGGTTGTCGTATTACGACAGCAGCTATGACTCTACCATTTGCTTTGCTTTTCTTAGATCACGACAATTGGAAATTGTCGTTTATCAGAATCTTAAAATTTTGGTGTGCCGCTGCAGTTGTGGCAATAACTGCTTTCCTTCCTGTCTTTCTCACATATGGATGGCACTTCTTTACATTCTTTGGACCGGCTTTCCCGCCGATTGCTACAATCCTTAAAACAATCACATTGGACGTATGGGGTATCGTAGGTTTTTCTGCCATTTCGATTATTTCTTTTCTGGTACTGGTTAGGAAAAAAACAATTCATATTGTTTCGTTAACATCATTATTTTTGCAGAGAAACTTCTCAGTGTGTATCGCTGTGCTGATCTTATTTGTGATTGAGTATGCAATTCATCCTAAGGATCCGGGTTATCTTATTCCGCCGATTCCCTTTTTCCTCCTGATTATAGCGCGTTATTTTCCGCGCCGACAGTTCGTACTCATGTGCGGTTTGATCATCTTGTCTTCGTTCGTAGGAACCATCGACTCAATTGATAGACCTTGGAGTCCGAAGCCGTCAAAACTTTCTATCCTTTTAGATATTTCTGGACGCTCAATTGCGGTGGATTTGTTGGGTCCAATTTTTAATGATCATGAACGACGTTTACAACAGATGAGATTTGTGCAGGCTGTCATTGCAACATCCGATAGTATCGGATATAAAAGTGCAGTTGTTGCAGGAGCTTGGTTACCTAGTATTATTGAGAATACACAGGGATCAATACCAGAATCCGAATTTTCCGATTTCTCTATGAAACGCAATAATGTAGAATTTGTAAACTTGATGGATAAAAGATTGTTACTACGATTCAAAAAAAACGGATACAGGATATACTATCTCAAGACAGTTGAGGGGTATAACTACAGTGTTAATGCAATCGATTTAAGGAAAGAAGGGGCGATAGAATTAATACCGGGAAAGATATAGCCTCTATAGTATAACGAATAACAATCTTCTAATTGTTATTTTCTTTGCACCCGCACGCTGCCTAATCCGGATTCCAGACGGATAGTCAATCGTTTAGATGCGTCTTGGAAATCGCTCGTCTCATATACACCACTTCGAGTTTTCTCAAAATCATCATCAAGCTTGAAACTGGAAAGCCAGTTATCATCGTACACTAATTTGGCGGGAATGGTATTGGGTACATACACATTGATAGAGCCGAGCCCAACTTCAATCTGCACTTCGGCACTTTGTTTAAGTTTGCCGTCGAAATCAAGTTTATAAGAACCTACACCGCCGCTAAATTTTAGATTGCGGAAATTCAAATTGCTAAGATTTGTTGCTGTGAATTTACTCACACCCGATTCAATGGAGATATCGTCTGCAGATATCGGATTTGGCTTGCTGCACTTCATCGTCACACTGCTGGCGCCTGTCGATATTTTTACATCTTTCACTTGCAAGTCGGTTAAGTCGATCTCACCATTTCCTGCTCCAAGCTCTAATTCTAAAGAAATCGGGATGGTATTGCCCAATCTGATATCAAGATGGCGATTACGATCATTGCGGTCACCATCATCGCCCCAGAAGTGTGTGGATTCTTTTAGTTTAATATACAGTGTGCCAGTTTCGTTAGAGATATCGTAAGAAATGTATAATTTTTGTTTGGCCGCTTCTTCTTCGTCGTAATCAATAGAAGCAATTTTATCCTGTTCGCTTTGTTTAATGGAAATGCTTCCGAACGAAATATCGAGAATAACCCGCAACTCTTTCTCTTTTGTGCGGCTGAACTCACGATGTTTGTTTTCAAGTGTACTAGCAAACGCCGCGACGGCACAAACGGCACCGACGATAAGTAACAACAGAAATTTCATAGAGTTTTTCATGACCCACCTGTATGCCTCTGATATTACGTTGTCACCGCAGCAGAAGTTGCATCTATTTTCAATAATGACGCATTTTGTCGCGTAGCTGCTTATAAAGAAGTTCGCGGGCGCGAAAGATGTGAGCTTTAATAGTTCCAAGTGGAAGTTTCAACGTCTTTGCAATTTCTTGGTATTCTTTTTCGTCCACGTGACGCATAAGAATGACCTGCCGATACTTTGGCGGCAGTGAATCCATTGCCTCGTCTAACATTTTCTTCCGTTGAGCGGCAATTAGCTCTTGATCTGGTTCCGGTTCTGTATCCGGCAGTTCGAATGAATAATCGCTCTCTTCAGATTCAATAGGTTTGTTGATAGAAAATGTTTGAAGCTTCCGTTTTCGAACATGGTCGATTGCATTGTTCGTTGCTATTTTGTAAAGCCAAGTTGAGAATGAATATTCTTCATTAAAACTGGCTAGCGACGTAAATGCCTTTATAAACGCTTCCTGGATGAGATCTTCTACTTCCTCGCGGTTGCGTATCATTCGGCTGATAAGTTTGAATATTGGCGAATAATATTTTAGCCGGAGCTTGCGAAATGCATTCTGGTCACCTGTAAGCGCTTGCCGGATGAGCGTAGAATCCTCTTTGCGCGATTCAAATCGCCTTTGCTCTATGATGCTCAATGCTCTGGGAGTTGAAATCGGAGAAGGTGGCGGAGTATGTTTCTTCTGTACTTTAGGCATCCTGAAATATCTGTCACCGCTTCATTTTTCTAAGTTATGGTAGTGAAAAAAGTCGAGAGGAGCAAGAAAGGCAAATTTGAAATCAGTCTTGTGGCGAGTTTAATGTCTATAATGTAGAATCAAGAGATTTATCGTCACCGCAAATAAATTCAATATCTGATGAAACGGGAGCAGATGAAAATTCAATTATTCCATAATTTACAAATGAAGTAAGAATATCCTGCAAATTTTCCGGCGAGCAAATCCAACATGTATTTTTCCATTTCCATAATGCTATTCCACGAGGAAAATTATGGTCGGAGAAAAAATTGATGAATTGCGTTTTCAATTTTTCTGGTTCATTACCGGCTAACAAGAACCAAAGGAGCATATTATCACCAACCATATATAAATAAGATCGCGATTTAATTATGACAGCTTTAACATATAACAAATATTAATCCTTGTCAAACATATGAATAATTCATCTTCCATGTGAAAAATTCCTAGTCTATAGTCAAAGATTAAATAATATTTTTATCAGAATTGACATCAATAAAACCTTATTGGAACTATCATATGTGGTTCAATTGTTTGCTTAACAAAGCGAAATTAAGTATTTTAATAATAGAAATCAGGAAGAAAAACCATAAGAAATAAAGCAATACAAAACACAAATCTTGAGTCTTAAATCGCCATTCATCAGTTACAGATCACAAAATTACTATTTATTCACTCATCACCACATCAACTCCCATGCTAATCACGTTTGAAGGTCTCGATTATTCAGGCAAGTCAACACAAGTACAGCTACTTGCAGATCGTCTAACACTACAGGACCATCATGTGCTTGTTCTCCGCGAACCGGGTGGTACAGACATAGGCGAAAAAATTCGAAAAATGCTGCTCGATAAAAACAACGATGGTATGACGGAAGCAAGCGAGTTATTTCTCTTTTCCGCAAGTCGCTCACAGCTAATTCAAGAGGTTGTGCGTCCGGCACTTGATGGCGGCATGGTAGTCATTTGTGATCGTTATTATGATTCCACTACTGCATATCAAGGTTTTGGCAGAGGTATTCCACTCGAAGTAATAAATGCAATTAACAAATATGCTACCGGAGGGCTTGTGCCCGATGTAACATTCTTTCTTGATATTCCAATTCGGGAAATTGAAAAACGCATGCATTCGGCCAAAAAAAATAAAGACCGGATGGAATCGAATAGTATCGAATTTTACGAGCGCGTTCGAAACGGATTCCTTCAAATAGCAAAAACGGAATCTCGGTACTGTGTCATTGATGGATTACAACCCATCGATGATTTGCACGAACTGATCTGGCAGCATATTACAGATACATTAATGACACAAAAATGATCTTGGAGCGAAGTTGTATGAATCAAACACGAATAAGTTCACGGAAGAAAATATACAGGGCGGCATTTTTTCTTATGCCTTTATTGGCATTAACATTTTTCGGATTCGTCTCAGAAGGCAGTGATGCCGAGTTCTATCTAAAAATTTATCGCGGCATTGATGTATACGGGAAAGTATATAAAGAGGTCGCTGTAAACTATGTTGATACGCTCAACCCGGAAGAATTTATGCGTGCCGGTATCGATGGCATGCTCAAAACACTCGATCCATACACAGTGTTCATTGGTGAGAAAGAGAATGATGAGATCGATCTTATTACCACTGGCAAGTACGGTGGTGTCGGTGTAACCATCGGTTTTCGCGATGGCTACATAACAGTAATAAATTTACTTGAAGGATTTTCTGCCGCAAAGCAAGGCGTTGAAGTTGGCGACCGGATTATTGAGGTGGAAGGAAAGACAACAAAAGGAATTTCATTGGAAGCTATTCGCCAGCTTGTGCGCGGCGCGCCCGGTACAGAAATGAAAATGAAAGTCGAGAGAGAAGGCGAGAAGAAACCCATTGACTTTGTATTGATGCGCGAAGAAATTTCTGTTCACAACATTGCTTATGCGGGATATGTCGAGGATGGCGTCGGTTATATTCGACTGGAAAGATTTTCACGGACAGCAGGAGATGATTTACGGAACGCGATTAAAGATTTACGGGCGAAGGGAGAGCTCAAGGAATTGGTGCTTGATTTGCGTGATAATCCCGGTGGATTGCTCGAAAGTGCAGTTGAAGTGGTTTCGAAATTCGTTCCGGAAAATAGTCTCATTGTCTCAACGCGCGGGCGTAAAAGCGGTTCTGAAAGAAAGTACACTTCTTCGGAAGCTCCTATGGTACATGATCTACCATTAGCTGTACTCGTCAATCGTTTTAGCGCTAGTGCCAGCGAAATTGTCAGTGGGGCGATACAAGATTTAGATCGTGGTGTTGTTGTAGGAACGCGCACCTTCGGTAAAGGTTTGGTGCAGACTATCATACCACTTTCGGAAAATTCATCGATCAAGATGACATCAGCTAAGTATTATACACCCAGCGGACGGTGTATCCAGGAAATTGACTATGGGCATCGTGATGGTGACGGCAATGGAACAATTGTTCCCGACAGTCTGAAACGTGAATTTCGCACAGTCCATAATAGGCGTGTTTGGGAAAGCGGCGGAATCCTTCCTGATACGATTGTATCTGATTCTCCGCATAGCACATTTCTCAATGAACTCAATCGGAAGGCTATGTTCTTCAAGTATGCAAACCATTATGCTGCCGAGAATAAAACACTTCCTGATAATTTTGAAGTAACCCAAAAACAGATCGAGGATTTTGCGATTTTTCTCAAAGAAAATGGGTTTGAATGTGAGGAAGAAGGAGAAGCGAAGTTGAAGGAGTTGCGTACACTTGCTACTGACGCGCGATATGACAAATCATTTGTGGATGGTATTGAAAAATTAGAAACAATTCTTAAAGGAGATAAGGGCAAACAGATTTATCGTTATCAGGATGAAATACGCTTAGCGCTTAAAACAGAAATCCTTGCAAGAATGAAGGGCGATAAGGCGCGGTTTGAATCTACGTTTCCATCAGATAGACAACTTCAGACTGCTGTGAGAATTCTGAAAAGCAAGAAGATATTTGATAAATTACTAGGTATGAAAGGAAAGTAAATTCATAATTAATTCGTACCTTAATTTTTATTGTAAATTGCTTTCAGGTTTCTCTTTGGGTAGTTCTTAATATATATGCTATATATTCATACGTAAGAGGAAATTTCCAACATGGCAAACCGAGAAACGAAAGTCGTCGTTGCGGTACCGACATTCCAATCAACAATTCTGATTGCAATGAGTGATCATTTAAAGAAGTTGTTTAAACAGGATGAGATGATATTGCGATCTGTGACAGGTGAAACTGATGCTCAGAAGGATCATTTAAACGAATACTCACACAAATAAAACCCACCGCTTTAATAGCAATGGATATACATCCGGATTCCAGTACGATTACTGCCTATACTGTTGCCGGTGTACCTATTGTTCTCATTGATGAAGAAGTGGCTGGTGTATCCACTATTACCACAGATAATTATTTGGGTGGCCGAATAGCTGGTGAGTACCTAGTAAAAAAAGGTAAGAAAAAAATCGCAATCGTTAGCGGCAAGACTCAAATTGAAGGTAGCTATAATGCAGAACGAAGGCTTAAAGGATTTCAACAAGCACTCAATACCGCACGGCTTTCAATACCGTCGAGGTGTATGATTGAGGTGCCACATTACTCGCGGGAAGATGGTGTTGAGGTTATGCCGAAATTAATAGATGCTGGTGTAGATGCTGTTTTTTGTGCCGCAGGTGACAATTGTGCAATGGGATTAATAACTGTAGCTAAAGAAAAGAAGGTCCGTATACCGGAGGATATCGCAATTGTGGGTTTTGATGACTTATTAATTGCACAGCTTTCAACTCCCAAGCTTACGACGATCAGACAACCTTTGATGGAGATAGCTGAAGCCGCATATAGGATGGCTGTTATCCACAGAGATGAAATTCTTCGCAAGCCACAGAATATGAAATTCAATCCGGAATTGGTGGTTCGCCAATCGGCATGAAATCACACGGTCCGTTGATCGTATGTGTTGAACGCGAATTGTTTTTATAAACAGTACAAGAGGGTGAAGAGGAAGAGTTGGAAGGGGTAAGAAGATCCATCGTTATTAAGGAGATATCCGTATTGCGTTAAAAACGGAAATCCTTACACGAACGAAAGACGACAAAACGTGCTTCAAATCATTGTTTGCTACCGATAAGAAATGGCAAATCACAATCAGTATTCCGAAGAACAAAAAGATTTATGACAAATTATTAGGGTTGCATGGTGAGTGAATAAAGAATCGATTCATTTCACTTATTCCCAACCTTCTTTTGCCAGCATCGCATGCAATTCGCTGGGATGATGCCGACAGTAGTATTCGATCTTGCTTGAATCTTCGTGCGCTTTGCTGTAAGTCCAACCCTTTGCCATTAAATTCCGCTCGTGCAGTTCATGTAGAAGAACATATGGGCGCTCAGCTTCTTCAAGGTCGTTATCAATCCAAACTTCGTTCTGGGGAACAAATTCATACACATGATCATGACCACCTTCAGTAAAATCAATATCGAAGACACTACGCACTAATCTGCCATTTATAATCCAGACGCTAACACCCGATTCTAATTTTTTCCAAAGTTTCACATGTACTTTTATTGGATCAGGAAGATTGCTTCCTTTAATTAACTTTTCTACATCACCGGCTTTTTTTCGTTCTGCTCTCTCTGCCTTGTCTGCCGCTTCGAGCGCATCATCATATGATGTTCCTTTTTCGCATAAGCGGTACTCGACAAGCAAATGATCGATGAAGAATTGCTGCTCATCTTCTGCGGCTTCTTTATCGAGCCAGAATTCATTCTTTGGAATGCACTTGAATCCATAGTGCTCACCGTAGTTTGTGAACTCTTCGTCGAGATGTGTTCGCACATATGTTCCATCGACGACCCAAATAATAATCGTACCGCGCTGTCCAACTTTTTTTATATAGGGGGGTTGAATAGATTTCTCCATTTTCTGTCCTTTGGAAATGACCTGTTGCCGTTGGGTATCGCTTGCATCTTGTTTGACTATACTCTGGATGAATGGCGGTTTGATGAAGAGGCACATCAAACAAATAACACCCCAAAAATTATAATGATTAACATACATCTAAAATCCTCTTTCAAGCATGCTGTGATCGTGTTCCTGCACATTTACCTAAAAATCTTACTTAAATTTTATTGGAGAGTCAATTTTAAAAAGATGAATAAATGAACCATTAAATTACCAAGACTGAAAATCCATTCCTTGCCTTTCCTTCATCCGATACCTATATTCATTTATCGAATATTCTCTGTTTATCAAAAGGAAAAATCTATGGAAAAGATTCTATCATATATTGAATCCAATCATGAACGTTATCTTTCTGAGCTCAAAGAACTTCTTGCAATTCCAAGTGTAAGTTCACAAACAGAACGCAAACCAGAGATGCGGCGCGCAGCCGAATGGCTTAAAAACCACATGACGAATATCGGTTTGCAGAATATGCAAATACTAGAGACCGGAGGACATCCGGTTGTGTATGCTGATTGGCTTGGTGCAGCTGGCAAACCGACGATTCTCGTTTATGGACATTACGATGTACAGCCGGAAGACCCTGTGGATTTATGGAAGACGCCCCCGTTTGAGGCAACGATCCGTGGAGAAAATTTATATGGGCGTGGTGCATCGGATGACAAAGGACAAATATTCATCCATCTAAAAGCCATCGAAGCTTTTTTGAAAAATGGCGGCGCACTGCCGATGAATATTAAAATTATTTTTGAAGGGGAAGAAGAGATCGGCAGCGAGAACCTTGCGAAGTTTATTAGCGAGCACAAAGAACTGCTCAAAGCCGATGTGATAGTCATTTCTGATTCAGGTATGTTTGCCAAAGGTGTTCCCTCTGTTACTTATGCCTTGCGTGGTTTAGCGTATATGGAAGTGGAAGTAACAGGACCAAATGGCGATCTGCATTCCGGTTCGTTCGGAGGTTCTGTGCACAATCCCATTCAAGCGCTAACGGAAATGATCGCATCTCTTCACGATAAAAACGGACGCATCACTGTAAAAGGAATGTATGATGATGTGCGTCCTTTGACTAAAGCTGAACGTGCAGCATTTAAAGAACTGCCATGGAGCGATAAGAAGTATGCAAAGTCGCTCGGACTGAAACAACTCTATGGTGAAAAGGGATTTACAACGCTCGAACGGCTGTGGGCACGGCCAACACTTGAATGCAACGGCATCTGGGGCGGGTACACAGGTGAAGGAGCAAAGACTGTTCTTCCAGCGAAAGCGTTCGCAAAAATTTCTATGCGATTGGTACCGGATCAGTCGTCAGAAAAAATTGCAAAGTTGTTTGAGAAGCACTTTAAGGCAATTGCACCGAAAACAGTTTCAGTACACGTACGTAACCTGCACGGTGGTGAACCGGCAATCACTCCGGTAGACAGTCCGGGTGTGCAAGCAGCTGTTGTTGCATTGGAAAAAGGATTCGGCAAAAAACCATTATATCAGCGCGAAGGCGGCTCAATCCCAATTGTGGTGGACTTTAAGAAACTGCTCGGCATAGATTCGGTGTTGCTCGGCTTCGGCCTGCCGGATGAAAATGCTCATGCGCCGAATGAATTTCTTAATCTCGACAATTTCTTTGGCGGCATAAAGACAGTTGCACATTATTACAAGGAATTTCCGAATTTTTGGAAGACAGGGAATCGGAAGAAGTAACTTAATAAATTTGAAGCCACCTTTGATTATTGCGCGATGTGCTATGAGCTCTCGCCCAATCCGATTTTAGCAAGTTGAGCGATATCCATGTTTTCCAAAATCTGCTTTTGATAACCAACCTCTACAGCATGAATCATAGCAAGACCGACATCTTCCAATGTGCAAATATTCCTGGGAGATATTAATTTCAACACAGGATACATCAGCCCTGCAGCTTTGAAGATTGGTTTTACATTCTTCTGACCCTTGGTCGGTTTCATAAGCCCCGGCCTAAACAAGTATACAGATTTGAATGGTAGTTTTTTGAGATCATTTTCTGTTTTCCCTTTCACGCGCGCCCACATCATTTTACCATGTTCAGTACTATCGGTTCCCGTTCCTGACACATAACAGAATGTCATATCGGGATTGATTCTTGATAAAGTAGTTGCCACTTGCATAGTAAGATCGTATGTAATTCGCGTGTAGTTCTGTTCATTCATTCCCACAGAAGAAACTCCAAGGCAGAAAAAGCATGCATTGTACCCTTTAAGACGCTCTTCAATGGTGGAGTAGTTGTAGAAATCATGATGAATAATCTCCTTTAATTTTTCATGCGTCACCATGCACGGTCTTCTGCCAATAATTAAAATAGATTCTATGTTTTTATACTTAAGAGTTTCGAGGAGAACTCCCTCACCAACCATTCCCGTTGCGCCGAATATTATTGCTTTTATTTTCATTTATTACCTCAGCTCATTTAAAGTACGTTCAACGCATGTGATTATCAAACGAATTATTATAACAGTAGTTTCTATTTTGTCTTTGTCAATAAGTCCTGAGTGTGTTTCAATAGTTCCTGACCGCCAAAGGCTCCATGTCCGGGGATAACAATGTTAGCGGACGAGTAGGCCGCAATAACTCGAGCAATAGTCTTAGGCCATTCAGTAAGATCGGCGTCCGCAATATTACCTAATGTTTCTGATTTTAATTCTTTAACCATACATCCTCCAAACAGTATTCTTTCTGATGGAATCCATGTTACAATATTATCTACAGTGTGGGCAGGCCCGTAATACTTGCAAATAGCTGATTGGTTGCCGATTTGTAAAGTCAATGAATCAACAAAGCCATGTTGTGGGATCGGAAGATTTTTGGATTTAACTATTGCTAGTGTCTTCTCGTTTGCATATGAAGAAATTCCGATACTATTGAGATAATTCAAGCCACCCATACAGTCGTCATGCCAGTGGTTCGGAACAAATCCCACAATGCGTATTTTCAGAGAATCTGTTATCCAATTTACTAATTGCTTTGTGAGCGAATCATTCATCGGTGTGTCAAACAGTAGGGCTTCTCCATTGACCGTGTATATCAATCCATTGGAACCAATCCGTCCCCATCCAGGCAATTGAGCATAGGATACATGGACATAAGAGTGCACAGAAATCTGTATTACTTCAATATCGTTTGAAACCTTAAAGTGTTTATACATTCCTTGAGAAAAAGCCGGAATGGTCAAACACAAAACGGAAATTATAATAGCTAATGATGTGCGCATACATTTCCCTGTTAGGAATATTTCTTAACTCGGAATAATAGGTTTTGTATGTAGTACACTAATTTTTTTATACGCCACAGGATTATTTTAACATCAAAAAGAAGACAAAATGTAAATGGCAATATTTTTCATAATCATACTTTTATATTATTGTATTTAATAATTATTAGCACATTTTATGATTTTTATTGTTTTTCATAAATGCCAGAACACCATCTATTTCCGGCGCATTTAAGGTATGCGGGATCGTCAGACACACACATGCAGCCACAGCCGATGCAAAATCTATTGTTGTCTTATCGTCCCATGATTTCAAAATGCCATAAATGATACCAGAACGGAATGAGTCTCCTGCACCTGTTGTATCAAGCGGTGTAATGTTGTAAGGTTTATATGTTCTCAGTTGCTGACCTTTACGTGCGTACCACAATTCATCACTGCCAAAAGTAAATATGATTAGACCATTGCAATGGGTTTGATATTTTTCAAAGACTTCAAACATGTTACTTGTGGGATATGCCTGCTCTCGTAATTCATGGGAAATTATTACAGCTTCCGCATTCTGGGCAATGAAGTCGGTATATCTGCAATCAAGTGTGACATACGGCTTTTTATTTCGCACACACATTTGTGCGGTACTCAATGCTTCCTCCTTGAAATATGGATCCAAACCAATTATCGCTGCATTTTGTATATCTTCTTCTTTAGAGGTATTCCACTGTTTATTTCCTGAATGAAATTTAGCATAATTACCAAATACTGTGCGCGAATTTTTATCGGTAATGACAAATTCCTCGGCACCGCAATTTTGTTTTATTGCTAAACGTGAAATATCAATGTTAAAAGGTTTCAAAAGCTTTATAATTTTATCAGCATTATTCTGGTTTAACCAATTACCGTCGAGTTTTGTTTTCATGCCGAGCTTTGATAACATAATCGCTGAATTTACGGCTTCGCCACCGACCGAAGAAAAAGATTGCTTTATTTCTGCATATTGATTCGGTTGAGGAAAAGCAAAAGCATCGTCAATAATGTAAACTGTACTCGGAGCAATCATACCATAAAGATATACGTCATACATAACTGATTTTTCCGTTCATGAAATATAATTTGATAGTGTCACATTCTGTTTTGATCAAGCATGTATGAATAAAATAATTCATGAAGACCTAATTGTCTCCGTTAATATTTTTTATCCTTAAATAATGTGTTTCCCTTTACCAACCATGAAATACCGAACGCTATTAATGCTATGGATTCAAGTATCAACACAGGGTTTATTTTTGAAATAGATGTATTCCTTAAAAAAATCATATATATACTTATGCATACTATTGCCATAATCATCACGATACCGCAAATGCGATAAATTATATTCCTTCGCTTTTTTTCTTTACTAAGAACACCCGGTCCACGTTTTGTAAAGAGAAATATCGAGTTGAACGACAATGAAAGAAAAAACAATGCACCGAAAGCCAAATGTATATATTCGGAAATATTATCGTTGATAAGAAACATTCCTACTTTAACAACTTTCCCCGAGAACATAGAAGTCGGAAAGATCATCATTCCCAAAGCAAACACTCCGCTCATGTTTCCAATGATATCATCAATTTTTTTATACCCTTTATATGACAGGAGAAATAGAGTAACTCCGCAGAGTATTCCGATAAAAAAATCATGCATGTTTGTATAATAATAGCCGCTTATTGATCCTTGTATAGCAGTTCCATCCTGAATAAATCCTCCTGCTACAACTATGATAGGCAGCGCTATTCCCAGAATACCTATCAATCTTCGCATTGCTAAGTACGAGATTATCAGATTTTTATTTTGACTCTCTAACATATTAAGACCTTTGATTATTTACTTACAAAGTAGGTTCTCAATTCTTCCTTATTCTAAAACTTTTTTCAATGCCTTATAACTAATAATTTCATTTATACTTTCAATGATTCTTAAGTTCTCAAGATTTCTACTTGCTATTCCATCCTTTAATAATATTGGAACTAAATCTTGGTCTAATGCACCTATATATGTTCCCTGGATACAGAATTCTGCACGATAACCAGTAATAATAACTGTATCTATATTTTCTTTTCTTATAATCTCCAGACAATTTGTCTTATTAAATGTATTTCTATATCGCTTCTGGACTCTATAATCGTTGGAATGAGGTTTTAATTGTTCGATAAATTCAAATCCTACTTTCCCTGACTCAGACCCATCTTCTTCGTCAATATGCTGAACCCAAATAATAGGCAGATTCTTTTTCCTAAATAATGGGATAACGGCATTTATGAAGCCACAGGCATTATCCATTGATTTTTTTGTTTCATCATCATAATAAGCTTTCTGTAAGTCAATTATCATTAATGCAGGTTTCATTCTCAACTCCTTATCATAAGATCTTAACCGTCTGCTGGGTATCGTTTATATTTAATTGCTTAATATTTTTATTCCATCATAGAAGAAGAATATCGCGAATATAAAAAGAGTTATTCCAAGTATACGCATAGCCCAAATGTAAGCTCTGTTATCTAATAAAGTTTTTGATCTTTCCACTATCAACACAATACAAATTTTCGAACCAATTAATAGAGTGTAAAATGAAAGAAAATAAAGAATTACTGTAACTAAGCTTATTCCATAGGCTTTAAATGCAATTGGAGTGCCGATTGTAAGCCAAAAAAGATATGGACTCGGATTTAAAAAATTTGCAGTTACTCCCTTTTTTAAAGAATCAGATTTGAGTCTTTGTACATTAATATCTAATCCCTTCGACTTTATGGCCTCATATCCCAGATAAGCAATAAAAATCCCTCCAAGAAATGAAATCAAACTTAATACAATATTAAACTGCGAGAACTTAGAAAAAATAAAATATGTAATAACAATAATAGGTATGTCTGTAATCAATGGAGAAATTGCAATTTTTATTCCCTCTGTTTTATTGTGTTGTAAAGTCTCAGTAATAACAAGAGTGAGCAAAGGTCCCGGAGATATTCCCGCAGTTAAACCGAAGAATACTCCCATCGTTAAAAATTGTAAAGAAGAAACTGTAATCATAAAATAAATATATCAGATTTATACTTAAAGTTGGACCATTCTTTGCTTTGCAACTAACGTCTCTTTGTTTCCAAATTATTTTACCCGCCTATCTTGATGGCAGAGCGTTTGGTAACATGTATAATATTATTTTTTTACTTAGTTAAAGGTTCCTGCAAATACAATAGCGTACATAAGAAGTATTATGCTAACGATTGCCCCGATGAGGCCTTCATCGGCCAGGAGTTGTGTCTGTTCATCCCAGAAAACTGCAAAACCTGTAATTTACTGTAACTGCACCAATGATCGCAAGTGGACGTCACATTGAAGCAAGAAAATCTTCAATTTGATTGTCGACTAATGGTGCTTCTTTACGAAAAATAATCCGTCTTTTTTTGTAATAAACCTTTTTTACATCGACCATTGTTCTGCATGAATATCGACCTCATCCGACCAGCGGTACTGCAATCGAACAATTTCGTCTCGAATTTCCGACGGTAATGGTTTGATATTTTTTGATGATGAAAGGAAGTCGTTAAGATTATCCGAGCGACTTGTCGCACCAACAGTCGCACGTACTTGAGGAAAGCTAAAGGCAAATCGCACACAAAACTCAGCCCAGCTTTTAATTCCTGAACGCTCGAAGATCGGTGCAACTTCAGCAGCGCGCTTTTGTAAATATTCTTTCCACGCTGCGCCGGGAACATCGCGCAAACGGTGAACATTGCCTCCTGCAACAGTGCGCAACGCGATGATGGGTTCGTTCATCTCTTTTATTAAATTCCATAATTCATTGGATGCAAATCGTTGGAGCGGATTAAAATAAAAAATGCAGCCGTCAACTACATCTTTCGTATAACCGCCGCGCAATGCTTTGAGTGCCGTATTGGATGTCCATGGGAAGACTTCAAGTACAAATCGTTTTACCGTTCCTTCTTTTCTTAACTGTGAAAATGTTCCATAACACGCGCCTCCATGAGCAAAGTCTTCAGCGAGTTGCCCGCCAAGACAGAGCTGTCCTATATCGATACTCTTTAAACCTAAGGGATCGATGTTTTGATGAATGACATCGCGCAATTCTTCAACTGTATTCCAGCCGATCTTTACGATTAACTTTGGGACTTTTGTGCGATCCTGATCGAAAGCTGTACGCAGAACTTCAAGTGCATTTCCATACGTAT
The DNA here is from genome assembly GCA_003142475.1 of Ignavibacteriota bacterium. Lineage (GTDB taxonomy): Bacteria > Bacteroidota > Ignavibacteria > UBA10030 > UBA10030 > Fen-1298. The sequence goes on from PLMK01000071.1 coordinate 22,439, forward strand.
GGCTGGTATGAAACCAGACACCTGAGTCCATTGCTGCCCGCGCTATCTTCACCCGCTCGGCAAAAGAAATTTTATCATCACCTAATCTTGTTGTTCCATATATATACTGTGAGAGGTCGGTTAATAAACCTGATTTATCTGAATTTGTTTTATCCATTTGGAAAATCCTTTTTCCATTATCGTATTCGGTTCATTAAAATTTTCTAGCTTATTCTACATTGAGCGCCGCAATTATGGAACGGCAGCATCAGTGTCTAAAAATTTCTTATAGTCCTCTCGCGGAGGCGAAAATATTTCTAATGCTATTGAATCTTCTAGAGTTTCTGCTTGATGCGAAATATTCTTTGGAATGCACCAGCTGTCGCCCTTATTCATTTCATATTTCTTTTCGCCGATTTGAAGAAGGAGCTTTCCAAAAACTAAATATCCCGTTTGTTCATAGGGATGGTCATGACGCGGCAGGGTGCTTTTATTCGATAAGTGAACCTCTGTCATGAGTGTTGCTTCACCAAGCACGAGTGTCTTAATCCGAATTCCTTCTATGATAGGGTGATAATTTTTATCGGAATGTCTGCTAATCATCATAACCTCCATCTCCTCATATGAACTTCTCAATTTCTATTTAATGATTTTCAATTCCCTCAATATGGTCTTCGTCAGTTCAATCCGGAAGTTATTTTTCAATTCATCAAAACTATCGACGATGATGTTCATCGCAAATACACTAGCGCCCGCATCAGTCTCCACAAACCCGACATACCAGGCAAGAAACTTATCCTCAAAACAATCGCCTGTACCTGTCTTTCCAAACAGTTTATACTGCGGCGTAGATTCGTACAGCATAATGCCTTTGACGGTATTAATAGATTTATCCGAGAATCCGTTCAGCTGATGCATATACAGTTTCTTCAGAAATTCAATTTGTTCATTGATTGAAATCTGCATGGAGCCGCACAGCCAAAACGTATCATCTCCGCTCGAGATATCCTTGTTGCCGTAATCAAGAAGAGTGACATACTTTGCCATGCGCTCATGCCCAATTCTCTTTGCCAATTCCTGATAATACCACACACACGAATATTTAAAAGCCTTCTTGAGAGACAAATCCTGAAACCAGTATTTGAACGGCTCTATGTTTAACATTTCTGCATCTCTCGGATGCAACACACTGTCATACTTGATAATAAATTCGGAATTGGGCACAACTCCGGTTTCCAAGCCAATGAGGGAGTTGGGAATCTTAAACGTAGAACACGGCGAAAGTCTTTTCTTACAGTGTTCAACATTGTATTGAATATACATGTCCGTTTTGAAATTATAGACACTGAATCCGCCCACGTGATCGCCAAAATGGGATTTGAGATCGACTGTATCAATCGTTTGACAAAAGACATTGATGGTCAATATGAACAAACAAAGCAACAAGAGGTTTTTCATGTAATCATTCCGAATGAAGTGGCAAAGAATTGACCTGTCCACCAAAAAAGCGATCCATTATGAACTTAGCAAAAAGTATATTATGTATCAAAGGAGCAGAATGATTTATCCGTGCAGAAGCGAAATGACAACGCCGCTGTTTGCTGATAAATGTAAAATTAAATATTATTACCCCGTTCGCAGTTTTTGCTTGATGCCGAAATAGATGCCCCAGAATACCACGGCAAACGGTACATAGATCAATGCCTCTGATGGATGTTCAAGGAACAGAAAAGCTGATCCGTTGTCGGTATGGTAATATGAAAATGGGCACAGCGAGCAGAAAATGGCGAAAGCAAGCACAAACGATCGCACTTTCATCCATCGCCGTGTGGATTTCAATGCTCTCACTTCTTCAGTGGGCATCAATGAAGGAACATCTTTTTCGGAAAACAGATCTTTGTACTTCTGTCGTGATTGTTGTTCAAACTTCGGATGTTCCTGAAAATATTCTTCCACCAACGTCTTCGTATCACTGCTGCATTCGTTTACAAAATACAACGGCAGCAGATCACTCATCACTTCTTCTGTTATCTTCATACAACTTCTCCTTGTATCATAAATAAAGAAACTCATTTCACTCGTTTAAGAAACGCTTTTACATTCGCAGCGATCGTTAAGTCTATTGCGCGTGTTATGGAATTATTTATCGATGACATTTTTATTCCGTCTCCATGCCAGCCACATCAACGCGGCTACAACGAGAAGCAGCGGTATAATCAGCAAACTTCCTTCCGGACCAGTTGCACCGCCGCTTAAAAGAATATTTCCCTTCGGATGCACCGCAAACAAATGTCCCTGTGCAATTGTTCCGCTATCTGCTGTTCCCCACAAGTAAGATTCCGCCCAATCCCATGAAGCATGAAAACCTATTGCCCACCAGAGGGATTTTAAATACCAGAGACTAATGCAGAAAACAAATCCGATGAGCGCGGCGGCGGCTATTCCCACTGGTGATTCTCCGGGATTCCTAAAATGAATGCAGCCGAAGAGAATGGAAAACACAAAAGCACTCCACCAGAATCCAATGCCGCGTGTTAATGTCACCATCATATAGCCGCGCATAAAGTATTCTTCATAGAGACCGATTAATAAGAATCCAACGCCCCAGGCAGCGGCATACCACAGTGCTGCTTTACCGAACAATTGCTGCCCATCGAAGATAAGCAAACCGCTGAGATTCAATACACCTACGAGGATTGAAAGAGCGATCACGCCGCAAAATAATCCATAGAGAAACCGCACAATGCGCCGCGTTCCTTCTAATCCATAAAAAATGAGAGGTTTATGTTCGATCCGAGCCATGACCATTGTAGCTGCCAGCAGTCCAAGAAATCCGGCAAGCTCACTAGCACATGTCTGCAAGGGCTGCATCACGTTCATAGATAAATGATTTTTCTCAAGGAGATATTGGGTCGGTATAATGAGTATTGCTGTAAACAGCCCCAGCAGGAGGACAAAGATACCGATACTCCAGCCGGCACGAATTCCCTGCTTGCCAACGAAGACGCGATGAAAAAAAGATTGAGGCACTTCTTGTGAAATCAAATTATCATTCATGCTCATTCCTTGGTGTGGTTTTAGATAATAGAGAAACTAATTTTGCGCGCGCGCGGAACACTTTTACTTTCGCTGCGGTAATAGTTAAGCCGGTCGTGCGTGCAATTTCTTCGTATGATAATCCCTCTTCCGCTCGCAGAATCAACACCGCTCGGTCGATCTCCGGCAATAGCTGCATTGCCTCTAATGTTAATTGCAATTCCGATTGAAGCTCAGTTCTCGTTTCTAACGCCGTTGTAGTATCGGGCATTGCTTCGTTCAGCAATGTGTGGCGTTTATGCCGCCGCCGTTTATACAGAAAGCGATTCCGCGCAATCGTGAAGAGGTACGCCTTCACGGTCTCGGTGCGTATTTCGGAATCGGCAAGCCATGCACGCTCGAACGTTTCCAATGTAATGTCATTCGCCTCATCCGTATCGCCGCACAGCCAGAACGCAAACCGGTGCACATCCTTTGCGTACGTGTGATACAACTGATTGAACGTGAGAAGATTCATGCTCATATCTATACTATACTATCTTCGATATAAGGAAAAGTTACATGAAAAATGAAATATTTTTTCAATATTGACAATATTTTCTTGCTTCCAGCTGCTTGCAGATAACTATAAAACTAAGTACCATTATACCGTTGTTCGCACCTCGTAACGCAATTTTCCAAAACAGGTCTGGTATGATGAATGCAGATTCGTTGATACCAAAGATGCACTTATGCAAGGATGGAGTTTGCTCAATTGAGGCGATTGTTTGGCAGAAGTAGCTACAAAGAAAAATAGATTTGTCTATACACTATATTGGAAGTATAAATTATTGTCAAGGCAATCAGTAAATCAATAGTAGGGGTTTATCATGACAGAAAGAATCAGATTCAAACTCAATGGGCAACCCGTCGAGTTGACAACTGATTCAGAGCGAATGCTGCTCTGGGTCTTGCGAACTGATTTGGGCTTGACGGGAACGAAATTCGGCTGCGGCGAAAGCTTCTGCGGCGCGTGCACTGTGCTCGTGGATGATCTGGCTGTGCGGTCGTGTGCGACACCTCTCAAAAATGTTCAAGACAAGGGTGTGACAACTATTGAAGGGCTGGCGAAAGGGGGAAAGCTTCATCCATTGCAAAAGGCATTCGTGGAGCACGATGCACTCCAGTGCGGATATTGCACTCCTGGGATGATTATGAATGCCTTCTCGGTGTTGAAGAAACATCCTCACCCGACGGTCGCAGAGATTATCGAAGGGATGGATGACAACTTCTGTCGCTGTGGAGCTCATAACCGGATTATTCAGGCAATACAGGTTGCGGCGAAGGAAATGGAAAGAGGAAACTAACATGAAAGACGACCAATACTCAGGACTGGAGTTCCTCGAGCAACCATCTGAGATGGAGATGAGCCGGCGCGATTTTTTCAAAACAGCCGGCGCAGGAATCTACGTTCTGTTCACGATCGGTGATTCTTTGGTTTCCTGGCAAGAGAGACAAGGAATACCTCAGAGGAGTACGCCGACCGATTTCAATGCTTTTCTGAAAATCGGTGAAGACGGTCGAATTGCATGCTACACAGGAAAAATTGAAATGGGGCAAGGTGTTGTCACTTCTCTTGGTCAAATGCTGGCTGATGAACTCGATGCGGAAGTCGAGTCCGTCGATATGGTAATGGGTGATACCGACCTTTGTCCCTGGGATATGGGGACATTCGGTTCTATGTCGACCCGTATCTTCGGACCAGCACTTCGGACAGCAGGTGCTGAAGCCAGATATGTCCTCCTCGAACTCGGCTCGGAACACTTAAAGATTCCTGTGGAACAACTTACAACGGCTAATGGCTTCGTTATCGATAAAACGAAAAAGGAGAATCGGGTTTCCTATGCTCAGCTCGTAAAGGGGAAAAAGATCGAACGTCACCCTACAGGAAAAGTGAGCGTCAAGAAACCTTCCGAATTTAAGATTATGAACAAGTCGCTGACTCGCAGAGACTCTGAGGAAAAGGTCACGGGCAAAGCAAAATACGCTGGTGATATTCGGCTCCCCGGAATGCTCTATGCTAAAGTTCTGCGTCCCCCGGCGCACGGATCGAAACTCCTCGATGCGGATATTTCTGAAGCAAAAGAAGTAGAAGGCGTGCAGGTAATCAAAGAAGGAGATTTTATTGCCGTTCTCCACAAGTATCCAGACGTCGCGGAATCCTCCCTGTCAAAGATCAAGGCGAAATTTGACGTACCAAAATCAGATATCGATGACAAGAACATCTTCGACCATCTGCTGAAGGTTGCCCCCGAGGGAAAAGTCGTTGCAAAGGAGGGTGATCTTCAGGCGGGTCAGAATGGAGCAAAGGCAACAGTTGAGGCGACCTATTTCAACGACTATGTAGCGCACTCGCCTATTGAACCGCACACTGCGATCGCGCAAGTCGAAGGTAACAAAGCAACCGTGTGGGCATCGACTCAAAACCCCTTCACGGCCAAAGAGGAAGTCGCCAGAGAACTCGGCTTCGCTTCGCAAAATGTGCGAGTGATTACCCCCTTCGTCGGTGGAGGCTTTGGCGGCAAGACAAGGAACCTGCAAATTGTTGAAGCGGCCCGCCTCTCGAAGATGACAGGGAAACCGGTGCAAGTCGCATACACCAGAGAAGAGGAATTCTTCTTCGATGCATTTCGCCCTGCAGCGATTGTAAAAATTAAATCAGGTATCACGGATCGTGGGAAGATCAATTTTTGGGACTACCACGTCTATTTCGCTGGCGAACGTGGAGCCCAGCATTTCTATGATATCCCCAATCATTGCACGACCGTATACAATTCGAGTTGGGTTGGCGCTGCGGGCTCACATCCGTTTGCAACAGGACCATGGCGCGCCCCGGGAAACAACACAAACACCTTCGCACGAGAATCGCAGATCGAAATGATGGCAGCAAAAGCGGGAGTGGACCCGGTTGAATTCCGTTTGCAGAACCTGACCGACAAGAAAATGATACGTGTCCTTAAAACTGCTGCCGAAAAATTCGGCTGGAAACCGATGAAGGGTCCAAGCGGACAAGGCTTTGGAGTGGCATGTGGGATCGATGCTGGAACATATGTCGCGTCGATCGCGCACGTCGAAGTCAACAAAACGACAGGCATGGTGCAGGTGAAAAGAGTTGTGTGCGCACAGGATATGGGTCTCGTCATTAATCCCGAAGGGGCAACCATTCAAATGGAAGGCTGCATCACTATGGGACTTGGGTACGCCCTTTCGGAGAAAGTTGTCTTTAAAGGGGGTGAGATCCTAACCTCCAACTTTGATACATATGAGATTCCCAGGTTCTCATGGCTCCCCAAGATAGAGACTGTCATCATCGAGAATAAGGATGCTGATCCTCAGGGAGGTGGTGAACCCGCCATCGTGACCATGGGAGCTGTTGTGGCAAACGCTATCTATGATGCCGTCGGTGTCAGACTTTTCCAATTGCCAATGACATCCGACAGGATTAAGGAGGCATTAAAGAAAACATAAATTTGCAGATAACTATAAAACTAATTACGATTTCCAATTTAAATTGTTGGGGATCGAATAGAAGAAAACCGCTTCAGGGAGTTGCGGCGGTTTAGTCTTTCTTGAAGAATCCTCTGAATACTAAACCCGGGAATATACCGTTGCAACCTAAGCAAGGTTTGGCTACATTTTGTGTGAAAGCGAAATAATTGGAGGCTAAATTGAGTTACGAAAGTAAGATTTTCAAAGAACTATCTCTTCCAAATCGGGATGAAGTTATCCATGTCTTATTAATGTCCTTGCTTAAACGCAATGGATATATAAAGGAATTTGGGTCGGGTAATCAAGAATTCGTAAATGAACTTGCGGATTTGCTTGGTTTATCAATACAACAACGTTCTTTTCTCATGCAAACAATTGTGAAAAAAGAAGGACGAATTAAGACTTTTCCAGCATGGCATCGACTTTTATTCAGAGCTGCTGATACTGCAGCAAAGGAAAATCTACTTTCACACCCAAAAGATACTTTAAAGATTACTGGAAAGCGAGAATGGATGCTGACAGAAAAGGGCTGTGATGAGGCTTTTCGTCTTTCAAAAATCCCAATCGTCAGAAAACAAGAACTTCCAATTATAACCTATGAAGTTCAGAAAATCAAAAACTCTTTAGAGAAAGCGGAACGGATCAAAAATTACAATCCTGTTGATACTACTAAAAGAACAAAAATAACGACACGAGAATCATTGTTACGTTCAAGAGGTTTTAGACAAGCAATTATCCAATCCTATGATTATAGATGCTGTATTTGTGGATTAAAAATTGCTTCACCTGATAACCTAACATGGGAAGTTGAAGCAGCCCATATTGTTCCCAACAGATTCTATGGAAAAGATGATATTTGGAATGGAATTGCACTTTGTCATTTTCATCATTGGTCATTTGATGTAGGTTGGTTTACACTACGTAATGATTTTACAATTGAGGTTAACGATAGGATTGAAAAAATTCCAAGAGAACACGGCTATATGGGCAACTTCGATATTTTACGTCAATCATTAAAACCTAATAAATCGATAGTGTTGCCTAAAAAAAATTCAATCTTCCCACACGAAAACGCTATTTCTTGGCATCGTAACAACATCTTTTTGCATACAAAATAGGATGGTATTATGGACACACGCAAGCACATTTACTACCTCACCGTCGGGGATGTACAAACCGTTGCACAAGAAACTTTGGAACGTGAACTTACTGAAGAAGAATTAAAACGGGTTGTCGATAAGCTTCGTGATAAAATCCAATGGTATGATGCAATTGAGGATGTTATAGATCGGGAAACCATAGCGCATTAACACCTGCCCAAAACGCTTGGATTGAATTGGGGAAACAGTTCTCAGTATAAGGCGTTACGTGACCATTTTAAAAAAGCAGTCCAAATTCTCAAACAATCGAAATCAGTAAAAGCAGTTCAACCGGTTCTTGCATCTTGTTATGGTAAAAGAAAAACTACGGATAATGGAGAATATTTAAAAATATGTGGACAAGAATTTTGGTTTTTTATTAGTGGAAATAAAAATTTGTATACTGATATTATTGAGCCGATTGGACATCAAGCCAAAGAACATAATCAACATTATGAAGAGGAACGTGCTGTACTTATTAATAAATTCACATCAGAGTTTTCTCGAAATTTTTGTGTCGCTGGAAGAATTGATTGGAAAAGACTTGTTCAATTTAATAGTGGTAATCTAAAAGAAAGCGAATAATATTCGGCCATAAGCTTTAGAGGTAATCGTGAACAAACTAGGCGTCAAACAAAAAAGGAGGAGGTTATGAAAGATGAAAAGATTTTGTTTTCTGTCAATGTCGGTTGGATTCAAGCAGAAGCCAAACAACGCATCAATCGCAGATTAACAGATTCAGAACTTCTTTTAGTAAAAGACGGATTAGATGAAGGACTTGGTTTTGATATTGAAACTGTTTTCAAAGCCGCCATTACCGAAGCTGTCAGAATTGCAAAAGAGTAAAATCTATATTTTCTTCTCGTTCCCAAACTCTCCACAACTAAAATCCCTTGCCTGCCGAAGGCAGGGCGGAATTAATATTATGCTCCGCTAGCAAAGAATTCAAACAAACTCTTCCTTCTGTAATCCATTCCCTTAGCTTCTTCCCTGTAATCTTTATATATTTTAAAAACACGCGTTTGCGTGATTGCGTTTATTGTACCGATTTTTTATCTTTCAATTAATTAAAACCTTAATCATGTCTTTCTAAAGGAAAGTGTCACCCGTGACCTCTATTTCTATACCTGTAACTCAGTCCCCTGAACAGTCCACGGAAACAATGGACCTGGCGGTGAAAAGAAAGGTACTAGCCGCAAAAAATTTTATCATGGCGCAGAAACGGCGATCTATGGTGCCAAAAAGAAGGGCTCTGGTTTCGGAAAGTCTAACCCAGGGGGAAAAAAGTGAGGCTTTGATAATAAAAAGAACTTTATTTGCCATGGAAAGTCTGATCCTAGAGGACAAAAGTAAAGACCTTGCAGTAGAAGGAATTACTCTTGCGATGAAACTTAAATCTTGGCAAAATGATCCGTGGCATTTGCTATCTGACATTTTATAAGTGTTTATCTCGTTCTAAAACTCTCCACCCCCCAAAAAAGAACCCCCCATACAAAATGGGAATCTGCATTGCTTATGTAATATGCTATGCATATTACTGTAATACGCTCCTCTTCAATTTGAAGGGGGAAGCTTAAATGCAGGGGGGCAAAACCGCGATGGCAAGAATCTATACCAGAAAAAACGAGCAAGAGAAACGACGGTATCTACGAAATAACATGCCGAAGTCGGAAGTGCTACAAAAAACAACCTCCCCTTCCCCTCCTTGCTAAGGAGGGGATAAAGGGGTGATTGAAACTACTGCGATGACAAAAATATTCAACAAAAAATCTCAAACTTTGAGACGCCGTGTTCTACGTCATACAATGCCAAAGCCAGAAATCATCTTATGGAAAGAACTTTCGAGAAAACAGATGCATGGAGTTAAATTCCGTAGACAGTACAGTGTTGACCAATACGTGATCGACTTCTATTGTCCACGATTGAAACTTGCAATCGAAGTAGACGGTGACTCGCACTTTATTGGAAACGCCCAAGAGTACGACAAAGAACGACAGAGTCATATTGAAGCACTCGGTATCCACTTTTTGCGTTTTACAAACACAGATATCTGCGAAAACATAGATGGTGTATNNCAAACGATTTGGGAAAGAATAGAACATACAAAAGGAAGTCATCTGGCATCAATCAGACGGAAATAAACCGCAAAACAATCACCGACAAAAAAGGCGGAGCCTAAAAAGAGTTTCCATCGGGCTGTTCTTGCTTTCCAATCGGCTTTCCATTACATTAGACCATTAGCGGTATCGTTTAAAATAATACTTTAAGTCCGCATTGATAAGTCTAATTAATCTTTTCGACCGCAATAAAAGTCACGGCAGTAATCTGTACTATTTGGTTTTTTTGTGTCTTTTTCTGTTCACAGCATCCGGATTCTTTTTTTCATTATCAGCACAAGAAATTGCGCCCGCGCCGTCTCCATCCGTAACAGAAGAACAGGACTATGCATTTGCCTTCGGACTTTACAGCGATAGTCTCTTCCAGCTTGCTGGTCAGCAATTTGAAACTTTCGTTCAAAAATATCCCAAAAGCATCAAGCGGCAGGATGCAGAGTTTTTAGGTGCGGAGTGTTTGTTCCAGTCGGCACAATTTCAAAACGCCGCTGCAAAATACAACGGATTCATCCAAAATAATCCAAACTCTAAATACGTACCGGAAGCATATCTCAAACTTGGCCAGACCTGCATTAATCTAAAAAAGAACAGCGAAGCAATTGCCGCATTTAAAATCGTACTGGATAAATATGGCGAGAGTGAATCTGCCGGTGAAGCGGCATATTGGATCGGTGAAACGTCTTTGCGAAATGACGATACTCAAAATGCGTTAAAATATTACACGCTTGCATACGAGAACTATCCAAATAATCGCCTGCGCGACTATGCGTTATATTCTGTTGCATGGACATATCAGAAGCGAACGGAGTATGCAAAAGCCGCCGAGTGGTACGGCAAATTGATTGCGGAATTTCCGCAGAGCAGTTTAATACCGGGTGCGCACGTTCGTATTGGCGAATGTTTCTATTATGCAAAAAACTATAAACAGGCTATTGATGCGCTCACTAAATCCCGTCCGGAGATTCATGACGAAGAAGAATTAGCAAACGCCGATTACCTGCTTGCAGAGGCATTTTACAAACTTCGTGATTTTGCAGAATCGCAAAAGCGATATGAGAAATTTCTCCTTGATCATTCCAAAAATGCACTTGCTCCTGAAGTAACGTATAATCTTGCATGGAGTTTGTTCAATCAGAAGAATTATTCAAAGGCGATCGAGGTTTTTGATAGACTGACAAATCGATCTGATGAACTCGGGCATGCAGCGTTATACCGGCGCGGCACTGCTGAACATCTTGCCGGACAAAATGCAAAAGCGCTGAATACGTTTAACGAAGTTGTCAAGCGCGAGCCGCAGGGCGAGTGGTCCGATAATGCCCTGTTCGATGCCGGAAGTATTTTCTTTGAGGAAACAAATGCAAGCGGGGCTAAGCCGTACTTCCAGCGCGTAGCGGCAGAATTTCCGAAAAGCGATGTTCTGCCGGACGCCTGTAAAATGTTAGGCGAATGTTTGTTAATCGAAGGAAACTTTAAAGAAGCGCAAGTTTGGTTTAAGAAAGCGCTGGCGGTTCCTGCTGCGTCATTTGAGGTGAAGGTTGAAGCAAATTTTCAATCAGCGTTTTGTGCATTCAAGTTGAAAAATTATAAAGACGCTGTGGCAAAGTTTGCAGAGTTTATTTCGCAATATCCAAAACATCCAAAGACAGATGAAGCAAAATTCTATCAGGCGGAAGCGGAGTATCGGCTTGGAAATTATAATGCATCAACACAGCTCTATAAGGAATCTGCGGAAAGCTCAGGATCAGCGAAGAAAGAAGAAGCTTTGTATGGAATTGCCTGGGCATTTTACAAACAAGGGAAATTTCCGCAGGCAATCGAATCATTTGAGCGACTGTTGGTAGAATATCCGAGAGGCAAGTTTGCATTTGACGCACGCTTACGTCTGGGTGATGCCAATTTCTTTCAGAAGGATTATAAAAAAGCTGCCGGCATTTATCGCGCAACCATTCGGATGTATCCGGACAGTGCTTCTATCGACTATGCATATTATCAGATGGGTCAGAGTTACTTGAAGGACGGTGACAACGCCGAAGCATTCAAAACGTTTGATGAATTGATTAAAACATTGCCGCACTCGTCGCTTGCCGACGATGCGCAGTTTGCGTTGGGATGGGTCAACTTTCAGCGGAAAGAATATGGCGAGGCAATTAAGGAATTCAATAAACTGATAAAAACTTTTCCTAATAGTGAACTGGTGCCGCGTGCATATTATAGTCTTGGCGACTGCTATTACAATATGCAACAGTATGTTGCGGCGGAAAAATCTTATCGTGAAGTGCTGCGACAATTTCCGAAAAGCCCTTACGTTGCAGATGCCACGACAGGAATTCAGTACTGTTTAACAGCGTTAGGAAAAGACGCCGAAGCGGTCGATGTTTTAGATGAGTTTGTAAAAGAGAACCCGACTTCACCTGTTGGCGAAGAGCTTCAATTGAAGAAAGGCGATCTGCTTTTCAATCAGAAGAAATATTCGGATGCCGCAGCAGTCTACCGCGGATTTACCGAAAAATATCCCAACTCAAAGCTTCTTGCAAATGCACAATATGCATTAGCAAAATGTTACCGTGTGCAGGGCAGTCCCGATGAAGCGGCGCTGGCATTTGAGCGGGCCGCCAACGTGCCAGATGCAACAGAGAAACTCATTGGTGAATCTTTATTCGAAGCGGCGGAGATTTACAATGCGCAGCACAAATCTGATAAAACAATTCTTACCTTACAGAATCTTCAGGAGAAAGTGAAAGACCCTGAGATAATTGCCGGAGCAAAATTGCGAACAGGCGAAGCATTGCGTTCACTTGGAAGGAATGCAGAAGCGCATGCACAGTTCGAAGGTGTGATAAAAGATTATAGTGATTTGCCTATTGCAGACGAAGCACGATTGGCACAGGCACGGATGTATTTTGAATCGCAAGAATATGATCGCGCAAAAACTACAGCCGAGAAGGTTGCAACGTCGCGAAAAGATGAAACAGGTGCTGAAGCACAATACATTGTCGGTGCATCGCTTGCCGGGAAGAAAGATTGGACGAATGTAATCACCGCTTTGCTGCGAGTGAAATATGTTTTTCCGTCGTACGAGCGGTGGGTCGGTAGGGCATATCTTGGTTTAGGTGACGCCTACGAGCAAACAAAAGACGCGCATCGTGCACGCGAATCTTATTTAGCGGTTCTGAAACTGAAAACCGACAGCTCAGTAATTGAAGAAGCAAAACGACGTCTGAAAAGAATGGAGCAGCGGTAGTGCGCGCGGTGCTTCGTGTATTGGGATTGCTGATTCTTCTGCTTGTCATGCAGATGACGTTTTTACGTGCACAAGAGGAACCGATAGAAAATGCAAAGAAAAATCCAGCTGTGCGACATGTGGAAATAAGTTCACCACAGCAGGACACGAACAAGGTGCAGACAAAAACGACACAGCGACCTCTTCCAAAATTTGATTTGCCGGAATTTGTCATTACCGGAACTGCATCAATCGATTTACCGAAATTAGAAAAAATTATGATTGATGATTCTCCCGTTGTGCAGGAGTTAATATTAAAATCTTCTGAAAAAAGTCTACGTGATCGCGAAACGCTGGAACTTGAAATGAAGAGCCGCGGGAGTGACTCACAGGTACAAGCAAGTAAGTATTCAGGATTTGCAAAAGCGAGTATTGGAACGTATTTCACACCGCAAGCCGAACTTCAATTTGGGCAGTCGTTCCCGGAATACTTTTATTCTTTCGGCGGAAAATATTTTCTGACTAAAGGATATGCAACGAATACAGATCAATCCAGCGGTGGTTTGACGGCTAGAGGAGGAACAACGCTGACATCAACTGAGCCGATATTTCGGAATGCGGCTCTCAATGGTAAACTCGGTTATCGGAGTGAGTCATTTCATTTCTACGGTTCAGCAACACCGAATCTTCAACGAACGCTTTCTAATTTCCAATTGCAGGCGGAATTAGAGAATCAGACATTGAATAATTTCCCCTACTCAGCCGGAATTTCTTTCGAAAATATGGATATATCGGATTCATCTATTTCAACAAATGATACTCGATTAGATTTGAATTACCAAACCTCATTCCCGATTGCATCTCTTCCTGTTCATACAAAGCTCCATTTCATGTTCGCCACAGGCGGATTGACGTTTATGGATTTGTCAGCGGGCGTGCAAAATTATTGGTATGGCGGTATTCTTTTCGAAGGATCATTGCATTTATATTGGGCAAAAGGAATGGCAGGGCAAGATTTAGTTCGTCTGTCCCCGCAATTAATGGCAAGCTATCAAATAACATCCCAACATCGTGTATTTGTATCTTTCGACCAGATGGTAGTTCCGATGACTTTGACATCCAACATTTTCACAAACCGATTTCTTTCTGCCGCTTCAATTGTTAAACATGAAGACATTACAGGTGCGGGCGAGCTTGGCATAGAATCAAATTGGACAGAGGCAGTGCGCAGCAGTGTATCCTTAAATGTAAAATCTGTTCGTGATTTGCCGATGTTTTCAGATTCCTCCAATCAAGGTGTCTGGATACTGGCATATGGAGGGCGGGCAATAATCGTAACATTCTGTGCGGAAATGGTTGCAAAGTTGAACTCAAATGATTATTTTGCTTCTAATATTTTTCTCCGTTCTACGAATGATTCTTTTCTAGGCGGGAAAATTCCTTATGCACCTGCGATCGAAGTTTGGTGTTCTGCAATTCATAGATTTGGAACGGCGATGGCGGTGAGCGCAGATGTGAGGTTTGCAGGAGAGCGAACAACTAATCTTGCCGGTACGGCAACACTTTCAAAGTATGTAGTTGTTGATGTGAGCGGTGAATATACACCAATTGATTTTTTAAGACTTACAGCTGGAATAAAAAATTTAACAGATTCACAATTTGAAATATGGCGTGGATATAAAGAATTTCCATTAACGATGCACGTAGATGTACAAATAAAATGGTGAAGAACAAGTGTTCGTGAACGCAACACATTCCAAACATACAAGGAGGATTATTCAATGCCAGATTTGAATCTCATTGATGAGGGCGGGTTTGAAGAAACGCAGGCAGAGCCTGTGGCGGCTCCCCCGACGAAAAAGATTGTTAAAAGAAGCAGTGGAGGAGGTGGAGGAAAAATAATTCTGCTCTTATTGCTTGTTCTCTGTATTGCAGCAGCCGGCGTGTATTTTTTAAACCAGCGCGGTATATTAAAGTTATGGGGTAAGAAGCAGCAACCGATAGTACAAATGCAAGAAGAGCAATTTCCACCTGAAGTACCGACTCAGCAACCTATTCAAGCGCAGAAGCAGGCGGATACAAATGAAGTTGCACTGATCAATACGACTCCTGTAGAAGAAAAAGCAGAAGTTGGAAAAGAATCCCAAAGTGTGAAGGAGCCTGAAGCCGTCAAGGAGCCTGCAGCAAAGGCAAAAAAATCGATTGCGAAAAAATCAAAGGCAGCAAGAAGGAGTGAAGCAGCCATAGAGACTGAATCTGTTTCAAAACTCAGCGAGATGGTTGGTGAATTTACTGTTCAAGTTGTTGCCTATCGCGAAAAGAATAAAGCACTCGAGACGGCAAAAAATTTAGAGATCTCCGGGTATCCTTCATTCGTTGAAATGGTTCCTATGAATGGCGGCGATTGGTACACTGTTCGCATCGGACGTTATCCGACTCGTGATGAAGCCGAGAAAGCAGTGCAGTCGTTTGCAGAGGAATTGCAGGCGCATTACATCATCGATAAAGTTCATTCAAGATAGATGTTTTCGAGGTATTTCTCTCGTCCATTTTTACTTTGTCGAGAAACGATTTTTCTTTGAGTGAACGAGAGTATGAGGCAAATCAAGTAATGCCGGTTATGGGTGTGAAGCGCGGCGTTAAGGAGCAAATGTGAATGTATCGCCGCACTTGGGAAGAGTTTCTTACGGTGCAAAAGAATTGCAGCGCATCTATAAAAAACAAATGTCGCTTGCATTTATTCTTGCTGTCGCGCTTACACTTGCCATTCTTAGTTCTTTGCGACTAATAATAGATCCAGAAGCCTTCAATCCTCCACGGCAGCAGCTTATCCGTATTTTCACTTATTCCGAAATTGAGCTTCCGCATTCATTAAGCGATGTGGAAGTTGGTATGTCAGCATATCCGATTCTTCAAGATCTATCCGTCATTTCAGATGTCAGTTCAATTGATGAATCCTTTCCAGCAACGACTCTTCGGAGCCGATCAAATTCTAAAAAGCAAGGTGTTCCGGGAGAACGGCGGCCTGGAGAAAGTTTGAGTTCTTTGCCGGGACAGATTGGCGTAGATAAAATTCAAGCAGACGATAGGACGATGTATCCTAATGACATGGGCAATATAGACGCTCCGGCAGATCATAATGATATTGCAGGCGGCAGTGGAGAATCGCGTGAGCCGCCAAGCGGAGTTGATCGTTCAGGAATTGGAGGTTCTTCTAAACCATCTGCTGGAACAACGCCTTATGGTTTTGGATCAGGAGAAGGCGGTGATGGAGATGGAAGTGGAGTGTTTTCAATGCAATGGCTTCATGGAATGACTCGCCGCAAGCTAAGCGGGGAATTACCGAAATATCCGCAAGGAGCAACTGTCTCAGCGCAAGTTCGAATTCTCACAGTCGTCTTTCCTGATGGGACGGTGCGTTCTGTTCAACCGGAGCAAAAGGCGAATCGATTTTTGGAAGAAGCCGCGATGAAAGCGGTCCGTTTCTGGAAGTTTGAACCACTTGGGTCGTCTTTTCCGCAAGTGGAACAATCCTGCATTATTACCTTTTCCTTTAAGTTGAAGTAGTAGGAGTGTCTGCTTCTTTTTTCTTCCCCTTATCCTGATTTGGTCCTGTCAGAAAATAAAAGTAATAAAATGCAATTTCCATTGTTGTAAGGAACAAAAGAGAAATCGTATCACGGCTGATTTCTTTTCTGATACATCGCCACACCCAAGAATCCAGCGGCTGCCAATACCATTTAATAAACCATTCTGGCGCAAATAGAAGATTGGTTAGGATCGCAGCAATTGTCCAGCCAACAGCAAAAACAATACCAACGAAAGCTATTGCAAGAAACCCTTCACCAATGCCTTCTTTTTTATATTCAAAAAAGGCAAAAACACATAGAACAATATGTAAGAGAAATATAAATGCAGCAACCATAGGATTAAATTAAGAGTATAAATGAATAATATTATTTTCTTTTTTATTGAGTTCTGAATATTGATTTAATATGCATCATCACCAAAAAGAACGGTGTGAATAGTCTTGAGAATAATTTTCAGATCAAATACAAGCGACCAATGTTCGATGTAATAAATGTCGTACTTTGTTCGTTCGGTAATGGAAGCATTACCTCGCAGACCGTTGACTTGTGCCCAGCCCGTCATGCCGGTTTTTGCGCGATGCCGTTCCAGATATCGTGGAACCTGATTTTTGAATTTCTCCACAAAGTGCGGCCGCTCCGGACGAGGGCCAACAATACTCATATCGCCTTTGATAACATTTATCAACTGAGGAAGTTCGTCTAAACTGAAGCGACGAAGAAATCGGCCGAGCTGCGTTGTTCTTGGATCATCTTTTTTTGACCAGATCGGTCCAGTCGATTGTTCAGCATCAGCGCGCATAGATCTGAATTTAATGACTTTAAATACTTCGCCATCCAAACCTACGCGTTCCTGTAAATAGAAGATTGGCCCCATAGAGCCAAGCTTAATGAGAATTGCAATCAAGAAAATAATCGGACTTGCGAGCAAGAGGATAAGTGATGCAAAGAGCAGGTCAAATGTTCGCTTGACGATAAAATTCCATGTGCTGAGCGTAGGACTTTTAATGCCGAGGAATGGAATTCCCTCGATATGTTTGATTTGAACTTGACTGGTTATCAACTCAAGAATGTCCGGAACCATCATCATTTCTACATTCAATCCTTGGCAGTCGCGGACGAGATCATGCAGATGTGAATGTTCTATTTCGCTAAATGCAATCAATATGACATCTATGTTTTGTGTCTTGATTAAATCCGGTATAGAAGCAATGGACCCTAAGTATGGAATATGCTCCATTGCGTTTTCTGTGCTGCCCTGCACGGAACAATAACCGAGAGTTTCATATCCGAGTGATCGATGTGTGCTAAGAGACCGAAAGATTTTACTTGCGATAGAACTTGTTCCCACGATTATTACACGTTTCAAATCGTTGCCATGAGCATACCACCGCTGTTCAAATTTCAGGAGAATAAATCGTCCGATGGAGATAAACATTACTGCAGAAAGACCGAGGATCCAAAATACAATGCGTGAATATGAAAATGAGCGGTAGAAAAATGCGCCCGCCATAACAACTAACATACCGAGTACAACAACACGCACGATGGCAAAAAATTCGTCCGAGAAAGATGTAATTCGCCGTGGAAGATATAAATGACGTGTGTTAAACAACCAACACCACACAGGAATAACAACAAGAGAACTTTTAATGTATGCTTCTAATGGCGGAAGGCCGTACGAAATAGGAATGTACTGCGTGAGTGCCGAAAAAAATCTGAGCCAGTATGAGAAAAGAAACGACGCTTCTATTGCAACTACATCTGAGATGACGGTGAGCAGCGGAATTAGCAAATCTTGTTGTCGTTTATGCGGCATCAGTTGTCAATTATCAGTAATCAGTTATCAGAAAATCTCATTTAACTTCACCAAACATTTCCTGTTCAACTTCTTGAAAAATGATATGACCGATAGTAATATGTCCTTCTTGAATTCGCTGTGCATCGTCTGATGGAACAATGATGGCAAGGTCAACAAGGTCTTTCGATTTACCGCCATTTTTACCAAGAAAACCAATTGTAGCCAATTTCATCTCACGCGCTTTTTTAAATGCATTGTTCACACTATTAGAATTTCCGCTTGTAGAAATTCCAATAATCACATCGCCTTCGTTGCCCAGCGCTTCAATAGAGCGGGTGAAGACGTTATCATAACCGAGATCATTGGCGCCGGCAGTCAGCATAGACGAATCAGTGGTGAGTGCAATTGCCGGTAGACCAGGACGTTTAATAAGAGGGCTGAGGCGAATCACAAACTCTGTTGCGAGGTGCTGTGCATCTGCCGCGCTGCCGCCGTTACCGCAAAGCAGCACTTTCTTCTTGTTGTTGAATGCGTTAATAATAATATCCACCGCCTTAGAAATATCCGGTGAACATTGTTGTAAGATGCGGAGCTTCGTGTCGCTGCTTTCTCTAAGCGAATCACTGATGAACTTATTGCGTGAAAGCTTTTTATCTATGGATAGTGTCATTGGCAGCCCCATCGTGTCTTCTACTTAAGATGTGTGAATTGCGTTGGCGAATTCTTGAATGATTGAACTGTGTGAATTTTCTTCGATGATGGTTCCAGTTACAATGAATGAAGCGCCAGCTTTCACTTTATTTTTTGCCTCTTCCGGCGTTTGTATTCCGCCGCCGACAATGACCGGAAGTGAACAATACTTTGTGACCTTCTTTACCATCGCATCAGGTACAGATTGTTTGGCACCGCTGCCTGCTTCTAAGTAGAGTAATTTCAATCCAATGAGTTCTGCCGCAAGCGCGTGCGCGACAGCGATGTCCGTCTTTTCACGAGGAATCGGTTTCGTATTGCTCATAAATTCTACCGAAGTTACATTTCCGCCGTCGATTAACATATACCCAGTTGAAATAGCTTCAAGTTCCATTCGTTTAATAATCGGAGCAGCATTTACTTGATTGCCAATAAGATAATCCGGATTGCGCCCGCTGATGAGCAGAAGAAATAGAATCGCATCAGCTTCAGCAGAAACCTGCGATACGCCGCCGGGGAAAATTATAACCGGCGCTTTCGTGTTTTCTTTGATGATCGCCAGAGTTTTGTCGAATTCATTCGAGAGCATGAGACTGCCGCCGACAAGAAAAGCATCTGTTCCTGCATTCGTTGCTTCGCGGATAAAAGCAGGCAGTTTCTTTGGATCAATTTTATCCGGATCGATGAGGAGCAAATATCCTGCACCTCGGTCACGCTTGATTTTCAGAAGTTGTTCAAAGGTTGTCATCTGATTCTATTCACTTTCTTAAAAAAGATTCCACAACCGATTTCGTTTGTGCAAGTGCTTCATCTAACTTTGAAACATCTTTTCCGCCGGCAGTTGCCATATGCGCACGTCCGCCGCCTCCTCCTCCGACAATTTTAGCGATTGACCCGACAACTTTTCCGGCTTCGATTATTTTCGCGGCAACGAGATCATCTGTAACGACGCAGACGAGCTGAACTTTATCTTCAATAACACAAGCCAGCAGCCCGACGCCGCTGCCAAGTTTTGATCGAAGCGAATCGCCAAGGTTTTTTAACTCATCGATTGAAGCGGCAGATACTTTCGCTGCAACCAGTTTGATATCCCCAATTGTAACAGCAGAGGCAATCAATTCATCCATCGAACCGGAAAGTGATTTTAAACGGGATTTGGCAATTTCTTTTTCCCGCTTCTTCTTTTCCTCGTTGTCTTGTTCAATAACTTTTTGCAGAATTATTTTGTTTTTGTGTAATTGTGTAAAATAACTTGCTAATTCTGGAGAAGCCTGATTGGGAATGGGTGGAAGCTCTTTAATATCTTTAATTTGTGATTTGAATATTTCCTCAAGTTGGTTAAAAGCAAAATTATATCCAGCTTCGAATTCTTGCTTTTGTTTGATAAGATAATCTAGTGCGTACGTACCCGTTACCGCCACGATACGCCTAGTGCCGCTTGCAACGCTACTTTCCTCGCAAATCTTGAAGTAGCCGATCTCACCGGTGTTATTGACATGTGTGCCGCCGCAAAACTCGATACTGAAGTCGCCGAACTGAATCACGTTGACGAAGTCGCCGTATTTATCGCCAAAGAACATCAACGCGCCAAGCTTATTCGCTTCTTCGAATGGAATGTTATTCAAACCCGGAGTGCGCGGAATATTTTCTTTGATCTTCTCGTTCACGAGTGATTCGATGTCGGCAAGTTCCTGATCGGACAGCTTAGCAAAATGCGCGAAGTCGAACCGTAAATAATCCGGTGCAACCAATGAGCCGGCTTGATGCACATGCGTTCCAAGAATCCGGCGCAGTGCATTATGCAGTAAATGCGTGGCGGAGTGATTACGTTGTATGGAAAGGCGGCGTTCTTTATCAACTTGTGCCTTGATACAGGTATCTTCTTTTAAATCTGTAGCAAGAGTGCGCAGAAAATGAATATTTATATTTCCTTTTCTTTGCGTATCAATAATTTCAATAATTTTATTTTGAATGAATATTTTTCCCCTATCTCCAATTTGTCCTCCAGATTCCCCGAAAAATGGGGTCTTTGCAAGAACGACCATATTTTCTTGTGTACGTAATACTTGAGTTTCAATCTCAAGCGTATCGTATCCACAAAATGTTGACTTATTTTCTAAGTCATCAACTTCAAACGATTTAATTTCATCTTTTCGTGTTGCTTCGGAAAAATGGATCAATTCGCGATTACTTATATCGTCGTTAGGTCTACCTATTCCTCTTGAACTTTCCTTTTGTTTCTCCATTAATTCATTAAATTTCTCAATATCAACTGAAAGACCGATATCTTTTGCAAGTGATTGGGTAGTTTCTGTTTGCAAACCGTACGTAGTGTAAAGTTTAAAGGTATCCTCGCCAGTAATAGAAACTATATTCAAGCGCTTTAATTCTTCGCTAATAGTTAATTTAACTTCATTGGGAGAATAAATGGTGGGACTCAAAAAAATGATTGTATTTCCATTAGACTTAAGATCATCAACACGCCAGTTTCTATCAATAGTACCATTCTGTATTAAAACTTTTCGAATTGGTTCACCAACAATATTTCGATAGAAATAGTCCAAACCCAAATTGTTCATTTCGGTTTTACTAAATCTTTCTTCTTCAGTTTGAATAATGTGTTTTATAATTGTCTGTTTCTGAACGAGTTCTGGATAAGCATCGCCCATCGTTTTCACGACAGCATCCACAATCTTATAGATAAAAGGCTCGTGAAAATTTAAAATGCGACCAAACCGAGCAGCTCGGTTAAGAACTTGTTTTAATACATATCCTCGGCCTTCGTTTGAAGGAACAGCTCCATCGGCAATTGCAAAAGATAACATACGTGTATGGTCAGCTATAACGCGAATAGCAGTATCTATATCAGTCCATACGCTTCGTGGATCTGACGGTAGTGTTCTGCTATATTTTTTATCCGCTAAGACTTCGATGGATTCGATAATTGGTGTAAAGAGATCTGTATTATAGTTTGACTTTTCATTTTGCAGTACAGCGCAAACGCGCTCGAATCCCATTCCGGTATCCACGTGCCTGGCCGGCAGGGGAGTAAGTTTGCCGGTTTCATCACGATTATATTGGATAAAAACGAGATTCCAAATCTCCATCACTTCCGGGATACCTGCATTTACCATTTCTGCGGTTGCAGTTCCATCAAGTGTGCGGTCGATGTGAATCTCAGAGCATGGCCCGCATGGTCCTGTTTCACCCATTTCCCAAAAATTATCTTTTTCGCCAAAGCGTAAAACATGGCTTGGGTCGATATCGGTAACAGTCTTCCAAAGTTGTTCTGCCTCTTGGTCGTCTTTATACACTGTTGCCCAGAGGCGGTTCTTGGGCAGTCCCCAGACTTTTGTCAGCAATTCCCACGCCCACGCGATGGCTTCTTTCTTGTAATAGTCTCCGAACGACCAGTTGCCAAGCATCTCAAAGAATGTGTGGTGATATGTGTCGCGTCCGACTTCTTCAAGGTCATTGTGCTTGCCGCTGACACGAATACATTTTTGTGTGTTTGCCGCGCGCTTGTATGAGCGTTTACCATTGCCAAGGAATACATCCTTAAATTGATTCATTCCTGCATTTGCAAACAGAAGTGTTGGGTCGTCGTATGGAACAACTGGTGAACTTGAAATAATTGTGTGCCCGCGTTCTTCAAAAAATTTTAAAAAACTGTTTCGGATTTCGGCTGAAGTCATAAGAACTATATTTCAATCTGTGTGTTAAGCGCAATCTCTTCTAATATATGTGACACTTTTAGGCAGTTGTCCATCTGTCCTTCAAACACCATCGCTTTGCCGGTTGTGTGGACTTCCCAGGTCAGCGCTTCTGCTTTCGCAGTATCACAACCAGTGGCTTTAATGATTTGTCCAATTACTTCGTCGAATGAATGAATTTCATCATTGAACAAAACCACTTTTGCCGGTTGTTCAATCAGAACATCTGTATCTTTTTCTTCTTGTTGAAGAGGATTTTGTAATGGAGCTTGAGCCATAACAATTCTTAGTTACGAAATTTCTTACAGTATGATACTGAAAAATGCTCAGTCTTTCAAGAAACTGATTTGATTCAGATTTTATTAACGAATTGAATGGGAAAGGTCGATTAGCAGGTCTATTTCGACAAAATCATCTTTTTTACGATCGATTGATTTCCGGATTCCAATCTGGAAAAGTACGTTCCTGAGGGGAATGCCGCTCCATCAAATGTAACTTGATGGGTTTCTCCCGCTAACGAGGTGCGGTTGAAGAGAGTAGCGATAGCTTGTCCTAAAATATTAAAAATACGGAGAGAGGTCGGCCCATCATTTACAGTGGAGAAACTAATCGTTGTTGAAGGATTGAAGGGATTGGGATAATTATCGTTTAATGTGAGTTTTTTATTCACATTCACAATCTCAATGCCACGTTCGCCATAAAAGGTTATTGCTCCATCATTATCAATTTGCTTTATTCGGTAGGAATATTTACCTGGTGATCCTAGGCAGTCTTCAAATGAATAATGATGTTCCGAATTACTAGTACCCGCACCTGCGATAAACGCCACTTTCGTCCAATTGTTGCTGTCAATTGTTGTTTGTGATTTACGACTGCGTTGAATTTCAAATCCATAGCAGTTTGTTTCAGTAGCAGTGCTCCACGAAAGAAATGCATTATTGTCTTTGGCGGCGACGGTGAAAGAAGTTATTTGAACAGGTAACGGATCACCATCGATTGGCAATCGAGTGGATATGATCCTGAATTTTGGATCGCCGATTACTACTTCCATCCATGAAAGGAATTTTGTCGCGGCATAATAGGATTCAGCGACAGTGTATCCATCTACATACATTGATAAAAGGATACTGACGTCTGTGATCGTATTGGAGTAAGGTTCATACGTATATCCTTTTACGGCGGTGATACCTTCTGCGATCAAATCAGCGATCAAAGATTGGCCATAGACAGGGGGATAGGCAAAGCTGCGTGCGGAAGTTGAAACGTAAGTCTCTCCAATTGCCCCCGGTAGATATGTGTTATGTGGTATCGCATTGGTTGTGTGGTTTGAATCATTGCTTCCCCAGCTAACATAACCGAGGACATTTGACTGATTGGTCAGAAAAGTAGTAGTTTTATCAAGAGTGACTATTTGTCCTCTTGCAAGTAAAGAATCTGCCGCCATGTTCATATTATTATTCAGATCCGGAGCAAGTAATTGGTATGTCGGATCTTCGTCGAGAACAAAATTTGCTCCGCTTGGAATAAAAGGGGAGATGGAGGAGGAACGATCGATTAAATTTTTAATATCACTAAAGGAATATCCATCGAGACGAGTCACAAGATAAATTCCAAATTTAGCCCTGGTAAAATCATATTGTTGATTATAATACGGGGAATTAACCCAACCAGAGTTGCCGATATATGAGGCATACGGACCGAGGATCAGTGAGAGTTCGCTTTCGACGGAAGAATTCGAATTTAATCCGTTTCGTTTTACTTTCAGAGGTACACCTTTGGTAGTAACAATATAGTTTATACTGTCCTTCAGATTTCGAGAAATTAGGAGAGATTCAATTTGTTGTCGGAGATTTTCGAATTGCATGCTGTCAATTTCTTCGGTCATTGGCGCTATAACGTAAATGAGATTTTTTTCTGGAATATTATGGATATTGGCGAAGTATCTTCCAATGCTGTCTGAAATACCGCTGGAGCTATCGATGATGACAGCGACGTCTTTGTATGTTGCGGTTTGTGCCGCAGCAGGGTGCGAAATAATCAATAAAAAGAGAAATGTAAGTTCTCCCACCACTGGCTTTAATTTCTTCATAGACACGCAATCAAATGTATTATTATATACCCATAACTATTTGTAATCTAACATCTTTCAATAAGAACTAGTTCTAATATACACTTCTTATCCCCTTATGGCAATATCATAAAAGTTACAGGTAATATGCCATTTGCTGGATTTGATTTAACTGTTTTGAGGTAAAAAGAGAAAGCTAAAACAAAGGGAAAAACGTGTTTTTTGTAAGAAAAGGAAATAGAATGATCAGAACGGAAAAAGGGAGTTATAGATTCTACAAAAGGAATACTATCACTTAGTAATTATAAGACGTTTGCTAAGCAGGTTTGAGGTTTTGGGGATCTATCTTTCCAGTGGCCGAAGATCTGATAATGTATCAAACGAAGTCTGATTAAAAATTGCAGATCTTGAAAAGATTAATCATTGACTACATATTTTTGATAATTACGTCGCCAAATTCTGAGCACTTTACTTCTTTAGCTCCTTCCATGAGCCGTGCAAAGTCGTATGTAACTATCTTTGCTTGAATGCTTTTATTGAGTCCTTTGATGATGAGATCAGCGGCTTCATTCCAGCCCATATAGCGCAACATCATTTCACCGGAGAGAATGACAGAACCGGGATTCACCTTATCCTGATTAGCGTACTTTGGTGCAGTGCCATGGGTTGCTTCGAAGACTGCGAAGCCATTTTCATAATTTATATTGCCGCCAGGTGCAATGCCAATGCCGCCGACTTGCGCAGCAAGCGCATCGGAAATGTAATCGCCATTAAGATTGAGTGTAGCGATGACATCGTATTCAGCAGGACGCGTGAGAATTTGCTGAAGGAATGCATCTGCAATAACATCCTTAATAATAATTCCATCAGGAAGCTTCACCCATGGACCTCCATCGATAAGCGTACCGCCAAATTCTTTTTGCGCCAGCTCATAGCCCCAATCTCGGAAGCCGCCTTCAGTGAATTTCATAATGTTACCCTTGTGCACTAACGTCACAGATTTGCGCTTATTCTTGATGGCATATTGAATCGCCGCGCGAACTAAGCGCTTTGTTCCTTCCTCGGAGACTGGTTTAATACCGATGCTGGAAGTTTCGGGGAACCGAATCTTCTTCACATCCATTTCTTTTTGCAGCCATGCAACAATTTTTTTTGCCTCCGGTGTTCCAGCTTTCCATTCAATGCCCGCATAAATATCTTCTGTGTTTTCTCGGAAGATGACCATATCGATTAATTCCGGATGCTTCACAGGCGATGGCACTCCGGTAAAATATTGCACAGGCCGCAAACAAACGTAAAGATCCAGCATTTGTCGTAATGAGACATTAATAGAACGAATGCCGCCGCCAATTGGTGTTGTTAACGGACCTTTAATAGCAACAATATATTCTTTAATGGCAACAAGTGTGTCATCGTGGAGCCAAGTGTTGGGACCATATATTTTGTTCGCTTTCTCACCGGCGAATACTTCAAACCAAATTATCTTTTTCTTCCCGCTGTAAGCTTTTGCAACAGCAGAATCAAATACACGTTGTGATGCGCGCCAAATATCTGGTCCTGTGCCATCACCTTCAATAAATGGAATGATGGGCATATCCGGAACATTGAGTTTACCGTTCACGAATTGTATTGGTTGTCCTGTGGCTGGCGGTGTGAGTTTAACATAGTGTGTCATCGGTTTTCATCTTTCTCTATAATGCCGGTGGTTTGATAAATTTCCGAATCATCGTCCCGTACTTTTTCATATCGCCGCCGGAATATTCTTTAAGATTGAGAACGAATCTAATGTTGTCATTGCGATATCGTGGTGTGATATGGAGATGAAAGTGAAATACGGATTGCCCGGCAATAGTGCCATTATTGGAAAAGAGATTATATCCTTCAAGCTTCAAACTCTGCACCAACGCAAGTGTGACAATTTTTGCTGCCTGAAGAATGGAGTGATATGTCTCCTCTGGTAGGTCTAAAAAATCATTGCAATGCTTTTTCGGAAGAATCAGCGCATGACCCAAATGAATTGGATTGATGTCGAGAACGGCAATAACATGGTCGTTCTCATATAGAACTTCCGACGGAATTTCTTTGGAAACAATTTTGCAGAAAATACAGTTAGTCATAGAATTCTTTTTCTCTTGTTGAAAATTTATCCAAATATGCGCGTAAAGTCAAAAAACCATTGCTAAGAAAAAACTTGTTTCGCAAACCATTCCTTGATATATTTAATAAACGAAGCGCCGAAGTGGCGGAATTGGTAGACGCGCTGGACTCAAAATCCAGTTCGACTCAAATCGAGTGGGGGTTCGAGTCCCCCCTTCGGCACAGAGAAGCTCGTGAGCATTATGCTTACGGGCTTTTTCTTTGTAATTGAGAAAAAATAATTGAACCAGATAAACATAATATCAAGAAAACAAATGTGTCTCTTGGAAATGCAGCCGAGCTTACTTATTTTATTAAGCGATGAATAAATTAAAAATCTTATCTGAAGAAAATGATCCCTATGCGGCTTTGCGATACCTGGAGTTTCGCAATCTTGTTTTGGGATCTTTTTTTATTACACTGGCGCTTCTTGCTCAAGAAGTTGCCATTGGGTACGAACTATATCGCATTACGCACAATCCACTATCATTGGGACTGATTGGACTTGTTGAGGCGATCCCGTTTATTTCTTTTTCTCTCTTTGGCGGCCATATTGCAGATAAGAATAGTAAACGTAAAATTCTCCTGTGGAGCGTCGGGAGTATTGCAGTTAGTTCATTAATACTGCAGATTATTGCACGTCAGCAAGATAATATTTCACAAGCGTCTTTTCTTATTATAATCTATCTGACGATTTTTATTATCGGTTTATGCCGGGCATTTCTCTCTCCGACGTCAAAATCTCTTCGAGCCATTCTTGTTCCTATACCTTTATATGAAAATGCTTCTGCATGGGGCAGCTCTGCTTGGCAGGTTGGTGCTATTGCTGGCCCTATGATGTCTGGATTTCTCTATGCATGGAGTGGATTTGCTAACACCTTACTGGTTGCTGTTTTGATGGTGGTTGCGTCATTTTTCCTTTTTATGAAGATCGAAGATAAACCTGTTCAGGAATTGAATGATCAGGATGAAATTATCACCAGTATTAAGCAAGGAATACGATTTGTTTTCAAAACAAAAATTATACTGTATTCTATATCGCTTGACTTATTTTCAGTGATGTTCGGTGGAGTTATGGCGATTCTTCCCATCTATGCAGAAGACATTTTGCATGTCGGGGCACAGGGATTAGGAGTTCTTCGGGCAGCACCCTCGCTTGGTGCTGTTCTTACATTGCTCTTATTGACTCGTTTCTCTCCGATGGAGCATGCTTGGAAAAATTTGCTTCTGTCAGTTACAGGATTCGGTATCTCCATTCTAATATTTGCTGTTTCACCGTGGATGATACTTTCGGTCGCTATGCTCTTCATTAGCGGTGCTTTCGATAGTGTCAGCGTCGTTATTCGAGCAACGATATTACAAGTAATGACTCCCGATGAAATGCGCGGCAGGGTACAGGCGGTGAATGAGATATTCCTTGCATCATCGAATGAACTTGGCGGCTTTGAATCGGGACTTGCCGCAAAATTGATGGGGACTGTTCCTTCGGCTGTGTTCGGTGGAGTGATGACGCTATTGATTGTAACTTGGGTCCATTTTCGAACTGGTGATTTGAAGTATGTTGAAGTGAAAAAGTCCTAAAGCGATTCTCCGATATCTTTCAGAAATCAACGATAAGGATTTCTCAACATGCATCTTTCTCTACAAAAAAGTTGTAACAATTAATTCTCTTCATTATCTTGCAATAAACATATTTGTGTCTATCTGTGATTAAGACGATATAGTGCGTTTAGGAGGAAATTATGAGATATTGAAACAAATCTATTTTTAGGAATATCCTCAACACACTCAATGAAGTATTGGCTTTCTATCGTTGTTCTTGTATTGTTGTTTCACTCAACCCGTCTTTCCGCGCAATCTTTCGGAACGATGACTTCTTTTAGTCACAGCTCCGTTACTCTTATAGTCAACAAAATTGATACAGTCTATCAACTTCCCAAAGAATTTATTGTTGAAGGAAGCGAGCACATACTTATCGATTCAATAAAATATTTAATACGCCAACGTGATTACAGAATAAATTATCGTTTTGGTCAAATTTTATTTTCTTCAGCTCAACTCAAACAAATAATCTCCGACACAATTCTACACAGAATGACGGTAACATTCCGTGCTCTTCCAATCAGCTTTAAACGTGAATATGCGCTTCGGCAATTAGAAATACGCAGGGATTCTGTAGGAGAGAATAAAACCCTTATCTTACAGCCGTCGCAAGGATTACTCACGGAAGATTTATTCGGTCCGGGTCTGCAAAAAAGTGGATCGATCGTCAGAGGCTTTTCTGTGGGCTCCAATCAAGACCTTTCATTGAATTCCGGTTTTCGTATGCAGCTTGCTGGTAAACTTGCCCAGGATGTTGACGTAACGGCAGCACTTACAGATGAGAATTCGCCAATTCAACCCGAAGGTACAACTCAGACACTTCGCGAGGTTGATAAAGTTTATGTTGAAATAAAAAATCCGCAGTATTCTGCTACACTCGGAGATTTTAATTTACAGATAGATCAGAAAGAAGGAGGCGAGTTTGGACGATTAAATCGCAAATTGCAAGGTGCGCGTGGGGTTGCATCATTCGAAAAGATTGCAGGTTCTGATATCGATGCTTCAGCGTCCTTTACCGGAGCTACAGCACGCGGCAAGTACAACACAAATCAATTTCAAGGAATGGAAAGTGTCCAAGGCCCGTACCTCCTTACAGGAGCAAATGGTGAAAATCGTTTGATCATTATTGCAGGAAGTGAACGAGTTTATTTGAACGGTGAATTAATGACGCGCGGAGATGTGAATGATTATACTATCGATTATGCCAGCGGAGAAGTGACCTTCTCCAGCCGTCGATTGATTACTAACGCATCACGAATTACAATCGATTTTGAATATACTGATCAACAATTTGTTCGCAATCTTGTTGCAGGCACGATAAGTAGCAAAATATTCGGCGGCAAATTAAAATTGAACGCGTCGTTTATGCAGGAAGCAGATGATCCGGATTCCCCAATTGATGTAACGCTGAACGACACAACTCGCGCTATCCTTCGTCAAAGCGGAGCCGATCGAATGAAAGCATCTATCTCTGGAATATCAAGAGTGGATAGTGTTAAAGGTCAATATATTTTGCAGGATACGCTTATTAACGGCAAGCATTATCCGATACTTATCTATGCACCCGGAGATTCACTTGCAATCTATTCGGTAAGTTTTTCACCTGTGAATGTGGTGCCTGATACTTCCGCTGGATATGTACGTATTGCTGCTGGACAATTTCAGTTTGCGGGAATTGGACAGGGCGGCTACCTTCCTTTGCAGTTTTTGCCGATGCCGCAGCTTCATCAAATTTTTGAAGTGAACGGTCAGGTTTCTCTCACATCAGATTTTTCTGTTTCCGGTGAATATGCAATGAGCAATTTTAATCAAAACAGATTTGCCAACCAAGATTCTAGTAGCATCCAAGGTAATGCGTTTTCTTTTACCGCTCGTTACAATCCAAAACGACTTCTCATAGGCGGAAAGAATATAGGTGAAGTGGATGCGCATGTCTCCGAGCGGTTTGTCGATCGACGCTTCGTTCCGCTGGATCGTGCAAATGAAGTGGAGTTCAATAGGAAATGGAACCTCAGCGAGGCAGCAGTTGCCAATGAAGAAATTCAGGAATTCTCTCTGGCATATCTTCCAACACGAAGCATAAACACTGCGGTAACATATGGTGTATTGAATCGTCCAGGCGAAGTACATTCCGCAAGAACGCAAATCAATCTGGGAATCGCAGATTCGAGTTTGCCAAATGCTCAGTACCAGATCGAAATGATAAACACATCCAATACACTCTTACAGGATGAATCGCATTGGACTCGTCAGCGCGGGATAGTGGAATATGAGATAACTAAGTGGCGCCCCAGTCTTCGTATTGAAACGGAAGAACGTATTGCTACACCCACTGGACAAGATTCTATGCGTCAGAACAGTTTTCGCTTTCTTGAAATTGCACCACGCCTTGTCACTGCTGATTTCTGGAGGATGACTGCCTCCGCTGAATATCAAATACGAACCGAAGATAGTGCTGTTGCTGGAACAATGAACCGTGCGTCCAAATCACTAACACAACTCTACAATTGGCAATTGAACGGATGGAAGTCTTTATCAAGTTCGCTCACGTTGAGCATTCGTAATGTAGAGTTTACGGATGAATTCAAGCGCCGGGGAAATTTTAACTCAGACGGTGTATTGGTTCGCTCCCAAACACGTTATACTCCTTTTCAACGTGCCGTAGAAACCGATCTCTATTATGAATTTTCCGATCAACGTTCTGCGCGCTTAGAACGGATATTCGTTCGTGTAACGAAAGGAAGCGGTAATTATAAATACCTCGGTGATGTAAATAATAACGGAATCATGGATGAAGGTGATTTTGAACTCACTCGTTTCGATGGTGATTATATCATCGTCTATATACCAAGTGACCAGCTTTATCCGGTTGCAGATCTCAAGGCGAGTATGCGTTTGCGGTTGCAGCCGGCACGTTTGGTCCCGGTTGCATCAACATGGCTAAGCAAAGCTCTACGGGCAATTTCAACTGAAACATATTTACGTGTGGATGAAAGAAGTAAAGATACGGACACGAAACAAATATACTTACTCAATTTTTCGCATTTTCTGAATGATCAAACGACGCTCGCTGGTTCACAGCAAATCACGCAAGATGTATTTCTATTTGAGAACAACTCCGACTTGTCATTTCGTTTTCGCTACAGCGAACGATATGGATTGACACAGCTTGTCTCGTCAATAGAAAAGACCTTTCAGGAGGAACGGTCCATACGTATTCGATCACAACTTGTGCAAGAGATCAGTAACCAGACAGACTTTGTTAACAAAATTGATCAAATGACAGCATCCACGCAATCATCGGAGGAACGAGATATAGTTTCCGATGCGCTGCTTTCCGATTTTTCTTATCGGCCTGCATTGAATTGGGAAATCGGCTTTAATTTCGGTGTAACGGAAGTAATAAATTATTTTGGCGGACAAAATGCGACAGCAGATATTAATGAAGAAGGAATTAGGATTGTACAATCGTTTCCTGGTATTGGACAATTGCGTGCAGAACTAAAACGGGAAGAAGTATCGTTGACAAATATCACCGATCCAAACGCTTCATTGCCCTATGAATTCACTGCTGGAAAAACAGTGGGGCAGAGTTATCTGTGGCAGTTGACATTCGATTACCGCATCACGGCTAACTTGCAATTGTCGCTTAATTACAACGGACGTAAGGAAGGAGGAGGACAGCCGATCCATTTTGCGCGGATGGAAGCGAAAGCGTTTTTCTAAGTTCTGTCAAGGATTATTCTCAAGAAGAGATGGAAAGAATTCAGAGAGTGCTTGCCTTTCAAATACCTTTTAGCTATACTTTTTCCGGCTTTGAGGCTGCATCATTTCTTGAAATACCATTCAACAACGAATCAGTTTCACTTTCGTAAGGATGAAGATGAAATTTGATTACAAGTGGAACCAGTATCTTTAGAACTGCGAGAGAACATGGAAAAAATCTACTATTCATCGTTTAATTCAAAAATTGGCACCATTCATGTCGCGTCAACAAGATCAGGTGTATGTAAAATTAGTATTCCGGCTCAGACGAAAAAAGAATTTCTCGCATGGCTGCAAAAGAAATTCGATGGCGCTGAACTCGTCGAAACGTCGACAAAGAATCGTCAGATCATAGATGAGTTGAATCGCTATTTTGATCGGCGGCTTGTAAAGTTTCACAGCCGGCTCGATCCGGTGGGAACGGAATTTCAACGCCATGTTTGGTCGGAGCTGAAACGAATTCGATACGGGAAAATGATTTCATACAAAGAACTTGCGAAACGTGTTGGCGTTCAGCGAGGATTTCAAGCAGTAGGCAAAGCAAATGGTGCCAATCCGCTTCCAATTGTTGTACCGTGTCATCGTGTTGTCGGAGCAAATTCAAAGCTTGTCGGCTATGCGGCTGGATTAAAAACAAAAGAATTTCTCCTGCGACTCGAAGGCGCATTACCGGTGTGATTTAGGATTTTGTAAATCATCGTTCTTCATCTTGTAATCTTCAATCTGAAATTTAAGTTTTAAAGATTTATACTTAAAACTAAATAAAGAAGAAATCACCTTCTTCTTGCCCTCCTAGCAAATATTCCTTACCATTTTATCTTACTAAAATAAGTGTGTGATGAAATTTCTCAACGATCTCAATCCTGTACAAATAGAGGCAGTGAAAGCTGCCAATGGTCCGGTAATGATCATCGCCGGTGCGGGCAGCGGTAAAACACGCGTCCTCACATACCGCATAGCTTACCTAATGGAGTGTGGTGTTCCAGCATATCAAATTCTTGCGCTCACATTCACAAATAAAGCTGCAAAAGAGATGAAGAATCGCATCATCAAGCTGGTGGGTGATGATGCAGGCAATCTTTGGATGGGTACATTTCATTCTATGTTCGCAAGGATTCTTCGAAAAGAATGCATGCATCTGAAGTTCACGCCATCGTTTACAATCTATGACTCCGATGATTCGCTTAGCACAATAAAAAAAGTAATGGAGAAACTGAATTTACCGACTCAACAATTCAATCCAGTAGCGATTCGCTCGCGCATCAGTATTGCGAAGAATCAATATCTCTCGCCAAGTAAATTTGCTGAAACTGCGCATGAACTCTTCGATGAGAAGGCAGCGCTTGTGTATTCGGAGTATCAAAAAACACTTGAGCGCAGCAACGCTATGGATTTTGATGACCTCCTGATAAAACCAATTGAACTGTTTGAGAAGAAAAAAGGGGTGCTGGAAAAGTATCAGCATCGCTTCAAGTTCATTTTAGTAGATGAATTTCAAGATACGAACCGCGCACAATATCAGGTTGTCCGGCTGCTCGGCAATATGTTTAAAAATATTGCGGTTGTTGGGGATGATGCTCAAAGCATTTATTCCTTCCGTGGTGCGGATATCCGCAATATTTTGGATTTTCAAAAAGATTATCCTGACTGTCAGCTTTTTAGATTAGAACAAAATTATCGTTCCACAAAATCTATCATATCTGTGGCAGATGAACTCATTCACTTCAACAAAGAACAATTGAAGAAAAAATTGTGGACTGCTAATCCGGTAGGTGAACCGGTAACAGTTGTTCAGTGCATCGATGACCGTGAAGAGGGAAGTCAAATCGTACGTGCTATCCAGCAGGAAAGCCACCGCCGCAAACTTGATCTGAAAGATTTTGCGGTGCTGTATCGAACAAATGCTCAATCGCGTGCGCTGGAAGAAGCATTTAGAAAAAATGCGATTCCATATGAAATTATTGGCGGAACGCGGTTCTACGAGCGCAAAGAAATTAAAGATGTACTTGCATACTTGCGTCTACTTGCAAATCCTACAGACGAAGTAAGTCTGTTGCGTATCATTAATTATCCGGTACGCGGAATAGGTGATGTGACAATAGAGCATCTGCAGAGGTTTGCAGTGCAGCATTCAATTGCGTTATTTGATTCTTTAAAACGACTTGATGAAATAGTGGAGTTGACAGAGCGAGCGAAGAATAGTTTGTCACAATTCAGAGTGATTATTGATAAGTATCAGGCATTACGTCCGCAGATGACGTTCAGCGAATGGGCGCGTTCTCTCGTAGATGAGCTGGGAATTTTATCAATCTTTAGGGAAGAACGCACAACTGAATCAATGGGACGGTGGGAGAATGTGCAGGAATTACTCTCAGCTATTTCTGAATTCAGCAGTGACAAACCGGATGGCACACTCGAATCGTTTCTTGAAGAAGTAGCACTCGTGTCCGATATCGACACATGGGAAGGCGAACACAATGCTGTAACATTGATGACACTTCATGCATCAAAAGGATTAGAATTTCCTGTAGTGATGATTGTGGGATTAGAGGAAGGGCTTTTACCGTTTTATTCCAGCACGATCGAATCTTCAGATGTAGAAGAAGAGCGGCGATTGTTTTATGTCGGGATTACAAGAGCGGAACAAAAGTTGTACATAACTCATACCAATCTTCGTTATAGATTTGGTGATGTTACTTATCCAAGTGAATCTCGATTTCTTCTTGAGTTAGGGACAGAAAATATCGAGCGTATCGGCATGAAAGTCCAGCGTCAGCGAGCGGCGGCTGATTCAGTGTTTGAGTTCGATAAGCCGACATCTGCGGCACGACGAGCGGCTCATCAGAAGAAGAGTGAAGGAGCGGCATTCTTTGGTGATGCCATGCCGGACTATGAATCGGAATCACAGGAACATTTTGATGTTAAACGTGGTGCAGTTGTGAAACACGAAATATTTGGCTGCGGGCGTGTGACGAATATCATCGGAAAAGGGGAAGCGCAAAAAGCCATAGTGCAGTTTGAAAGTTATGGAACGAAGACCTTGATTGTGAAGTATGCCCGGCTTCGTCCTGCCTGAAAAGTCCTATTAAAATCCTTTTTATTTCCCAGAAGTTGTTGTACCAGCGAGAACGCGTTCGTAGTACTGTTCATACTGGCCGATAATTTTTGAGGATTCAAATTCGATTGCGCGTTTGCGTGCTGCTTCTGCGAACAGTTTATGTTTCGCTGGATTTGTCAGCAAATCAATTGCGTAACGAGCCATTCGATCAATGTCACCAAACTCGGCAATAAATCCTGTCTGGCCATGCACTTGAAGTTCAGGCAATCCACCAACGCTGGAGGAAATGACGGGCACTTCGCAAGCCATTGCTTCGAGCGCGGAAAGTCCGAAACTCTCCGACTGGCTTGGCATTAAGAAAAGATCAGCGGCAGAAAGAATTGGCACCAACTCTACTTGTTTCCCGAGAAAGCGAACTTTCTCTTGAATTCCAAATTCGCGGCACAACATTTCGCATTGCGAACGGTCAGGACCATCGCCAATTAAAATTAAAACGCTTGGTACTTTCTTTTGCACCTCATTAAAAATCCGAATCACATCCGTTACGCGCTTTACCGGACGGAAATTTGAAGTATGCATCAAAACTTTTTGACCTTCCGACGCACACTTTAGACATAACGTATCCGATGGTTGCCGTTTGTATTTCGCGGTATCGATGAAATTCGGAATGACTTCGATTTCTTTGCTAATACCATAGTTGGTTAAAGTTTTTT
Source organism: Ignavibacteriota bacterium (assembly GCA_003142475.1). Taxonomy (GTDB): domain Bacteria; phylum Bacteroidota; class Ignavibacteria; order UBA10030; family UBA10030; genus Fen-1298. The sequence continues at coordinate 58,588 of PLMK01000071.1, forward strand.
CTTTAAGAAATCGAGATACTGCCGTTACACCATCGCTCTGCTCGATACTAAATTTCATAATCGGCAAAAAACTCGGTTCTAATCCCACGAGAGTAATATCGGTACCATGCAAAGTCGTAACGATTTTTATGTGATCGCCCATAATCTGTTTTGCCAAATATGCGCTTGTGGCATGGGGAATTGCATAGTGGCAATGCAGAAGATCCAATTTCTCGTATCGTGCCACTTCCACCATTTTACTGCTGAGAGCAAGCGTATAGAGGGGAAAGTCGAACAGGGGGTAATTCGTCATCTCCACTTCGTGATAGACGATATTATTCTGGAAGCCACTCAAACGCATTGGCATTGCGTAGCTGATGAAATGAACTGAATGTCCTCGGCTGGCAAGCGCTTTACCAAGTTCGGTTGCGACAACGCCGCTGCCGCCGTATGTTGGATAACACGTAATACCGATTCTCATAATGCCCTCGTTGTTGGCAAAAAGGTAGGTAGAAATCAGTTTACTATCAAATTGGCGGTAACAAAAAAACCGGATATCATGAGTATCCGATTTTTATCTATCTAAAAAGCGAAAAAGTTATTTCGTCAGTACCATTTTCAACGTGGAAGAAAAAACTCCTGCCCGCATTTTACAAAAATATACACCGCTATTAAATGCTAACGCATTCCAAGTTGCCGCATATGTTCCGGCAGACTTAATTTCATTCACTAATGTTGTGATCTCACGACCGAGCACATTATATACTTTCAATGTAACGAGACTTTCTTTTTTTATTATGAATGTTATATTGGTGTTGGGATTAAAAGGGTTGGGATAATTCTGGAGTAGATGATTTATTATCGGGTATTCTCCTACATCCTGCACCTTTGTTATTGTTGGAAGAGAAAATTCTGTCGGTGTTAGTGCACGTTTTGATACTTTTATCATACGGATTGCACCTTTGAACCAATAGCGTGGATCCTGTCGTGCTCCAATAGATATTTTGCCACTTGCGGAGTCTATTGGCTGGTATGTTACTGACCCTGATATCTGTTCTGCACCATCTACGTATTGTTTCATAACTCCTTCACTGTAAACAATTGCTGCATGATGCCACTCTCCAGATGTATGCGTCTTCGTAGAATCAATTTGTGTAAGGAACATTGATATAGATGCTTTGATGTACGTATCGAGGATCCACCGCTGGTCTTGCAGAATCCTTGTTTCCATTGTGACACGTCGATTATTATTATTCACAGAATCACATATATGGATAAATCGCGGCTGGCCTTTGTCTCCTGTTAAATCACTTGAGTCCGGTTTGAAGACCACTTCAAGAGTGAATTTCGTAGCTGTGCCAATTGGATTGCAATGGAGTAGAATTCCATCATTGATTCCGTCAAAATAAGCGGCCTTTCCTTGGGATGTTTCTATTATGACAGGAAGTTCGTTCAATGGAGTAGAAACATATCCGCCAATTGTATCTACGCGGTCGAAAATCCATGTGACGGATGAAGTATCTGTTTGAGCCAAAAGCAGAGAGAAAAAAATACTATTTAAAACAAACAGGAGGAAACACTTTTTGATCATGGCACCTCACTGTTGCGTTGTGAAAATAATGATTGAGTATTCATAAAATCAAACGCTCTCGTTTTATTTTATGAGTATCATCTTCTTAACCTGCGTGAATTTTCCTGCTGTAAGTTTTGAAAAATACACACCACTTGAAAGATGTGCTGCATTCCATGGAACGGTATATGTGCCTGTGGGTTTTTCTTCATTCACCAACGTTGCAACCTCACGTCCGGAAAGATCGTACACTGTGAGTTTTACCGAACTGGTTTTGGAAATATGATATCTAATTGTAGTTGTGGGATTGAACGGATTTGGATAACAGTTTTGTAACTCAAAGGTGCTGATCACAGGTGTTGATCCGCTGCGAACGGAGGTGCCGTTACTGCTCGTTGTAAATTTCAATCCTGCAATTCTATTCCCGCGGTAATTGATATCCGATTGAACCTCACAAATATTCAAACTGAAATCGTACCGTCCACTTTTTTGAAGAGACTTAACAAGGATCGTGTTCGGACCTTTATTAACTTTTACTGTTACAATATCGCTCCACAGCGAAGTAGTGTCAGCATTATTGGGATCTGGTGTGAACGCTCTTGTTCCCTTATAATTATATACAATATACCCATTTATATATATTTTTAAATCTTCATCAGAACCGACCCACAATTCTGCTAATTGGGTTGCTGGTGCACTGAAATATGCAAACGCATAACTGACAACATTAGCTGTGTTCACTCCTTGAGCTTGATAATAATCTGCCAAATTAATCCGATCATTGATAAAATAAACGCTTTGGCTCCAGCCATTCATACCAGCAGAAGGTGTAACAGTAGAATCGTTTGGAATATATGAGGTGTCGATAGGATTTGTACCTCGGATGGCATAAGGACCATTCAGGAGCCAATTTCTATTACTTTGCCCGAATTGGCTGCTTGGCAACAGACCCTTTTTAAATCGTGTAATGTTTTGATAAAGATCGGCGCCAACGATAGTAATCCTACTTATATCATTTGTTCCTAATCCATTTCTTTCTGCAAGTGTAATATGTTCAATATCGTCAGGATTCAATCCTATTAATCTGCAACATACATTGTCGACTGCAACAGGATCAACACCCGCAATAATCGTATTCATTTTTATGCGATTTTTTATTTGCAGGCTATAGTGATGAGAATCTAGATATTCCGGTGATTTTTCTGTTTGCAAACATGTAATTGCATCCACAACGGCAAATTTTATTTTCGCAAGAATACATAAATCGACAATTTCTTTATCCTGCCATTGATATGGTGCCTGAGCAAGATGTATCAGTTTATGATAACCGCCTTCGATCTTAACCCCAGTTGTTTTGTTAAATCCATATCGAGTGCTTGCAGCAAGACCTATTTGGTTCTTAAGAGCGCCGGTATATCCTGGTTGATTATGGATTTTCAAAACAGGCACTGTGATATATACAGTTGCATGGGTAACATCCTGGTGGATATAATAATGACCGCCTTGCGGCTGTGCGTTTCCGCCGCCCGGGACATTAACGGAGTCTAATTCGGGCCATGGTTTTGTATCGGAATTACCATTAAGATTGGAAAGACGAAAATCAATCTTATCTGCAAGCGCCTCAGTTTTCAGATTCTGGTATCCCGGCACATCAAATAGAGAAGTCCAATATGAGGTTGAACTGGCGTTCGTTTTTTCGAAGGTTGTAAATGCTCTTGGTGATCCATCACCAACAATGATTTTGATATGACCATGATCGATTGAATCGATGAGATATACCAATGCTTTCACGACACGAATGTCGGTTACACCGCCGCTTCCGCTGGAATCCTGCTGGACGATGTTTGGTTTTATGAGTACGGTATCGCCACTTTTAATCATACTGCGTAATCCACTTGTATCTACAAGATAGATCGCCCGTCGCACCATTTGTGCAATCGTTTGATAGGAAATTCCCTCATCCGTTACACCGCATGGATTTTCTATTGCCGGATCATTTGATCTTACAATAGAAACAGTTGCGGGCGGGGATGCAGCTGTTTTCATCTCTGAATTTAACACGAATGATTTATAGATAATACTCCTGCTGTCGTAAGCCTGTGATAAATCCCAGTACATCCAGAATGAAAATAAAATAAGTATCGATGAAAATTTAAAGATTCTGCTTTTAAAGAAATGCATGATGTGCCTTTAGGTTAGAAGAAAGAATAAATCACACCAGCAATATATGAAAATATCAACGTAAGCACTAAATAGAACACTAGAACTTTTGTACCCAATAAGGATTTAAAGGAATATAAAGTCTCCAGCTTTGTTGCAGGTCCTGCGGTGAAGAAAGCTAGAGTTGCACCTTTGCTCATGCCCAATTCTATCAAGGTCTCAATAAACGGAATTGCCGCTCCACCACACGAATAGAATGGAACACCCATTCCGATTGCGATCAAGGTTCCCATCTTAGCATTATTTCCAAGAAGAGATCTGATAGCTTCTGGCGGGATTAATGCTTTCACTGCGGCACTAAGCAGGATTGCAATGGGAAAGTATTTTCCAACATAGATTGTGTTTTTGTAAATGTCTACAAAAAGTGGTCTGCGTGGAGTATTTTGATTAGTCATTGGCATTTTTTTAAGCGGAGAAAGTGATTTGAAAACTTTCATAATGAGTAATCCCCCCAACATTCCTATTATAAATGCGGTCACAGTCCTTACGATTGCCATTTCCATTCCAATCTGAGTTGCAGTAAGAAAGAAAATAGTGGGATTCATCAGCGGGGAGGAAATAACAAATGCAATTACAGCACTGAATGGAATCCCAGTTGCCATGAGTGAAAGACCAATAGGAATTGCCGCATAAGTTGGCAACGGAGAAATAATGCCTATAGCTGAAGCGAGGATGATGGAACCCAATTCGCTTTTTGTTGAGAAAAGAATTTTTTTATCTCTAAAGTATCGTAGAGTGGTAACATTCAATGCTATGCTGATGAGAAGATATGGTCCAATCTTAAAGAACAGATCAAAGAAATCAATCAAGATCCGTAAGGTATAGGTACCTTCGAGCCAGTATCGTATTTCATAATAGAGTTCGATGATAACAATTCCTTTTTCTCTTAGAAATTAGAGAGAAAACGTATCACAAACAAATTGAGAGAAGAGAGGTGTTCTGAAATCAAAAATCCTGCCGTGAGAAATACCAGATTGAAAGAAAATAGAGTAAGCAAGTTGAGAAGAAGGAATAAACGAACGGCATAAAAGTAAAATCAGGTGCATTGGGAATATAGGGAAGTTTGCCAATTACACGAGTAGAATTTCCGAGCATAGCATCAAGCTGCGGAGTCAGGTAATAAAGTGTATCAAGTAAACGATGATAAACGACATTGTCCCAGAGTCTATATAATCCGTTTTCTCTCACTTCAAGTCCCCACGAAATGAGAGTGAAAACAAAAGACAGCATAATTGAAAAGCCAGCACTCCGGGTTATTAATCCGACAATAGTGACGACGGAAAAGAAACAGACAAATGCATAAACCACATAAATAGTAGAAGAAAGAAATCCCCAGTGCCACACTCCGGCTTTTAAACCAAAGATAAGCCAAACACCGACAAAGAAATAGATAAGATTGATGACGATACCGGAGACGGCGCCAAGTGCACGCGCCATCAGCAATTCAGCGCGTGTAAGGGGTTTACTAAGAAAGAGATCGATCATTCCTTTCTCGAGCATTGACGGAATCAATCCCGCAACACCGATCATACCGAGAAGTATGATCCAAAAAATAGATAATGAATGCAATTGAATAAGAAGAAATTCGATAACATTGAATCCCGGTTGAGATAAACGCGCAAGTGGATTCCCAAAGAGCGTAACCATATCTGGTTCATTCACGGGATGACTAATGCCCAGAGTTAATAATAATAAAATAATTGTTGCGATGATGAAATAGAAAATGAGCGTTCCTCTGCGCATTGCTTCTTCAACCGTGAACCGAAACATTCCCCAAAACCTCACTGTCCGTTTTCTCCTTTCATGATCTGTATGAAGTAATCCTCTAGCGATGTCTTTTGCTGATTCATACTTTCAATTCCTATTCCACCTGCACGGAGGATATCGATGACCGTATTAAGCTCGGACTTATCATGCAATGAAACAATCAGACTTGTATCTTTATACTCAATGGGGAGAATTGTCTGTTGTAATCGCTCCCGAATCTCATTGGTGATAGGAGAAGATAGCTGAACGACATACGCAAGTTTCTGTGTCGTCAGTTCTGCAATTGTCCCTGTGCGGACTACTTTCCCTTTGTTCAGAATCGCTACACGATCGCAGATCATTTCCACTTCAGAAAGAAGATGCGAGTTTAAGAAAATAGTTGTGCCTTGCGTTTTCAAATTTAAAAGTAAATCGCGAATTTCTTTCCGTCCAATAGGATCTACGCCATCGGTTGGTTCATCTAAAAATAATATCTTCGGGTCGTTAATCAGCGCTTGTGCAAGTCCAAGCCGCTGCAGCATACCTTTTGAAAACTTTTTTGTCTTGACCTTTGCCCAGTCCTTCAATCCAACTGTCTCGAGAAGTGAATGTGCTTTCTCTTTTAAGGTCGATTCCGGCAAGCCATTCAATCTTCCGAAAAAAATCAATGTATTTTCCGCCGTAAGGAATGCGGGATAGCGGTGATTTTCTGGTAAATATCCACAATACTCTTTCAACACCCGCTGTCCTAATGGATAACCAAGGACAGTTGCCGAACCTGATGTTGGGTGCACGATAGAAAGAATAAGTTTAACGAATGTGGTTTTTCCAGCTCCGTTTGGACCAAGTAAGCCAAAAATTTCCCCCTGCTCAACGGAAAGGGAAACTTTTTCGAGTGCGGGAATGTTATTTGTTTTGAATGCACTGGAGCGATAGTGCTTTGTGAGGTCAAGTGTTTGAATTACTTCCATATTAGCAACAAGATAAAAAAAAATGTCTGCTCTTCAAAGATTATAAAAAAGAGATTTTTGTCGTTGCTTGATTTAATAGAAAAAGAAAAAGATATTTAAACAGGAAGAGTCATAAAAAGGACTCTTATTTTTTGATGTAATATAAGACTGGAATAGTCGTATTTATGCTTCAACTCTCAAAAAAAGTGGAATACGGTTTAATCGCTCTTCGGCACATGGCTATGAATCCGCGAGGACAAGTGTTCGCTGCAAAAGAAATTGCGGTGAAGTTCGATATTTCATATGAACTGCTCGCAAAGGTTTTGCAGAAACTGACAAAAGCCGGAGTTGTTATTTCAACGCAGGGAATGCACGGTGGATATTCGCTTGCGAAAAAACCGAATGAATTACGGGTCTCAAGCATCATAAGTGTTATTGAAGAAGAAAGGCCGACGATTGCTGAATGCTATGCCGAAGGCGGAGAAGACTGTTCTATCTTTAATGCTTGCACGATTCGCAAACCGCTCGGGAAAATGCAGCACAATCTGAATTTACTTCTTGAAAACACAACACTGGAGCAAATTGTGTGACGGTCTGCAGACTGAGAAATTTATGAACAATGAAACAAATACCATAGAAGAATTTGCCGCTCAAGAATATAAGTACGGATTTGTCACAGACATTGAAGCTGATTCAGCACCTCCCGGTTTAAACGAGGACATTATTCGTTTGATTTCTTCAAAGAAGCAGGAGCCGGTTTGGTTGCTTGAATGGCGGCTGAAGGCATTTCAGCATTGGCAAACGATGGAAGAACCGCATTGGCAGAATATAAAGTATCCGCCAATTGACTATCAGGCGATAGTCTATTACTCGGCACCGAAACAAAAACCACAGCTCAAAGATTTATCGCAAGTAGATCCGGAACTGCTGAAGACGTACGATAAACTTGGTATTCCTCTTCGCGAACAGGAATGGCTCGCCGGTGTTGCCGTGGATGCTGTGTTTGATAGCGTTTCGGTGGCAACAACATTTAAGGAGAAGCTGAAAGAGCTCGGAATAATATTCGGTTCTTTTTCAGATGCAGTCCATGAACATCCGGATTTAGTAAAAAAATACCTTGGTTCTGTAGTACCGGCGAATGATAATTATTTTGCTGCACTGAACTCTGCGGTATTCAGTGATGGTTCGTTTTGCTTCATCCCCAAAGGTGTTCGCTGTCCGATGGAATTGTCAACATACTTTCGTATTAACGCTTCATCAACAGGACAATTTGAGCGAACGCTCATCGTTGCGGAAGAAGGCGCGCAGGTGAGTTATTTAGAAGGATGCACTGCACCAATGCGAGATAAAAATCAATTACATGCGGCAGTGGTAGAATTGGTCGCTTTAGATAATGCGAAGATAAAATATTCGACAGTGCAGAATTGGTACCCCGGCGACAAAGAAGGACGCGGAGGTATTTACAACTTTGTAACAAAGCGCGGTAAATGTGCCGGAGTGAATTCAAAAATTTCATGGACACAGGTAGAAACCGGTTCGGCGATCACTTGGAAATATCCAAGCGTGTTGCTGATAGGTGATAGTTCTGTTGGCGAATTTTATTCTGTTGCGGTTGTCAATAATTACCAGCAAGCAGATACTGGTACAAAGATGATTCACATCGGGAAAAATACGAAGAGCACAATTGTTTCGAAAGGAATTTCGGCGGGACACGGACAGAATTCCTATCGCGGATTAGTAGAGATGAAAAAGGGTGCAGTGAACGCGCGTAATTATTCCCAGTGCGACTCGCTGCTATTAGGAGACAAATGCGGTGCACATACGTTTCCTTACATCGAAGTGAAAAACACTTCCGCTAAAGCCGAGCACGAGGCAACAACATCAAAAATCGGCGACGACCAAATATTTTATTGTAAACAACGAGGACTTTCTGCGGAAGATGCTGTGAATCTGATTGTCAATGGTTTTTGCAAAGAAGTATTCCGTGAATTACCAATGGAGTTTGCGGTTGAGGCGCAGAAATTACTTGGAGTGAGTTTGGAAGGAAGTGTTGGGTAAATGACGATTATCGATTTGGTGATTGACGATTTAGAATTATGAAATTGCTCAATCAACCAATCAATAGATATTTATGAATAAGGATAAATACAAATGAGTTTGCTAGAAATAAAAAATCTGCATGCGAGTGTAAATGGAAACGAAATCTTACGCGGCATCAATTTAACAGTGAATGCAGGAGAAGTACATGCAATAATGGGACCGAACGGTTCAGGAAAGAGTACACTTGCCGGAGTGCTTGCTGGGCGTGAAGCATATACCGTAACCGACGGTCAAGTTTTATACAAAGGAAATAATTTGTTCGACATGGTTCCGGAAGAACGAGCACGCGAGGGATTGTTTCTTGCGTTTCAATACCCGGTCGAAATTCCTGGCGTGAATAACTCCTATTTTCTCAAGGAATCGCTCAACGCTATTCGCAAGCACAAAGGATTAGAACAGCTTGATGCAATTGATTTTCTTGCGCTCATCAAACAGAAAGTAAAAATAGTGGAGATGGATGAAAGTTTTTTAAATCGTCCTGTGAACGAAGGATTTTCCGGCGGTGAAAAGAAACGCAACGAAATATTCCACATGGCTGTGCTGGAACCAATGTTGTCGATATTAGATGAAACAGATTCCGGTCTCGACATCGACGCGCTCAGAATCGTTTCGGAAGGTGTGAACAAACTCCGCTCAAAGGAAAATGCAACAATTATCGTGACTCATTATCAGCGGCTGCTCAATTATATCATTCCGGATGTTGTGCATGTAATGAAGGATGGAAGATTAGTCAAATCCGGCGGTAAAGAACTCGCGTTGGAACTTGAAGACCGCGGATACGATTGGGTGCACGAAGAAGCGGGGCAAACAGTATAAGTTAGCACAGAGAAAATAATGCAGGTAATTAATCAAAATATTAAATGGTATCAATCAAAATTTGAGGCATTTGAGCAAAGTTTGAATGGTGCAAAGTCAACGTCAGTACATACGATTCGCCGTGACGCAATGCACCGGTTCGTTGAACTCGGCTTTCCGACAACACGGCAGGAGGAGTGGCGCTTCACAAACATTTTGCCAATCACCACGATAGAATTTCAGCCAATTCTTAGGTATGAATTGAATGGAGTGACAAAAAAAGACATTCAACGGTATATGCTGGATAATGTGTTGCAGTTAGTATTCATTGATGGAATGTTTTCAATGGAATTATCAAATATTAATTCGCATCCAATAGGTATAACAGCTGGAAGTTTGACAGAAATGTCGAGAGAACATCCGGAAACAATTCGGTCATACATCAATAATATGGTAATGGGTGAGGAGAATGCTTTCACCACGCTCAATACAGCTTTTTTGTGGGATGGTGCTTTTATTTCGGTGCCGCGAGGAATTGTTCTAGAAAATCCGATTCAACTTCTTTTTGTTGCAACTGATCGTGAGAAAGTTTATGCCGCTCAACCCAGAAATTTTATCATTGCGGGAATCGATAGCCAATTTAAAATTGTCGAGACTTATGTCGGTCTTGCTAAAAATACATATCTGACAAACACGGTTACGGAAATACTGCTTTGTGATAATTCCATTGTCGAGCATGACAAGTTTCAAATAGAAGGCATCAACGCGTATCATATTGGAACGACACACGTGCAGATGAATGCGGCAAGCCGTTACACTTCGAACGTGATCTCTCTTAGCGGTTCAATTGTTCGGAACAACATAACCGCTCGTTTCAATGCTGAAAGTGCTGAGTGCATACTCAATGGATTGTCGCTCGGCAGCGGAATGCAGCTAATTGATAATCATACAGTCATTGATCACGCAAAGCCGCACTGCAGCAGTCATGAATTGTACAAGTCGATTCTGGATGGTGCATCCAAGGGTGTTTTCAACGGGAAGGTATTTGTCAGAAAAGATGCACAGAAGACCGACGCGAAACAGACGAATAAAACGCTGCTGTTGTCCGATGAGGCAACGATGAACACGAAACCGCAATTGGAAATATTTGCGGACGATGTGAAGTGCACACACGGTGCCACAGTTGGACAATTGGATGATGAACAAATATTCTATTTACGTTCACGCGGTATCGATCTTAATGCTGCACGCGATATCCTCACTTCTGCATTTGCGGGTGATGTGATTAACCGGATAACGATTGAACCATTTCGCTCGCAAGTAGAGCGGATCATTCACGATCGATTAAACAATAACCACACTTCAAGCTAACAAGCATGAAAAATACTTCAACGATAGAGCAACAAACTAGGATCGATTTTCCGGTAGAAAAGATTCGGAGAGATTTTCCAATTCTATCTATAAGCGTTCATGGTAAGCCATTAGTGTATCTTGATAATGCAGCGTCAGCGCAAAAGCCTAATTTGGTGATAGATACAATCAAGAAGTACTATCTCACAGAAAATTCTAATGTGCATCGCGGCGTGCATTATCTTAGTGAATTGGCGACGAAGAAATATGAAGCAGCGCGCGTGACTGTGCAAAAATTCTTGAATGCTGAATCAGAACGTGAAATTATTTTTGTCCGCGGTACAACAGAAGCAATAAACCTTGTCGCAGCAACATTTGGCAGAAAGAATGTTCAAGCTGGTGACGAAGTGCTTATCACTGGATTAGAGCATCATTCTAATATTGTTCCATGGCAGATGCTGTGCGAAGAAAAAGGAGCAAGACTTCGCGTTGCTCCGATTAACGATGATGGCGAAGTTGTTCTGGAAGAATTCGCTCGTTTGCTTTCGGGCAAAACCAAGATTGCGGCCATAAGTCATATTTCCAACGCACTTGGCACCATCAATCCAGTTAAGCAAATGATTGAGATGGCGCATCAACAGGGAGTTCCTGTGCTGGTGGATGGAGCACAAGCTGTTCCGCATATTCGCATTGATGTGCGTGATCTTGATGCGGATTTTTACACTTTTTCTTCTCACAAAATTTTTGGTCCAACTGGATTAGGAATACTATACGGCAAAACCAATCTTCTTGAATCTATGCCGCCATATCAAGGCGGGGGCGATATGATCAAGTCGGTGACGTTTGAAAAAACAATTTTCAACGATATCCCACATAAATATGAAGCGGGAACACCGCATATAGCCGGCGCAATTGGTTTGGCGGCGGCAATCGATTATATGAACTCATTGGATTGGGATGTTGTTCAGCAATATGAACAAACGCTGCTCCTTTTGGCGCACGAAAAACTCGCTGCAATTCAAGGTTTGAGAATAATCGGAACGGCAAAAGAAAAAGCAGGGGTTGTGTCGTTTGTATTGGATGGAGTTCATCCTCATGATATCGGTACGATTCTCGATCAAGAAGGAATAGCAATTCGTACGGGACACCATTGTGCACAGCCGGTAATGCAGAAGTATGGCATTCCGGCAACGGCACGGGCATCGTTTGCTTTTTACAATACGATAGAAGAAATAGATACTCTTATTCGCGGCATTCAGAAAGTGAAAGAGGTATTCGGGCATGTCTGATCTTAAAGCATTATATCAGGAAATTATTCTCGATCATAACCGGAATCCTCGCAACTTCAAAAAAATGAAAGATGCAAGTTGTTCGGTAGATGGATATAATCCGCTCTGCGGCGATCACTACACCATCTATCTTAAACTGGATAAAGGTGTTATTACAGAAATTTCTTTTCAAGGATCTGGCTGTGCGATTTCAAAAGCATCTGCGTCTGTCATGAGCACGGTGTTAAAAGGGAAAACGCGCGCAGAAGCTGAAGTATTATTTGAAAAATTTCATCATCTCGTGCGCGGTGAAAACAAAAACGAGAATAGTGCAGAAGAATTTGGAAAACTGGCGGCATTTGCCGGTGTAAGTGAGTTTCCTGCGCGAGTCAAATGCGCAATTCTTCCATGGCATACAATGAAGAACGCACTGGAAGAAAAAAAGGATATTGTATCTACGGAATAAAATATTTTTCAACGAAAACTATAAATCAGGATAAAAGATGAATGAACAGCAGGAACAAACAGTGGCACAAGAAGTAAATATTACTCCAGAAGCGGCAAAAGAAATCTTGAAGATACGTGCAGAGAATCAGATTCCTGATTCGCATGCATTACGTATGGGAGTGAAAGAAGGTGGATGCTGCGGTATTTCTTACGTATTGGGCTTTGATGAAAAGGCCGCAGAGACAGATAAAATATTTCAGGCTGAAGGCATCACGGTTTATGTCGATGCAGCAAGCTTGATGCATCTTTCCGGAGCTACTTTAGAATTTGTCAGTGGGCCGAATGGAAGCGGGTTCAAGTTTGATAATCCAAATGACCAAAAATCATGCGGCTGCGGTGATAGCGATTGCGGTGACGGTGGATGTTGTGGATAGTAACAGGATGCTGTAATGAATATAGATGAAAAAAAAATATCACAACCAGAAATTGAATTGGTTAATAAAACTGCTGAGGTTTCATCTTTGCCGAGTGTGACCGATCGACATATTTGGGATGCATTACGCCAATGTTACGACCCAGAGATTCCAGTAAATATTGTTGACCTTGGGCTAGTATACGAAGTAAAAGTAGAAGAAGAATTGCCGGGCGATGCGAATGTTTACATCAGAATGACATTGACGGCACCGGGATGCGGCATGGGACCGATGATTGCAGCTGATGTAAAACGGCGTGTTCAGCAAATTCGTGGTGTAAGTAATGTACTGGTAGAATTAGTTTTTGATCCTATCTGGAATCCGGATATGATGACCGAAGCGGCAAAACTCACACTCAATATGGGCTAATATTGAGGACAACTTTCAAATATCAAATTGCATAAAACAGAAAAATTTCGATTATACAGATTGAATTTGAGAACTTGTTTGAAATTTGATCTTTTTGGAATCCATCTTAAAAATAGGTTATTCTAGATAGAATGTCACCCTGAGCTCGTCGAAGTGTGGTGAATTGGGAGATAGTCAATCTTCGACCAACTCAGACTGACTATGTTATTGTTTTTAAGATAGGTTCTAATAATCCGGATTTATCGTTGGAACTCTTTTCTTGTCCTTGTCGTTCTATACTTTGAATTTGAAAATAACTAAACACTCTTATAAAGGAATACCATATGGCATACGAATGGAAGTTCAATAAGCGTCCGTACTCAGATGAAGAAGCAAAGAAACTTCTTTCTAACGTTATGAGCCCGGAGACAACCGACTGGCACTACAATACGCACCAGAAGGGATATGTAACTGCACTGAACAATATCGAAAAAGCTCTAGAAACAGCTGACCGCTCTGCCGCCAACGGCAACTACAGCATTATTGGCGAGTTGAAGCGGCGATTCAGCTGGAATCATTCAGGTGCATTATTGCATGATATTTATTGGGATGTGCTTGGCGGCGATGGCGATCCATCGAAAGGTCCGGAAATTAAGTCGGCAATCGAAAAAGATTTTGGTTCGTTTGAAGCTTGGAAAGCAGACTTTAAAGCTACAGCAATTTCTGCGAAGCTTGGCGGTTGGGGATTGCTTCTGTTCGATCGTCTTTACTCCGGTCGTTTACTCAATGCGCTGGTTGATGAGCACCAATATGGCGCGATCTGGGGTGCAGTGCCTTTAATCCCACTTGATGTATTTGAGCATGCTTATTATCACAAAGATGGTCCTGCCCGCGCAAAGTTCATTGACAACTTCATTGCGAATCTACATTGGGGAAGGATTAACGAGCGGTATAAGAAGTTAGTGAAATAATGAAAGTTGTCAGCGATTAGCTGTCAGTTATCAGTAAATTAAAGTCCGGCAATGTTCCTTTAGGCTAACGGAACGGTGTCGGACTTTTTGTTTGTGATATATGGATTGATAGAGTGCAGGCGGTGAACGATTATTTAGAAAATTAATGATATCTTCTATCATAAGTGTGAATTCTTTTATACGTCGGATATTTTATGCGTCAATGGAAAACAATTAAGAAAACAACTATTCTTGATTTCAACAAATTCTTACGAGTAGAACAACATACCATTGAATTGCCGGATGGTAAGGTCCTCACTGATTGGCCCTGGATTATTTCACCTGATTATGCTCTTGTTCTTCCGGTTACTGACAAGAAGACAATTCTATTGTTTCATCAGACAAAATATGCCATCGATGGAACTTCACTTGCTCCAGTCGGCGGATATCTTGAATCTGGGGAAAATGCTCTTACTGCGGCAAAGCGAGAGTTGCGGGAAGAGATGGGTTGCAAAGCATTAGAATGGATCCCCCTCGGCAGTTATCCCGTTAACGGGAACCACGGCGGTGGCAAAGGACATCTATTCCTTGCACTTGATGCGTACAAGGTAGGTAAGCCGATAATAGACGATTTAGAAGAGATGGAACTTGTCGAATTAACCGTCGAAGAAGTTGAGCAAAAATTATTTCAAGGTGAAGTAAAGGTGCAGGGGTGGGTGGCCATAGTTGCAATGGGATTGCTCTATTTGAAGGGAATGCAGCGTTCTGCATTTTAGCAATACGAATAGTAAAACGCGTCGTAAACACCTGATATATTTGAAATTACAAGTTATAGGAATGGAAGAGTGGGAAATAATATGCTGATTTGGTAAATTAGCATTATATACATATAGTCCAATGTCTACTACGGGGGATGGTATCAAGATGACCAGCACTCAACAAAAAGAAAAACGAATTCTTGTTATAGAAGATGATCATATTTATAGGACCTTGCTGCTGACAACATTACGTAAGGCAGGATTTCATTGCACCTTCTGCATCGATGGAAATCTTGCAGTCAAGAAACTCTCGGAGGAAAAGTTCGATCTCTTGATCTGTGATTACCTTCTTCCAGGTACTAATGGGGTTGAGATTATTCGATTAGCACGCAAAGAGGGGATTGACATTCCCGCGCTGCTTATAACAAATTATCCTACGGAAGTATTGCATGTCAGCAATAAAGCCCTTGGTCATACGAAAATTATATCAAAAATATCATTCAATACGGATAAAATACTTAAAAATGTTCAGGGAATGCTGAACTTCTGATACATACTTTTGTTTCAGAGATTTCTCGTTATCAGATCTACCAAATAGGCCTAAACAATTTGATGAATTATTTAATCATCAAAATTCAAGAGCAGATTGGAGGGAATAAAGATGAAATCGCACTAGATGATCCATGAAGGGGAAAAGATTTTCTATGCAGATTATTCGCATCTGAATCCTGAAGAATTGAAAGCAGAGGCCGCTTCAGTTGAGCAAGTTCTTCGCCTTATGCCCAAGAATTCTGTTCTTGTTTTGGCAGATGTGCGTGGTACATACGGTACAACCGACACCATGAATATTTTTAAGGGAACCACTGCAAAAACAAAGTTGCATGTGCATAAGAGAGCTGTTGTAGGAATTACCGGTGTTCAGAAAATACTTCTCAAAGCTCTTAACCAATTTTCAGGTCAAGAGACTGTTGCCTTCGATAGTATTGACAAAGCATTAGATTGGCTTGCTAAAGACTAAAATTCAAAACCTTAAAATTAGCACGATGAAGCATGAGAAATAAAACTGTAGCGCGAGAATAGTTTGAAACGCCTTATTTGCAGTTTGTTTCATCTGTTTAGAAATTCATATACTCTGCATCTTTAATTATCCTAACCTCCATTGCTCCTCTCGGAAGATTTCGGTATTATTCCACAGCAAACTTTTTTCTTCGACATTATTGGCTTATTTTGAATGACACTTCAACGCTGGTTAGGTTTTGCACTTATTTTCTGTGTCTGTGCTTCTTTACCGCTTCAAGCACAATCCTCTAGTGAAGCAAAATTCGTTTCTAAAGTTTCCCAAAAACGTCTTCAACAAACCGTGCACGATTTGGTGAAATGCGGCAATCGGCTTGGTGGAACAAAATCAGGCGATAAGGCAGCGCTGTTCGTATTTAACAAATTCAAAAGTTATGGTTTCAAACCGGAGATGATAAGCGATCCTCAGAAGCTTGTGTACTCTAATGATGACTGGCAGCTGCAAATTGAACAACCGAAACGTCTCAGTGGACTCATTCAACATGAATGGCTTGCAGGATATTCGCCTTCCGCAAAGCAGGACACCGTCCGTCTTACGTTTGTCAAATCTATTCATGATATTGACGAAAAAATAATCGGCAGAGGAGCTGTACTGATAGATCAACATCCGTCCGAAAAAATGTATGATAAATTAGTTGACGCAGGAGCATGCTGTATCTTATGTTATGTGACTGTGAATTCGTCGGCATATTCAAATTGGGCAATGATTTCGACTCTGAAGGAGTCCGATAAAAATCCTGTTCCCGTATTCAACATTCCTAATATGGCCGGTCAGCGGCTGCGTGAAGAATTAGGAAAGGGAATATTTATTTCGATAAGATTTTCGAGCAAGACAACTATAGCACAGGGCAATCCGAAAACGGTGGTCGCAACACTTCAAGGGCAAATAGATGAATATTATATTGTGTGTGCGCATGGCGATTCTGATTCCGGCGGTCCCGGCGCAGACGATAATGCTTCTGGAGAGTCGGGAGTATTAGAAGTTGCACGTATTCTCAAAACGATGGTGAATAGTAAAATTCTTCCAACGCCGAAACAAAGTATTCGGTTTGTTGTTTGGGGAAGTGAATATTATTCGACAAGTAGTTATGTCAAACAACACGCGAAGGAATTAAAAAATATCCTTGGTGTTATCAATTACGACGAAATTGGAATTGGGGAAACGAGAAAGTGCCTCTATTTTGAAGGTAACGATGTTCCGCACAATTACAACTTGTTGAAACTCTTTGAACAAATTGGTGAGGAATATGTTGGTAAAAAAGGATTTTGGAAGGAAGCGACGACGAATCCATCTCAAGGTGGTACTGATTCTTATGTCTTTTTGCCAAAATATCTTGATCACCTAGATGTGCCGGAAGAAAAAATTCCAGCGATTACAGTTTTCACGGCGGCGTGGAATGAACCTAAATCCATGAGACAAACGCGCGGCTGGTCGTCGAAGGCGTGGAAAGGAAATCCCGATTCTGTAATTATTGACTATTCACCGTATTATCATTCATCTTTGGATATTCCGGTATTCACAACAGACAAAGAGCCGGCAAACATGATTTGGGGTGTGAAAGCTGTCGGCATTGCACTTATTCGATTGCTAAGNNCTATGGTAATAATTATTTTCTGATGAATATAAATTTCAAATATCGCTTTGGCGCAGTCGAGTACGATCTTGCATCACGTACTCACGTGATGGGGATTTTGAATGTAACACCGAATTCATTTTCGGATGGCGGGCGTTATCTAGACCTCGAACAGGCAATTAAGCATGGACAGAAATTAGCAGAGGACGGTGCAGATTTTATTGACATTGGCGGAGAATCAACAAGGCCGGGTTCAGAATCAGTTTCGATAGAAGAAGAAATCAGGAGAGTTATTCCGGTTGTCGAATCGCTTGTAAAAAAATTAAACGTTCCAATTTCTATAGACACTTGTAAATCAGATGTGGCGGAAGCCGCATTACAGGCTGGAGCAGTTATTGTCAATGATATCAGTGCGATGACATTTGATGCGAAGATGGCATCGATCGCGGCGAAGCATCAAGCGAGTGTCGTATTGATGCATATCAAAGGCACACCGAAGACAATGCAGATGAATCCAAGTTACAAGAATGTAACAGAGGATGTAAAACAGTTCTTACGGGAACGACTTGAAGCTGCAATGAACACAGGCATCAAGCAAATAATTATAGATCCGGGAATCGGTTTTGGGAAAAAATATGAACACAACATTCAACTTCTTAAGGAACTAAAATCTTTTACATCCCTTGGATATCCTTTATTGGTTGGAGTATCGAAAAAAACATTTATTGGTGCAATTTTAAATTTACCGCCGAGCGAACGAGTAGAAGGAACAGCCGCCGCTGTGACAGCATCTATCTTGAATGGCGCCAACATCGTCCGTGTGCACGATGTAAAAGAAATGAAACGTGTAGCAATGGTCAGCGATGCATTGAAATCTGCTTATCTTCCGGAAATGCCTTGAGATGGGATTTTTAACAAAAACAGTAGCGGTTCTTATTCCAGCGTTTAATGGAGAATGTTCGCTCGCAGAACTCGTGAGCCGGCTTCGCACTGCAATCGGCAAAGTGATGATTGTTGTTGTTGACGATGGTTCGACAGATCGAACAAAAGAAGTTGCTACTTCCGTTGGAGCAGTTGTTCTTCGGCATGAAAAGAATCGCGGTAAAGGTGCTGCACTTCACACCGGCTTTGATTATTTGAAAGAACAAACCGGAATTGAATTTATTCTAACGATGGACGCCGACTTGCAGCATCGGCCGGAAGATGTTCCAAAATTTCTTCTTGTTCAACAAAAAACTAACGCAGATATTGTAATCGGCTGGCGTGAAAGAATTGGAACACGAATGCCAATTCACCGAAAACTTTCTAATACTGTCACATCGGTGTTGGTAGGAATGCGAACTGGAGTTAAGATCAAAGATAGCCAATGCGGTTTTCGGTTAATTCGTCGATCTGTTATTGAGAGTGTTCAGCTTGAATCGACCGGCTATGAAGCAGAAACAGAGTTTCTTATTAAAGCGGCGCGCCGCGGTTTTAAAATAGAATTTGTTCCTGTGCAGACAATCTATGGTGCAGAAAAAAGTTATATGACGCACTGGGCAACAACTATGAATTTTATCAAAGTTATTTTTCGGAAATATAAATGAATCGATTTGAAAAAGAACGTGCAGAAATGATTGATCTCCTACGTCAGCGCGGTATCAAGGATGAACAATTATTGAAGGCGATGCAGCGTGTAGAACGCGAACAATTTGTTCTGCCGTCATTTATGAATAGTGCTTATGACGACAATGCCTTGCCAATTGCAAGTGGACAGACAATTTCTCAGCCATATACAGTAGCATTTCAAACCGAGAAATTACAAGTCGGAAAAGATTTAAAAGTGCTGGAGATCGGAACCGGTTCAGGTTATCAGGCTGCAGTTCTTGCGGAGATGGGATGTCGCGTATTCACTATCGAGCGGCACATGGAATTGCATTTACAAGCGCGCAAGCTGTTAGAGAAATTAGGCTATCACGTTGCGGCGCGCTGCGGCGATGGGACAGTGGGTTGGAATGAATATGCACCATATGATGGCATAGTTGTAACGGCGGCGGCTCCAAAAGTTCCTCAACCATTGCTCGACCAGCTTGCCGACGGCGGACGGCTTGTTATTCCGGTCGGAGATTTAGAAACGCAATCGATTCAGGTAATAACTCGTGTTAGGGATAAGTATGAATCGATTGAGGCACATGGATTTAAATTTGTTCCGCTTATCGGAAAAAAAGGGTGGAGTGAAAAGTAGTAGTCAGCAGTTAGTTGCCTGCATTTTAATGTACTTTTCATAATATGTTTTCAATCTTGTATTGAGTGAACCAGAATCTTCTAATGATTAATCAATTTGTTCTTGCTATCGTAGGACCAACAGCATCGGGTAAAACTGCACTCTCGATTCTTCTTGCTGAAAAGCTTGGTGGAGAAATCATTTCGGCAGACTCGCGACAAATCTATCGACACCTCGATATTGGAACGGCTAAGCCGACACAAGAAGAACTCACATGTGCTGTTCATCATTTTATAAGTATTCTTAATCCAGATCAATATTACAACGCAGGGGAATACGGTACACAAGCACGTACGAAGATTGAAGAACTTCTGAAGCAAAACAAGCAGCCGATTCTTGTCGGTGGTTCCGGTTTGTACATTCGCGCTGTCATTGATGGATTCTTTGAGGGACCAGGTAAAAATGCGGAAATTCGCGAGCAGCTTGAAACTGAAGCGCAAACACTAGGCTCTGAAATATTGTTTGAACGTTTGAAAAAGATCGATCCAGTTTCAGCGGCTAAGATGGATGTAACAAAAGTGCGGCGAGTTATTCGTGCATTAGAAATATATTATACGACCGGAAAACCAATTTCCGATTTACATTCGGTTCAAGAAATAAAAATTCCATTTGAAACCGTACAATTCGGATTGGAATGGGAGCGGAAAGCGCTTTATCATCGAATTGAACGACGCATCGATGAGATGATAGAGAGAGGATTGATTGAGGAGGTTCGCGGGCTGCTCGATAAAGGATATTCGCGCGATGCAAACGCACTGAACACGGTTGGTTATAAAGAGGTGTTCGATTTTCTCGACGGGAAGATAACGAAAGATGAAATGATCCGCCTCATCAAACAGAATACACGCCATTTCGCTAAACGGCAATTGACATGGTTTCGAGCGGACAAACGAATTAGATGGATCCTGGTGAATGATGAGACAAACTGGAGTGTAATTGCGGAACTCATTAAAAAAGAATTCCGATCTGTTCACAAAAAGCCTTTACCACCAAATTGATTTTCCAGCATCCGTTCGCTATATTATGTTATGTAATTTTAATTGGGGCGTAGTCCCGCCGTTAGCGGGATAAACTCCACCTGGCTAGCGCATGGCGCCTTCGGCGCCAAGGTCAGGAGTTCAAGAAATAAAAGTTGTTTAAGTTATTGATGAAGAAGATGTTTTTGTATCGGGGCGTAGCGTAGCCTGGCTAGCGCGCTTGGTTCGGGACCAAGAGGTCGGGAGTTCAAATCTCCCCGCCCCGACAATGTTTTTCACATATGTGCTTCGAAGTGAAAAGACAAAAATGTACTATGTTGGTTCAACGGGGGAATTTAAAGAACCGCTTGGAAGAACATAACTCGGGAGAAACGAAATCGGTTCGAAGTGGCATTCCATGGAAAATAATTCACACCGAACAATTTGTAACTAGAGCTGAAGCAACAAGGAAAGAAAAACAGATTAAAGCGCGTGGAGCACAACGCTACTTAGATAATATCAATAAATCTGACTAGCGCGTGGCGCTTGTGGCGCCAAGGTCGGGAGTTCAAATCTCCCCGCCCCGACAACGGGAAAGGCAATTCTTGAATTCCTTTCATTATAAGATCGTGATGCAATATCGTTCTTGGGCCTTCATAATCAGTAATAATTCCAATCTTGGTTTCTTCGTTATTTCTAGAACTTTAAAGTTACTTAATACAACTTTTCGACTTGAAACCTAGATATTCTAAACGAGTTATAACACTACAATATCTCTCGACTTTGATTGACTTTCCGCCCTCTATTTCATAATTTGTTACGCCATAATAAGTTACATAATTCTATCTTTATGACGATGGCATATTGAAAGCTAATACAATGTCCAAAACTGCAAAATGGATCATAGGCATTATTGCCGCGCTTGTATTTCTATTTGGATTGTTCGTTCTCACAATAGTCTCATGGATATTTTCCGATGAAAACGATGAGACGATATCGACCGGCGGCGAAAAGGTTGCTGTAGTTGAATTAAAAGAACCGATTATCTCTTCTGAAGACATTGTTAGACAGTTCAAAAAATATCGCGAAAATAAATCGATACGGGCAATTGTGTTTCGTGTTGAATCACCAGGCGGCGGTGTTGCTGCAAGTCAGGAAATTTATGAGGAAGTGAAAAAGACGCGCAATGCAGGCAGACCGGTCGTTGTTTCAATGGGATCTGTGGCGGCAAGCGGCGGGTATTACGTTTCGTGTGGAGCAACAAGAATTGTGGCGAATCCCGGAACGCTCACAGGAAGCATTGGAGTAATTTTTCAATTCATGCATTTTCAGCAGCTCATGGATAAAATTGGCGTAGATCAGACGACATTCAAGACAGGCAAGTTTAAGGATTCCGGTTCACCGTTCCGGAAGACAACGGAAGAAGAGAAACAATACTTCAACATGCTTATCGGCGATGTATATGATCAGTTTGTCGACGTTGTCACAGAAGAACGCGGGATGGATCGTGCGGATGTATTGAAGTATGCTGACGGAAGAGTTTTTACCGGGCGGCAAGCAGTAGAATATGGATTTGTAGATACTCTCGGTACGATGGAGGATGCCATAAACATTGCAGCGGCACTTGGCGGTATTCATGGGAAACCGAGTGTTGTAAAAGAGGTAAAGAAAAAAACGATCTTTGAGAAACTTTTTGCTGATGCGGCAACGGAAGTGACAAAAATTCGGCAGGAGTTTTTACAGCAGCCAGCATTACAGTACCGATTCACATCTCCCAACTAACACTGTGAGGAGGTTTCGTGACAAAAGCAGATATTGTTGAAGTTATTGCATCAGCAACAGGATTAACGAAAGTAGAAACTGAAGCCGTAGTAGATGGATTCATCATGACGGTTATCTCTGCGATGAAAGAAGGAAAGAATATCGAGATTCGTGGTTTCGGCAGTTTTAAGATTAAAAAACGAAAAGGTCGGATGGCACGCAATCCACGTACGGGTGCGCAGGTGATGGTAGATGAGCATTTTGTTCCAACATTTAAAGTATCGAAAGAGATGAAGCAAATAGTGAATGAAAATTTGAAGAAGGGTGCTGCATAGTGGCAGGAATGATACTCAAGAATGTTTGCACACTATTTGGCTTGGCATGGTTTAAGAAAATAGTTGCTCTTGATAATCTCCAGTGAAGCTGGGAAACGAGCGCAGCAGCTTTTAATTCAACACAACTCACAATTAACTAAGCAGTAATAATAGAAAGGAGCCGCGTATGCCATGTGGTCGTAAGCGGAAACGCCATAAAATAGCGACACACAAGCGCAAGAAGCGTTTGCGGAAGCAGCGTCATAAGAAGAAATCTCGTTAGTATTTCATCCCTTTGCCTGCCGTTAGTCTGGTTAACGGTAGGCAAAATAAGGATATGGAAAACGAGAATATTTATGTGAGTTGATGAAAATATTAATTGAGATGAGAATTATTTTTACTTCAATAGATAAAATCGTCACATACAGGAGGTTGTAATGGCACAGGAAAATGATGGCATGGCGAAAGGACTCATCGCTGGGTTCATCGCAGGCAGTATAGTGGGTGCAGCGATTGCGCTGCTCTATGCGCCAAAAGCAGGTAAAGAACTGCGCGCCGATATAAAAGAAAAGGCAAGCGATTTGGTGGATGACGCTCAGGAATATATGGCGCGTGCTAAATCAACAGCAGTTGATATTATTAATGAAGGAAAACAGAAAGCCGCGTCGCTAGTGGATGATGCACGCCGCAAAGCTGACTCAATTATGGGCGATGCAGACCGTGTTATGAATCATGCGCGCACCAAGAGTGAAGGTGGAAAGAACGCCTGAGTGTACATTGAAATCCAAACAATACTATTCACAAAATCCATAAGAGGGAAACTCGAGTGGAAACATTAATTCAAGTTACAAAAATATTAGCGCTGTTCAGTGCCTCTGCACTGTGCATCTATCTTATCGTTGTCCTTGTCCGCCTCAATGCACTTCTGCAGGTCTTGCAGCGTGAGCT
The DNA here is from genome assembly GCA_003142475.1 of Ignavibacteriota bacterium. GTDB lineage: Bacteria > Bacteroidota > Ignavibacteria > UBA10030 > UBA10030 > Fen-1298. The sequence continues at coordinate 82,435 of PLMK01000071.1, forward strand.
TATCGATCTCAATAAAAATCTGAAGCCCATTCTCGAAAATCTTAATGCGATTACGGATAAGTTGCGTTTGATAACTTCCAAGGTGGACGAACAGGTCAACATGGTGCAGGGAGTTTTTGTGGCATTCAGACGCATAACCGAAAACGTGACGCGTTTTGAAGAACGTTTTCAGCAGCTATTGGAAGAACCGCTCATGCGCGTTAGCGCATTGTTCGGCAACGTAATTAATCGCGTTGTATCCATATTCGGGCGGCGTTCGCAAGATATCTTCTGACGCAATCCTGAGAAAAGAAATTTATTTGCCGACGACGGAGGCCCGCTTGTCATAAGTAGCGGACCCCTGGCGTTGCTATTTTATGCATAGGAGAAAAGATCGTGTCAAAAACAACTGGTAAAGAATATTCGATTGATAAAATTCGAAACATTGCATTAATCGGTCACGGAGGTTCAGGAAAAACGACGTTGACCGAGTCGATGATGTTTGTCTCAGGAGCTTCTGCACGCATGGGACGCGTGGAAGACGGTTCAACAATCTCTGATTATCATGCTGATGAAATTGAACGCAAGATTTCTATCAACGCCGCTGTGCTTCACACCGATTGGCAGGGAACAAAGATTAATATTATTGATACACCAGGTTATTCGGACTTCACGGGCGAAGTAATAAGCTCTCTGCGTGTCGCTGATCTTGCTGTGATAACTGTAAAGGCGGTCGAAGGCGTGGAAGTCGGTACTGAGATAGTGTGGAACTACACGAAAGCTATTAACCTGCCTGCATTTTTAGTAGTAAATAAATTGGATACTGAAAACGCCGAATTCGATCAAGCGATTGCAACGGCAAAAGAACGTTTTGGGAATGATGTTGTGCTGGCGCAGTTTCCAGTGAATCAAGGGCTTGCATTTGACACCGTCGTAGATGTATTGAAGATGAAGCTCTTGAAATTCAATCGAGAAGGCAATGGAAAATTTATTGAGCTTGACATTCCTACCGACCTTCAGCAGAAAGCCGAACAGCTGCATGAAGAACTCATTGAGAAAATTGCGGAAACTGACGAAGCATTGATGAATAAGTTTTTTGAGGAAGGCACGTTGAAAGACGCCGATCTTGAAAACGGTTTTCGCATTGCACTGCTCATGCGAAAAATTTTCCCTGTCTATTGTGCTGCCGCTACGTTTGGTATAGGAGTGGGGCCATTGATGAGCTTTATTGATACGTATGGGCCTTCGCCGAAGTATCGGGGTGCTGTGAAAGCAACAAACAACACCGATAAAAAAGAAATTGATGTGGATCCTATTACAGCAAAGGAACCGTCGCTTTTTGTATTTAAAACAGTCTCGGAAGAACACGTTGGTGAGTTATCGTACTTCCGTGTGTATTCCGGAACAATAGCACCTGGGCTGGATCTCTTGAATCAATCCAACGGCAAAGGCGAGCGGCTCGGACAATTATTTGTAATGAACGGCAAAGAGCGTCAGGAAATTGCCAAACTCACAGCAGGCGATATTGGCGCTGTCGTGAAATTGAAAGATACGCATACTAACAATAGTCTTAGCAGCAGAACATTTCCGGTGGTGTATACGCCGATCGCTTTCCCGGATCCAGTTATACGAATGGCAATTCATTCCAAAGTAAAAGGGGATGAAGATCGTATGGCAAATGGATTGCATTCTTTACATGAGGAAGATCCCACATTTGTTATTTCTGTCGATGGCAAACTCAGCCAGACTATAATTGCCGGACAGGGCGAATTGCATTTACTGATTGTTACCAAACGTCTGAAACTCAAGTACGGCGTTGACGTCGAGTTAACCGAACCGAAGATTCCGTACAAAGAAGCGATTCGTGCAGTGGCGGCGGATGTTGAATATAAACACAAGAAACAAACAGGCGGACGCGGACAATACGGACACGTGCATATTAAAATTGAACCACGTCCGCGAGGTGCCGGATTTGAATTTGAAGACGCCCTTGTGGGCGGTGTGGTGCCGGGTCGTTTTGTACCTGCAGTTGAAAAAGGAGTTATCGAAACGATGCAGCGCGGTGTACTCGCCGGGTACGAAGTGGTGGATGTAAAGGTGACAATTTTTGACGGTTCGTATCACGCGGTAGATTCTGACGAACATTCTTTCAAAATTGCCGGCTCTATGGCATTTAGGAAAGGTATTATGGAAGCGAAACCAGTTCTTCTGGAACCTATCAATATTATTGAAGTGACGGTACCGGAAGAGTATATGGGTGACGTCATGGGCGATCTCTCAGGAAGGCGTGGAAAAATTCAGGGTATGGAAGCCGAAGGACATTTCCAAATTATTAAAGCTACGGTGCCGATGTCCGAGATTCATAAATACTCTACGATTCTTCGTTCAATGACGCAAGGACGCGGAGTGTATAAAACGAAATTCTCGCACTACGATGAAATGCCTCGCGAACAAGCTGAGAAAGTTATCGAAGCCAGCGCGAAAAATAAGAAGGAAGAAGAAGAATAAAAATGTTCTATGTAGTGTAGGGATTCAGTATATCGAATCCCTACAGAATTAATTATGATTTAGGTTTATTGTTAAGAATAGAATTGACTTTACCGAGAAGTTCGTCGAGCGTAAATCCTTTTGCCAGATATTCGACCGCTGCACCCGTTTTCCAATCTCTATCTTTCTGAGCTTCAATGGTCATCATTATTATGGGGATATCAGCCGTTTCCGGAAATTCCTTTAGCGTTTCTAACATAAGGAAGCCGTTTAGATTCTGCATAACGACATCGCTAATAATTAAATCAGGATGATGTTGTTTCGCAAGTTCAAGACCTATAAGCCCATCTTCAGCTTCCAGTGTTTCAAAGCCGCCTTTCAATTTTAACGCAACAGATATTGATTTGCGCACCGGTTCATCGTCGTCAACGACAAGTATTTTTTTTGCCATAGTTAAATCCTTCCAAATTTTAGGAACAACCTACAAAGTTTCTTTATTAAACACAAGGTAATAAAGGCTGATTTTATTTTCCCGTCTCCTCTTTTTTCTGTATCTTTCATTCATCTATGGCAAAACGAATAAAAAGGACGCAAGAATCACTTCGGAATGTCTCTGGACTTAGTTCTCGGAAGCCATCTGATATCATTATTCGCGGGGCAAGAGTCCATAATCTCAAGAACATCAACCTCACACTGCCGAGGAATAAATTCATTGTCTTCACTGGTGTGAGCGGTTCCGGTAAATCGAGTCTTGCGTTTGATACCATTTATGCGGAAGGTCAGCGTCGCTACGTGGAAAGTCTTTCTTCGTACGCCCGGCAATTTCTTGAGCGTATGGAAAAGCCGGATGTCGATTTGATTCAAGGTATCAGTCCGGCGATTGCCATCGAACAAAAAACCACTTCACGCAACCCGCGCTCAACAGTCGCTACCTCTACAGAAATTTACGATTACCTTCGACTACTCTTTGGCCGTATCGGGCAAACGTATTGCCGAGTATGCGGTAAATTAGTTAATAGAGATACTGTGACCACGACTGTTGACAGAATCCAACAAGAACCGGATGGAGCAAAAGTGTACGTGATGTTTCCGATGCATGAACATGCAGGACGCACGATTAAAGAAGAATTAGATGTCCTCAAGAAGCGCGGTTTCTTCCGGCTCGTTGTGGATGGCGAGTTGATAGATATAAACGAGCAAGCATTCAAAACGAAATCAAAAAAGAATATTCATGTGTTAGTAGATCGTCTTATCGTACGCAAAAACGAAAAAGAAAACGTAACACGTCTGGCAGATTCCATTCAAACTGCATTTGAAGAAGGAAGCGGGTATGCACATGTTTATTTACTAGAGCAAAAGCAACTTCTCCGTTTCTCCCAGCATTTCGAGTGCATCGATGACGGCATTCGATATGAAGATCCAGAGCCAAGACTTTTTTCGTTCAACAATCCAGTTGGCGCGTGTCCGACGTGTCAAGGTTTCGGCAGAATCATCGGCATCGATATGGATCTTGTTGTCCCGGATCCCAGCAAGACAATTCGACAAGGTGCTATCTTGCCGTGGACATTTCCACACTGGCGGGAAAATCTTATCGATTTGCTCCGTGTTGCAAAGGAAGCGAATGTACCGGTGGATGTTCCATTTAACGAATTGACGAAAGAGCAACTTGCGGTAGTGATGAACGGCTGTAAAGGGTTCGACGGTATTCATAAGTATTTTAAATTCATCGAACGCAAATCATATAAAATGCATTATCGCGTACTCCTCAGCCGATTTCGCGGATACACAACCTGTGAGGAATGCGGCGGCTCGCGTTTGCGCAAGGAAGTGCTTAATGTTCGCGTCGGTGGGAAGAATATCCGCGACATCGTACAAATGACAATTGAAGGGGCGAACCGGTTCTTTCGGGACATCTCGCTCTCGAAATATGAAGAAGAAATTGGCAAACGTATATTAGAGGAAATCCGCAAACGGCTATGCTTTCTCGATGGAATAGGACTTGGTTATATCACACTTGATCGTTTATCGATGACGCTTTCCGGCGGTGAATCACAGCGCATCAATCTTGCAACATCGCTCGGTTCTTCGCTGATGGGATCGCTTTACGTTCTTGATGAACCGACTATAGGACTGCATCCACGCGACAATGGACGGCTCATTACTTTATTGAAATCATTGCGCGATATTGGAAACACCGTGCTTGTTGTAGAGCACGATGATGATATGATGCGCGAAGCCGATATGATTGTGGATATAGGACCACGAGCCGGTGAGCACGGAGGAGAACTTGTTTTTCAGGGAACGATGGAACAACTTCTGCAGCATCCATCATCTCTTACCGCGCAATATTTGAACGGCATACTGAAAATTCCGACACCAGAATCAAGAAGGGCGGATAATGAACAATCGCTCTTTGTTCACCGTGCGTCGGAAAATAATCTAAAGAATATTGATATCCGAATTCCATTGAATATGTTTGTTTGTGTAACAGGTGTAAGTGGTTCAGGTAAGAGCACGCTCGTGCATGAAGTTTTATATGCAGGCATAATGAAACGAAAAGGCGGCTATGATGGAACCGCGGGCAAATGTAAATCGATCGAAGGACTTGATTATATCAATCGTGTTGAATTAGTCGATCAATCGCCTATTGGAAGAAGTCCGCGCTCGAATCCTATCACGTACATAAAAATCTTTGATCTCATCCGCGACTTGCTTGCCCATACACCGGCGGCGAAGACACACGGTTATGCACCTGGACATTTCTCATTCAACGTTCCCGGCGGAAGGTGCGAAGTATGCGAGGGTGACGGTTTACAGCGCATCGAAATGCAGTTTCTTGCAGATATCTTTCTGCCCTGTGAGTCGTGCAAAGGAAAGCGCTTTAAGCAGGAAGTGTTAGATGTTCGATACCGCGGCAAAAATGTGGATGATATTTTGAATATGACAGTAACAGAGGCAATGGAGTTTTTCTCTCTTTCGGCAGAAAGCAGGCGCATTGCAAAACGTTTGAAGGTATTGGATGATGTCGGGCTTGGTTATTTGCGTCTCGGTCAGCCTGCAACAACGCTCTCAGGTGGAGAAGCACAGCGCATTAAACTTGCGCATCACCTTTCGACGAGCGAGCAGGAAGGCAAGGCGCTTTTTATTTTCGATGAACCAACGACAGGACTTCACTTTGATGACATCGCTAAACTTCTCAAGTGCTTTGATGCACTCGTCGAGGCGGGACATTCCATCATCGTTATCGAACATAATATGGATGTCGTAAAGTGTGCCGACTTTGTCATTGATTTGGGTCCAGAAGCAGGCGAACGAGGCGGAGAAATTGTTGCGACAGGTACGCCTGAAGAGATTGCTCAGAATCCCCGTTCTTACACAGGCGGATTTTTAAAAAGACATCTCTGATATGCACTTAGAATAACGATCCAAATGTCAGCGTAATAAATAACCCGCCGAAATTTCTGATAAAGCCGCCTTCCATTACTTCGATGCCATCTGGGAACGGTGCAAGAAAATACTTTACGCTGAGACCGGTAAGTGTCCCCTTCTCCATCCCAAAATATGCCCCCGCTCCAATATAACCGCCAAGCGTATATCGCATCTTACCATACTTCAAGCTAGTGAAAAAGTCGATTTTTCCGGGATCAGTATAAGCATACGTTCCGTCCGTATAATAATAATCAGTAGGATGTGCATACGGTGCAACGAACACCATAGTTGGCCCAAATCCGGCATTAATAAACGGGCGAAAATTATCTACGATATCATCTTTGAATAATCTGTATTGTATGCTCGCCGTAAGCGGCATCAATAGAAGCCGGTTCTTCTTTCCCGGAATATAGCTGTTTCCGTAATAGTCATATTGTTCAAATTCAGCTTCGTCTTTTACGTCCGAGATAGCGAAGTTCAGCATCAAAGAAAGCTCATCAGAAAATTCATACCGATAAAACATGCCGAGACCGAATCCGTTGTTTGACATGAGAAGATCGAGTCCCCAAGCCTTTGTCATCGGTCTGTAACTCTGCGGCTGTATGAGATTTGGGTTGGATGGTGTAAAGATGATTGTTGTGTCTGGTAGCGCCTGTGATTGCGCGAAGGCGTTTGTGCAAAGACAGAATGCGAGAAAAAGAAATAAGATTGTTCTATATGAGTTTATTTTGTATTCCATTATTTTCAATTTAACAACAATTTGATTCTTTAAAAAATTCCAAAGAATAATGGATACTTTACAAATCTATCGAACGGCAAAGATCGCGAATTTCAGATACTTCGTTTCCGGCATTGCAGGTATCACCGGATGATCTGGTGCAGCACCCGCGAATTCCAGAAGCTGAATATATCGCTTCGCTTTCACTGCAGCTTGTTCGATGGTGGAAAGAAATCCATCTTCTGTAATATGGTGCGAGCAAGATGCCGTTACTAAGAATCCGCCCGCGTTTATCAACCGTAATGCCGCCGCGTTAATTTCTTTGTATCCGCGAAGCGCCGCTGGTATGTTCTTTTTGCTTTTCGTAAATGATGGCGGATCAAGGATAACCATATCAAATTTTCTAATTTTCTCGCCAAGTAATTTGAGCGTTTCGGATGCATCGCCGATTTCAAATTCCACTGGAGCAGAGTTCAATCGAGCGTTCACTTTGGCTTTTGCGATTGCGGATTCAGAAATATCTAATCCCTGCACAGACGCCGCTTTTGCAGATGCAGCGTGCAGGGCAAATCCGCCTTCGTTGCAGAAACAATCCAACACGGTTCCGCTAATTGCATAGCGATGAATTGCTTTCCGATTCTCTCGTTGATCAAGGAAGAATCCAGTTTTTTGTCCATTCAGGACGTCAACTTCAAACTTCACGCCATCGTCTATAATTGTGATACCGCTATTGCCACGTAGGACTTTTTTCTCTAACGGCAACTCTTCTAGAGTGCGGATTGGTACATCATTCCTAGCAACGATAACTTTGGGATGGAACATCGTTTCCAGTACATCGCAAATTATTTCTGTTTGCCTGTTCATTCCTGCAGAAAGAATTTGGATGGAAATGAATTCGTTATATTTATCGATGATGAGCCCGGGTAGAAAATCGCCTTCACCATGTGCGAGTCGAAATGTCTCTGCACCGGGGTAGAGCTTTTGCCGTAGTTTATGCGCCTGTTGAATTCTTCGCTCAAAAAAACTGAAACCAATTTCTTCCGGCTCTGATGTAAGAAAACGAAAGGCGATGAGCGAATGAGGATGATAAAAGCCAAATCCAAGAGACTTTTGGTCATGCCGCAGTAGTTCAACGACCTCGCCGATTTCCGGAGTACCGCGAAGAGATGCAATCTCATTGCTGAACACCCATTGGTGTCCGGCAGCAATTCTGTGTTCTTCGTTTTTCCTTAATATGATTTGGTTTTTCATAAAGCTAAATTAGAGAGTTTTTGAAGGATAAGCAAGCTTGAGTATTTGAAGCGATTTCTGTGGTGTGAGTGCGAGAGATTCCATCTACTTTGATCATAGAAATGATAAAAACACGCGTTTGCGTGATTGTCTGGAAATAGGTAATCGGTTATATTGCATATGCAGTAATATCTCTTGATATGCGACAAAAAAGCAATCTTGACACTTTGATGTTTTAGCTTGTGAGATCTTGTAGATGTGTTTTAATAAAGCACATTTCTGAAAAATAGTTCCCGAGACCTCTGTCGTATTTTAACAAATCTCTTATAGGGATAATCCTATAAGTTTTCAATAAATTATTATAGGTAATTACGATATACTTCATTATTATATTCTTGCATTTCAGCTACATTGTTTTTCAAAAAGCTACACATTACCAATACTACAAGTTTTTTATTTGTTAAGGGGTGAAATGAAAACTACTACTTGTTTAGCAATCCGCAGACCTTTGATTCTTTCAATTCTTTTGCTGCTTTCCACAGCTGTGCTTACCGCACAAATTCAAATTAAATCGCGCGTAGAGATAGCACCGAAGAAAACCTATTCTTATCACACAAACTCCTCATCAAGCGATTTTCCATGTTTTACAGGAGAGATTGACCCAGCCTCGGATGTGCAAAAAATAACAGTTCTTCGTCGTTGTATAGTTACAGCTTCAGGATCATTGACATGTAGTGATCCAACTAATCTTTATCCATACTTATACAATTATGAGATCAATAACAAAACGATAACTTTTTATATCGAATGTGGACGCATTATAGAGGCTGGGGATGATGGCGCCCCTTTCTCATGTGGAGCGATACAACTCCCTTGTAATGCAACGGGATTTATCAATGATAATTCTGCCGAATTTGATATTTCAGGAGTATGGTATTGTATATACCCTCGTACTTCTTTAATCTACATGACGTTTAGAGTTAGTGCTGTTCCTACTCAGAATCCAGACACTCTAATAATAAGTGCATACCCGGAGATACTTGATGCGTATGAAAACCTATATCAATTCCAAGAGGGTTCAGATATTATAGGAGTGGTGTTAGATCAAAATAAGGAGGAATTTCAATTTTGTGGGGAAGGAACAATGAGTTTCAGCATAGAGAATCCAAGACCAGGAGTCACAATTTATGGAAGCCCTGATTCAGGACCTCATTCAAGCAGTTCCTTAATGTGGGATGGGAGCGATCTACCGAGCGGGGTGGATACTATGACAATATTCGTTAAGGCAAATTATAAAGGTTTTATGGGGACCCAAGGAGTGCTATTAAAGAAAGTTGTTCCACATCATTTTACCGTAACGCCGGATAAATATCCAATCTACGTAGGAGACTCTGATACCGTTCGCGCCATCGCTAAAAATAGTAATGATGAGGAAGTATTCCTTGATGGTGGGAAAAGTATAACTTTTTTTGATGAATCCGGTACAGGAAGTTTTATAATCGGATCTGATACGATACCGACTCAGATTACTGTAACCTATGATCAGGCAAAGAGCGGTATTGTAAAATATTATAGCAAACCTGGTGCGTCGAACCTTGTCAATGAACAATATATATGGATAGACGTGTTTAGAACGGAATATCCTGAACGGATTGGTTATGGTTTGATTGATGTGATGCCCGCTTGTCCACTAGTATCTTTATCTCCATCAAAAATATCGCCGGGCGACAAAACAACGATCACTGTGATGGCACAAACTGTAGATGGAGTTTTTCTATATCCCTCAGATCAAAAATTTATTGCTTCAATGAATGCCGACCCACAATATGGAAAACTGCGTTGCATCTCAACAGAAGAAGAAGGTTCTTATCTCTCTGGAAAACAGCCATTTGAGTTTATAGCCGCGGACAGTCTCAATGTGGATTCAATTGTTATTAACATTAAAGTAACTCCAGTAAGTGGTAGTGCAAATGCTAGCTCGATTAAGGACGGGCAAAAAGATACGCTTCAGAGACAAGCGGTGTTAGAGAAAAAGATTACGCCATCTAAGAAAGGAACTGTTCCAAGTGAAGGTGATATAAAAAATACTCTCACATTGAAACAAGCATCGGTTCCGAAGAAGCTGACGGAAGAGATGAATGCACTCGCACAAAAGGCTGCAAAGAAGCAAGCGTTGATGAACGCTATTACAGAAGCGATCAAAACTCAGAAGGAAGGGAAAGGCGATGCTGCCTCTGCTAAGCAGTTGAAAGCAATGGTACAAGAATTGGCAGAAGGTGATTTATGCATGTTATTTGCAATACTGACGATAAAGGGGCCGGAGTTGGTTCTTGATTATCCGACCGAAGATCAAATTATTGAAGGCAATAAAGCGCCGGTATGGACAAAATCTATAAGAGCTCGATTGGAAAATTACGACAAAGGAAGTGTAACGTTTTATTGGGATATGAAGGTAGAATGGAATGGCGATGCAATATATACGCCTATAGCAGACAATATTTATCAAAATGATAAAGATAAACCGATAAATGGAACAAATGATAATTGGGTTGATCTTGATATAAAGACAGATAAACCTTTGCTTGGAGGTGATCAGGTTACACTTCATGTGAAAGCAGTAGCTGATGGTAAAAGTTATGAAACTAATCCAGCTTGGCTGGAAATTTTCCAAATTAAAGGTAGAAATCCTTCTAAAGCATCTATTCTAGCCGCACTTGGAGATGATAAATATAGAGCAATTGCTCAACACGAAAGTAAGTATAATCAATTTCATATTCGTGATTATGGTACATTTGATGGTGTTACTCCAGCATATCCATATCAAGGAGTAGAGGATCCTAGTGACATTGGCATTATGCAAATCCATAATCCAGAGCAATATCAAAATGGAGATGCAATTGTTTGGGATTGGACAGTGAATGTACAACAGGGAAAAGATATCTTTATTTTATTTTATAAAAACACAAATAATTATTTAAAAAGCTTAAGCGGTTTAACAACGTTTACAGATGAGCAATTACTTAAAGAAACCTATTGTGAGTATAATAAAGGTTTTTTTATACATTATTGGCAATGGAATAAACCAGATGATAATTATGGTAAAGCTGGATATTTATCTCAAATTGTTGATGGGACTTCCTTAGAAAAAAAAGGAAGAAAATATGGAAATGAAGTGTGGGGATTATATAATGCCAAATCATGGTAAAAATAATGAGGTATTTATGAAAATACGATATAGATTGGTTTTTTTAGTTGGATTATTAATCCATTTGAGTGTTCAAGGATATGCTCAGCCTTTTTATTACTATACGGACACAACTGATCTTTCTAAATTTTTGAGATTTGATCTTACTAATGGCATAAAAACTTTATTCAATTCTGATTCTGTTGATCCAGGTGGAGATGTTAGCTGGGATCCCACTCAAAGCTATGTTTATATTAGCGGCAGTATAGGGGATCGTGATAGTACATACAACGCAATGAGAATGATAAACACAGGGAATTCTACTATTACACACTATTTCCCAGATCAATTAGATAATGGTTCCCGACAATCTTTCACGTCTTTTTATTTCCCCAATTTTGGTAGAGGAGGAGGAAAATTTTATGATGGCATCGTTTATAATCCAGTCCGGAATTCTCTTTACGTAACATGGACAACAAAGACAGCTGATTCGATAGGCAAATGGAATGATTTTTTGGACAATCAAAAAACAGTCGTATACAATGCAACTTCTCTTAAGCAAAATGAAACATTATTAGTTCCTCCCGGCTGGATAAATGGCGTCAGTTCAGTTTCTGATGATGGTAATTATCTTTATTTAGAAAAATGGGATTATCAACAAGCGGCATATGTTGGTAAATATTCATTGGATTCAAAACAAATTATTCGAAGTCGTGATATATCGGAAATATATGTGCAAAAGGGAGATAAAGATATTGAGGATAGTAAAAAAGGATTTTACCTTTTGTTGTTTATTTATCCCGGTTCAGACTTGGTGAATAAACAATATGTAGTGTATAATATCGATCGAGATAGTACATATGCTATCATTCCATTTCCCCAAGTTTCTCATGGACATATATCGAGTAATGGAAAATATGTGATTGTTGAAGAAACTCCATTGCGCCCGGATTATCAGACTGCATCAGACGAGTTTTATCATCCCGGCAGAATCTCTGTGTTTAGTGGTCTCACAGGTCAACTCATACAAAAACTTACTTTGCCGCCGGATGGAAAGGTTTTAGTATTTGATAACTATCCTAACATGCTCTATTATTATTTGCCAAACGAGAATCGATCCATTAATATTGATCTTTCTAAATTGACACCTCCATCCGGCTGTAATGTTAAGCTCGTTAGTAGTTCCGGCGCAAAACTCACTGGTGGTGCACTGCAATATTATGAAGGCAGTTGGAAAGACGCTGTCAACAATAACGACGGCACGTTTACCATTGCTACATCAGCGAAAACATTAAGCTTGAGAATGACGTACGAGTACGGCACACAGACAAAATCCAATGTCATAGTCAGCTATGATACGGTTGTTTTCCAAACCGTCAATGCACAAATACAATTACAAAACAGTAGCGGTGTATTAATAGATACAGGTTCTGTCCAGTATTATGCCGGAGCATGGAGAAACTTAGGAACAACAATAAACGGCATAGCAACAAAAGAACTGTTACCAGCTAGTTACTCATTTAGAATGACATACGCCTATGCGAGTAAGGATCAACAGCAGGATATAAGCACTAATCCTGTTGTAGTCTTCCAAACCGTCAATGCAGCTGTGCAGTTGCAAAACAGTCAAGGTAGTCTTATTGACCAAGGCACTGTGCAGTATTACTCAGGTGCGTGGAGAGATCTTGGAACGACATCTAACGGAGTAGCAAACAAAGAACTCCTACCGAATAGTTACTCATTCAGAATGACTTATGCCTACGCGAGCAAGGATAAACAGCAAGACCTCAACACAAATCCAACGGTCGTTTTCCAAACTGTAAATGTTGCGGTACAACTTAAGAATAGTCTGGGTAATCTCATAGATCAAGGAACGGTGCAATATTACTCAGGTGCATGGAGAGATTTGGGAGCTACAACAAACGGCGTTGCAAACAAAGAACTCCTGCCGAATAATTATTCATTTAGAATGACATACGCTTTTGCAAGTAAAGATCAACAACAGGACATAAGCACGAATTCAACAGTCGTTTTCCGAACCGTCAATGCCGCAGTGCAGTTACAAAATAGTCAAGGTAGTTTGATAGATCAAGGAACGGTGCAATATTACTCAGGTGCGTGGAGAGATTTGGGAACTACGACAAATGGTGTAGCCAATAAAGAACTTTTGCCTAACAATTACTCATTTAGAATGAGCTACGCTTATGCAAGCAAAGACAAACAGCAGGACATAAGCACAAATGCTACAGTAGTTTTCCAAACGATCAATGCTGCGGTGCAACTGCAAAACAGTAGCGGTGCATTGATGGATACAGGCACAGTGCAATATTATTCAGGCGCATGGCGAAGTTTTGGAACAACGACGAGCGGAGTAGCAAACAAAGAACTCCTGCCGAATAGTTACTCATTCAGAATGACACATGCTTATGTTTCGCTTGATAAAACGCAGGATATATCTACAAACAACACCGTCAGCTTCTCGACAGTATTATGTACGGTGAAAGTGAGCAATTCCCTTGGTCAACTGGTCAACGGTGCACTGGCGAGTTATTATTCCGGGTCATGGAGACAGATAGGTAACACCGTCAGCGGAGTAATTACAAAGGAATTATTGCCTGTGAGTCTTTCATTCCGTGTAAAATACGGAACGCAACAGATAGATAAACAGCAGAACCTGTCGACGAATAATCTGGTAGAGTTTGTAATCCCATAGGTGCGAAGTCAATTCGCCCAGAACTGTCATTGCGAGGCTTGTCCCGAACGAAGTGAGGAAACTGACGAAGCAATCTCTGTTTTAGGCGAGCATGCAAAACAAGATTGTTTCTCCCGATTCCAGCGGAATCGCAATGACTGTGGGTATTTGATATTGAAAAGGAGATGTTTCTATGAAAACAATTATTGCTTTACTTATTTCAATAAACATTGCTGCAGCTCAAACCGACAGTGCGTACACGATTCCGTTTGCATCGAAGGGCAATACTATAGAACTGACTGTAGCAAATACATCTAAAATTGCAACGCAAGGCGTAAATGTAAGCGTGAGTAATGCGCCAAGCTGGGTGAAGTTCGATTCCACACAACAAACGATCAAGAGTCTCACGGCAAGCGCAGAGCAAACGGCGACGTTTACCTTTGCTGTTGACAAATCTGCACCGGTAGGAAAAGGACAGACACTCTCATTTTTAATAACTACCAACGGGCAAACGTGGACTAAGAATATCGCGATCAAAGTTGCAGCGCCTAAGACATACACATTATATCAGAATTATCCAAATCCTTTCAATCCATCTACCATCATCAGCTACGAGTTAGCTAAAGATAGCCGTTTGAGCTTGAAGATCTATGATATTCTCGGTCGTGAGGTGATGATGCTTGCAGATGAGTCTCAGCCCGCAGGTTACTATCAAAAGACGCTTAACGCACAGCGATTAGCGAGCGGTGTGTACATCTACAGGCTCATTGCTACTGATGATCAGAACAACCATCACGTATTCCAGAAGAAAATGATAATGCTCAAATGACGAAATCATTTGGCTAGAAATCCCGCTGTTGCGCGCTTTTGCGTCCCACCTTTTTTGAGTGGTATCAAGCGGGATTGACGCTCAAGCAGCAATATGAATCGTTTTCAGTAAAGCTCCACGAATTGGTTCGTGACGCTTCAGCACAAGGATGATAGAAGCCAAGTTTAATACAAGCGACTCAGGAATCACACGCGTTTTAACAATACCATCCTCTTTACATTCATAAAAAAGATTATAAATTATTGTATCAACGGAGCAGAGAAAAGTCAAATGCTAAAACAATTGCAATACAAATACTTATACGTTGTATTACTGAGCATTTTTCTGAGCTTTCTATTTATAAGTTGTTCGAGTGACGGTGCAAATAATCAGGGAGAACTTTTTATTAAAGTGGTTGATGCTCCGGCGAATTATCAGCAGATAAATATTGTCGTGGATCGAGTATCGATTCATCAGACCGGTGCACCAACGGATATTGGATGGACATACTTGAATATTGCGTCATCGATATCATTCGATCTGCTTAAGCAACTAAATGGGCATTATATTCAGATAGCTAGCAAAGTTCCAGCTGGCACTTATGATCAAATCAAAATAGACTATGGAGCCTGTACGATAAAAACCGAAGGAATAGTACAACAACAAAACCTAAATTTGGACCCATCAATCCGGAATGGCAATACCATTTTCTGTGGCTTTCAAATTGTTGATGGACAGCAGTTTCAATTGACATTTGATTATGACGCATATAGTTCAGTATATGTAAGCGGCGTAACCTTTAATAATTATTATTTCAAACCGAAAATCCGCATACAGAACACATTGCAATCCGGCTCGATAACGGGCACTGTTCGTGATTCAAACAATGTTGTTGCATCAGCAAAAATCACGACATTCGCCGGGCTTGATACTATAANNAACGACCTATAATGATACAACGTATGGTTCATTCCGACTTCCTGATTTACCAGAAGGCACCTATACTGTAATCGTTATTCCTTATAATCATTTATTAATGAATGACACTCTTCCGGGCAATGTTGTAATTCGTCAAACAGCCACAGATCTTGGTATCGTTAGATTAAAATTTAAATAGGAATATATTTATCGTTTAGTTGAAAAAATTATCTCCTTTCACTTGAAAAATAAGGCAAGGATGGGAAGAGTATTAAAGGCGTTAAGTGTTCCGCTTGACGCCTTTTGTGTTTATATTAGTACTATGCAATGTAACCTTCGCATTCTAATCGGTTTCGGTGCAAGGTAATGATCAAGAATAATTATTTAGTGAGTGCAATAAGGAATCATTTGTGAAAGATTTAAAATGTATCGTTTTCGATATGGATGGGACATTGACACAAACCAATCAGCTTATCTATGACTCTTTTAATTATATTGCGCAAAAATATACTGGGAAAACATATACCATTCCTGAAATAAATGCAATGTTTGGTCCGCCGGAAGAAGAAGCGTTGCTCTCTATCGTTCGTCCCGAACAAATTGATACCGTGATGAAAGATTACCTTGAATTTTATCGTGCGCAACATAATCAATTGGCTCGGCTTTATCCTGGTATTGACAAGATTTTATGTTATATAAAGAAATCCGATAAAATGTTAGCGCTATTCACGGGCAAAGGAATTTACACGGCAAATATTACGCTGCAAGAATTTAAAATAGATAAGTACTTTGATTATGTGGTGACCGGAAATGATGTGGTTCAACGAAAGCCATCGTCGGAGGGTTTGAGAAAAATAATGCAGCATTTTGCGCTCTCTCCTGATGAAGTATTGATGGTAGGTGATGCGGTTTCAGATGTCAATGCAGCGCGCGAAGCTAATGTGAAGATAGCCGCTGTTGTATGGGATTCGTATGCGAAAGAAGAAGTTTTGCAGATGAATGCCGATTTTATATTTCATGATGTTAAAGAATTCCACAAATGGTTGAAAGAACAATTCAATTAGAAGTTATTCTTTTGGGGATCTAATACCTCATCGCGATTTATCAGGGCTGCCGGGATGTTTATTGAAGTTTTTAAGATAGCTTCTCATAAAATTTTGAGACAATCTATGCGAACATTAGTTTTACTTTTCTTTGCTATCGTTGTGTCGTGTTCCGGTCAGACGATTTATTCTGAACGCATAAAAGGCATCCGCATCAATGGCACAGCAAAAGCAAATTTTCCGATTGTCTTGATGGATTCGGATCCGGTAACGATTTCGTTTGATGTCGATGGGACAACACTGGAAAATTACCGAGTGAAGATATTCCATTGCGATAAAGATTGGAATATCACTCAGTCGTCGTTCATCAATGATGAGTTTAGAAATTATTCCACAAGCCAGATTCCATATGAGATAGTCCCCAGTGGAGTAAAATATTACCGGTGGACATATTCATTTCAAATACCGGGAGTAAAAGGATTAGAACATTTGCCGCAATCAGGCAATTATAAAATCGAAGTATGGAATGAAGATAAGAATGAATTGTTAGCCGATGGAAAATTATTTGCCGTAGAAAAAATTGATGATTCGGTCTTAACGATTTTCAATCGTTATTTACAGTCGGAGATCTCTCCACAAAATCAGGTGAATAAAGCAGTTTTGTTCTTCATGCTTCCAACACCACAGATAGCTGATGCAAGCCCGCTATATGCGAACTATGTTAAAACGGTCGATATTTATCGAAACCGAGAAATAGAGACACGACACCGGATTGATGTCGATAATAGAAATGCGAATACATTCATTGATGGTGTTGGAACGAACAATTTAAAGTTTATGATCGACAATCTTCAACCTGGTAATGAATATCGCCGTGTAGATCTTCGTAACACTGACCTTTTTCCGCCTTATGAAATATTACGCCCACGCAATGGCGCTGACGTCAGTCGTTGGCAATGGCAAGGTGCGGAAGATCAGAATGGAACATCCGTAATTGTTACAGGAAATATCTATGCAGATTACGTACAGTTTCAGTTTGAATTGGGACGGCCCGAAGAGAATACGAATGATAAAATTTATATTGTTGGCGATTTTAACGACTGGAAAGTGGATGAAAAGTGGCGGTTGCAGTACGATGATACAATAAAACATTACAAACTTCTTGCATGGCTTCGCCGCGGAGCATACGATTACCAGTATGTGCTTAACGGAAATGATTGGACAGCACTTGAAGGCAACGACTGGCGAACGATGAACGTGTACACAGCTCTGCTTTATTATCACGATGTAAGATTTGGCGGCTTCGACAGAATTCTTGTTGCCGCACAGAAAAAAAGTCCCGGCGGGACGGAAGCGACCTCCAATTAATAGTTCGTATTGCAATTTGAGATTTGTTGTTTGATTTATCCCGAATAATAGAGAATGCTTAACTTCAATTTAAAAAGGAATGAATGATGGACCCATTGAATGTTGGCGTTATTGGTATTGGACACCTTGGCAGTCTTCATGCAAAAATGTATGCACAGATTTCTTCGGTAAATTTTGTCGGCGTATATGATGTCGATTTGCATCGAGCAGAAAAGTTAGCGGCTGAATTTGGGATTAAAGCATTTCCAACTCTCGATGATCTGTTGTCTCAAGTCGAGGCTGTTAGTATTGCCACAGCGACACAATCGCACTACGATGTGGCGATGCAAGTGATCAAGCGTGGTGTACATCTCCTCATCGAGAAACCAATCACTACAACAATCGACCAAGCAAAAGCACTGACCGAACGCGCAGAGATAAAAGGATTGAAATTGCAGGTTGGACATATTGAGCGCTTCAATCCGGCAATCCTTGCCCTGGAGCCGTACAATATTACACCGCTGTTTATTGAATCGCATCGACTGGCTCAATTTAATCCGCGCGGATCAGATGTAGCGGTTGTACTCGATTTGATGATTCATGATATTGATTTGATTTTGAGTCTGGTGAAATCGAAAGTGACGCGCATTGATGCCAACGGTATAGCTGTTATCTCAGACACACCAGATATTGCCAACGCGCGTCTGCAGTTCGAGAATGGCTGTGTTGCAAATGTGACAGCGAGCCGCATCTCGCAAAATAAAATGCGCAAGATGCGCCTATTCCAGCGTGACGCATACATATCCATAGATTTTGCACAGGGATTATCGGAAGTATTTCGTTTGGTTGACGAACAAACACCCAATGTAAAATCGACGATGATGCTTGGCAAGATTGATCAAGGACAGCACAAACGGATCATTGTGTATGAACAACCGGAAGTACAGGAAGTGAACGCGTTGAAATATGAACTTGAGCGTTTTATCGAGTCCATACAAAAAAACACGGAGACACCCGTTACCGGCCGCGACGGTTTGCATGCGCTGGAAGTGGCACAAGAAATATTGCAGAAAATTGAATCGCAGAAAATTACATCGGCCTGATAGCACCATAGTGGCAGCAAAAAAACATATCGATATACAGGATGAAGTTCTCAAACGCGTCGGCATTGTAGCAGACCGTGAGAACATAGCTGCGTACGTGGTCGGCGGTTATGTGCGCGATATTCTACTTGGCAGGGAAGTTAAAGATACGGACATCGTTGTCATCGGCAGCGGCGTGGAATTTGCAAAAAAAGTCGCAAAGGATTTTGGAAGAACAAATCTCATTCTATTTGAAAACTTTGGTACAGCAATGTTACCGTTAGATGACAGAAAATTGGAATTTGTCGGTGCGCGGAAAGAAAGTTATCGGAAAGATTCGCGCAAACCACATGTTGAAGTCGGAACGCTCGACGAAGATTTGTCAAGGCGTGATTTTACCGTGAATGCGATGGCGGCAAGTCTCAATAAAAAAAACTTCGGCGAAATTATCGATCCGTATGATTGTGAAAATGATTTACAGGAAAAAGTTCTACGTACGCCACTCGACCCGGAAGTTACATTCGAAGACGATCCGCTTCGCATTATGCGCGCGATGCGCTTTGCCTCACAACTTGAATTTGCTATTGAACCAAGCGTAATGAAAGCGGCAGGGAAGATGGCGGAGCGGCTGACGATTGTTTCTCAGGAACGTATCTCGGATGAATTCCTGAAAATTATGTCAAGTCCCAAACCATCCATTGGACTTCAATTGATGTACGACTCAGATGTCATGCAGATTATCTTTCCAGAAGTTGCACAAATGGCAGGCGTAGATCAGTTGAACGATTACCATCACAAAGATGTGTTCAAGCATACGCTGCAAGTTGTGGATAAAGTTGCCGCTGTATCGGACAATCTTTGGCTGCGAATGGTGGCGCTTTTACACGACATCGGTAAACCGAAGACGAAAGCATTCAAACCGGAAATTGGTTGGACATTTCATGGACATGAGGACCTTGGCGCACGAATGGCAAAGCGCATCTTCCGACGAATGCGATTTCCGATGGAGCACCTTCCATATATCGAAAAATTAATTCGCCTTCATCTCCGTCCACAGGCATTAGTTGATGATGGCGTGACGGATTCCGCTATTCGCCGATTGATGTTTGAAACTGGTAATGATATTGATGATCTTATGCTGTTATGTCGGGCTGATATTACTTCAAAGAATCAAAAACTTGTTGAGAAAGTGAAGCGAAACTACGATCTTGTTATTGAAAAGATGGTGGAGGTGGAAGAAAAAGATCGTATCAGAAATTGGCAACCACCGTTACGAGGCGAGGAAATTATGTCGGTTTGCGGATTGACCGAATGTCCGATGGTAGGTGTGCTTAAAGATAAAATCACCGATGCCATACTTGACGGTGCAATTCCGAACGAACATGATGCGGCTTTGCAGCATCTTCTTTCTATCAAAGATGAAGTAATGAGTCAGCCACCTATAAAGAAAAGACGTTATCCTGAAAAATGAAACATCGGCACTATTATTAGCGTCTACGCCGCCGACAGGTTTTGAAGTTATTTATAGTTTGATGCAACTTTGCCGTAAATTATTCGTTTATAAAGTGTAATTTCAATTTTCCTACCAATTTTAAAATATTGGAGATTTATCGATGAGAAAAATTATAGGTTTAATCACAATGGCAGTTTCACTTTGCGGTGCACAAACGCGGCCCGGAATAGCGAAAACGCTTGCATTAAATGATGCTGTCGCTGTTTCCCTGCAGCGCAATTTAAACATTCAAGAGGCAGCCAACGGTGTCGATGCCGCAAGAAGCGGAGTTCTGGCAGCGTATGGTTCATACTTGCCGACTCTGGCCGCATCATCGAGCTGGTCACGCGATCAAAGCGAGACGCCTCCGGGATTAGTATACAATTCTGCAACAAATACACTTATCCAGTCATCGGGATCCAACCTGTATACGACGTACACAGCAGGACTCGGTTTGAATTATACATTGTTTGACGGGCTTTCGAGGGAATCAAATTTCAATAAAGCATCATCGAACAAAACGCAGGCAGACCAACAATTCGTACGAACAAAACAATCAATTGTTTTTCAGGTGCAATCATTTTATTTAGCAGTACTTAAAAATGAACAGCTTGTAAAAGTAAGTGAAGAAAATCTTAAACGGGATCAAAAACAGTTGGAACGAATCACGGAATCCAGCCGTGTTGGTGCACTTTCTATCAGCGATGTATATCGTCAGCAATCTGCAGTAGCTTTTGATGAAGTGAATCTCATCACCGCACAGAACACATACGATAAATCCAAAGTAGATTTAGTGTCTCTTCTTGGACTTGATGTAACCGATGAATATACAGTTGCCGACCCTGCGATTTCTCCAGATATCGATTCTACGGAACTTGCAACAATAACCCAATCACTCGGCGGCTTTGCCGATATGCAAAAACGTGCGCTTGTTTCACGTCAGGATTATCAGGGTGCAATCGAAATTATGAAGAGTGCCGGTTATGGAGTAACACAGGCATGGGGCCATTACCTTCCAAGTGTCAACGCAAAAGCAGGGTACAGCCTTCAATCCCCGGAAGTGTCAAATTTATCAGACTATAAATATATGAGTTGGAGCATCAATTTAAGTTGGACGTTGTTTGATGGTTTCTTGACGAACCAGGGTGTTCAGGTTGCAAAAGTGCAGGAACGCAATGCGGAGTTGTCACTGTATCAGGCGGAACGTAACGTGAGTGTTGATATAAAAAAGGCTTTACTCGATCTCGAAGCTTCACGCCAACAATATGAAGCGAGCGTGAAGGGTGTCACTTCAGCTTCCCAGGATTACAGGATAGCACAAGAGAAGTATAACCTTGGTTCCGGTACTATCATTGACCTCCAAACTGCAAATGCCAATCTTGTCAATGCGCAGGCAACAAAAATAAATTCGACCTATGGGTATATCACCGCCAAGTACAATTTGGAATATGTGATTGGCGAACGGAACTATTAAAGAGGATTATCGTATATTTTTATATTGAAAGTTCATACTACTCAGGAGTAAGAAATGGCAAATGATAACGGGAAAAAGAAAAAGAAAAAAATAATCATCTTTTCAATCATTGGGGCAGTGGTGATTATTCTCGCTGTGCTTGTGTTTCTTGGGAGCAGGCGCGAAACGATCGTAATCGTACAGACGGAAAAGGTTCAGCGGAGAACTATCACACAAATTGTTTCTGCGACAGGAAAAATACAGCCGGAAACACAAGTGAAGATAAATGCAGAAGTCAGCGGCGAAATTATTGCATTGCCCATTCGCGAAGGTCAGCGTGTCACAAAAGGACAATTGCTTGTCCGCATCAAGCCGGATGCATATCAGGCTCAATTAGAAAATGCACAAGCTGCGTTAGAAATGGCAAATGCCGGCCGTCAAAAAGCCGAGGCAGATTATAATCGCGCAAAAGAACTCATCGTGAAAAAACTTATTTCTGATTCTGATATGGATCTTGCAAAAGCGAGTTATCTGAGCGCAAAAGCGGGATATGATCAAGCGAATGCAACCCTGAAACAATATCGTGACCAGTATTCAAAGACCACAATTTATGCGCCGATGGCAGGTGTTGTCAGCCAATTAATATCTGAACTTGGCGAGCGCGTCAGCGGAAGCACGTTTACGCAAGGCACGGAAATTATGACGATAGCCGATCTCGCTTCTATGGAAGCACGTGTCGATGTCGGTGAGAATGATGTTGTGATGGTGCAAAAAGGAGATACAGCACGTATCGAAGTAGATTCGTATCAAGATCGCAAATTTATCGGCATCGTCACGCAGATTGCTAACACAGCAAAAACAACCGGTACTGGGACGCAAGACGCAGTGACCAACTTTGAAGTCCGCATTCGCATTAACACTCCAGAAGGTATCCAATTCCGGCCGGGAATGTCGATGGCGGCAGATATTGAAACGGAAACCCATTCTAACGTTCTGACTGTGCCTATCCAGTCTGTTACAGTACGTGCACCTAAGAAAGACATGAAAGATGAACCTAAAGAAGGAGAAGCACAATTAATCGCGAGTAAAAAGAAGGAAGAGGATAAACTTGAAGAAGTTGTGTTTGTTGTGAAAGATGGTGTTGCTAAAACTTTACCTGTCAAACGTGGTATCAGTAATGATTCGTACGTTGAAGTGAAGGCAGATGGGATTGAGGGTAAAGAAGTCGTGTCGGGACCATTCAAGGCAATCAATCGCGACCTGGAAGTTGATTCAAAAGTAAAAGTTGATAATAAATCCGCGAAAAAAACCGGAGCAAGTGCTGATACAGATAAGAAGTAAAACATGGTGATTCTGTATCTTTCTAAAGGAATATTCTTGAAAAATTTCTATCGAATATTAGGAATAACGCTTACGGTTGTTGGTTTGATGCAAATGAAGTTGAATGCACAAACAATCGCAGAAGGTGAGGTCTTATTCCAAAAAGGAAAATATAAAGAAGCGAAGTCTATTTTTGAAGAGATTCTGAAAAAGGATGATAAAAATGCCGAAGCGCATAATGATTTAGGAATGGTGTATCTGAATCGAAGAAATCCAGAGTATGATGTCGATAAAGCCGTTGATGAGACAGAAAAAGCTGTAAACCTTGCACCGAATAATGCTAATATCCAATATGGATATGGTGCAGCACTTGGCATCAAGGTGCAGAACGCAGGGATCATTAAACAAGCGATGCTTGCACCGAAGGTGAAGAAAGCTTTTTTACGAGCAGTTGAGCTCAATCCAAAACATATACAAGCTCGCGTTGCATTGGCACAATATTATATGATGGCACCATCCATTATGGGCGGCGATGAAGAAGAGGCATGGAGACAATTGGAAGAAGTTATCAAACTTGATGAAGTACAGGGCCGTACAGTTAAAGCGGGCTTTCTTTTACGGGCAAAAAAGAATGACGAAGCAGAAAAAGAATACAAAATACTTGTTACGTCTAAACCAAAAGAATGGAAAGTTTGGCATCGGTATGGATATTTTTGTATGCATCTCGAACATTATGATAATGCGATCGAACATTTTAAGAAATATATAGAGCTGCGTCCTGATACGGCAGATTCATATCAAAGTCTTGCTGAAGCTCTATTGAAAAAGGGGAATGTCGATCTGGCAATGTCGAATCTCAATAAATCCTTAAGTCTTGATAAGGATTTTGTTCCCGCAATCATTTCTATGGGTGAAGCATATCAGGCAAAGGGTCAGATAAAAGAAGCAAAAGAAAATTATCAAAGAGCTCTATCTATTGCACAGAATGATTATTACAAATCTCAAGCAGAAAAAAAATTAAAAGAAGTAGAGTAACAGGAAGGAAGCCAGAATGTCAAGTATTATTCAACTCACGAACATCACAAAGTTCTATCAAGTTGGCGAAGAAAAAGTTCATGCGCTAGATGGTGTTTCAATCCAGATTCAAAAAAACGAATATGTGGCAATAATGGGTCCGTCGGGTTCCGGCAAATCAACATTGATGAATATTATTGGTTGCTTAGACACGCCTACTTCTGGGTTGTATGAATTGAATAACACAAACGTCAGCGATATGAATGACAATCAGCTTGCCAAGATTCGGAATAAAGAAATCGGATTTGTTTTCCAGACGTTTAATTTGCTTGCACGATCGGATGTCCTCCACAATGTCGAACTTCCGCTCATTTATGGTGGAATTGGATCGCTCGAGCGTAAGAAATTAGCACGCGCGGCAATAGAACGCGTAGGATTAACGGATCGTATCCATCACAAACCAAATGAACTTTCCGGCGGACAACGCCAGCGTGTATCCATTGCGCGTGCTTTAGTGACACAGCCATCCATTTTGCTTGCAGATGAGCCAACTGGAAACCTTGACACAAAAACCGGCGATGAAATTATGATGCTCTTCGACACACTGCACAAGGAAGGCAATACAATCATCCTTGTGACCCATGAAGATGACATCGCATTGCATGCACATCGTCGCATTCGTCTCCGGGATGGCAAAATTGAAGTGGATGAGCCAATCAAGAATCGAAAAGTCATTACTCGACCAACAACAGTCATGGCATAACATGAAATTTGCATTTGATGAATTTAAAGAAGGAATGGCGATTGCATTTGCTGCCATCCGTGCCAATAAAATGCGCTCAGTCTTGACAACACTTGGCATTGTTATCGGTATTGTTTCTGTAACACTCATGGGAACAGCGATTGAAGGATTGGATCGTGCATTCAATAAAAGTATAGCGTCTCTCGGTTCTGATGTGTTATATGTACAGAAATGGTCTTGGGGTAATCATAACGATGATTGGTGGATAATGAAAAATCGGCGAAATGTCCGCATTAAGCAAGCAAAAGATATTGAGAAGTATTCAGAATATGCACAAGCGGTGAATCCTGCAACGGGAGCGAGACGAAGTGTCACATATGGACAAAAACTTGTTGAGAACGTCGTTATTATTGGTACTGGAGCTTACTGGCTTGAGACAAGTGGATCAACTGTTGCCTTCGGTAGATTTTTTACTCCAATAGAAGCAGATGGAGGACGACCAGTGTGCACTATTGGTTCAGAAGTAGCTGCAAATCTCTTCCCTAATGAAAATCCTATAGGGAAAAATATTAAAATCGGCGGGTATGCATACCAAGTATTAGGTGTGTTTGATAAACAAGGCAGCTTTCTTGGACTGGAAAGTCTTGATAATAGAGTCTATGTTCCAATCAATCGTTTCTTTCAAGAGTTTATGTCACAGCGAAGTGACCTTCAGATTATGGTGAAAGCAAAATCTGTAGAAGAATTGGACAATACGAAAGAAGAAATCCGGGGTATCTTACGCAGATCACGCGGTCTCAAGCCAAAAGATCAGGATGATTTTGCAATCAATCAGCAAGAGATGTTAATCCAGACGTTTAACACAATCGGTGGCGTTATTGCTGCCGTAGGTTTATTTATAACAGGAATGTCGCTCTTCGTCGGTGGTATTGGAATCATGAATATCATGTTTGTATCGGTTACAGAACGCACGAGAGAAATTGGAATCCGCAAAGCAATTGGAGCGCCCCGGCGTACCATTTTGCTGCAGTTCTTGATGGAATCTGCTGCGTTATGTCTCATCGGCGGTATCATCGGAATTATTATCGCCTTTCCGATAAGTTTGATAATTGATACTTTTCTTCCAACAGCTATGCCCTTGAGTGTAGTATTCATCGCCCTGCTTGTTTCGATTATTGTTGGAGTTGTTTCTGGATTTTTACCGGCATACCGGGCATCGCGTCTCGATCCAGTTGATGCACTAAGATATGAATAAGAAAACTTTTTCTTTTAACTGTTTCACTTTTAATGTGACTCATGGAATTCTCTGAAATATTTAAAATGTCTTTGACAGCCATTCGCTCCAACAAGCTTCGCTCGGCGTTGACTTTGCTGGGTATTATTGTCGGAGTCTTTTCCATTATAGGTGTTATGACTGCCGTTCATGTACTGCAAAACAGTATTGAGGATGGTTTAAGCGGTCTTGGAGCGAATACTTTCCAGGTTCAGAAGCAGCCAGTGATGGCAAGTCATGCCAAGTGGCTCAAATCGCTAAAGTGGAAAGATATACGTTATCCACAAGGATTGATAGTCAAGGAAAGGATGACGCTTGCTCAATCTGTTGCGCTCGAATCATGGAAATTCGGACAGACTATTCAATGTGGATCTCTGAAGACAAATCCAAGCGTCAGTATAGCTGGAGAAGAACCCGAAGGTATCTCTACCAATAATTGGACTATCAAAGAAGGACGGAGCCTCAATGATGATGACGTTCGCTACAGTTCCCTCGTTGCAATTCTTGCTCAGGATGTTGTTAAAAAAATCTTTCCTCATGGCGGTGCTGTGGGAAGTGAGATTCGTATCGGTGATGATCGATATCGTGTGATTGGAACATTTGATCTGAAGGGATCAAGTCTGGGGGGAAGTAATGATAACTATGTCGTTGTTCCATTGAGTACGTTTCTCAATATATACGGAAAACTTCGCAGTATCAATATTATGGTCAAAGCGAAAAATGCAGAAGTGTATGATGATTGTGTTGAGGAAGCACGGATGATTCTTCGGACTATACGCAATGTGGCACCGGGCGATGAAGATGATTTTACGATTTTTTCTAATGATTCGCTTATTGCGACCTTTAACGACTTTACAATTTACGTCAAACTCGGTGTTGGATTTATGAGCTTCATCTCGTTGATAGCTGCGGGAATCGGTATTATGAATATCATGCTTGTATCTGTCACAGAACGCACGAGAGAAATTGGTATACGGAAAGCGCTGGGTGCCCGCAGATCAAATATTCTATCACAGTTTATCACTGAAGCTGTCGTCTTGTGTGAAATCGGCGGTGTCATTGGCGTGGGACTTGGCGTACTTGGAGGTAACTTAGCTGCGCTTGCATTTAGCTTTCCGGCTGTATTTCCGATTGATTGGGCATTAATTGGAATTGCAATCACGACATTTGTTGGAGTAGTGTTCGGTG
>PLMK01000025.1 GCA_003142475.1 Ignavibacteriota bacterium
CATGATTGCAAATGGTAGGCTGACCACTGCTGCCCAACCGATACCAGCGACAGCCATCAGTGCATAGAGAATCATCGGAGTGCTGCCAAGAAAGACAATTCCAAAATAACCCAATGACATAATCGCCACACAGAGCATATGCGTCTTCACACGGCCTATCTTTTCGACAAGAGGTTCAAGAACAAATGCGGGGAGAATAAATCCAACAGTATTCAGGACCGCGAATGCAATGGCAATAATTTGACCTGAATGTGCATTGATAAAGCTTTGATCAACAATACCGTTAAAATACTTCTGCTGAATGAATGCGATTATATACACGAACATAGTCTGAATACCGATCCATGAAAATCCATGTGCAAAATAGATACGGAACAATTGCCCCCACTCCGTAACGGTTTTGCTCTTCGTTTCCATATCCGCTGTAACACTAAGCTGTTTGTTCTCCGTGATGAAGAACATAGGCACAAATGAAAACAGGAATACAAGCACTACGCCAGCATAAATCAAAACATAATTACCGAGTGTAGCACCGATGAGATACGCTAACACGCCAAAAAAGCCCGAAATGGTTTGCATCCAGGTATATCCTTTCGTACGCGGGAGACCTTCCGGTGTTACATCAGCGATGATCGAACGTGTAGGATTGAAACTGATATTAATCGCGAGATCGAGTGTCAAGGCAACAATGATCGCTACGACTAACAGACTCTTAATGCCGAGTTGGGCAGTGATCACATCGATATTGGGTAACGCGATAAGCATTCCTGCTGCAAGTACACCGCCAATCAATACGAACGGCCGGCGGCGTCCACCCCAGAACCAAACCTTATCGCTGATGAGCCCGATAATCACTTGACCGAATATTCCTGCAAGAGGCCCGGCTGCCCAGACAAATCCAACTTCATCGATATGGAGATTATATTTCGTTGTCAACAACCAGCTCAATGCAGAAATCTGGATAGAGAGTGCAAATCCCATCGCTGTTGCCGGCAGGCTTATGAGAACGTAAAATGATTTAGTCAATCGTTCTTGGATAAGAAGCATATGTCCTTCCTATTGAATAAGTTTTAATTTTACACCGAATTTGTCTTTGGTACTTATCCGGTCACCTGGTTTTGCTGTGATCATGAGTTCACGATTATTCGCTGAAAACTCTTCGCTTGGCACCCAGACTCCTTCGTAGCCGCTGTTGGTATATTTATATTCTACTTTGATGTTCAGCGGTATCAGTAATTCAATCGACCAAATGCCGTCCCCTTTTTTCTCATCACCATGAGTTCCATCGTCATACATTTTTATGAGATTGGGAGTCCAGTTACCAAGCACACTAAGATTACCAACAATATACACTGACTTGGGGACTTGAATGTGCGTCGCATCTACCTGAAAGAGTACGGTTACCATATCCTTTGTACTTTGTGCCATCGTTCCCTGCGATTGGCCGGATGCATTGGTATTGTCAACAATGATAGGTAGGAACTCCCGTGACGGCATTTCGATACCGGTTTCCTGCGCAAAGTTGTAAACATTTTTCAATAAGGTGATAAAAGCAAGATCAAAAGGTTTATCACCACCGGGTGCCGTCTGATCATCGCCATACCACCAAAACCAATCAGATCCTTCAGCGGCGTACATCGATTCCCATGCTTTGTAAGCAAACCAATCCGTAGTTCCTTTCTTAGGTGCCAGTGCAGTCGGATCGGGCGCTTTAATTCCCGATTGTTCAAGATCATTTCTCGCCGTTAAAAGATATTCCCATGCCCTATTTTCTTCATCTTCACCAATCCAAGTATCAAAGTCCGCATTAATCCAGGAACCAGGCCAGAGCCATTGCAGCTTTGGAAGGGATTGCATCGGATGATCTGGAATGTCACGCTTTGGATTTCCTTCGATATATTCTGTAGGAGTAACAGTTTTTATTTGACCAGCGTCGTCAAGTTCTGTAAGCTTGCGGTA
Source organism: Ignavibacteriota bacterium (assembly GCA_003142475.1). Lineage (GTDB taxonomy): Bacteria > Bacteroidota > Ignavibacteria > UBA10030 > UBA10030 > Fen-1298. The sequence continues at coordinate 1,960 of PLMK01000025.1, forward strand.
CATCGCATTGAGAAACTCTTTGCCATCATTATCATACCGATAGGATTCCCACGCATTTTCACCGTCCAGAATAACTGTGAGTAATCGATCCTCCGTGCTCGTGGAAGATGCATATTTCAGAACACTCTTAATAAAATCATTTGCAGCATCTTCGCCTTTAAATGTTTGATACGTAAAACCGATCTTATCCGAAATTTCTGTTTCGCGAAATACGACGACAACACCATTCGCATTGGTGTCACTCTTCAAAGCGTAAGGATAGTATTTCGGCTGAGCATTCGGTTTTGATCGAGTTAGAATTTTTTCATCCGTAGCGATCCAATTAATATGATATTTGCTGAAAATCGGAAGAATATCATTCGCCACCGACCCTTCTGCCGGCCACATTCCAGATGGCGGCACTCCAAATTGCTGCGTGTAGTATACTACCGCTTTTTCTACCTGAGCATCGGCATCTTGGGGGTAGTGGAACCGAGAAGGCACCGGATCGTTTGGCTGACAGATTTTTTCTAAGTCGCTGTCATAAATTAATGGAAGAATCGGATGATAAAAAGGTGTCGTAATAATTTCAATTTGACCCTTATATGTGTCTTGATGGTACATCAATTGTTTATGAATTGGGATAATCGCCGAGAGTATCTTATATGTCTCCGCGATGATTCTATTGCAGTCAAGTTCTGTAATAGGTTTCCTCAATATATAAGTTCCATCCGAGTTTTTCTTGATGAGATCCCGCACATCCACCGTCATCCCATTAGCCAGTGCGACCCGCTGCTCTAAGAAATCTGGATCGAAATACGCCAGATAGAACCAGAATTTAATCTCTCGCCGTTCCTGTTTTGATAAAGCACTCGCACCGAAATTCGCATATTTTTCTTTCAATGCCTTGTATTGTGGAAACCGGTCCATCATGACACTGCTGATGGCAAAGGCATTCCAGGGATTACTTAATAAAAGAGCGAGATCATCGCCGGTAAATTCCTCGGTTGGCTTCAACGCTAAATCAATCCAAGGATCTGTCTTTCCTTCCCATGTGTCTAAAAATCTTTTTTTATCAATACGGTTCTTCTTGATATCGACAAATGGCTTTAACCGCTTTACATAATAATCATCAAGCTGATACAAAAGTGAAGACGTGAGGTTGACTGTGCAATGAATCTTCGGATACTTTCCGATGAGTGCCGCCATATCGTAATAATCTTTTGTACCATGCGTACGAACCCACGGTCCTTGCAGTTGATCTTTTGCAGGGTCGAGATAGAGCGGCTGATGTTGATGCCAGATGATATTCAAATACAACAGCTTCTTAGGTTGTTCTTGCTGTTGCGACCAGAGCAATGAGGTTAGAAGAATTGGCAACACGAAATATTTATACTTCATAGAATTCGCTCGCAGTTATTTATTTCATCAGCACAATCTTTTGGGTGTCCGTCAAATTGTCGGCTTCAAGGCGGACGAAGTAAACACCGGAACTCGCCTGCACGCCTGTGACAGTTTTCCCATCCCACTTTATTTGATGTGTTCCTGCAGAATAAATTGAGTTTGCGACTTGAGCTACTTTTTCCCCAAGAACATTATAAATTTGAATTTTAACTTGTCCTTGTTTTGGAAGATCGAACTGAATCGTTGTACTCGGATTAAATGGATTAGGAAAGTTTTGATACAGCTGCAATTTTGTTGGAATAATTTCCAAATGATCGTTCCCAACACCTGTGGGAATAATAACCTGCTTCGTGCTATCTGCCAATATGCAGATGGCAGTTCCATATGCAGGTAATGTCAGATTCAAAGACGCACTGCCGTTAGCAACAATTGTCACCGGATATGTTTGGTTATTGTATAGATCACTTACGATATATGTTTTCCCTCCCTGCACCCATCCGCTAAAATCGGAAACAGAAAAGGAAATTGTGACATTGGTAGAGGATGCTCCGAAATTTAATGCCACGATACCATCTTCTCGCGTATATGCCCTCGAGAATGCATAGACAAGGGGATCTGATGAACTCAGCCGCTTAAATTGTTGAGTAGAGAATGCATTGAATTGTCCACGAATCTGAGCAAGCTTTTGATAATGAGGTGTCAGCAGAGATTTTCCCGAGAAATTCCAATCTATCGTTCCTCGGCGCCTGCTATCTAAATCATTATCACCATATCCTTTTCCGACCTCTTGTCCGTTCCAAATCATGGGAATGCCAGGAATTGTAAAGATAGTACTTGCCATTGGCATTGTCTTCATGAAAGTTGTTATTGAATCAACAGTGCCATTAGTAGAATATGCATATGCGATCCGGTCTTCATCCTGCGATTCCATAAAACGCATGTACAATGAATTTGGTCCCGGATAATATCCGCTGTTCCAAATATCTCCATTCAGATTGTCGATTGCCGTACTGCTAAACCCAAATCCTCTGATCTGGTTAAAGAACAATTTAAAATCATACGCAGCATCGACACCGCCATTCACGCCGCCATTTGAATTGTCAGCATAGATGGTCTCTGTCCCCGATCCGGTTCCATCAGCTTCTGCCAATAAAAAGATATCCGGTTTTATATGCTTCAAAGCGTCTCGCACTGGTTTACCCATATACTGTTCACCGTACCGGCTGTGCGGTCCCCAATAGACATCAAACCGATATCCATCGAGACCAAATTCCGTAATCCAATATTTATAAACATTAATCATTTCGGTTTGAGCATCAACATCTGTCCAATTGTAATTCAGCAATTGATCACTGAAACCAGAATAATAGTTAAAACCATCGGCATCCAGCGAGGAACCAAGATTGTTCGTTTGACTACTCGGTTGATTATTATGCTCATACCAATTCCAGTACGGCGATTTTTGCTTATTCGCATGCGCATCTTCAGACCAGGGATGAAAACGACTTGTATGATTTGGTGTAACGTCCAGGATCACTTTGATGCCAAGAGCATGGGCCTGCGATATAAAATTTTTAAAGTCCTGATTTGTGCCGTATTCCGGTGCGACATCGTAAAAATCTATAATGTTATAACCAGGGCCACTCTGCTGGTTTATTGGATAAGCGTTTTTCATCACTGGCATCAACCAAATGATATTAAATCCGAGATCTTTGATATTTTGCAATCGCAATGCCGCCGCATTTAACGTACCTGCACTCGATGCCGCTTTGGGGAAAAGAAAATATATCCGTCCTCGTTTCGCCCATTCAGGATTACTGGCGATTGTTGGATTTGTAATTGTCCCATCAGTATTGACGATGAAATAGGAACGTGTCGTATCCGCGTTGCCATCCGGGTCAGTGACAATTAATCCATAATAATATTCTCCCGGCATGCTCGGTTTTGTAACGGAGACACTGACTGTTGTTAGGCCATTCAGACCGAGCGGAAATATTGGATCATCAAACCATTTAAAATTTGTGAGTGTCTGTCCATCCGGGTCGGAACTAGTAGATGCATCTAATTGAATTGAATTCCCCGAGAGTTGTGCTATCGCTGTTGCAAATGGTGTATGATTAACAAGACGAGCCACCAAAACACTATCTTTTCCAAGCGATGTGCTGACGACTATCCAATTTTGTCCTTCTTCAATTGCTGTAGTATCAAGAAACGATCCATTCGCTACCTGTACTACTTTAGCGATTCCCCTTAGTGTAACGGTTATGGAGGAAATAGAACTATCAACCCCCGATCCATCCGGTTTCAGCACAATGCCAGCCGTGATATATGTTGGTTTCCGAGTTGTAAATGAAGGTGTTTGAATTTGCACTGGCCGTGCACGCACTTCAAAACTGACGGAGTCTGTCTTGGTGGTACCGCCATTTGAGATAAGAAGTTTAAATGTATGCATTCCGTCGGCAAGACCCGCAGGTTTATAAGTAAAGATTCCAGAAGATGCATTATAATAATTTAACGGATTGTTGATCGGAACAGCATCAATCGTGGAAATGATCATTACTTGCGGACTGCCTATTGGTTGAAATATTCCCGCAGAGAGCGAAGGAACGTTTGATCGGCAAACGAATTTAGTTCCGTCCGTACTCGTTTCAATAGTGTAAGGATATGCACAGACCTGAAACAACACCAAGCTGTCAACAACCAGCAACGAATTTTGATTTCCACTTGCTTCAGTGAAGATAGAGCGATTTAAAGGATCAATAATCCAACTCCAATTATTTGCCGTTGAACTAAGCTGCCGATAAATTTTATATTGATAAGTACCGAGCGAAAGCGTAACAGTCTTCACCCAAAACCCTGTTGTTGAATCAAGACTGTCCGCCTTTGACACATCTCCGGCAGTAATAGTACCGCTTACATTTGATCCCCAACTGTTGAATGTTCCAGGGAAATGTACTCGAGGATAAATAGCATCCGGGAAATAGCGAAATTTAACCTGTACAGATGTCTGTGCTATCGCATTCGTCATGAAGATGATGAGAAGCGTCGCGGAGAATAATAGACTTCTTTTCAAATAAATTTCACAAATGTTATACTTCATGGCAATGGTATCTTCTCCGGATTTTCCACTTCTATCCAGTCAACTTGGCGTGTGACAAACGGCGCTGCAAACATTCTCCCTCCAAATCCAAGTATTCGATATGTCATCATCGGAACAGGCGATACTTTAAGCATTTTCAATCGATCTGCATAGATATCGAAGCCGTGCTGTTGTGCGCTTTTTGCGATGAATATATCTAAAGTCTTTTTTTGTTTAAGTCGACGGGCAGCTAAAGCTGTCGTTTGCATCGAAGAAGTAAATACTGAATCGGTCACATGAGCCGGCAATTCTTTATTGAGAAGCTCGATATATATATATTCATCTTTCAATTTAAGGGGGCCTTGACATTCACCTACGTGCATCTTCCATGCGAGCATTCCAAGAGGAGGACGTGTGTTAATCGTAAACTTCTCTGAGAGTCCGCCGTTCTGTGCTGTAACCGTGTCGCTTGATCGTTTACGAATCACCGATTCTAATGAAGCTCCCGCACGCACTTCCTCCAGCGCTTGTTCCATCGAGCGAACGTCCTTAGTGTGAAGCTCTCGAATTTGAACGCGGGGATAGTGCATTTTAGGATTTGTTTCTGAAAGATATTGAAACACATCTTGATCAGATACTTGCACGTTTCGCAGCACATCCATCTCTTCATATTTTGCAAGTATCTGTTGACGCCACATGTCCAGTTCTCTACTCACAGACCACCGATCATCGAGTTTCCTGGAAAGCGCTTCTTCAGCAAGCAATTCCTGTCCTACGAGAATACGAATATGATTATTCAGTTGCGCGGCGATACCTGTTGTCCTGCTTGGATCAATCTTAAAAATCTTCCCACGCAATCTCGAAAGCACATCCTCCACGGACCACCAGGAAGAACCAACTACAACCATCGAATCTTGAAGGATCGAGTGACACTGAGTGTTCAAGATTTCTAAGAGCGAATCTGTTATCATTTTTTCAGACGCTGGACATTCATCCTTCCATACTTCCGTAAGAGTCTTTGCAAGTATCTTAAAGGGCCGAGGAAGTGAAAAGCCGATTTTCGTCTTGAGAATATCTAGAAGATATTCATCCAACCGTTCTTTTTCCTTCCTGAGCCGGAGCTTCATTTCGACCCGCTCAAAGAGAACATGTGCTTGCATAGAAACATAAAATGTGTTAGGCAAATCTTCTTCCACATGTAAGATATAAAATCCCGTTGATGCTTTTACAACAGGTGAACACTCTCCTTTCTTCAAACGAAATGCTGCATGTTCGATGGGAGCTTCCGCTTCACCCCAGAATAATGTTGCTGTATCCTGAAGGACTGCCATCGTCGTATCAATTTGAAAACGATTGAACTGCTTACAATTTTTTAATTGCTTTTTGACAAACGCGGCATCGGTACTGTCTTCAAAGTAAAGAAACGAGAGAAAAAGCTGGCGTTTTGCATCGATGATAGCTTTTTGAACCTCTTCCTTGGATACTTTAATCTTGCCGCTTATTTCTTCGCGATAAAGTTGGTCACGTGCTAGCATTTTTTTTATGCCAGCAACCGCTTGCTGGTACATGCTATCCCAGTCGATATGACGCGCAAGTGCTTCCTGGGCTAATACTTTTTCGGCGACTAATGAGTATAAAAAAACAAGTTTAGATTCTTCAATGTTGTTTGCGCGATTTCGGTACTGCCAGGGAAGAAGTTCATATCGTTCCAAGAATTCCTGCTCCGATATATACAACGTTCCCACTCTTGCAATTGAGGAATTTTGATGTTCTGTTGGCTGTGATCTACCAATACAGATAGACAAAAGGCATAAAGCAATATTCAGGGATTTTTTATTCATTTGAGTGGTCTATCGCAGAAAGGAACAATCAAAGGAAAAGGCGGGAATTTCTTCCCGCCTTCTCTTTGAACTCTTCGTTACTTCAAGAACATCATCTTCTTTGTTGCAACGAATTTGCCAGCAGTAATCTGATAGAAATATATACCTGAAGAGAGACGAGAAGCATCAAACACCACACTATACTTACCAGCTTCTTGTTTTCCTTCATTCAATGTGGCAACAACCTGGCCTAACAGGTTGAAGACCTTCAACGAAACGAATCCGGCCGCCTTGATGCTATACTCAATCTTGGTCGACGGGTTGAAGGGGTTTGGATAATTCTGATCGAGACTATAGGCCAAAGGTATACCACTTGATATCTGCTCGACGCCTGTTGCCGGACTTTGAGTTGTGTAATTCCATGCATTGAAGAACACAGGATCGATACTGCCAAATTGCGACGCGATGGTGGCAGTTGCATTAGCATCATTGATATTCTCAATATGGTTATTGCCAAAGCCGCCTTCGTTATCACATCCATAGATGCCGAACTTAAATTCCTGCCCGACGGTTGCGGCAGTTGTGTAGGAGTACCGGAGCGAATAAATGGAATCATGAGCTACTAAATCGCCATGCGTTCCATCATCCCACATCTTGGCAGTGTCGACCAAACGACGATCTGCGCCCCATGCTCCACCTACATCCCATCCGCCAACGGCTGGACCATCCATCCACACACCATCTATGATAACGCTATCTGGTTTCGTAATAGTCCAATTCGTAATATTCGTAGAAACCAATGCTGATCCTTTTTTCAGCTGATAGATTGCAGGACGAACATCACAAGTATATGTCACTATCATCGCGTGTGCAAGGTTCCTCTGATTGCGGAAAAGTGGGTCACGATGCTCAGCTGATGTCGAATTGATCGTATCTTGAACCATCTGAGCAGTACCATTTGCGAGAGCAGGAACCATGAAGCGGCGTTTTTCTGCCGTAGCACTAGCTCCCGGATTGGCAAAGTTGTAATAGATTTCGCGTACTTCACCTGATTGTGGTACCCGGTAATATTGATAATACAACGATGTACTGGATTTTGTAATGACCGTATCAATCGCTTGGAATTTCGAAGAAATACCAACACGGAACATTCTCTTTTCTCGAAGAACAACAGCGCTGCTGTTATATCCGGAACGTACGACGAGTGTATCTGTATAAGCAAACCCATTCTGCGCGACTGCTTGAGCAAGATCTGCACGGAAGGTCATAATCACAGTGTCTTGACCGCTGAAGGGCAGCAAGATCTGGTCATTATACCAAGCCCAATGGAGTGTTGTATCTTCCTTGGAAGGCCGGAAAATGATGATTCTGTTGGATGAAGATTCCCACGATGGGCTAGCATTTGCGGAATCAGCAATTCCATGTTGCACAAATTTATAATACTCTGTATCAACGACTAAAGCTTTGGGGAATTTCACTACGGTAGACCAAAAATTTGTTCCATCATATCCGGTTTGACCGGCATTGCCATGGTTCTTTTCCTCTGTTAAGAATATGGATTTACCCCAATCCAATGGTCCTTTACTGCCACGGATACCCAATTTGGTTGTTGCTTTGTTGAAGGTTTCCTGTGATTGCATGTCAACGCGAAACATAACCGCTATGCTATCTGCCGAAGGTACATATGGCCGCCAGTATTGCGGCTGCGCCGATGGACTGCCGTTAGCATATTCAAGCAAAAGCACTGTATCCTTATTGCCCGTGAGGGGTCCGACACTTAGTAATCGATTGGCGGAGGCATCAGTTGAATTGTTTTCCCAACCGTTATCTGCTCCAGTGATTGTCGATTTTACATTGGTGAAAATCTTAAATTGGCCGCTCAACGTTGTTCCACGTACGACGATGAATGGAACTTTCACCTTCCAATAATCGCCGCCTATGTTCGTCATCGTCACGCTGTTATTATCCCACGTGAAACCCGGCAAACTTCCTCGCAATTGGACGGTTGACGTGATCTGAAGCGTGTCCGGTATGGTTGCGGTGTTCACTAAGAATGTGACATTTGCAGTATCCGAAATTATTTGTGTCGCTGTTGGCCAAGAATTTGCAATACGAATACCGTCCATCACTAATGTGGGAGCACTCGTAGCTGTTCCTTGCCGGAGAGTAATATAACCAATATCAGCTACATCACCTTTCAATGCTGTTGTATATTTATTTATTTCCGGAGTTGTAGGTTCCGTGACAAGACTTGTGCCGGAGGGAAGTACAAAAACACTCATTTGGTCATTCATAGTATCAGCGGCCGTTGTATTCGGTACAAATTTATATTTTACAACAAAGAGATATGTTGTATTCAGATCAAATACGCCATTACCGTATGTTGCTGGTTCATTACTCTTGCTGAATCCGACCTGAAAAGAACCGCCGAACGATTTCACAAACAGCCGTCCAGCGGTATAAAAGGACTGTGCTGTCGAAGTAGAAAGTGCAAAGAAATAATCACCCGTGGCTTGCACGGCAGAAAAATTTGCCATGAAGGCGAAGTACACACTATCTGAACTTACTGGGGTAATACTTTTATAGTCATCCTGGCCAGTGTTCGTCAACGTTACAGCATTGCCGATACCTGAAGAGGCATAACCAGTAAATGATAATCCTGGTGATGTTATTGTGAGAAGATTAGTTGTACCAGAACTTGCAGTCCAACCTGCATCTGTTAAAAATGTTCCCGCAGTTCCCGTAAAATCTTCTACAAGCAATTGTGCTGATGCTGGGACTCCGACGAGAAGCACAAGAACCAACACGGTGCAAAATATAAAAATGGGTTTCATAATAAATTCCTTTCCCTTACGGCCTTTCTATTTGGAAAGACCTTGATGGATGAAGTTGTGAATATAATGATGTTGATAAATGTTTGCCTCTTTTCAACTATATCTCCTTTCCCCGTTTGGTGAGCGATCCGTTTTTTTAAATTGTACTGCCTGATCATTTTAAGTCTTCTCGATATTTTATAATGACTAAAAGTTGATCCCTAAAGAAAACGTGTTCAGATTTCCAAATTTCCCGAATTGTTGATATGCGTAATTCACTTCCACCCCCATATTCCCCAGTTGATCATACTTCACTCCTGCACCTAAGGTCAACCCTTCCTCGGAATCCTTTTGAAAGAGAGACTTATATCCGCCGCGTAGAGAGAGCAGATTCATAAATGTTACCTCGGCGCCAACATTGACCACTTCTACATTGTCGCTGGGACGAAGTGCGTCACATTCAAGCGTGATCGTAGTAGTTTGGTTTTTCACGATATCCATCGCAAGCCCTACTCGGAATGTAAGCGGTATCGGCCAGGGATCTGTTACCAAATTTGCTAAGTTGAGCTTGTTGGAGCCTGCATTGCTTGCGTCAATATCTATAACCTTTCGTAAATCGCGCCCATCCATTTTCATGTCGCCACCAAAATTTGCAATGGACATACCGAGCCGCATATCATGAAATCCTGTTACAAAAAGTAATCCAACATCGAAAGCAAAAGTGCTTGCCGATTCATTCCAAATAGATTGGCTGATATACTTCGCAGAACCTCCTATCGAAAACCGATCTGTTAAATTTCGGGAGTACGACAGCGCGATGGCAAAATCTTGGGCGGACCAACGCTCTCCCGTACCTTCAGGATTATCTTCGGTAGTAACTATATCTTCGCCGTATGCAAGCTGGGTAATGCTCAGTCCAAAGGCATTGGAACCGTCAACATCAATCATCGCCCCCAACCAACGAAATTTTGAACCAACCAGCCAGTCAGTTGTCGAGACCAGCACCTGTGTCTTATGCTCCTGGGAAAATGCACCCGGATTATAATAGATCGAACTTACATCAGATAGTGATGCCACCGATGTTCCACCCATTCCTAATGCACGCGCACCAATCGAAATCCCCAAAAATTGTCCAGCAGTAGTGCCGATCTTCGATTGAGCAATAGAGTTGGAATATCCAATGAATACAAGACAAGTGCACACTGCGAGAGTTCTTATGATGTAATATGTTTTCTTTATCATAGTTATCTCCACTTACTTGATAATCGCTATTTTGCCGGTTTTTGTTCCGATCGACGATTCTACCACATAGAAGTAGACGCCAAACGCTATATCGAGATTTTCTTTTGTCTTCAAATTCCATGAGACGTGCCCATCTTCAATATTGCCGCTCTGTGCAAGAGAGATAACATGATCACCTCGTGATGTATAAATATGAATCTTTGCTGATGCCGGTAAATGAATGAAATCGATTCGACGAAGACGACCGCTCGTGACACTTGGCGGCAAGGGTGATTCCAATGTCGAGGCTGCCACATAGGGATTGGGAACAACGCGAATCTTTGAGAGTGCGTCATGTGTCAAAGTGGAAGGATCTGATTTGGGTTTTGTTGTTGTAAAGGAGAGCGTATCTCCCTGTTCAAACGGTTTTGTAATAAAAATGCGCAGAGTGTCGTTTTTATCATACGGAACGGCTATTGTATCGTTGGAGCTGAAGCCTAATAGCCATGTATAACCATATGTACCGCGTGGATTTTTTTCATAGATGTAAAGTTCCTCGGAAGGAAATAATCTACCGAGTGGAGCATTCTTGATGGTAGAATAATTATAGGTAAATTTAACGAATTTGTTTTCTGTCCTATTATATACTCGGAAATTCGTTGGAATTGCATCAGTACCCAAATTTGGATCTGCATACGATGTATCAAGAAACTTCGTCGTATCAAATTGCAATTCATAATCACATGGTTTCCGAAATCCCGAAATATATGGTTTCGGATTGCTCCCATCATAAATTTCAACCGGAGACATAGCAAACCGATATTTTGATTTATTGGTAATCCACTTGGATGTTGTATCCACGTTCACAGACCAAGGATTATTGAACACTAAAGTGACGCCATCGAATACATCCGCATCTTTGCTGTCCGTTACATAAGGAGTTCCGCGTATATATGGGCTCTGATAAACAGGGTAATACTGATACCGAATAGAATCTTGTCCGATTGGAAGCGATCCTCCATAGAGTCCACGGATTTGACCTGTTTTGATATTCAATGTATACAATGAATCAGGTATCAACACTCCTTGATCATTATAAACCCTTATTGTNNACCGCTTATTGTCCCTAAAATTAAATACTTGTGCGTCAGTGTGACAACAATGGTATCGCGAGAAATAAATCCTTCTGTTTGTTCATCGAGATCTCTCACGCTGTAATTTGTCGTTTTACGGTCCCATTCAGAAGAATCCGCTAAATCGATGAGACCATTATTATTGTTATCGATACTATCTACTTGTGTATCGAGAAATTCAACACGGTAATGATGGCCAATTGTTTTTGTTTCATCTACTACTCTATAATATGCATCGCCTGTTCCCACGCCTGAAAGATGGTTGAGCAATACACCATCCGCTGGTCGAATATAATCGAGAGTCTTCGCATTCGGTACAACCACAGCGCAATTCTTACCAACGCTTACCGCTCCTTGAGGAGAGATCGAAATACTAAATTTGTTTTCTGCCGGAAGGATTTCCGAATACTCATTCCCTGTATTATAGGCAACCAATGCATAATAGTATGTCCTGCCATTTTGTACCGAACTATCAACGTATGTATGTTCGATGCCGGTATCATCACCCAGATAGAAAGCAAATCCGGAAATATCTTCAAACATTTCGCCGGAAGTATGGAAATATCCTTTGACTCCATCTTTAAGATCGTACTGTTTTAACGGACGGTATCCTTTCGCTGAACCAAATCCATCGGTAATAGTAAGAATATCATTAAACGTCGGATCTGTAGAACGATAAAGCTTGTATCCTTCAAACGTTTTTGTTTGAAGAAGAGGATCAATTGTTTCTTCTGCGACACGATCCCAGTACAACGTTACTTTACCATCTCCCGGAACAGCTGTGAGAGTGGGCAAATCCGGCGGCTGCGGAAATTGATAGTTTGCATCATAAATCTTTTGAACGGTTTTTTTGTTCTTTAACAGATCGGCCACATCAACATCATATCCTTGCTGTTTCCCACCACCATACACCAACGCAAGAGAGAAGCGCTCTGTTTTTTTTGCTGGCAATGGAAAATATCCTGAACCGTAAATAAAATCTCCGTCAGCACCTTCAACAGGTTTGTTATTTTGAATTACATTGGGGACATCAAAGAACCCCGGTGCTAAATATAACCACATGGTATCTTTGTCACCCATTTTAAAATTACCTGCGGGTGAAAAATAAAAGAAGCTCGTCAGTCCAATTTGATCCGATTCATTGACATCGGTCTTATCTACGTGCGGTTCTCCCGGCAAACCTGTATCATTGCCGTTTGCATCATATCCGGATGTCGGTAGGCCGTCGCCTTCTCCATAATCTCCAGTGTTGGCAACTCCGTCTCTGCCAATATCATCGTGAAGAGCATTCCAGTTTTTATTGTTATCAATTCTATCGTCACGCCGTTCATCAATCATGCTATAAGGATCATTTCCTGACCCGGCAAGATAATTCACGTACGCTACTGGACGCAGCATATCGAATAACACTGTTCCATCTTTGGTTTTTTTCACTTGCCGATAATGCAGGAAATAGTTTTCATCGATAAGACCATCAAAATCATTGTCGACTCCGTCATAAGCATTGGGATTAATAGACCCATCAGTTCGCACATTTCCTTCACTGACCCATGTAAGTCCAGGTTTTATATAGACTGTATCCATACCGCGGGTCTTGATCCCAACAGAATCTCCCACATGAGCCACAGAAGGAATCGTATATACATACCGGCTATAATCATCGCGGATTAGCACAATTTGTTTCCCTGATGTCAGAAGAGTGGAATCAAAACTTGCCGATGTGAATTTTGGGGCAAACTTTCCCGTGGCTGAAGAATCTGCATCTCCATCATTATCTATCCCGTCATAAGGATTTCCTGGACTTTCAAGAAAAGCATACCCGACAAGTCCGGCTCCGCTGCAAGGGGTTGGTTGCCAGAATGGATCGTTCATGCAACCGCCATATATCGCTTTGATATCACCGGTGTAGGTGAGATTATTACTGACATCGAAAAACGACCAATCGTCGTTATATTCACCAAAATCTTCTGTAGAAGTAATTCCAACGTATGTTCCTACGAGCATTCCAAAAACGGCTCGATCATAATTCGTAGTACCAGTATTTGTGATTTCATACAGCCAGAAGATATTATCCTTCGCTAGAAATTGCGCCCATTGCATAGCACGCACGCTCATAACAAACCCAAGCCCTTTTCTCGTTGCATCCAAAGCATTGGGTTCGAATTGTATCCCTTTGGGATTGTTTGATGGATCACTAAATCTTTCGTCATTATTGTCATCCATCACAAAATAAGTTTCTAAATCTGCATTCTTGCGGTTTTTTCCAAAATATCCATTCCATGATCCGGGCCAACCCGGATCTTTTGTATCCTGCATCTTATCCGGCCAAGTCGTCGGCCATGATGTGTTATCATCGCTCATAGCAACTTTCGTCGGTTGCCGACTAGAATTATAGTATCCATTCTCAGGTTCAAATGTCCAATATTTTCCTGTCCGCGGATCTGTGTCTGTTAAGAGAGTTGGACGATTGACGGGACAGGTAACAACTTCATGGAAAACGGAATTCGGAGTCTTGATCCATTGACCATTTATAAACACCGAATCGTACTTCACTTCAGCGCCCACCAAGGGGCTGACATCACCGAGGTATCCATTATTCGGATATTTCCAAGCACCCCTGTGTCCTTGTTCCTGTGGCTGACCGATAACACCCCAGTTGCCAAACACAGTCTGCACCTGATTACCGTTCATAATGGCCCATTGACGATATTGGCGCCCGCTCGACTGCTGTGCTTGAACAAAGACACCCGCATTGTTTAAGAAAATAACTGATAAAAAAAGAACCAATCGAATGAAGGTCTTCATAAGTTAGAACTCCAGATTGATGCCAAATTCTATACGCCGCGGTTCAGAATACTTCGTTGCATCCGTGAACCATCGATTAATAGTGTTATCATCATATCCCATGTTTCTTGCTATCATCTCATTATACCAATCGTAGTCAGCACGTCCAGTGGAACCATAGACGCTTGTTTGATTCCGTGTATCAAAAAGATTGAAGATACGTGTGAAAAACACCAGCTTCATAGGACTAAGATTCAACTCATAATATGCACGAAGGTCGCATTTGAATGTTGACGGCATAGTTTGACTATTCGTCAGCATCGTCGATCCAGTATTGTTATTTACAAGAAATGGAGTATAAGGCGCTCCAGAACCATATTGAAGAATTGCACTCATGCCCCAGAAACTCTTCGTATAATCTAATGACACATTTAACGTATGCCGCTGATCCCAATCTAAAGGGATCATTTGGATATTGGGAAGTGCGCCGCCTGCTAAAGCCTTTTCAGCTTGTTGGGGATCAGATGCAGTGCCAACTGCAATCTGGTAAGTATAATCAATACGTGCTGTAATTCCTCCGGAGAATTTTTTATCTACTGTTAAGACGATTCCTTTAACAACTCCAAAATCACTATTTGTATATTGGGCATATTGCCCTGCTCCATTAGCTAATTCAATAATTGCCGTTTGCGTGAGGCCACGAATATCTCTCATATATACCGTCGCATCGAATGCGATGTCTTCTGACAATTGCTGCTGGATACCAAGTTCAGCACTTGCCGTCTTTTCCGGTTTCAAGTCGGCATTTCCCATAATACCAACGACACCGGAAGCGTTTTGATTTATTTTGAATCTGGGGTTTTCATAAAGCCGTTCGAATCCTGGCAGCTGGAAGAAATGACCATAGGAAAAATGAACAATCCCTCTGTCTGTTATCGGGAAAGAAACGCCTAATCGCGGACTTAATGCATATTTTGCCGTTGCCGCTTTATACCAATATTGTTCCCGCTGTTGAAGAGTTGTAGAACCACCCTGGCTCACGTCAGAATGGTACCCTACTATTGGAAGATCAATACTTGGATCGTTTACGGTGTACATATAATGCAGCGGATCGCTGGCATCTGGATGAGCATCATTCAATACATACCCATCGGGTTGAAAATAATCAAATCGAACTCCTACGTTGACGATTATATTTTTATGCTCCATTTTATCCTGCAAGTATGCAGATAATTCCTTCGGATGATGTTCATAGTAATCATGTGCCGGTACGTAGTCACCCGAGGGATTGCGAATAAGACCAGATTTACTATCATATATCGCTGTGCGGATATACGGTCCGGTAATAGTCTGGGCACTAACCAGATTAATGTTTTCATCTGTTATATCATGAGAACGATATTCAATGCCGAACTTAACCATATTCATTTCATCTATCTGGCTTGTAAGATCAAATTTAATAAGTCCGGTTTGAGTAGAACGATAATTATTATTAATATCATTACCGCCTTCCAAAAAACTGTACGATGGTGCTGCACTTGGTACAACATAGTGAGGTCCATATGGATCAACGACTTCAATTTTAACGATTGATGAATCGACGATTTTTTGATTGGGATCACGAATGTAAATCGTTGTATCCTTGTATTTCAAATCATAGAGGTAATACTTATGGTCTTTCTTAAAGAACGATCCGCCGATTGTATAAAACGTATTTGCACTGAGACTATGGTTAAACTGGAAGATCACGGTATTGCTTTGATCATAATTCGTTCCCTTACCATCAGGATTATAAATGTATGCTCGATCATACGGTTTAGAGTGTGTATCATCATAAATATAGTCGACAGAAAACTTCATCATAGAAGAAATATGCCACGTGAGTTTTCCTTGGGCATAATATCGTTCACTCCAGTTCATTGGAACCACCGAACTATCTCCAGGAGTATAATCTGGGTTAAATCTTCGATATCCTTTTTCCCACCCATTAAAATAAATGTATCGAGCATTAGTAAAGAAAGTGAGATTGTCTGTAAAAAGAGGACCACTTAAATTCCCTTCTATATTTCGGATATTATTGGGCTTGAAACTATTCCCAGGGAAAATGCTGTCATTCGTTGGAGCGTAGTCACCTCCATAAATTCCTAACCCGCCGGAAAATTTCGAGCCCCCTTCTTTGGATGTGATGTTCACAATACCCGACATAGCTTGTCCATATTCAGCATTGAAAGCGCCAGATATTACCTGGAGCTCTTGAACAAGATTTTTATTCACTTCGACAATCTGACTGCCGTCGTATGCATCCGTTACTGGCACACCATCGATCCAATATGCAACTTCGCCAGTTCGGCCCCCGCGCAGTTTCCCGTCAACAAATCCTGCCTGCATATTGACAACATCTCCTACTTCTGTCACAGGCATAGCAGAAATATCCTTCCCGCTCACGATCGCAGTTTTTGCAGTGAGATCTTTTTGTACGAGTGGTCGCTCAGCCACTACCTCAACTACCTCTCCTAGTTGAAGAATTGTCTCTGTGATCTCCACATCGATTGTTGTGGTCAAATCTCCCCTCACGCGCACACCGGTAGTCTTAGATGGAGTATATCCAACCATTGTCACCACCAAACTGTAATCATTCGGAGGGACGTTGATCATGAAATACTTCCCATCAAAATCCGTCATGCTTCCAAGAGTGGTTCCTTCAAGCCTCACATTTGCCCCAATGATAGGATCGCCTGTTTTTTTGTCTTTCACGACACCAGCGATCTTTCCCGTGGAACCCCCGAGAGCGAATGAAGAAAAAAACGATATGATGAAAAGAGAATGCAATATGCGTGTAAACATGATTCTCCTATTTCATTTTGACATGGTTTTAGTATTGTCAGTTTATTTAGTTAAACACTTTTTATGATTTTTCCCAAAGGAAGTGTTGTCCTTCGTACAATTAATGTCGGCTCAAATGTTTTATGATATAATGGAAGATCATGATTATTCATTCGCTCAAGTAATCTGTCGATTGTTAACGTTCCCATCTCAGACATTGGCTGTAGCATTGATGTCAACCCCAGCGGTCCGGAAAGCTCTAAATCATCAAACCCAATAAGTGCGATATCCTTCGGACATCGTAATCCCATCTCTGCAATTGCCGCAAGTGCACCATATGCCTGAATATCACTCGCCGCAAAAACCGCTGTCGGTCTTTCCGATCCGTATTTCAATAACTCCTTCATCATCTCATAACCGCTTTCTCTTGTAAATCCATCAAGATATTCTGATTTAGTTTTTTGGATCAACTGCTCATTTAAACTTTTATGTGCATCAATCATTGCCATTTGATATCCCTTAAACCGATCCTTTGCCGGAACGCTTCTGAGATTTGCATTTAACATGGCAATCTTTGTATGGCCAAGATCAAGAAGATGTTTTGTGGCTGTGTATCCCCCTTGCACATTATTCACCGCAATGGAATCAAATTCTTTATGATATGTATCCACGAGCACCATCGGGATTTTCTTAAAAAGTTTATTACTTGCCAATTGATCCGGAATCTTCATGGAACATAACACAATGCCGTCGACTCGATGGCGATGGATATTATGGCGGAGCGTTTCTGCAATCTGATCAGGGTGATTGATGCCTAGCAAAATAATACTGACATCTAAATCTGATAAACGTTTTTGAATCCCGCGAAGAATCTCTAAAAAGAAAAATGTAGCAAAGAATGGAATGGTAAAGAGAATTGAATTCGTGCGTTGACGAGCGAGACCAATAGCGTAAGGATGGGGTTTATAATTTAATCTTGAGATTACCTGCAGAACACGTTTGCGTGTTTTCTTTGAAACGCTCGCATGCTTATTGAGCACACGCGATACTGTCCCTATTCCGACGTTAGCTTTTTTGGCAATATCGTAAATTGTTGAAGACATTTTAGTTTGAATCTTAGTTTTTATTTGGAAGCGCTTCCAAATAATCCGACTTTTCTTCTTAAGAGTCAAGCTTTTTTTTAGGAATTTTCTATACAGGGGTTCGCTACATTCTTATTTCAAAAAATAATTATTGTTGACAGGGCTTGAATGATGGATAATTTTTTAATAACTGAAAATTTACTGCTACTTTTAAAGAAGGATTTGCTTATTCCCTTACAATTTTAGTTTTGAAATAATAAAAACAGGATTTCGCAAGACAATGAGGTTTATTGCCGTTCTCGTTACATCATGACAAGCGTTGGAAGATATCGATTTTGATATCGAAATATAATTATTTTATTGGAACAAGATTCAATCGATCTGGATTGGTTCGTCCATATAATGCGGACAGTTCATATAATCGGGTTGTTGCCCACTGATCGAGTTGTTCCCATGTAAAACGCCATTCCCAATTTCCGTCAACAGTGCCCGGGAAGTTCATTCTTCCCTCGCTGCCTAGACCAAGAACATCTTGAAATGGTATAACTGCAATGTTTGCAACAGATTGTAACGCTAGTTTCATGAGGTCCCAATGGATTTCGTTTCCGTTTGTCTTGCAGTACCGCCTAACAAAATCGCGTTCATGTTCTGTAGCTTTTTCATACCACCCAATTGTTGTATCGTTATCATGAGTGCCAGTATAAACCACACAATTCTTGTTAAAAACATGGGGAAGAAAATTATCTTGTGGATCACCTGCGAATGCAAATTGGAGCACTTTCATTCCGGGGAAACCAAATGTTTCCCGAAGTGCAGTGACTTCTGGTGTCACAACACCAAGATCTTCGGCGATAATCGGTAACGTTCCGAGTTTCTTTATAATTGCTTTGAAAAGATCTTCGCCTGGTCCTTTTACCCATTTCCCAACTCGTGCTGTTTTTTCCTTCGCAGGAATTCTCCAATACGCTTCAAACCCTCGGAAGTGATCGATGCGAAGAATATCGAAGAGTTCAAACGTCCTTCTGAACCGCTCAATCCACCACTGATACTTTTGTTGTTTCATAATATCCCAACGATATAATGGATTGCCCCATCGTTGACCATCTTCGCTAAAATAATCCGGTGGAACACCCGCAACTACAAGAGGCCTTCCATCTTTATCAAGGGAGAATGCTTCTTGATTGGACCAAACATCTGCACTATGATGTGCAACAAAGATTGGGATATCCCCGACAAGTTTAATCTTTCGATCGTTTGCATATTTCTTTATTTTTTTCCATTGCCGAGCAAAGCACCATTGCATGAACTTATGATAATTCACTTGTGCCTTCCATTCGTGAGCAGCTTGTTTAAGAGCTGAAGGTTTTCGATGCACAAGATCGTGATCCCAAACGATCCATTCCTTACCGCCATAATGATCATTCAACGCTTGGAACAGTGAATAATCATCCAACCATTTTTTTTCCGTTTCGCAATAAGTTCCATATTTTTGACGATCCTTTTCATTCCCATGTTCAAAAAAGTATTGCGCAGCCTTCCAAAGCAAGTTCATTCTAAATTCAGTGACCTCCCGATACTTTACACGGGGTTTCGAATCACAAGGAAATGTTCGAAGATCATTCTGAGCCAACCAACCATGTGATACTAATTCTTTAGGGTCAATTAGCAAGGGACTTCCCGCAAATGCAGAAAGCGACATATAGGGCGAATTCGCCATACCTGCAGGTCCCAACGGAAGCATTTGCCAAAGTGATTGACCCGCAGATGATAACCAATCAACAAATTGATATGCTGAAGTACCCATATCCCCAGAACCAAAATCGCCTGGCAATGAAGTCGGGTGTAAAAGAATTCCGCTGCTTCGAGCAAATTGCATTTCTCGCCTCATTTATTTCACGTGAGTTACATTTTTTTCAAACAACCTGTCAAACATAAAGAAGCATCCAGCCAAACGCAAGGAAATAAATATTCACAACAAAAACAAAACCATCCCTCACACAGAACATACGATGAAGTACAGGTCAAAATAAGAGCTAATTTGTCGATGTGTTTTTTCTTTTACTTAATTTTTCAAACAGAAATGTATTAGGGTAGGCAGAAACAGCAATCCAAGTATTAACCTCTCACGACTAGTTACTGTTGCTCGAATAAATCTACTTCTTAAGAGTATATTAACTACTTGTTAGTACAAAAAAATGCCGGACAATATTGTGTCCGGCATTGAGGATCCATATGGGACTATGGAGGTGAAAATTTTATTGAATCCGCCAGACGATGAATATTATTACAAACACCATGAGCGCGGCTAATTTTATAATGATGTTTGACTTCATAGATATCACCTTTCTTAAAAATAATTTCAAAGTCGATAACTTATTGTAAGAGAATCATTTTCTTTGTCAAATCAGCAGATTGACTATGCAAGCGATAAAAATAGATACCACTGGCAAAACCTTGTCCGCTGAATGTAACCTGATAGCTTCCTGCTTTTTGATATCCATTTGCCAGCGTTACTATCTCTTGACCAAGAAGGTTATATACCTTTAACGAGACTGTACCAGATACCGCTACCGTATAGCGAATCGTTGTCGCAGGGTTAAAAGGATTAGGATAATTTTGCCCAAGTGCGAACGAGGTCGGCTGCGAGCCTGTAGTTTCTTGTTCAACACTCGTAACTGCTGCTGCTGTCTGATCGAGTGAGAAATTTAATGTCGAAGAACTTCCGCTGTAAGAGACCGAACCGCTTTTTGATGAAGTTGATTCGGAACCCAGATTATCTACGCTTATTGAATAACTTCCCGCAGCAAGTCCATCTATCGTATACGCACCGTTTGTGCCTGCAATTGTATATCCGGCAATTTCATTATTCTTTGATGCATAAACTATTGCGCCTGGAATCCCTGTTGTAGAACCCTTCGTAGTAATCTTACCGCTTATACTGCCATATCCGCTGAAAGAAATAGAAAATTGATGCACATAAATATCTATATCTTCAACTGTACTGCTTCCGACTGGAACCGGGGTTGCCATCTTCCACCAATGCGTGCTTATACTATCATTAGAATCATAATAGTATGCAGGAGCATAATTACCAAGAGGCAATGCAAAAACATAATATTTACCTGTGGGCAAACTATCTATTTCAAAGTTGCCAAGTGTATCCGTATCAACTACATACGAACGTGCACCTTTAAACCAATCAAATATGAACCATCTGTCTCTTGTCACAATAATACGCGCCGCTACACCAACATTATTAGCTGAATCTATCACAGCACCTTTTATTCCACCAAGAACAACTGTCGGAACAGGAGCAAGTGTAAAATTGATACCTGTCGTATCTTTGGAAACTATAATTTGTGTAGCCAACAGCAGGCTCGATTGTTCCTGATAATATTCCGTCACATATCCCTTTGCTTTTGCAAAAGCAATATATGATCCGGCAGTCAAATGGGCTGTAAAATTTCCATTCGTATCAGTCTTTACATTGACGACGTGCTGAGAAGTCCCTTCAAGCCTGCAGTCTATTTTGTTGGCATACACATCAAAGTATTTTCTATAATCATCAATTGAATTATTTGTATTCAATGCAAAATCAGACGGGACTAAGAATACATCTGCGTTTTTAATAGCAGCTTTAAGTGTATCTGTGACAGAACCGGAGAGAGAATATTTGGGTTCGACATATGTGCTTCTTAAAACGAAGTCTACTTCAGTCGGCGCTGTTCGATCTAAAACTCTAATTACATTAGCAGAATCCGCATTTGTTTTACCGTCATACCATTGGCTGAGATAAAGCTTGGAAGGAGAAATTGCCCGGACCTTGTAACTTCCCGGATCGACGCCGGTAATACGGTATTTACCATTTGCATCGGTAATTGTCCAGAATGCAAATCCACCCTGACCTACAAAACCACTGTTTGCTCCTAATGGTTGAACCGTGGAAATTGTATCGGTCTTAAATAAATTTATAATAACATCCTTAATGCCAGTTTTAGTTGCATCGGTTACGGTCCCCGACACAACATAATTAGCACCTGTCACAGTCACTACAAACATTTGTGCAGCATATCCGCCTTTGGTAGAATATGCAAACACGCCTATAGTATACCAGCCTTTTACTTTTGGTGTAAATGTGACTAGGCCAGTTGCTGAATCAACTTTAACCGGTTGAACCAAATTTAACCACGTCGGCGATGAGACGTAATAAATTTTTGCCGTTGAATCGTTGGAGACGGCTTTTGCAGTATAGGTATAGAGACTATCCACAACACCGGTAAGCGGCGGTTGAGAAACAAATTTTACTTGATCCACTTTCGATATCGGTTGTGGACTTTTCTGTGCGAAGACATTCCCGAAAATAATAGTTGTGAGAAGTAATAGACCGTATCTGAGTTTCATATTTCCTCCAAAGTATTTAGGTGAACAGAATTATGCCTATGATAATCTATTAATTAAACAGCAATCCATATGCCAATATATAAATGTGGATTTTTTGATGAAATAGAGGATTTTTATGGTGATTCGTGCAAAATATGCACGTCTGTGCATTCTCTGCGCGTCAGAACTTGAAAGCGAATGTCAGCGTTGTTCCTCTCGCTGGAGAAAGAGCAGACTGTAATGAAATAGAAGGTGAGTGATTAAATGTAAAGATATCAATTTCGGAGGTAACATAAACGACGGCGAAAGCAACAAATGATGCGATCTCCGCTTTATAATAACGATTGTAGATATCATATTTTGAACTTATATCTGAAGGAATAGTAGCTGCAAGATATTCCTGACGAGCGGAACCTCGAAGTATCTCAAATGTTATTCCAGCACCAAGTGTAACAACTCCAGCCCCGAGAAAGATTGAACCTATCGTTGTTCGTCCTGTATGCAATTGTTCCCATCCTGGGAATAAAATGGTTCGGTAGGTGATTAAAGGTTGGCTGTTTTTGAAAGAAGAAGTGAGATCATTATTTGAGAATTTTCTGGCTGATAGAAAATTCTGCTTCGTCTCGGTGAAAACAACAAGTATTTTGGGTGACGTGTAAACAGGATCAAGAGAGAAATCGGGATCAACGGTTAAAATTGATTTAAAATGTTCCCGGGCGAAATCAGACTTACCTTGTGCAATCAAGCTGAATGCAATATACTTATGAAGAGTTACGAAAGCCGTATCGCTGAGAGGTGTGTGTTCAAGAAATCGTCGGGCTTCGACTTCTGCGGAAAGATATGCGCCAGAATTGTACGTTGATTCAACAGCTTGAAGAACAGCACGAACAGAATCTGTCTGCGCATGCATAGAAAAATGAACACATAAAGCGAAACATATGAAGATCAAGATTTCCTTCTTCCTCATCGTTTTTCCTGAAAGATAACTGATAGGGAGCATGTGTCTTTTGTCTTGATGGTTACTTCACGAACGATGTCGGCAAACGATGTATTTTTGAATCGTACATGGTGCAACCCAGGTGAAAGCACTATAGGTTTTTCTAGCGGTGTCGTTTCTTTATACTGTTCGTCAATATATACCTCTGCCCATGGCGATGCAATACATTTGAGATATCCTGCATTCTCAATAAAATTACCGGCAAGTTGTAATTGCTTATGAGGTTGCACGGTGATTGTTTTGATAATCGGCTCAAATGAGGGATGCATAAACATAACAGAATGCTTCCCTGCTACTAATGTTAGCGGATTACTTAATGGTGTCTCTCCAATAAATACATTGTCTATATAAACCTTAGCCCATGGCGTACTTGTAATAAGAACGGAACCTGAATTCAACCCTGTTGTTTCCATCGTTGTTGTTTGTACTTTAGATTGCTGTTTTGACAATTGTTCCTTGGAGGGATTGTTTTGATTAACCAATGGTACGGCTTGAACTGCCATGAGAGATTGCACCGTGTCAGAAGCCGCCCTTCCTTGTGATGGCTTAGGAACATGGGAACCAGAAAAGTATAGAAAGAGGGAAATTATTATTACACAAACAATGAATAGAATTGAGCCGATGATTGCCATTCGCTGTTTTTTGGGCAAAGATGCTTGTTGTTGAGGAATGATAATATTCGAGTCATTCTTATCGAGTGCATAAAGTGCATCTCTTGACGTAGTGAACCTGTCCTGTTTTTGTGGACTCATCAGAAGTTTCAGAAATTGCACAAACTCAACAGATGATCGTTCGGTAAATTGATTCAGTGTATCCACTTTAAATGTCAAAATCTTTTTAGCGCACTCCGCGTAGGAATTTCCATCAAACAAACGATTTCCTGTTAATACTTCAACCAATGTAGCGCCGAGAGAAAACAAATCGCTTCGCTGGTCAATCTCTTCCTGACGGATTTGCTCGGGAGACATGTAGGCAGGTGTGCCGAGAACCGTACCCTGTACTGTTACCGTAGGAACAAACGCGATATACGCTAATCCGAAGTCTGACACTTTAAAGGTACCATCACTTGTGACCAGAATATTCCCCGGTTTAACATCCCGATGAATAATTCCTTTATTATGCGCCGCCATTAGTCCTCGAAGCGAGTGAAGTGCAGCTTTCCTTGCAAATTCCAGTGATTGTGTTTTTCCTTCGGTAATCAGATTCTTGAGCGACGTTCCTTCAACATACTCCATTAAAATTGCCGGTGCACCCTCATATTCAATGAGTTCATACACCTGCACTATATGTTCAGATCGAAGAGCTGCACATGCCCGTGCTTCCCGTATAAACCGTTGATGAAGATCATGATCGGATGCAAGATGCTTATGTAATACTTTTAGCAGTACGCGCCGTTGCAAGACTGTATCGAATGCCCGGTACACACTAGTAAAACTGCCTTCGTTAATCTTTTCTTCGATCGTAAGCTTCATTACTCGTTATTCCATTCTTTCAAACGATATTGAAGCCATCGTAGAGATACTCCAAGCTTTTCTGCGGTTCGTCTCCGATTTCCTTCCATCTCATTCAATGTTGTTTGAATGATTTGTCGCTCAATCTCTTCCAGTGTCATAGCAGGGGGCAAATCAGTAGCTTGTTTCGTGAAATCAAAAACCAGATCATTCGGCATTAATTGAGTCCCACGGCAAAGCACAACAGCCCGTTCGATGATGTTTTGAAACTCCCGAACATTTCCTTTCCAGGAATTGGTGAGCAGCATTTGCATTGCGTCTGGGTGGATTCCGTCGATAGAGCGTTTGTACATCTGTGAAGTTCGCTGAATAAAATAATTTGCAAGAAGAGGAATATCATCCCTCCGATCACGAAGCGGCGGCAGATGAATACCGACGACATTCAATCGAAAATAAAGATCGTCCCGCATTTTGCCATTTTTAATTTCGTCTTTAAGATTTTTATTCGTCGCTGCAATGACGCGGATATCCGCTGTTCGGTTAACGGTCTCTCCTACACGCCGGAATTCTTTCTCCTGAAGCAGACGCATGAGTTTTGATTGAAGAGCAAACGGCAGATCGGCAATTTCATCTAGGAACAATGTGCCGCCATTCGCGACTTCAACCAATCCTTTTTTCATTGCAGCTGCTCCGGTAAACGATCCTTTTGCGTATCCAAACAGCTCACTTTCTATGAGTGTCTCCGGAATTGCAGAACAATTGACCGCAACGAATGGAAAACCTTTTCGCTTGCCATTTTCATGGATTGCCCTAGCTACAAGCTCTTTTCCTGTTCCGCTCTCGCCGGTGATAAGCACTGCGATATCAATATCTAGTACTCGTTGTGCTATCTCGAGAGCATTTTTCCATGACTGACTATTTCCAATCATATTAGAGAACAGATGAGTGACATTAGCTTCATTCTTTAATCTATCGTTTTGCTTTTGAAGTGCTGTGTAACGGGTTGCATTCTCGATGGCAATACCGGCAAGGTTGCCAAAGATAGTAAGAAATTTCAGTGATTCCTCAGTAAATCCCTTTAACATTCTGTTGCTATCCAAGTAAACCACACCGAATATTCGCTCACCTGTCCGCAGAGGAATACAGATGATGGATAAAATATTCTGTGCGATAATGCTTGTGGATGATTCAAACCGTTCATCATTCAAAGCGTCAAATGTTAAAACCGCTTCGCCGGTATTAAGCACATTCTTAACGACCGATGAGGAGGCTGCAAACTCACTCGTAGACTGCTGAGAAGAAAAGTTTTTCAAAGCCACAACGTCATATCCTGAATCCTTGTTCGAATCTGCAAGGATGACAAATCCACGCTCGGCAGAAAGATGTTTCATCGCGATTTCCAGCACGCGAACAAGAAGCTCATCCGGCTCAAGGATAGAATTAATCGATCGGGCAATTTCGTACAACGCATTAAAATTATTTTGAAGAGATTGATCCATAATCATCGCACAATAAATGAGGCCTCTTTTGAACGGGAATAATTCCCAAAATCATCAACAACGGAGATCGTCCAGACATATTCACCAGCAGAGAGTGTATCACTGTTATTATTCCCGTGATACTGAATCTGCAAGTCAGATGAGTACAACTGTGAATATGTCCACACAACTGTCCTAATATCCGATTCAACGCGTGAGAGTAAAAGAGTGTAGGTATAATTAAACGTAACATCCGGAGGGTTCCATTGGAAAACTGGAGTAGTGCCGGTTGTATCTTGTTTTTGTGTTAGCAGATTGATATTGGGATATACTGGTGTTGCCGTGTTTTCAATAATGCGTGATATATAGAACGATGCACTGAGATTGACCGCATTTCTTCGATCTTTTGAACGAATTCTCAGAGGCTTATTTACGAGCCACTGAATAGTATTTGTCGGAATATCGTACTTATATAGCGTTGTTTGAAATTGCTTTGTTGTGAGCGAATATTCCATCGGGTAGAGAAGAGTATCGACGGCAAACCAGACTGAGTCTACATCCGTAATACCATTCGGATCAGTGACCGATGCTGTAATATCAACAAAGTATTGCGGACTTGGGTAATATTGATCGATTTTTCTGGTAAGAATGCTCTGCGATAGAACATAGGGTGCGCCGTTCAAATAGAAAGCCACTTCAGTCGATGTGCGGCTTTTCAATACAATACGCTGTGTATCTGAAACAAAGTTTTCTTTCGTGCAAACAAGTGTTTGTGACCCTATGGAAAGGTTTTCGAAAGAAAAATTTCCATTAATATCGCTTGAAGCTGTTACACCGTCTTCGATAGAAGAAATACTAGCAGAAGGAACAGCACTATTTTGATCGAGTAATAGTACACTGCCTTTAACTGCAGCGGTTTTAACGTATTGCGTTGAAACTGGATCTAGTACATTATCACGAGGGGCATCTTTGCAACCACTTATCAATACGATCGCAGCAATAAGATATATTAAAGTAAATCTCTTCATAATGCACACAATATACTCGATTTTGTCGAATATTTACAAGAAACAGAATATAGAAAAGCAAAAGTTGTTCAGAAACCAATTGTATATTTTAATATAAAGATATTCGGACGGAATTCATATCGGTATCTATCTTTCAATTCAGCGGAAAATCAACAACTCAAATGATTTTAACTTTCCTAAAAAAAGTTGTATAATAAATCGAATTCAATCTAATTCTTGAATTATCCTTTTGGAGAGGAGCAACGCATCATGGAAAAACATATTTCACTCGTCGGAATTCTGAACATTGTTTATGCATCTTTAGCGCTCATTGGCGCATTTGTTCTCTTCACCATCGCAATTGGATTCAGATATTTCTTTGAGCTAATCTCGCGATATAGTCACAACGGAATGGATGAAATCCCTCCAGAAGTGATGGACATCGTACCATTCATCCTGATTGTTATCGGAATTCTTATCTTGTTTTTTTCTATTATCGGAATCATTGGAGCTATCGGTGTGATGAAGAAAAAAGAATGGGGACGGATTATCATGCTCGTGATATCCTTCTTCAATCTGATACATATTCCGCTCGGTACTATTCTTGGGGTTTATAGTATTTGGGTACTTCTGAACGATGAAACTATTCGAATGTTTAATCCTGTTTATAATTCACCTTCTGAGAAATCGACAATATCGTCCTAAGATAATTTTCTTATGAAAATTCTCGCACTTGAAAAAGAAATTCTTGGCATTACAGATGATCAATTCACACCTAGTCTTTTGAAAAAAGAAGCGAGGCAGGCTTGGGAGTTGCATCAAGCGGGAATTATCCGCGATCTGTACTTCCGGTCAGATCGGAATGAAGCAGTGTTGATTCTTGAGTGCAAAGATGTTGAAGAAGCTCAATCTGTACTTGCAACATTACCGT
Source organism: Ignavibacteriota bacterium (assembly GCA_003142475.1). Lineage (GTDB taxonomy): Bacteria > Bacteroidota > Ignavibacteria > UBA10030 > UBA10030 > Fen-1298. The sequence goes on from PLMK01000025.1 coordinate 30,342, forward strand.
TAGTTAAGGCGGGATTGATCGCGTTTGAAATTATTCCACTTATTCCATATAAAGGTTTTGCACGACTCTTTTCTGAAGAATTTGTTTAAAATTTAATAATTGAAGTTGTTTTTAATTCCCGCCTCTTATATATTAAATAGAGCGCTCTGAGTTCTTTTTCGATCGCAATTATTTTCCTCTGGATTCTAATGGACGCGCCGAATTCTCCGCGCTTTATAAATAAACAAGCTTCGTAATCGCTCCCTCTATATACAGCTTTTTTACTTACAGGCTGAAAGAGTTTGATCAATGAACATTCTCCTCATCAATCCAAAATTTCCGGATACGTTCTGGAGTTTCAAGCATGCACTCAAGTTTGTCTCAAAACGTACCACGTTTCCTCCGCTCGGATTGCTTACCGTTGCGTCACTGCTGCCTCATTCATGGAACAAACGTTTGGTAGATATGAATGTGCAGGACTTACGGGAAATTGAATTGAAATGGGCTGACCTCGTTTTCCTTGGCGGTATGTCGATTCAATTGAAATCAGCGCGAGCTGTCATTGAGCAGTGTAAAACGATGGGCAAAAAGATCGTCGCTGGCGGGCCGTTGTTCACAGCATTCTCTGATGAATTCGAGGATGTTGATTATCTCGTCTTAAACGAAGCAGAGCTGACACTGCCACAATTTCTCGTGGACATGAAAAATCGTAATGTTCACCACATCTACCAGAGTGATCAGTGGGCAGATGTTACCACTACTCCTGTTCCTATGTGGAGTCTCATCAATTCGAAGTATTACTCTTCTATGAACATCCAATACTCACGCGGATGCCCTTACGATTGCGAATTCTGTGACATTACAGTTCTTTATGGACACACACCGAGAACGAAAACAAAGGAGCAGATGCTTTCAGAATTAGAAGCTGTGTACTCTATCGGCTGGAAAGATGATGTTTTCATTGTTGATGACAACTTCATTGGCAATAAGGCATTGCTAAAGAAAGAAATTCTGCCTGCAATTAGACAATGGATGGAACGAAAAAAGCATCCATTTGGTCTCAATACAGAAGCATCTATCAACCTTTCCGACGATGAAGAGCTGATGCACATGATGGTAAAAGCAGGATTCAATACCGTATTCGTCGGTATCGAATCACCGAATGAAGAAAGTTTGATTGAGTGTAAAAAGAGCCCAAATAGAAACCGCAACCTTATCGAATCAGTCAAGAAACTTCAGCATAACGGATTGCAAGTCCAGGGCGGATTCATCGTCGGGTTTGACAGCGATCCGAGTTCAATCTTTCAGAAGTTAGTCGAGTTCATTCAAGAGAGCGGCATCGTTACTGCAATGGTCGGATTGCTTAATGCACCGACAGGTTCAAGACTATATAAGCGGATGCTTAAAGAAGGACGATTACTCAAAGCAATGTCAGGTGATAACACTGATTTCTCAATGAACTTTATTCCTAAGATGAATTATGACTTTCTCGTTAATGGATATCGGTCGATTTTAGAAAATATTTACTCTTCAAAACAATATTACACTCGGGTCAAAGAATTTCTCCGAACTTACAATCCTCCGAAGGTCAGAATATCATTTGTGAAGTCAAATCACTTGAAAGCATTAGTGAAATCTGTAATCATCCTTGGTGTTATGGATAAGGAGCGCTTGCATTACTGGAAATTGTTTTTCTGGTCACTCTTCACGCGTCCGCGAATGTTTCCGCTTGCAATCACATTTACAATTTACGGATACCACTATAAAAGAATTTTGGAATACTATGCAGCAGGATAAAGAACAACCAACAACCAGCGAAAAACGACTAACAGCTTTTATTATTCCCTATCTCTCACTGCATCGCTGCTTTCAATGTATTCTTTAATAGCATTGCAACGGTCATAAGGCCGACGCCGCCGGGAACGGGTGTGACCGCTTTCGCGACTTTCGAAGCTGATTCGAAATGCACATCACCGACAATACGATATCCTTTCGGCAACGAAGTATCTTCAACGCGATTGATACCGACATCGACAATAACAACACCCGGCTTTAGCATCGCACCAGTGATAAATTCCGGTTTGCCGATGGCGGCAACGAGAATGTCCGCAGATTTGATATAAGATGTAAGGTCAGAAGCACCGGTATGTGCAACTGTTACAACGGCATTCGCGCCTCGCTGCTTTTGTAATAAAATATTTGCTATCGGTTTCCCGACAATGTTGCTGCGGCCGACAATGACGACATGTTTGCCTGAGGGATCATTGCCGCTGCGCATGAGAAGTTCTTGTATTCCTGCCGGTGTACACGACTTGAATGTATCTATCCCTAGAACCAACTTCCCGATGCTCATCGGATGAATGCCGTCGACGTCTTTGCGCGGATCAATGGCTTGAATCACTGTTTGCTCATTCAAATGCTTCGGTAGCGGCAGTTGAACGAGAATTCCATGAATCCTCGGATCACGGTTAAACTCATCAATCTTCTTTAACAATACTTGCTCTGAGGTATTAGCCGGCATTCGTTCCGTGAGCGAATAAAATCCCATTTCTTCAGATCGCTTTCCTTTCGAACGCACATACGACTGCGATGCAGGGTCATCTCCAACAAGAATAACCGCCAGCCCGGGGATAATACCTTTTGTTTCTTTCAAGCGCCGTGTTTCTTCTTTCACTTCGCACTTGATATCATCAGCAATTTTCTTTCCGTCGATAATTTCTGCCATATCTAATCCTTTGCGTTTTGACAATCTATCGTAACAAATGGAACATTCATGTTAAACCCTTGCTTCTGTTCAGCGAGCAGATTTAACTTGTACTCAATTTTTTTAAAGACATTCTCCTGGAATTCGATCGGTACTAATTCTTTCCATGCTGCGATGAAAATCTTCATAAAGAAATGATTTAACATAGCAGTACCATCTGAGAATTTAAAATCGAATTCATCTTCATAAATGTTATTGATATGAAATTTCGATTGTTCCAATAAATTTTCATATTCAGAAACCGGCCTTCGCTTCTCATAGATATGATCGTCAACCTTTGTCTGTAATTCTTCCAACCCACTCTCACGAAGAACACAGCGAAACACATCGTAGAATTCAGCGAATGTCCGGTTTGTATTAAATGTAAATAGAAATTGAGCACCAGGACGGGACACACGGCTACACTCAATCAACGTTTTGGACAGATCCTGAACATTATTGAGCCCGTTATTTGAAACGATCAAATCAAAATAATTATTTTCATACGGCATCTTTTCGGACACGCCTTTGACAATAAAGACATTCTGTACGCCTGTATATTTTATTTTGAATTTTGTACGTTCGATGGCCGCTTTCCATGGATCGATGCCCGACACTTGAGAAGTCGGGCCAAGACGCATAGCAAGTTCAATCAAAGGAAATCCGGATCCAAAGCCGATATCGAGTGCACGGATACCTTTTTTATAGTGCACAAGGTTGAGCAGTTTTATTCCGAATGGAGCCGACCAAAACGACATATCATCAAGGGCTCTCAAAAAATCCGGATCATCAAAGTTGAGTTCGGTTTGCAGGTACTGTGTCATTTTATATTGCGATGAATAGTTAAGTGAAAACAGTGCTATTGGAAACTTGGAAAGATAACTTGCTCGATTTTTACGGCTTTTCCTGTTTCAACGTCAACTTGAATGAAGACCGCGCACATCCGCACGTCGTGCTCGGCAAGCTCAAACTTGTACGGTGTCTGGAATTGAAAACGGCGGATCGCAATTTCTTTCTTCATCCCTATCACCGAATCGTAAGGTCCGCTCATTCCAACATCCGTAATATACGCAGTGCCTTTTGGAAGAATCCGCGCATCTGAAGTCGGGATGTGTGTATGTGTCCCAACGACTGCACTCACGCGTCCATCGAGATGCCAAGCGAGCGCCATTTTCTCAGCCGTTGCTTCGGCATGCATATCTATTAGAATCACTTTTGTGTCATTCGCAATTCTGCTCAATGCCCAATCGGCCGCTTTGAATGGATCGTCAATCGTCTGCATATAAGTACGCCCCTGCAGATTGATAACGCCGATGTGTCCTTTTTCTTTCAAATCGTACAGGACAAAACCGTTGCCGGGATTTTCTTTCGGATAGTTCAGCGGCCGCAGAATGTTGCGTTCTTTCGATATGAGCGTTTTCGCCTGCCAGCGATCCCACAAATGATTGCCTGTTGTAATAACATGAACACCTAACTCGAAAAGCGCCTTCGCATCCGCCTCGTCAATTCCCTTTCCTTCGGTTGCATTTTCTCCATTGACAACACAGAAATCAATTTCATATTTCTGGATGTACTGTTTAAGTAGTGTAGAAATAAGCGTCATTCCAGGCTTGCCATTAATGTCGCCAACAAAAAAAATATTTATAAGTTTCGCCACAATTTCCCTCGTTGTGTTATGATTGAGACATAATGTTCAATACGAAATATATATCGATGCTTGGTGAAAAACTGGCTAGGTCAAATTTAGAATATTTTCGTATACCTGCTTCGTCTTTTCTCCTACTTTTTCCCACAGAAATTCTTTCTGAATTCGTGTACGCAGTGTATTATCTTTTTTATTTTTCAACGCCGCTTGTATTCCTTCAGCAATATTCTCCACCGATGTCGGTTCAACATAGATAGCATCGTCGCCAAAATAATCTCTTGTTCCCCCAACCGGTGTGATGACAATTTTTGCTCCAGCCAAGCCCGCTTCTAATGCGGCAATTCCCGGTGTTTCAAACTGCGAGGGAAGAGCAAAAACATCGCAAGCGGCATAAGCCGATGCCAGCAACATCGAGTCATGAGGAATCGCGTCGATGATCAACAATCGAGGATTGTGGCTTGCACGCTCAAGGCACGCCCGTCCGGGTGGCGTATCCTCTATACGTCCTATAATTACCGCCGGATGATCGATGCGCTCAAGCGCTTCAACGAGGCGTAAAATATTTTTTCGTTCAGGTCCAATATGTCCCACTGAAAGAATAAAGTTTTTTATTCCATACTCACGTTCGAATAATCCTGGTGTCGCATGCACGAACCGTTCTTCCACGCCATTCGGAACAACTATCACCTTTTTCTGCGGAATGCCAAAAGCATCAACGAACAACTTCCCCTCTTCAGTAGTGTTTGGTGTGACGGCTTCTGCCCAGCTGCACATCTCTGCGATCAATCCATAGTCTGTCCAGATTCCGCGTACTTTGCGGCTTATAAATCTATCAACCTTAATAACGTTTTGAACCACCTTGACGGTGCGCCTTGTATAAAAAACAGGTGAGATGACAAGAGGAAGTCCTTGTGTTTTGACAGCACGCGCGAAATGGTACGTTGCCATGTTCGCTGCAAAAACATGCACAAGATCAAATTCATTCACTTGAAAATTCCGCCATGTATCGAACAACGTCACTTGTACACCAAGACTTTCCAATGCTTCTTTTGTCTGCAGCACCTGTGTTCGCACGCCTCCGCGCATTAATGCTGTTGCCTGACTTGTTGCAAATAAAACATGCATACGTTTTCCCTATGCCTTTTTACTTCGAACAAAATTTACTGCTGCATTTACACTACGCACAAGCGGAATGCGATAATTAAACCGTCGAGCACGCAAATAATCGTCTGGCATCGTCCAAGCCGCGGATTTCGGTTCCCATCGAACAGTCGCCAGTACAATCTGTCCTGATGCAGGGATGATTGCTTCCGTTCCATTGGGTTGTGCAATACGAACGTAAAGCGATTTATCTGAATGAACACCTTGCAAACGCACTTTTCCGTTTGCATACTGTAATTCAGGAATCGATGCTGCACGCGTTTTCCACCACCATGCATATTCACTCATCGTTTTTGCAGGGACTTTCTCATAGCGCATTTCTTGAAAGAGCCATTCCAGCACATCAAGATGCATATCCCGTGGGTGATGATAGAAAATGATCGGTTCGCACACCGCTATTTTCCGTTCAACAACACTAGCAAAGTACCGGATCATCTGCTCGCTGTTATAACCGTTTCTATTTAAACTGCCAATACAAATTGGATGAATCGGCACTTGCAGTGCACCGCTGCCGTCTTGAAGAGGTGGTACACTCGGCAAGTTGTCATAATCATACGAGAACTCTGATGAATATTCAAAACCACAATCAACAATTGCACGGCCAAGTTCGTTGTTCCATGTGCCAAAAGGAGCTGCAAATCCTTGCAAACGAAATCCTGAAGTGCTTAATATCGTTTGTGCTCTGCGAATGTTCTGAACATTGCTATGATAATCCGGAAACGTTTCGTGATTGTAGCAATGCACACCAAACTCCTGCTCATTCATCTCCACACAGGACTTTATGGACTTTGCATGATTTTTAGCGTCGATGAACCATGTTCCAGAAATCCCGTTTTTATGGACAACAAGAGATAGATTTCTTAACTGTTCATCTGTTCCATTGTCTGTATCAATTCGGAGACAGAACAATGAACGTGCACCATTTGGGAAGTTCCAGAGATGGACAAACGGCAATCCGCGACGATGATGAAGAAGTTCGAGGCAACGCAAAACCAACGCACGTATTTCTCCTTTTGAAACTTTTGAAACAGTTTCAAAGGGAAGGCGGCGTTCCGGTGAGTAAAACGATTTAACCGCTACACGGTGATCCGTCACCAGCACTGCAGGGTCAAATGGTAAGGCAACGACCAAATCATCTACATTTGTTCCAACGTGAGCCGCAAAACTGCCACGGTTGGTCTTCAGTTCGTTAGCATTCCATGCAAGCTGGCATTGGGCATAAATATCGACGATACCAAGTGAAGAAAATGCTGAATTATTTCCCGGATAAAGATAATCGATTTGTCCTAATTGAGCTGTTATCTGTCGGATACGCGCATACGCTTTTACCGAACACAACACTGCTCCTCCAAGCGCAAGGTACTGACGAAGCATTTCCGATTCACGGTCATCTATCGTATCACTTACAGCTGTAACACTAAATTCATCAGGAAGCAATGAGTCTGTAATGTCCGCATGCGGCACACCGATTTGCTGAAGAAGGATATGCCAGCCGGTATGTCCGCCAAGAATTCCGATTTTCAAGTTCATGTGAACCTCACTATTAATGTCTTGACATCATTCCAAACAACTGCACGCAATAGTATCAACATAAGACTATAACACACAACTCCAAAAAGAATTCCCCACAATAATCCATAAGGAATAACAACTGCAACACAAACAGCCATTATCGCGACAGAAAGGAACACACGCAATATTTTTTCTGACGAATAAAGCGGTATAATTCGCTGTAGTGCATGTTTCATCAGCAAAACACTTATGCCTTCCGCTATGACGACACCGAAGGCAGCTCCAATCGCTCCGAACAAACACGTCCCAGCAGTAACACTTACAAGATATGCGAAAGCAGTGACAAGCATAATCTTTCCGTACGATTTCTCTCCGCCAACGCCAATCAATCCAGCAGTATACACCGTGTGCAACATTGTAATAAAGAAATACCAAATAAAAACTTGAAACACTGCAATGGATGAACCGTACTCGGATCCATAAATTATCGCAATAAGTTTGTTTGCGATCAATATCCCACCAACTGCAACAGGCAAGCTTATGATAAGAATCCATCGCATTGCATCAGTCAGCATGCGATTGAATGTCTCTGGCGAATCAGAGTACTTGCGCGCCGATGCCGGTAAAAGAAGCAAAATGAGAATTCGATCGCCCATTAGTAAAAAATAGACAAGCTTGCTCGCCGCACTATACGTACCAACATCTGATGTCGTGGTAAAAATGCCAAGTGCAAGCGACGGGTAATTAATAACCAAAGTTGTAAGAACAATCCCCACTGCCAGTGGAATTGACTGCTTCAAAAGATGTAGCGAGGGTTTGATACGAATGTGAACATCTGGATGTTTCATGCGAAATCGTACAAACAGCATCACCGCCGCTACACATTCACCAGAAATACTTCCTACAGCTACCCACAGAATATCATTGATCGTTCTGACAAAAATGATGACGACAGCAAGATAAACAAACGCTTGCATTACTCTCGCTGCACTGACAATTCCTAAGGTTTCTTTCCCCTGAAAGAACCAATCCACGAAAAATATTTGCGGGAGTACAGCACATGAGAATAAGATGATGAGCAACACGATTGTTGTATCCTGAACTGCAGTCAGCACTGTGAACACAACTACGAAAAGCACTATAATTGTTGCAATCAACCTGCTGCCGATCACGCTGCCTACAAGTTCTGGTTGTCCGCCCTGCGCTATTTTCTTAGTTCCGAGCGTAGGATAACCAGCTGCACTCAAGACCATGACATACGCCAGTACAGCAAAGCCGAGATTGACTGCACCGAAACCTTCTTTCCCAAGTATGCGCGCCAGATACGCAACGGCAATAAAGCCAAACAGACGGCGTGCTATATCTGCAGAAAAAAGTGAAAGGAGATTTTTAGAAAGTCGTTTCAAGGGAATAGTTTCCACAGGATTTCTATTAGCTTTTGCTCACGCTGTTTCCGAGTAAATCTATTTGCAACTTGCTCGCGCACTTTGTATCCCTTTTCTTCAGAAAACTGCATTGCTCGTTGAAGTGCTGAAACAAGAGCGGAAACATCTCCTAATGAAACAATAATTCCTTCATCACCGAGAATCGATTGTGTTGCACCGACATTAGTCGCAACTGGTATACAGCCGCATAACATTGCTTCGCACAAAACATTCGACATCCCTTCATGACGAGAAGGTTGACAATACACTTTTGTGCGTTGATAATAGGGAAGCAAAGACTTTCGATCCATCGACGGTATTATTTCAACATTCGTCGGAACGTTGAGTCCTCGAACAATTCTCTCGCTTAGGCCGATAATTGTAAATGGTATATTAGGAAGAAGATGCGCGGCTTCCAATAATACATCAATTCCCTTCACACGCAAACGCCTTTCGTCTTCTGCTATTGCTATCGTCAAAACACTTTTGATCTTGTGAATCTCGGAGATTTTCCAGAAATTAATATCATATCCTGTAGGGACAATTTCCATATTCTCTCCGTTATATCCGGCAAGCTGACGTGCTTTCTCACCAAGACTATCATCCACTGCAATAATTTTGCTTGCATGCTTAAGTGCATATCGAACAAATCGAGCTTTCCATGGTACCAACCAAATTCCGTACTGTAACTTTTCGTCTCTGGCAACATCAACACCGCCAATTACGATAATCGATTTTCGATGAAGTAGCCTCATCATCCAAACTGCGATAGAGGAGTACGTAGAAGCAAACCAACAAAAGGCAATATCCGACTTGATACATGAAAGAGCGATCTTGAGAATGTGATAGATTCCAGAACCGATCTGAACTTCTATTCTGTAGTACCTTTTAAGCATTTCAAGATCATCTTGAATGAAAGGAGTGGAAAGAGTAGATATAAAAGCAATTCTTAAGGAACTCTGTGCTTGCATTTTTTTGGGCGTTTCATCCGGAATGGCAAATGTCATCTAATCGTCCACCTGCACCTCAAACTTGACGATGCTGAAGCCTTTCATCGTGTCGATCACTCCAAAAATAACTCCCACAAATACAACAACCATACCGCTAAGGAACATACCAAGAATTAAATAACGAAGTAGAAGCATTGGCACAAAATAGTCAGCACCAATTAATAATGAAGTGACGACGAACAAGCCGACTGCGCAGAGGTAACAGAAAACTGAATTCCGGATGAGCCGCGCGCGATTAAGTAGTCCGGCTACTTGCCGTGTAATGCTTTCGACGCGCTGGTTTTCAGCGGGATGAAAATCCCGTTCCACTGCATTGAAGATTATCTTCCTTTTTTCCTCTGTCAACGTCCTGATGCGATTGAGTACACTTGTAAATTTATTATTAATGCCGAGTAGCAAAAGCCCACATGCACTGATCATCACACCAGGAGCAAGAATCAACTGGATAGCTTGGATGACAGATAAATTCTCAGTAAGATTTGGATTCATGTGCTCAACCTTAACATTTTGATTAATCTTTTTCTACAACCTCACCCATAATAAATGGTTTTTCTTTTTTTCGTCTAAGGGCAGAGACAACAGCATCAACACCCCTACGATCTACGAGTAAAATCAATCCTACACCAAGATTGAATGTGCGCCGCATATCTTCCTCTGGCACTTCGCCAACATGCTGAATAAGATTAAAAATTGCAGGCCGCTCCCATGCATTCCAATCCACGTTAAGCGCCATTTCGTTTGGCACAACACGCATTGTATTACCTTCGATGCCGCCGCCTGTGATGTGCGACAGACCATGGATATATTTTGAAAGAGGCGAATTCAGCAACGGATAAATAGATTGTCGGTATGAACGATGGACAGCAAGCAGTGCGTCGCCTAAAGTTTTTCCCAGTTCATCAAAATGGATTGTAAGTGCAAACTTGTTGAGGAGAACGCGGCGAGCGAGCGAATAACCATTCGTATGCAATCCGGTGGAAGGTAAGCCAATGAGCACATCGCCCCTCCTGATGTTCTTACTGTTTAATATTTTCTTCTCATCTACAACACCGACGATGGTTCCTGCGATATCGTAATCTTCCATCCCATACATGCCGGGCATTTCTGCTGTTTCGCCGCCGATAAGTGCGCATTTGTTTTCTTTGCATGCTTTCACAAAACCAAGAACTACCTGCTCGGCAATATCCGGCGATAATTTACCGGTGGCATAATAATCCAAAAATAATAACGGTTTTGCACCGCACACAAGAATGTCATTCACACAATGGTTCACTAAATCCTGTCCAACTGTGTTATGGCGATTCATTGCAATAGCAATTTTCAGCTTTGTGCCAACACCGTCAACACTAGAGACAAGCACGGGCTTTTTGATGCCTTTGAAATCCGCACGGTAAAATGCGCCGAACATACCGATATCCGTAAGCACGTTGCGGTTAAAAGTAGAACGAATTGGTTTTTTAATGCGACGGATAAGTCCTTCACCCGCATCAATATCAACGCCTGATTCTTTATATGTTGCCATAAATGGAACTTCCTGACGAAAAATTTTTATTGGTATAAGATAGGAGATTTTTTTTCCTTGAACAAGGAAAGAGCGAATATCTGCTACACAAAATAATAATAGAGTCTCTTCCTTGCTCTTTTTCCTCGGCTTCTCTATATTACTAATAGTGAAGCCAATCATAAAGGATGCGAATGGTGATAAAAATTTGTAGGGAGGGAATTTGAAAATACATTTGTCTCTTATTACTGTGGCAGTGCTCACACTCCTTTCAATTCAATGTTCATCTACAAAATCGCTATCAGATATTGAAAAAGCCAAATTAGACCCTCCCCTGTTACATTTATTGAGTGGTGACCGTGATGATGACAAACGACTTGATATCACTCACAGAGCCGATGGAACAAAAGAGTACGCGGTCATAGTCCAATCAGAAAATCCAGAAGCAATCCGAGCATTAGGGATCACCGTAAGCAGTGTCTTTGGAAATATCATTGTGGTACACGTCACGCTTGAAGAGTTAAAAAATATCGTATCTTTATCTACAGTTCAGTCTATACGAACCGGATCAAAAAGAAATATACAGCAGCAACAATAAAAAGGCTCCTATGTCCGCTCTAATAAGATATACAAGAATATCCATCCTCATGTTGATTGTTGTTTATTTGACATTCGGTGCAGACCTCACAGAAAAGCAACGATCAAAATTGCATCCATTATTTCGATCTTTAATCACAAATTCGTCGCAGCCATTGGCAAAGACGACAAGCAAGTTACAGCGCAGCGCATCGACAGTTTCCGAAGATGGCACAGTTCGTTATAGTTCCATCGTGTACACACGCGATGTTGAAACGGTTCGTGCGATGGGAATACACGTTAATTCTGTACTTCCGGAATTTGTCACTGCACAGCTTACACCATCGGATATGATAAAGCTCGCCGATCTTGAAAGCGTGAGGTTTCTTGATCCCGGCAAAGTACATCATCCACTGCTCGATGTCAGTGTGCCAGAAACCGGTGCAGCGCTTTTGCATTCAGGTTTTATAAACAATACTCCTTATAAAGGAGCGGGTGCGATTGTCTTGATCTACGATACTGGCATTGACTGGAAGCATATGGATTTTCGAAAAGCGGGAGATACGACGAAGTCGCGCATCCTATACATTTGGGATCAAACACTCGATTCACTTGCAGGCGATAAACGTCCTATCGGTTTTAATTATGGTGTCGAGTACACACAAGCACAAATTGAAAATGAATTTAAGAAAAATCGCCCAGGTCTTGTGCGCGAAAAGGATACATACGGGCACGGAACGCATGTAGCAAGTATTGCCGCCGGAAACGGCCAGGCGTTCAATAATAAATATATCGGCATGGCACCTGAAGCGGATATCATTATGGTAAAAGGTGGAGATAGTTTCACGGAGGCAAAAGAGATCGATGGTTTAACCTATGCACAAAACAAGGCAGCAGAAAAAGGAGAACCGATCGTTGTCAATATGAGTCTCGGAGGTCAAGTTGGTCCGCACGACGGAACAAACCCAGATGAAGTTGCAGTGAATTCTTTTGTAAATAGTAATTCCGGACGTGTGGTATGTATTGCAGCCGGTAATGATGGTGCAAACCCAATTCATATGAATGGATCTGTTACAAATGGATCGTCAATAGCAATCTCTATTAGCGTTCCTTCTTACACTCCTCATCCTTCCGGGAAAAGTGATAATTATTTCGTTTTGGATATTTGGCTGCAGGACAATAAAGCATTGAACGCAACAGTAAAATCACCAAATAATATTGTTTTTTCCAGCCAATTGAATAATGAAGTATATGGACCAAATCAATCAGACGGAACAATTGATATATACGACGAAATTGATTCTCCATATTCACATCGTCATTTACAGGTTTATATTTACGACGCAACTTCTTCTGTACCTAAAACTGGTACATGGACCATTACTCTAAATACAACCGAAACCTCAGTTGCTTACGATGCATGGATAGATAGCGATCTTAACGGACCATCGGCAAGCTTTACTACAGGCGGTAATACAAATAAAACTGTGGCAATGCCGGGCACGGCTGCAGGTGCAATCACAGTCGGTTCTTATGTAACAAAGTGGAGTTGGACGAGTTCGGATGACACAACTTGGAATTATATCGGCTCAACCGATCGAACTGGAAATATTTCGACATTCAGCAGTATCGGGTCCACGGCTGACAACAGACAGAAACCAGACATTGCAGCTCCGGGTCAGGGCATTGTTGCCGCATTCTCCGGCAATGATACTTCTGAATCGACATCACACATTATTGTGAGCAATAAATATCTCCTTATGCAGGGCACAAGTATGGCTACACCGCATGTTACAGGAGCTACGGCGTTATTATTGAGTGTTAAACCATCATTGACTGCGAATCAGATCAAAAATTATTTTACAAGCACAGCCCGAACCGATGCCTTTACTTCCACAGTTTGGAATTCATCATGGGGGTTCGGCAAGATGGATATCTACAAAGCCATGGCAAGTGCAGTCGGTGCAAGTGGTGCTAGCCGTGTAACTCTTTCTTATAATACTGACTCAATAGTAGGTTACACTCCCATAACAAACAGTGGCAACCGGAAACTTGCTATACGTTTCACTCCAACTACAACAGGCAAACTTACGAGTATCGCTGTAAATATAAATGGTGGAGTAAGTGCAATCAAAGGAACTGGAAATCTGAAAGTTTCCGCAACCCAGAGTGTTACAGGAAGTGTCGGTTATATCCCCAGTACTACACAGATTGGCAACAGTGTTCTCGTTCCATTCAGTTCATTAAATCCCGGAGTTACCAATGTGATCGATTTTTCTTCCTCAGGTGTATCCGTCAAAACCGATACAGATTTTCAAATTGTACTTGAGAATACAAATGCTAGCGATACTCTCCAAATTTTGCTGGACGATGGAACACTTAACATTAACCGTACTTCATCATATCGAACAGGTGCAAACGGTGTATTAGGATGGTATAACAGGCACGATCCTAATTATACATCTGGTTATAAACCAACTTACTATAATTTATTTATCACGGCGGAGATCGCAGCAACAGTAGTAACGAATGTCGACCGTATTTCTAGTACTTTGCCAACTTCATTTTCGCTCAAGCAGAACTATCCCAATCCATTCAATCCGAGCACAAACATCGAATACAGCATTCCTGTAAAAGGATTGGTAAAACTTCAGATATTCGATATTCTTGGCAGGTCAATAGCCACGCTTGTGAATACAACGCAAGAGGCAGGAGTTTATCACACAGCCTGGGATGGAAAAGCAGCCGCGTCGGGTGTGTATTTCTATAAACTGGAAAGCGGCAGCTTTTCAAAAACCGAACGAATGCTCCTCTTGAAATAAACCGAACAATGGTCATTTTGAAAACCCTAGCGCAATAATATGACAGGGTTTTCATGTTTCGGTATATATTGCCATTCCACAAGAGCTACACTATATCAGCATTAGATGGGAATGAATATGAAGTTATGGACACGTTTTGCTAATACATGCATCCTGCTGTTCATCGTAAGTTGCATAACCATCGGGGGAGAACTAACAGATCAGCAGCGTTCAAAGCTTCATCCATTTTTTCAATCTGTTATAGCAAAATCATTTCCGCAATTATTGAAAACAACAACGGCACGCAATCGCATTGCCTCAACGGTAGTGAGCCAAGATGCTTCCTTATATAAAGCCATAATATATACCCGCGACGCGGCGACTCTACGTTCAATGGGCATACAGGTAAATTCCGTCCTGCCCGATTTCGTTACAGCACAGATTTCGGCATCAGACATGACACGACTTGTCGCTCTCGAAAGCGTAACATATTTAGATCCCGGCAATCTAAATTATCCTCAACTCGATGTCAGCATTCCTGAGACCGGTGCATCGCTTTTACATTCGGGATTCATCAACAGTACATCCTACAAAGGAAGTGGCGCAATTGTCCTTATTTACGACACCGGCATAGATTGGAAACACAAAGATTTTAGAAAAGCGGACACGACAAAATCGCGTATACTTTGCATTTGGGATCAAACGCTGACAAAAACAGGCAGCGAAGTAAATCCTTCCGGATTTTCTTACGGTGTTGAGTACACTCAAGCTCAAATTGAAGACGAACTTGACGGAACTCCTGCCGGATTTGTTCGCGAGATGGATATTAACGGACACGGAACGCACGTAGCAAGCACCGCAGCCGGAAACGGATTGTCATACAACAATAAATATATTGGTATGGCACCGGAAGCAGATATTATTGTGGTCAAGGGTGGGAATTCAAGCTTTGGCGAAACAGAAATGATCGATGGGTTGACGTATGCTCAGAATAAAGCTGCCGCATATGGCAAACCTCTTGTGGTAAATTGGAGCATTGGCGGCCATGACGGTCCGCATGACGGAACACGCCCATATGAAGTCGCAGTAAATAATTTTGTTTCTAATCCCGGCAGAGTTGTTTGTATTGCGGCAGGCAATAATGGTTCAGACGCTATACATTTTTCAGGAACGGTTGCAAGCGAGTCACCTTCCAGTTTTTCGATCACGGTGCCGACATATACACCACATTCAGGACTCGACAATGATTATTTTTATTTCCCGATTTGGTGCCGAGATGGTCTGGCAGTTGATGTAACCGTATTATCACCTACAGGCGTCTCATATACGCGCACAGCTGGTTTAGTGGGCATAGGCATAGCGCCCTCGACAGTAGATGGAACTATCGAAGTTTCAAATTTAATAAGCTCTATGAATAATAACCGAGAGATAGAAGTTTATGTACACGATGTAGACGCGAATGTCCCTAAGAGCGGAACGTGGACTATAACATTAACAATGACCAGCGGATCAGTTGTTTACGACACATGGCTTGAATATTCTGACCTTGGAGGTTCAAATGCTACTCTTCCGGCCGGCAACACAAATGAAACAGTCGGTATGCCGGGTACAGCAAGCGGGGCAATCACAGTGGGCGCATATGCATCTAAATGGTACTGGTACTCATACAATAATACTGGGCCATGGAATTATGGAACAGATCGAACCGACAATATTGCCACATTCAGCAGCATAGGTCCAACTGCCGATGGAAGGCAAAAACCAGACATCGCTGCTCCGGGTCAAATTATTGCTGCTGCACTTTCCTCGGGTGTGGATATAACAGGCAAAGCCACTTACATCGTTACCGGACAGAAGCACCAAATTATGCAAGGTACCAGCATGGCTTGCCCGCATGTCACAGGCGGTACCGCTCTCTTACTCGGAGCGAATCCTTCTTTGACCGCCGCTCAAATTAAAATGCTCTATACCTCGACAGCCAACTCCGATTCGTATGCTATCGGACTTCCTAATTACATTTGGGGATATGGAAAGTTTGACGTATTGGAGGCAATGGCAAAATCCATTGCTGCTGACGTAACAGTAACACGGACAACACTTGCGTATGATGGAACGGCATCAAGTACTTACCTGGATGTCACTGGTACAACAAAGATCGCTGTACGCTTTACTCCAACGACAACAGGAAAACTTACAGGCATTCAAGTGTACATCTCGTCGCTCCCCAGTCCAATCATTGGCAGCGGTCCGCTCGTTTGCGAAGTATATACTGACAATGCAGGACTTCCAGGAACAAAAATCGGAAACAGTGTCAATCAACCGTTCACACTACTTTCTCCCTATACCAACAATTATATACAAATGCTTTCGGCGAACGCGACCGTCACAGCGGGAACAGATTATCAGATAGTTCTCTCTGTGGCAAATAGTAGCGACGATGTCAAAGTTCTCGCTGAGGGAGTTACGGGGACACATTCTTCTGTATTTAATGGTTCATCATGGACCGCACAAACAGCATTCAATCTCCGTATTCGCTCCATCGTCACTTCTACGACTGGTATCTTTCCCGTGGAACTCGTATCATTATCGGCGACAACTAAAGGAAGGAATGTTTCTCTCCATTGGTTAACTATAACCGAGGTCAATAATTTTGGTTTTGACGTAGAGCGAAGACAGTCTGGAATAAATCTTCAGTGGGCAAAAGTTGGTTTCATGCCTGGGTATGGTACGAGCAACATCTCACACGATTACTTCTTCATCGATAGTTCATTTAGTATCGGTAATTTTGTTTATCGCTTAAAACAAATAGATAACGACGGTGTATGGAAGTATTCTAATTCTATCGAAGTATCTAATGATATTCCACTTACATTTGCGTTATCTCAGAATTATCCAAATCCGTTTAACCCAAGCACAACGATTAAATATACAATCCCAGCTGTAAGCAATGTTACATTGAAGATATTCAACTTGCTCGGCCAGGTTGTCACAACCTTGGTTGACGAAAGACAGGAAGCTAATACATATGTGAAGGAATTTGATGCTTCCAAGTTGTCTTCTGGAATTTACTTCTATCAGATCAGTGCCGGCAGCTTCAATGCCACAAAGAAGATGATTCTGCTGAAATAATACTCGCTGTAAACTATTTATTAGAAAGCCCTGCCACATTTATGTGACAGGGTTTTTGCTTTTTTCTCAAGTTGCCATTCTTCATGGGCTTCATTATATTAAGTCATCTAAGGTCAGGATAGCCCAATGAAATCAGTTACTCTTCGCGGCACCGATAAATTCTATCCAGTAGGCAAGATCATTTGTCTCGGACAGAATTATGCTGAGCATGCCAAGGAGTTGAAATTTGAAGTTCCCGCATCCCCTGTATTCTTCTTGAAACCTCCAAGCGCAATCATATATGAAGGCGGGCAAATTGTTCTTCCTGAGATATCGAATGAAGTCCACCACGAAGTTGAAATGACCATTTTGATAGGTGAAAAAGGAAACAACATCCACCGCTGTGCCGCTTTGAAGCATGTTGCAGGATATGGAATTGGGCTCGATATGACAATGCGTGATATCCAGAATGAAGCGAAGAAAAAAGGACTTCCGTGGGCGCTTGCAAAAGGGTTTGATACTTCCGCTCCTGTTTCGGAATTTATTCCGGCCGAGACAATCGGCGATCCGGGCTCACTTAATATCCAATTGTTCATCAACGGAAAACTCCGGCAGTCGTCCAGCACGAGCAAATTTGTATTCCCTGTCGATAAAGTTATCTCCTACATTTCGCAGTTCATCACATTTGAACCTGGAGATATTATTTTCACCGGTACGCCGGAAGGTGTCTCACGCGTTGAGCATGGTGATAAATTAGAAGCTTCATTGCTTGATGCAAATAAAAATAAATTAGTATCTTTATCTGTAAGTGTGCAGTAGAGATAAAACGAGAGTTGATTAAAGATAAAAGAAACCAGATTGCGAATTACTGACAACTAATAACTGATTGCTGAAAGTTTTTTTTGACTAAAATTATAACTATAGCGATTCCGAAAGGCGGCGTCGGGAAAACAACGACGGCAGTGAATCTTGCCGCAAGTTTCGCCGCACTCGAAAAACGCGTTCTACTCATCGACACGGATCCATTTGGTGCATGCAGTATGTCGCTCGGTTTCACACCTGAGAAAACCAAAGGTGGATTATATGAAGTTTTCAACTTCATGCACTCGATGGCGCAGGTGATTCACCGAACGGAACTTCCATTCTTGGATTTCGTTCCCACAAACATTACTTCGCCGCAAGCGGAAGAGCGTATGATGCGTATTGCTGAAAATCGCACGTTATTGAAAAACATCCTCCGCACTATCGCACCGCACTATGATTATGTCGTTATAGATACACCGCCGTTTCTGCGCGGGTTAACAACCAACGCGCTCACTTGCGCTGATTCTGTACTCATACCAATTAAATCCGGACATTTCTCGCTTGAAGGTATTGATAAACTTTTGAAGTACTTCGACTGGATTCGCGAAGCCGCAAATAAAACTCTGCAAATTGAAGGCATTCTTCAAACGATGTACGAACCGCACACGAAGGTTGCAGAAATTACCGACCGCGAATTGTTAATACGTTTCCGCAAGTACTTGATCAAAACAACCATTCCGAAGAATACACATTTAGCGGAAGCATCTTTTTATGGAAAACCCGCTGTGCTCTTCAATGCTGCATCGAAAGGCACGCTGGCATATTTGGAACTTGCAAGAGAACTGATCGATCGACACACAGCGGCACTGCCCCAGACATCAATTACTACTCAAGTCCAATCTGCATAAGTTTCAGCATTCTCTCTACTGTCGTTGATTTCATCCCCCTTTTTTCGTTAATTAATTATATATGATAAATTTTGGGTAGCAACGTGCCACCCTTTTCTACACAATATGCAGAATCCGTATGAGTGTCCAAGAACTTTCCAAGACATATAATCCAAAAGATGTTGAAGACAAATGGTATTCCTGGTGGGAATCGAATCATCTCTTCCACGCTACCGTGAATAAAGATAAGGCGCCGTACACCATCGTTATTCCGCCGCCAAACATCACCGGCATTTTAACTATGGGACATGTGCTGAATAATACTCTGCAAGATGTGTTTGTTCGATGGAAAAGAATGCAAGGATTCGAAGCATGTTGGATTCCCGGAACCGACCATGCCGGTATAGCGACACAGAACGCCGTTGAAAAATCTCTTGCCAAAGAAGGCAAGCATCGCCATGATCTTGGACGCGAGAAGTTCATTGAACTTGTATGGCAATGGCGCGAAAAATATGGCAGCACCATTATTCGGCAACTGCGTAAACTCGGCGTCTCTTGCGATTGGGAACGTGAACGATTCACTATGGATGAAGGATTGTCGAATGCAGTAAAAGAAGTCTTCATACGGTTATTTGATAAGGGACTTATTTATCGCGGCAAGTACATCGTCAACTGGTGTCCGCAGCATCAAACCGCACTCAGCGACGATGAGGTTGATCATGCGGAATCAAACGGCAATCTCTATTATATAAAATATCCGATTGTCGGATCAGATGAGCATGCTATCATCGCTACAACGCGGCCGGAAACAATGCTCGGCGATACTGCACTTTGCGTCCATCCCAAAGATGAACGATACAAACATTTGATTGGCAAGACGGCAATTTTGCCAATTGTTGGGCGCAAACTTCCAATCATTGCCGATGATTATATCGATCTGAGCTTCGGCACCGGTGTCATGAAAGTGACACCCGCGCATGACACCAACGACTTCCTTCTTGGCCAGCGGCATGAACTTCCACAATTGAACATATTTGATGAAACTGCACACCTGAATTCTTCTGTACCAAAAGAGTATGAAGGAATGGATCGGTTTGACTGCCGCGCACAGCTTGTAAAAGATTTAGAAGCGAAAAACTTTTTATTAAAGGTCGAACCGTATGTGCACAACATCGGCAAATGCTATCGTTGTCACACTATCATCGAACCCTGGCTGTCGGATCAATGGTTTGTAAAAATGAAACCTCTTGCCGCACCGGCATTGCGTGTAGTGCACGAAGGTAAAGTGCAGTTCCATCCGGACCGCTGGACGAAAGTGTATGAACACTGGATGACAAACATCCGTGACTGGTGTATCTCACGCCAGATCTGGTGGGGGCATCGCATTCCTGTATATTATGCACCGAACGGCAACTATGTCCCGGCACGCAACGAAGAAGAAGCACGCAAAAAGCTCGGTCTTGCTGCGGATGTCCCGATTCGTCAAGATGAAGATGTGTTAGACACTTGGTTCTCCTCATGGCTTTGGCCTTTCTCTACGCTCGGCTGGCCGGAAGATAATGCAGATCTGCATTATTTCAATCCAACCAACACACTCGTCACCGCACCCGATATTATTTTCTTCTGGGTTGCACGGATGATTATGGCGAATATGGAATTTATGAAAGGGACGCCGGGACGAGACGGCAAACCTCGTAAAAAAGATGACGACTTGATTCCCTTCCGTGACGTGTACTTTACCAGCATCATTCGCGACGAACAGGGACGTAAAATGAGCAAGTCGCTCGGTAATTCGCCTGACCCGCTCGACGTCATCGATCAGTATGGCGCTGACGCACTCCGCTTCACCATCGCATACCTTTCTCCGCTCGGTCAGGATGTACTGTTCGCATCAGAAAAATGCGACCTTGGCCGTAACTTCGCAAATAAAATCTGGAACGCCGGCCGTTTTCTTTTGATGAATAAACGGGAAATCATCGGTAATGATAATGTCTCGATCGACAAACTGCCGATAGAAAATCTCGATCTTGCGGATCGGTGGATTCTCTCCCGGCTTAATCACGCCATCAAATCATTCAACACGTCACTCGACCAATTCCATGTCAACGAAGCAACAAAACTGATCTATGATTTTATATGGCATGATTTTTGTGATTGGTATGTGGAGATGGTGAAAACGCGCTTCTATGGTGACGAACCGAAGGAAGTGAAAACTGCTGTTGTAATACGAGCACTTTGGATTTTCGATCAAGCACTTCGATTGATGCATCCGGTGATGCCATTCATTTCGGAAGAATTGTGGCAGAATTTGAGCGACCGCAAAGGGCAATCACTCGTACGCGCCGCCTTCCCGAATGTCAATGAGCATTACATCAATCAAACGGTTGAAGATGAATTGAATTTTATCATCAAAGTCGTCGAAGCGGTACGGAATATCCGCGGCGAGTTGAATGTTGCGCCGTCAAAACAAATTGAAATACATATGCATCTTCACGGCGAACTTGCAGAGAGACTTTCCATCGATGTAAATGCGATGCAAGGTCTCTTAAACTATCTCGACCGACTCTGCCACGCAAAGACGGTGCCAACATGGGCACAGGACTCCGTAAAATTCGAACGCCCCAAAGCGTCAGCCAGTGCCGTAGTTGATGGAACCGAAATTTTTATTCCTCTCGCAGGAATTATTGATCTTGATGCCGAACGAAAACGCTTGGAAAAAGAAATCGCGCGCCTGCAAGGATTAATCGACAGCATTGGGAATAAATTAGCAAACAATAGTTTCATTGAGCGTGCACCAAAAGATGTTATAGAAAAAGAACGCGAGAAACAGAAATATATCACTATGAATATGGAAAAGCTAAAAGATAGTTTGAAGCAATTAAACTGAAATTAAATTTTACTTTGGACTTGCTTATGTATACAGTCACAATAGAAACGGAATTCTCCGCCGCACATATCATCCGCGGATATAACGGCCCATGTTCACATCCTCATGGACATAATTGGAAAGTTATAGTCGAAGCTAAAACCGATGTTCTTGATAATCTCGGGATGAGTGTCGATTTCTATGTGCTTGAGAAAAAAACGGAAGAAATTGTTGCACAATTCGATCACCGCGATTTGAACACTACTCCGCCTTTCGACCAAGCTCTTAATCCAACGTCAGAAAATATTGCGCGATATATTTTCGATGAATTGAAAAAACATTTGCCCGCACAAATAAAACTATCATTCGTGGCAATTGGTGAAACGGGAAAATACACAGCAAAGTATTCAGAGACTTAGCGAAATGTCAGCGCTTCAACGACCATGACATCACCTTCACCAGACACTCTCTTCATCAATGAAATTTTCTTTAGCATCCAAGGCGAATCGACGCGCATTGGACTGCCGTGTGTATTCGTTCGATTAACTTCATGTGACCTCCGTTGTGCTTGGTGCGATACAGCTTATGCCTTCGATGAAGGCACAGAAATGAGTATTGATGTAATTTTAAAAAAAGTAGAAGAATATAAATGCAAGCTCATTGAAATCACAGGCGGCGAACCGCTTCTTCAGGAAAATGTTCACCTCTTAATGAAACGCCTTTGCGATGAACGCTATGATGTCATGATTGAAACTGGCGGTCATCGGGATATCAGCGGTATTGATTCACGCGTAAAACGTATTATGGATATCAAGTGTCCCGGCAGTTTGATGGAAAAGCGTAATCGCTGGGAAAACATTAAATTGCTTACGGCAAAAGATGAAGTGAAGTTTGTCATCGCTGATGAAACCGATTACAAGTGGGCAAAGGAAGTCATTCAAAAGTATAGCCTGACAGCACGGTGCACCATTCTCATGTCGCCTGTGTTTGGCAATATAGAAAATCATACTTTAGCAGAGTGGATTTTACGCGATCATCTTCGTGTGCAGTTTCAGCTACAGATACACAAATATATTTGGGATCCGACAACAAGAGGAGTATAAAATGAATCCAATCGACAAACTTGAAACATTCGACAACAAATATCCAGCCCGCGATTATACCGTCACGATAGTGAATCCCGAATTTACATCTGTCTGTCCAAAAACCGGTTTACCTGATTTCGGTACAATCACAATCAACTATATCCCCAATAAAAAATGTGTAGAATTGAAATCGTTGAAATACTATTTTCTTGAGTATCGTTCTATGGGAATATTTTATGAGACAGTCACTAATAAAATTCTGGATGACATGGTGACAATGTTGAAACCGAAATGGATTGAAGTGATCGGATCATTTACAGCTCGCGGCGGCATTTCTACAACTGTCAAAACCGTTCACTCAGAAAAAGGAAAGCGTTAAACTAAATGAGTAAGTCACGCGCAGTTGTACTGGTGAGCGGAGGAATGGATAGCTGCGTAACTGCTGCTATTGCCAATCTTCAATACGAATTAGCTTTTTTGCATGTAAATTATGGGCAACGGACAGAGCAGCGTGAATTGAAAGCGTTTTATGCACTTGCCAAACATTACGGCGTTCAACAGCGGTTGATTGCTGATTTGACGCATCTTAAATCCATTGGTGGGTCCAGTCTCACCGACATGCACATGGAAGTGACTGAAGCAAATCCGGAAATACTCTTTCATTCTAAGAAAAATGATATTCCAACTTCATATGTTCCATTTCGGAATGCCAACATTTTATCTACCGCAGTAAGCTGGGCGGAAGTCATAGGGGCGAAACACATATTCATCGGCGCAGTGGAAGAAGATAGTTCCGGTTATCCCGATTGCCGAAAAGAATTCTACGATGCCTTCAACACCGTTATTGACTTAGGAACGAAACCTAAAACGAAGATTTTAATCAGTACTCCTGTTATCAATCTAAGAAAATCTGAAATTGTAAATCGCGGCATAGAATTGAATGCTCCCTTTGAATTAACATGGTCATGCTATACAAGAGAAGATAAAGCGTGTGGTGTTTGCGATAGTTGTGCTTTACGTTTACATGCATTCCAAGTGGCAGGAGTAGAAGATCCAATTCCATATTTACAACGGCCGCAATATACATAATATTAAGTCATCCTGAGCGCAGCGAAGGATCTTCTTAGCACATGAAACAGTTTTATGTATATATTATGTCAAATCGTAAGCATGGAACCATCTATACTGGAATGACCAATGATCTTGAACGTCGGGTATTAGAACATAAGAAAAAGCTGGTTGATGGATTCACAAAAAAGTACAATCTAACTAAACTTGTTTATTTCGAAGACACAAACTCTGCATTATCAACAATTGAGCGAGAAAAACAAATCAAAGGTTGGCTGAGATCAAAAAAAGTAGCGCTTATTGAAGCACAAAATCCAGAATGGAACGATTTAAGTCATGGTTGGTATAATGATTTATAATTTTAAGAAGATTCTTCTCCCGACTTGTGGTCGGGATCAGAATGACTAATTATGTTTCCAGCAGAAATACTTCGCAATATTCTCAAACTATTTCAGCTCCTTTCGCGGGGGTTTAAATCTAGTTTCTCTCTCAATCCATCGGAGAAAAGTATGAATCAATCCGGTGCAAATCGACCCATTCCGGTCGCCCATCGTAACACATGTCCGCACTGTAAACTTGATATTCCGGACGGCGCGCGCGTATGCCATCACTGCCATCAATTCGTCAGTGTGAGATTCAATCTCGCAAACATTATTACCATCATCGTATCTGTTGCTGCGGTATCTATGTCGGTGTACTCGCTCTATATGACAGCTACGCAGGCACAGATATCAAAGCAAATTGAGAGTCGTCGCTTCCTGATCGAGACGCTTCATAATATGCAGCAAATACAAGATGATTTACAAATGTCGCGTGGAAATCCCAGTGGTGAAGACAATTTGAACGAAAAACAAATTTTACTTTTAAATTATTACCAAGTGCTCTCACGGACATTAGTGCAGTATATCAAACAAGATCCGGGATTATTTGTGAAAATGCGCTGCACATACGAACCTTCCATCCGTCTAAGGCAAAATCCCTCAACAAAATCCAAGCAACTTGGAACGGTATACAAAGATGAAGAAGTTTATAGACTTGGAAATTTTACGGATGGAAAAGGTGATATGTGGTATTACGTTGCCAGTGCTGACCAACAAAAGATCGGTTGGATTTATAAGTATCTAGAAATAGTACAGTAGAACCTTTTCTAAGTTCCAGCAATGGAACTGAAAAATATTGAAAAGGTATCTTTCAATTTCTTTTGTCTATTCCCTCCATTTAATCGAGCAACCTATAGATGGAAATTGTTCTCGCGTGATTGGTTTGCCAGCAATGAGATCCTCAATCGCTTCCTTCAATTCTTCCTTTGTCACTTTCGATTCATCCTGCCAATTGTCATCAACACGTCCGTGATAGACAAGTTTTTGCGTGGCATCAAACAAGTAGATATCCGGCGTACATTGTGCCTTGAATTCGCGCGCCGTCTTTTGCGTATCGTCAATCAGATATGGAAATGGTATTCCCCATTCCTTTATTTTATTCCGCATTTTGTCCGGTGAGTCATCGGGATAGTCCGGATTGATATTAGGATTAATTGCCAGAACGTTCATACCGTTTTTCTGCGCATATACACCAAGGCGAATCACACGCGGCCACACTGCTTTCGCATAAGGACAGTGATTACAGGTGAATACAATGAGCAGTCCTTTCTTCCCAAACGCATAATCGCTTATTTGAATAACACCATCTGGATCTCTTAAAATAAATTTCGGCATCTTTGTGCCCAGCGGTATGTCAATAGATTCTAACTGCGCCATTCCATTTTTCTCCTTTTGTCACATTGAATACATGAATATTTAATATAAATTACCATTTTTTTTAACTAAGTATTTAAATATGAATCATCGCAGGCGATGGAAAAATAAGTCCCAATGCTGTAAGAAATCTCAGAAATTTTTGAATTTTTCTTTTCTCTTGCCTTCCCGCCATAATCGGAAAACTGCTTTGTCTATCTCTTTGCTGCTATTTAAGAACGATCTTTTTTGTATCCATCGCAAATGCCGAAAAATATCCCAGGGATCCATTGCTCAGATTCGTGTTAGGATTAGCAGGGGACAAAGATGTGGGACTTCGGTCCGATGAGAGGATATCCCTTAAAGTACTAAAGTAATCGTACGAGGCCTTATCAATAGATAGCAGCTCCAAGGTAATCGTATCTCCGGGCTGCACCTGTCCACCGGCCCGGATTCTTTCTGTCATTTCATTCCCGTTTGTCAGCTTATCCGTATAAAGTCGGTAGCGACGGCCATCTATGGAATCAGCAGGAATCAGCGTGCTGGACTTCGCATTGAGACGGTAATAATTCCCAGGTTCCGGCGGATCTTTGAATAACACATAAATATCGTATCCTGGTTCTGAACGAAATCCTGTTCTTGCCACCGCGTAGATCGAATCGATCAACACTTTCGCCGGCATAAAGGACGAGGCGCTGTATATCTTCCCTTTGCTTACTACAGACATGGAATACGTTCGTCCCGAGATTCCCCTCAAGGTTGTGGAAAGATAGGTTCCTTGGTCACTCTCTTTTAGTGTGTCCCGTTGTCCATTATCATCTGTTAAAACAATCTGAGCATCAGTAACGGGCGGGAAATAGAGTGATGGTTCAAAATAATTGCCTGTCATGCTGACCTTAACAACATACGGGCCTGGTTGATCTGAAATGATGCCTTCGATGACAATGTGCGGGTCGGCTTTGTTGAGATCGATCGACACGACCTCCTGGCAGGAATTCAAAGCGATGCCTAACAGAATGAATGTTGTCGGCAATAGATATTTTATATTTTCTATTTTCATAGAGAATCAATCCTTCGTGATTCTAAAAAGTGAAATTATACGTGACCGACGGTATGATCGGGAAGAAGGTCGTCTGTACCGCCTGTGTCTTGTTCGGGTCGTTTGGGTCTTGTTGGAAATTGATAGCATAGGGATTCATCCGATTATACGCATTATATAAAGAGAAATTAAGATTGGAATGCGGTCCCAAAGTCCATGTAGCGGAAAGATCTAATCGATGGTACGCCGGCATACGATAGCCATTCCGCTCTGTATAATATGGCACCAGCCGGCCGTCCAGCCAGTAATTTCCACTGGGGAATGTAACAGCATTACCAGTGTTATATACCCAGGTTGCCGAAAAATTCCACTCGCTGTTATGATTATAAATCAGCACAATTGAAATGTCGTGTGTTCGGTCTTGCCGTGCAGGGAATGGGTTGCCATTATTTATCTGATCAAATTGTTCTTCTGTTTTTGAAAGCGTATATCCAATCCAGCCGCTGAGTCGGCCAGCGCGTTTTCGAACAAGTAATTCTGCGCCATAACTTCTTGCGGTGCCATACAAAAGGAGAGCTTCCACCGTCGGATTGATTTGCAGGTCGGCACCATTCTTATAATCGATAACATTTTGCATGCGTTTGTAATACAATTCTAGAGACGCTTCATATTCATTATCAAGAAAATTTCTGAAGTAGCCTGCATCAATTTGATCGGCAAATTGCGGTTTTACATTATTCGTACTTGGCACCCACACATCGCTTGGATTTGTTGTTGTAGAATTCGAAAGAAGGTGAAGGTATTGCGTTGTACGAGTGTAGGAAGTTTTCAGAGAACTTGTTTCGTTTAAGAGGATGTTTACAGCAAGCCTCGGCTCCAGCGAAACATATGTTTTAATAATATTGCCGGATCCGTATGTCAATGTGTCAGAAATATTTCCATATTCATCATAATCATAGAGATGTGCAGGACCAATCAAACTAAAGGCCGAGAACCTCAACCCATAGTTTACTTTCACACCGGGTATCAT
Source organism: Ignavibacteriota bacterium (assembly GCA_003142475.1). Lineage (GTDB taxonomy): Bacteria > Bacteroidota > Ignavibacteria > UBA10030 > UBA10030 > Fen-1298. Next base: position 58,314 of record PLMK01000025.1, read on the forward strand.
ATCAATCTCATGCGCAACGTACAAAGCGTTCTCAAGGGCGAATTTGTTTTCAAGCGCCGTATTGTTGATGATACTTCCAGCAATTGAGGTTACCTTTCCTGGAAGAAAGGTGTGATAAATAGAATTGAGGCCGAACTTCACAGTTCCAGAAGCATCGGTAAAATATTGAAAATCGGTTTTAAAGTTCAGGTCTTGGATTCCGGAAGTGATCTGGAATTGACTTGTGCCGACTCCAATGGTGTTGCTATATTCATAATCGCTGTAAATAAGCGAAGTGTTGGAAAATAAATGATTAGCGAAAATATGATTCCATCGAAGTGTCGCTGTTGTATTACCCCAATTGAATCCAAACGTATTGGAAAATGCAAAATTGTCACGCCCAAAATAACCGGAAAGGTACAATCGGTCTTTATCGCCAAGGGTATAGTTCGCTTTCATATTCAGATCGTAGAAATATAAACTCGCACGGTTAAGAGTTGTGTCGCTGGACAGTTTAAGGAAAAGATCTGCATATGTGCGCCTCCCCGAGATGATGAATGATCCCTGATCCTTCACAATAGGTCCTTCCACCATCAGGCGTGATGCCAGCAATCCAATGCCGCCCGAACCACCAAATTCCTTGTTGTTGCCGTCGTTTGTGCGAATATCCAATACCGAAGAGAGTCTACCGCCATATTCTGCCGGTATGCCTCCTGTCATGACTTTCACATCTTTGATCGCGTCGGAATTAAAAACCGAAAGAAATCCGAGGAGGTGAGAGGAATTGTAAATCGGTGCCTCGTCCAGAACGATTAAATTCTGATCTGTTCCTCCGCCCCGCGCATAGAAACCAGTGCTTCCTTCTCCGGCAGATTGTATTCCGGGGAGCAATTGAATCGTTTTTAAAATATCTTTTTCACCGAGAAGGACCGGGATCGATTCAATTTCCTTTACTTCTAATTTATTAACTCCTATTTCAGTCGAGGTAACGTTTGCGTTCGACCGTTCGCCGGAAACAACCACTTCTCCCAGTTTGATCGGTTCCGGTGTCAGATCATAATTGATCAATCTATTGTCATTGAAATTTAATGTATCCTTTCGAGTTTTGAATCCAAGATACTGAACAAGAATTGTGTAGGTACCTTCTGGAAAGGTCAATGAATAAAATCCGTAAGCATTCGAAGTAACACCAACACCCGGGAGTTCTTTTACAAGAAGCGTTGCACCAATAAGCACCTCGCCGGTTTCTCCATTTCTGATAGTTCCACTCAGTGTAAATCTATTTTGTGAGACGGAAGGAAGTGTGAGAATGAACGTAAGAATAATTAGCTGGATTGATAGTGATTGCTTTTTCATAGTAGTACCAACGTTCTAGGCATTTATTTTGTTCCCGCTTAAGATGAGTCACTTGTGTAATTGAGTAAAGCGATAACGGATTATAATAATAGAAAAGAAGTAATTGATACCTGTGTATATTGCTAGAGCGAAGTCGAGGATCGCAACACTCGACTCGCTCCAGTTCATACTCATCAGATGATAGGATATTATATTCTCGAACTAGACTTGTGGTTCAACGGAACCGCCGATGATGGAAGAATCCAGAATGATATCCCATACGTACAGAGAATGTCGGATAATACCAATATGGATAAAATCCATCATACCAGAAGAACGAAGGATAGGCATAATATCGCACTCCATTCGAATCACTAGTCTTGCCGGATGGTTGGGATGGCGGCTGCATCATAGCCGCGACTACTTTATCGCTCACTCCTGCGTTTCTGAGATCAATGACATCCTGAGTTTTCAATTGGAACCACGAATCTGTTGCATCCATCATTCCAATGATGAGACTATCGCTCACTCCAGCTTTTGATAAAGCAATCACGTCATCTATCTTCATCAACCGGAGCGAATCTACTTTCATCGAATGGTCCTTGTGGCTTTGCGAATATTGCTCTGCTGCACATCCGGCAAATCCAAGTGCTATCACAATGAAGGTGAGTATAATCAATTTGTGTGTCATATTACCTCCAATTTTATTATCTACTAATTAGACGTATCGTTACCTCCATAAGTTTAATTGAGTACGATGGAACATATCATATGGAAGCGTGAAATATTATCCTGCATTTTATTGATTGTTGTTTCACATTAGTACAAACGTTTTAAGCGGGTCTTTTGTTCCTGTCTCAAGATATAACGCCTCTGCAGTAGTGTAGAGCGATGATGAGAGTTATAAGGAAGAAAGGATGAGAACGTTCTCTGATATAAGAACGAGGAATTTCAGTAAAAGAGGTTATTCTTGGTTATTATTTTCTTAAGCCTTCCAACCCTGCACCCACGCTGTGCCACAGAGTCCGGTGTATGGACAACGCGGACAACTCTTGCTGAGATCGGCGGGCGGCGAGAAAGGAGTCGCTGCGTTATTTATCTCCTTTAGTATAAGCTCAATGAGTTGTTTGATTTGTTCAAAGCAAGTCACACGTTCTTCAGTATCTTCCCCAAAAACTACCTCACATTCTTTGCCGAGCCGGTTCTTACCAAGGTAGAGGTACGCGGGAACGATTTCTTCTACCACAGTTTTTGTATGAATGCTATACAACAAAAGATACATCGGCAATTGCAGAGATGTAACCGCTTCGTTCCAGCTTTCTCGTTCATCAATATGGAGATTGAGCTTGCCGAAATTAATCGGCGGCTTGCTTGGCTTCGGCCCGGTCTTATAATCGAGTATGAAAATCTTATTGCTGCGCTGCTCAATGCGGTCAAGACGTCCTTCAAACTTTGTCCCTAATGCATGAATCAATATCTTTTCTTCAAGTCCCTTTATAATTATTTCGCTTGCCTCAGTCATCGGTTGTTGGTATTCTTTAAGCAGCGTTTCCATTTGCCGCTGAATCTGCCGTTTCAGTAAATATGCTGCTCCCGCTGGTTCAACTCCGAATTCCTGCGCGAACAATTCATCCACCACTTTTTTCATGCGTTCAGGCAACAGATCGCGTGTTTCTAATTTTCTTCCTATACATGGTGCAAAAAAATTATCCAGCACCTCATGAACAAACTTGCCAACCTCCTGACTATCAATATCCTCCGAAGCTTCTTCTTTTTCTTGTAAGCGCATGATGTACCGGTAGTAAAACTTAATTGGACATTGTAGATACGTGTCTAATGCGCTCGCGCTGTATGTGAATCCTTGTATAATTGAAAGCACATCATCCGATTTAGAAATTGGGAGAACGGTTTCATTGGCAAGTTTCACATGATAACGCACTGTCTGAACGTAATTATCGGATGAAAATAAACCATCTCGCTTCTGGCGTTCCCACAGCAATTGCTCAACGAATCGGCTCTTATCGCTCTCACCGGATTCAGAGAAAAAGAGATGCACGCGATTTGCGCCACGTACGAGTAGGTGAAAATAATACTCGCTCAATTCATCCCGATCATGCCGCGTTTCCAATCCTAATTTTTCGCGCAGCTGCTGCGGTAAAAGCATATCGCTGCCGATACCACCGGGCAGGATGTCATCATTCACATTTAATAAATATACGTCATCAAAGTGCAGACTGCGCGTTTCTAATAAACCGAGCACTTGCAAACCTCGAAGCGGTGTGCCGGAGAACGGAACATCTTGAAGAGCTACATATTGTTGAAGGAAGTTAAAATATCCAGAGGCATCGAGAAACGATGCACTTCCAACAAACGATTGTTCCAAGTGCAGAAATACTTTCAGCAGCGCTTCTGCATAAAGACGAAACAGTGGATGTAGACGAGCGGTGCTTTGTTCGTAGATATAGGTGAGGACTTCAATGACATTATGCGCAAATTCTTTGACCGATGTAATATTTTCAAGTAGGCGAATGGTTGATGAATGTATTGTGTGAATATGTTTTTTCAACTGCTCCGGCGTAACTTTATTGTCGAATTCTGAAATTGCAAATGCAACATTCGTAAAGATTTCATCCGACTGCTCTATTTCTTCCAGTGTAATGAGGATTTTAGATTTATCATTCGTCAGCGTAGATTCTATTGCATGAAAAAGCATACGTGTAACATCTGTGCGTTGATCCAAGCGGATGTTTTTGGTGTACGGATGCAGAATATATTTTATGTACTGTACCGCCGAGTACCGCTCTCCTTGCTTCGAGCACACTAATTCCATGAGATTGTTCAGAAAACCATAGATCGGTGTGCGCGCCATTGGATATTCAAGCGCAATATTGTATTGTTCTTGCGGCATCAACGAAAGCGTTTGATGCACAACAGGAAAGAGTGCATCGGCAGTTGGCAGAACAATTACCGAGTGTTCATCGAGCTGTGCGCTACTATCCAATTGTTTCTTGATAAGCGCCGAAAGTGCAAAGACCTGTCCGTGTGTATCGGATGCTTTGTAGAAATGAATCTCCGGTTCCGGTGTTCCTTCTTCAATTTTATCCGTTTGAAGCACGAACAACGTATTCGATCGCTTCTGTAAATCCTCAAAAATGATTTGCTCGGCGTGAGTTAGCTTAAATAATCCCGCCACAACGATCTGTGTGTAACAGCTGAGATCCAGTTCGCTGATATGTTCGGCAACTTCCATGTAACGAACCGCGCGCGTTGTAAAATCTTTTTCCGCTGCAAGTGCGTAGAACTTTGTGTAATATTCCGCAAGTGAAAAGAGCCGATTGTACGTGAGTGCCGACAGTACTTCTCTCAGCTTTCGTTCGGGAAGATTCGCCAGCCGGAGTTCTTCCAATTCACCAAACAGCTTTAATCCAATTGGAATGAATGCATCGAGCGTTGTAAAGTAATCGCCGCCCAATCGTTCCTTTAATCCGCTATGCACAAGGTGAAGCAAAGCGACCGCATCAATCGGTTCCAGATCATGCACGGGCTCCGGATGAAAATGCTGATACAGCGAAAGAATAAATTCATCCACGGAAAATATTTTTGGAGGAATGATACTACCGCCAGAACGATGAGCAAGTTCTTTCCGCAAGAAATGTGCGGGGCGTTTTCCCGGGAAAACAATTGCACTCGTTGAGAAATCTCTTCCATGTGAATCAAGAAGAGAGGCAACAGTTTCAATAAGATGATCGGTTGGACCAAGGACAATGCGTTCGCTCATGCAACCACCCGCAATTTCTTTCGGTCCATAAAAGCCAAAACACCGCGAACGGTACGGCCGGGATAAAAGTTTTGAAGAATGTTTATGTACCCTTGCACTTGATCAGTATATCCTTCTTTATCATCTCCTGTTTTGAAATCAAGAACTGTCACCGTATCCTTATCGACAATAATCCGGTCCATGCGGAAGAGCCGTCCCTCCGGATTAACAAATTCTTGTTCATTCATTATTTTTCTGCCTTCAATGTGAACAAAGAACGGCGCGATTTCCGGCGAGTGCAGAAATTCAAGTATTGACGATTTGATGCGCTCCTCATCAGCGGGCTGCATCCAGCTTCCCGTAACATTCTTTATCGATGATGAGATGAGCATCTCAACGTCCGCATCTGCGAACTCTACTTGCGACAACACATCGTGAATAGCATCACCGCGACGGCGTTCATACAGCGCCAGCTTCTCTGATGAAATATTGCTTACTGGCACTCGCACCGACGAATGATACAGAGGCACGGCCGGCTCGATTGATTGCTTTTGTTTTTCTACTTCAGGTTTTACCGACGGTTCATAGCCGGAAGTCGGTAGGAATTTTGACGGCTCATCTGAATATTCATTCTTTACACCGATTACATACATCTCTTCTTTTGCTCTCGTAAATGCCACGTACAATTTGTTGAGGTCATCTATCGCTCGTTCAATGCGGTGCTGATTGTATATTTCCTGAAGCGTGTCGTCAAACGCTGCATTTTTTTGAGTAATGTGCACTAACCGTACACCGTCGGCATTTTCTTCGACAAATAAATTATCGGATCGCAATTTAGAATCTACGAGTAAAACGATGACAACTCGATTGTCTAATCCTTTCGCCTTGTGGATTGTCATCACAGAAACGGCATCCGCACCATGCGGCACCGCGATATTCCAATCTGCATCGTCCGCTTCATCATCAGCAAAGGCAAGAAAATCTTTTAGATTATTCTGTCCAATCTCTTCAAAATTATTCATCACATCCAACAGCTTTGCAAGTGCACCTTCTTCTTCTGGTGCAATCTCGAACAATCGAAATTGTTTATAGATTTCTGATAAGAGATCGTACATCGGCAAGTAACCAACAACTCTGAAAAGTTCATCAAAGTACTGCTTCCAGATATCGACATAACGCAAGCGGAACAATGCATACAGCGGCGCTGGGTGTTCTGTTCTTCGCGCCTGAAGAAGGAACGAGTGAAGTTCCTCTTGCGCCAACTTCACATTATCAGCAGCAAGTGCGCGATGAAACGTACCGCTCAGTAAAACGGTTGCAAATGCGAGATCATCAATCGGCGAATCGAGGAAGCGAAGAAGCGCAATGATATCATCGGTGATTGCACGCCCGCGAATATCGAGACTACTGTGCGAAATAAATGGAATATGTTCGCCATTAAGCCATCCACTGACCGCAACGACATGTTCATTCTTCGGAGTCAGGATTGTGATATCGCCATATCGGTAACCACGCGTGTGGCAATCGTGGACAATTTCTAAAATTTTCGCGCGTTCCTGTTCTTGTTCTTCATCTTTTTCAAACGAAACAACCTCAACGTATCCTTTCTTCTTATTATTTTCTTCAACCTCTTGTTTGAACATTGACAACCCGCTGGCATGTGGTGCGTCGTCATCTATTACTGATGGCACGATGGAATGAAAAACTGTTTTGTTGAAATCGAGAATACGTTCGAAGCTGCGGTAATTTGTTTCTAATTCCCGAACTTCCGGCGGTGCTGATGGAAAAACGTTGTTCGTCATGACGTTTTTCATAATGCGCCAATCGGCATGACGGAATGCATAAATAGATTGTTTTGTGTCTCCGACAACAAATAAACTTCCCTGCTTTGAAAGCGCTTCGGCAAACAGCGGTTTTATTGCTTCCCACTGCACTGGTGCTGTGTCCTGAAACTCATCGATGAGATAATGGTAGATGGCATCGCCCAAATAAAAATATACTTGCGGTACAATTTCTTCCGAAATATAATGCAGAAGCGTACGATTGACATCGGAAAGATTCACCTGACCGTTGCGCCTCATAATCTGTTCGATAGTGCCCCGAAACAATTTATGTGCTTCGACGTACGGAAGATAGTAGTGATATGCCTGCTGCACAACATATTCTGCAGCAAGCGAGCTGAACTTCTCCTGCAAGGGCGCAAACCGTGTATTCCATTCTTCCGTTACTTCTTTTTCAGTCTTCGATTTGCCGGTTTTCACCGGTTTATTGATGCTTTTCAATTCTATCAGCTTGTCTACTTCTCCGGCTTGAGCAACAGCAGCGACATTTTCAAAATTCTTTGTTGTCTCCAAACCAGAATCTCGTACAAGTGCATGGAGTTGGTGAAACGTATCAAGAATTTCCTTACGCAATGCGTTCACCGATCTGCCGTTTTCAGAAGAAGGTAAAATTTCTTTTGATTGTGCGCTTAATGTGTTATACAGATTGCGGACTTCATCGGAGAGTTTTTGAAATGGATTCCAAATATAGCGGGAAGAAGTATTTTGGCTTTCAACAAGAATATCTGTTAGTTCTTCAAGTAATTGTTGCCTTGACGGATCGGTTGCAAGTTCGCGGACGAATTGTTCAAAAGCCGCATCAAGTATTGCGCGGTTGTTCAGTACAATTTCAAGCGTTGGTGAAAAACCAAACTCCAACGCCGAAGCGCGAAACACTCGCGCCATAAAGCTGTCGATCGTTTGCACCTGAAATGCCGAGTAATCCTGCAATATCGTTTCAATCAATTCGCCGCACCGAGTGCGAAGGTTCGCTTCATCCATTGAAACGAGAGGGCACAATTGATCAAGAATATTTTTATTCCCGTGGAATGTTCTCTTCAGATATTCCAGAACACGCTGGCGCATTTCAGCGGCTGCATTCTTGGTGAACGTCATCGCCAGCACATTATTCAGCCGATTGTTCGGGACATGGAGGGACAGCAAGAGCTGCAGAATTTTCAGCGTGAGCGTGTGCGTCTTACCCGATCCTGCAGATGCAGAAACGATAGTAAAATTAGGAAATTGAAGTTCGGTATCGTTTAAAAGAATGGAAGCCACAGATTAATTTATTTCTTCTTCTTCGTTTTATATTTTACACTTGGTTCCTTCATTTGAAATCCGATCTGACGTTTTGGTTTTTCCGGCGGCTGCATTAATTGGCGGATGGCATCGAAGAGATTTTGAATTTCTGAATCATGTTGAATGATTTTTGATTCAAGTTCTTTCAATTTTGCAGCAAGTTCTGTATTCGCTGACAGTATTTCCCGCAAGCGAACAAAAGCGCGAACCACAAGAATACTTGCCTTTATTGCCGCATCGCTGTTGAGAACCGAAGCAAGCATAACAACGCCATGCTCGGTAAATGCATTGGGGAGGTACCGTCTCCCACCGCGCCCGATTACTTTTGAGGTTCCAAATTGGAACTTCAAAGAATTCCACTCATCAGGTGTAAGCTGAAAGAGAAAATCTTCCGGGAATCGGTGACGATTTCTTGCAACGGCTTTATTGAGAATCTTGGTTTGCACTCCATAGATTTCCGCCAAATGAAAATCGATCATCACTTTTTTGCCGCGAATGAGGAAAATTCGTTGTTCGATATGTTCTATTGGTACAATTGACTTATACCTCGAAAATGTTTTCTTTTTCACTCACTCAGGACTACTTCTTTATAGATCCGCTGCCAAGATTAACCATTTTCCCGATATCGGCAAAATGGTTTGCAACAGGTTCGCCTGCATTTTCACACGATTTTTTGCTTTCTCTAGTGTGTTTTTGAAGTTGTCCCATTTACTGTACCCAAAAATATTTTGCAATTCCCTTGCGCTCCAGCATTCAATGCCGTTAAAGATATAGCATGTGTTTTCAAATTGCGCAAATAATTCTTCAATCTGCTTTTTTTTCATAGCGTTCTTGCTTTACTTCCCCATCGCCTTTCTCCTAATCATTTATTTTACCAACTCTGCCCAGACAAAATGAGCAATGTTTTCGTGTGTCTTTCGGTCAAGAATGGAATTCAAATGTGATTCTAATAAATTATTTTCTCTGATCTGGATTCTCGCTGTCATAAAACCATTTTATTGGATTGTCGATAATATAATCGCGGATGTTTTGTGAATCTCTTTCATCATTAATGATGTGCTCATAAAATCGTGGTTGCCAGCGAAATTCATACCAACCATTACGCCGACACTCTGTAGTCACGGCAGCTTTGAAGGTTCGTATTACCACCGACAATGTTCCTCTTTTCGGCGAAATCCTTGTAGAGACGTTCAATTGAACGTCTCTACCATTTGGATTATTATCCATTTCACCCGATTGAACGTCTCTACGATTATCATCTATTATTATGATTCCGTGTATGTGATTTGGCATTATGACAAACTCATCCAATTCAATATTATGGAAATGCTTCGGTATTTCTTCCCAGCAGCTTTTTACGATCCGACCAATGGGTGATAACTCGACATCCTCCTCTATTACCGTGCCAAATAGACATTTATGTTCATCTGTACAAATCGTTACAAAATATTCGCCTGGCAGGGAATAATCATATTCTTTCAGCCGTATCGATTCAATTCGAAATGTGTTTTTATATAACGTCATATTATCTGTAGAGACGTAATATATTACGTCTCTACCATGTAATATCATTTCCCCATCAACTTCAACACAATCCCATCGATCTCCCCCATCTGTTCAATTGTAAATGCGAGTATGTTGCAAATCTGCATAAACGTTTCTTGTTCCTGATAACTGAGCGTATTTACTTTTCGGTCACGGCGGGAGCGAAGCCATTTCTCTAATACTTGATAACCGCCGATTTCATATTTATGACATAAATATTTATTGAGCACTGGGGAAATTAAAACCAAGCAATTTCGCAATTGCATTGCCAATATTTACAATCTTGTCGAAGTTTTGAATGCCATAATTAGCAGCTTTTCCTAATGCACCTAAAACTGTCTTGGTTCTTAATCTAAGTTGTTCATTATCCCCTTTTTCTTTTTGCTCGATTAATATGTTTTTAATCTCTTCTTTAAGATGATCTATTTCAGCTTGGTGAGCTTTAGATTTAATGTTATCTAATTCGTCTGACAAGCTCGCCAATTCAATCCCTACCTTAATATTATTTTCCATCTCAACATTCATTTCTTGATTTGAACTCTGTTGATTGTATATATTAATTGAAGCTGGGGGCTTGTTTTCTTTTAGAATAATTAAGTTGCGAAACCATTCTAGATCTCTTTTATATTCGGCTATTTGCATTTTAGATATTTCTAATGCGGTTTTATCTCGCCTTTGTTCATCAATTAGACCATACAATATTCTTTTCCGAACTATAATATGTTCATCTCGATAATTCGTAATGAAGGATTCTTTTTGAATTGCACTCAATTTATTGTTTCTGAATTCATAGTTTATTTGATCAAATGGCTTAAATATATTTTCGATATAGTTTTGAAAAGTAACAGCAATGATATCTTTTTTCGTCTCATCTTTTGTAAGGAGGCTGAGCTTTGATTTTTCACCTTGCGGTTCAGTTGCGATGTCTACATTAATATCTTCGGTTGATCGTATATAATCTTTAAAGAAATTTATATAATTCAAGATGCCAGTTCGCACCTCAATTGGCAAGTCTAACAAGAAATTCCATTTATGAAATTGTTGAAAATAATCTATAAGGGTAAAATTTATATTGTCTTTATCTCCAAAATCTCCAGTTAATGGAATACGGGAATTAATTTTAGGAATAATTCTTGTCATCCCTGCTTCTTGAAACTCTTCATAATCAGTATATATAAACTTTGTCTTTGCACAAGTCTTGGAGTCAATGGAAATATTGTCGGAATAAATAGATTTGAGAACTGCACCTGTGAAATCACAGTTTATGAGAGATTTATTTGAAAAATCACAAAATATTAAAACGGAGTTTTTAAAGGAATAATTATGAAAGTTAATTATATCTTTAAAATTTGTTGAATGCAAAATTGTTCCATCAAGGTTAATTCCAGAACCCTTAATGTTTTTCAGTGATGCAATCACTGTCTTGTTAAACACCACCTCATCTAAAAGTTTTGCATTCAAGAATAACAGTTGTCCGCGAAACTCTGAATTGCTAAAATCAAGTTTCTTGTGAAATTCTGTTTTTGGGAAATCAGCATTCTTATAAAAAATACTGCTTTGAAAAACAACATCGTCAAGGAAACAACGATCTTGAAAAACAGCGTTCTCGTGAAACTTACACCCATGAAATACTATTTTGTTTAAGACTTTATCCCCGATAAAAATTAACTTATTAAATTCTGTTCCAACGAATGAAACGCTATTATGAAATTTTGCACCTTGGAAGAAAGCTATACCTTTAAAGTTGGTCTTATGCGCAAACATGCCATTCTTAAAGAATGCATTTTCGAAATCCGCCATGTCAGTGAATGTCGCCCAACGTATATCAACCATTTTATTAAACACTTTGTACTTTAAACTAATCTTAGGGAAAACAAATCCTCTGAAATTATATTCCATCATCTTGTTATTATTTTCTATCTGCTCTATAAGCAGATTAAAAGCACTATCGAATTGATTTGTCTTTTTGGAAATGTTCTCCGAATGAAATATACAATAGGTATCATCTTCTAGCGACCGAAGTCCGCAAGAGAGGAGTTCTCCATTATTATCCTTCTTTTTAAAATTACACTTTCTTTGTGTTGACACCTTCAATTTATCAATCATAATATAACCTCCCTCTTGATTTACCCATCAATAGCCCATCCTTTTTCCATCATAAAGTCCAGTGTTCCTAAACATATAACACGTTTTTGGCTCTTGAGTAATCTTGAGTTTCTTGTTCAGCTTCACGTCCTCGATTATATTTTCAAGTACCGTACGAGGAGTATGCTCTGTGCCTTTTGATGAACATTCTTTGAGTTTCTTAAAGTAGCTAATCCAGAGATCGGTCATAGGTAGATATGGTTTATAATTCGTTTATCAATCTTAAGGATTATTGTTATTAACACGGAGTCAAAAATCCTATCAGCATTCGCCCAAAATGTAGCCAATAAGTTCGTGTGTTGCAACGATGAAGTACGGCAATGAGAGCCAAAATAATCACAATTCTCCGGCAACATTCTTTCTCTTTGTGCATCTTCTATATGGAACGATGTAAATCGATTTGTATGAACATCAATTCTTGCGGCACAGAAAGAATTACGCGGTGAGAACAGATACAGAGCTGGCTTTTAAATTTGTGGAAAAAAGAAGAAATGAAAAAAGATGTGTAATAATTTTAACATTGCTGTCAGGAGTTTCCTCCTAACAGCAATAAGTTCTTCAATGCCATACAATAATGTTTAGACGAAAGTCCCGTAACTACAGTCGGAAAATGGCATCTATGCAATACAACCTTTTTGACGTGATAGTAGTAATGAACTTTCAGCGGGGTTAATGTTTATTGCGAAATATGAGTACTCAGTCCTATAGGAAGAATTTTCATTGTTACTCCTACTATGAAGTTTCCATGATCAGCCAATGTAATAAAGAGCCCAGGTGAGAAGTAAGATGATGAAATCACACCTGGATATACATTGAACCGAAACAGGCAATTCCTCGATTCTGAGTATACGAGAGACATGAGTAGAGAATTATTTCGATCATAGTATATTCCAGCCATTGGTCCGGATTCAACTGTATTTGACGGCACACCATTTTGCACCGGCAGGCTTCTCACACCTACGGATGCTAAGCCAGCGCCAAATGATATTGCATCTTCGGCATCTTTTTTAAACGATAATCCCAAAAGTACAAAGTTTCCGAAATGAAAGAATAGACTTGTAGATTTCGATTGTGTTATAGCATACTTCATTACAAAGTTCTGTCCTGGATTGCGGAAGGCAAGTGGAGTGAAAGAAATTGCACATGGTTGAGACCAATCGTTTAGGTTTAACTCAGATGAAAAAAACTCACATACTTTATCAGAACTAAAAAGTAGAACTCCAAGAGGTTGAAATATGAGAAAGTCAGGAATGCAGTCTTCATTAGGGTAAATGCCCTGGCCGTTTTCTACCATCTCATTAAAGAATTCATACACCATTGCAGTCGCTGCACCCAGCACATACGGAATCGGATAATCGTGATAATCGTACCATTCAGAAAGTTTGCGTGATTCCATTCCTCCACCTATGACATGAAGCGAATAATTAGGAACCCATTGCGTACGATCTCTATCGAGACTTGTTGGAAATATTTCTTGACTGAGGAACCGATTCCAGCCAAAGTCACTAATTACAGGAAGAGGAGAAGTGATACTTCGCCAAACACTTGTTGCACCGTTTTTCCATGGAATGGCGTCAAATGTGCTCGGCCGGTCGAGCTGTTGGTACGTATCACATCCTCCATTAATGAGGACTGATAGAGGATTATAGATTGCTTCTGAGCCATAATCATATGGCCGGAAAAAATAATAATTCTTTTCTTGTCCAAAGAGCATGCAAGATAAAAGCTGAATACAGATAAAAATAATTGTACTTCTTCCTATAAATAGAGTGACCTGAGAATCTTTCATTTCCCGCTTATCTCCAAGATCATTCTAAGTTCTTTTTCCTGCATTCCATCCTCTACTTTTATATTCTCACATGCAACCGACATGACGAATCCCTTGGTTCATTGTATCTGCTTCCCCATTTCACTGAGCATAAAAATCGTAACCGATGATATTCTAAATAAATATGCCTAAAATTTACTCAAAATTCTGCAATTGTGTTATGATAAAAATCACACCGTCATAGTTGAAATGTTATCCCTTAAATGATATTAAAACCAAATCACTTCATTTCCCGTCCAGAAAGCAACAGTTTTCCAGTGCGACGTTTTTGAATTCTAATCTTACTATCAGAAATTTCCTACTAAAAATTTCCAATGCTTTAAATATGCCAGCTTACGCTCAAAAAGGAACAAAGAGACCAATAATAATGAATGATGCAGTGCTTATACCAAGAGATCCAACGATGCTTGGTGTGAGACCCCACATATGATAGAATGCGAAAATAAGTGATGTACTAAAACCAAAAACAATATAATACGCAAATCCTGCCGATTGAGTATCGAAAATATTTCCTCCGTAATTCAACAAACCCGCAATCATACTCCCTATAAAACCAAGAAATATAATTAAACATAATCTCCATATTTCCCTAGGCCACTTTTTCATAGTGTTCTATTTATATGTGAGATATGAATAGCTGCCATTCAATTGCACTGCCGTCCTACTGTACAAACTTTTCTGATTTTTCCAATTCCTCAAAATATTTTCGTATAAGTTCTTGATAATCTTTGGAATATCCCTGTTCTATTGCTTTCAATAATTCTTCCTGCAATCGACTTTTTCCTTCCAGAGAATTTGGATCAATTTCGTTCGGACTGCGGCGTGTAATCTGTGTACCGGTTTCTGCTTTACGTTTTTTCTCGTAATCGCGCTCGTGCATGGATTTTGATGCATCGAGTAAACGAGAGAGAATGCGTTCTTGTTTTTTTATCGTTTCAGGATTCACATTATTCTGTTCGAGATTTCTTATAACCTCGTTCATCTCTTCCGCAATTTTCTGAAGATCGCCCAACATTTTTTTCTGTTCGCTGCTCTGTTGTGCCTCGCGGTTAAGTTCTTCCAGAGATTTACGAACAGCTCCTTGTTCCTTCGCCAGACGCGCCGCTTCTGCGGCTTGTTGTTGAGACATCCCGCCCATTTGTTGTGTCTGCATGTTAATAGACATCTGCTGACCCGCCATTCTTTGCAATTGCTGCATTAAACCTCCGGCGCCACCCCCTCCACCCTGCATCATTGCCTGCAATGCATTCTGCACTTGCATCGCTGCACGGTTGAGCGCTGCCATTGCTTGTTCTTGCTCTTGGGATGCTGTTGAACCGTTGCGCATATCCAAAGCATGCATTGCGTTATTCATCCGCGCCAATGCTTCACCAATCGCTTTTCCCATTTCCGGCGTTACCGCGAAGGATTTTTGCGACAGTTCACTTAATCCTTTGATAACATTGTTTAAATCCTGCGTTGCCTCCAATTGGTCTTGCGCATTCTGGCGAAGTTGTGGCGAATTCTGCGGTGCACTTTGCGATTGTTGTTTCAACGCTTCCTCATCTTTCGAAAGTTCCAGCATGTCATTGCTCGCTTTGCGCAGTTCATTCATCACATATTGCGATTGCTGCTGAAGCATCTCCTGCTGCATCTTTTCCATCTGCTTGCTGAATTGCTGTAACTGCTGACTGATCTGATTTTGCATTTGTTGTGCTGATTGCATGTTTCCTGTTTGCATTTGCTGGGATGCTTGCTGCATCTTCTGATCAAGCTGCTGTTTCTGCATCTGCTCCAACAGCTTCTGTAATTTATCCGCAGGCATTTCTGTAAAAAATTCTTCCATTCGCCGCTGGAGGTCGGCTGCTTCGCGCTCCATCGCTTGCTCTTTCTTCGCAAGATCAGCTTGCTTCTTCGGCAGCTCCTGCTGTTTTTGTGAATTATCTGATGACTTTGAGCTTACTTCCTGTAATTCTTCCTCTGACTTCTCTAACTCTTCTGCACGTTTCTTTACTTCATCTACTTTCTGTTCAATCTGAATGCGTTTGAGTAAATTCAGCGTTCGTTCAATGCTTTGTCGGAATTGTTCTTCCGAAAATGTCATATTCTGCATTGCTTGCTGCAGTTGTTCTTTGCTGATATTTGGCATTCGCTGCTGCATTTGTTTGAGCGCTTTTTGTAATTCGGTTGCATCGAGCTGCTGGAACAACTGCTGAAGCTCTAAATATTTTTCCATCGTTTCTTTGGAAAGCACGTTTTGCTGCTGCATTTGCTGCATCATTTGCTCAATACGCGAATGCACTTCATCCAATTTCTTCTGCACTTGCTGGTACTGCTTTGCCATCTCTTCCATTTTCTTCTGTGTCTGCCAATCGGGATCTTTATTCTTTTTCAAATCGCGATTGATGGATTCGATGTCGTTCTTCAATTTCTTTGCATCTTCAAGCGACTGCTTCAAATCGTCTATCGAACGCTCATGTTCTTTATCGACATCTGTAAAAACTTCGTCCAATGATGGAAGGCGGAGAAGGTAGAGATTGCTCCGTCCGCTCTTTGGTCCTTTTACATTATCATTATCGAACACTTCCGCAAAATATTCAACGACATCTTCCGGCACAAGATTAAGATTTGTCAGATTCCACGTGAACGGCAATTCGATCTGTTCCACTGCATCAGCGGAAAACGGAATAGGAGTAAAGGTGAATTCAGTTCGCGTCTGTTCATAACGTGATTTCATTAAGCGGTACCCAAGACGCATGCTGGAAAATCCAAAATCATCTTTTGCCTGTAAAAGAAGATTCAGCGATTGATCGCCGGCAATATCTATGTTGCGGCCCGGTTCGATTATAGCGATAGTGGGATATTCATCCGGCACGACTTTAATTTGATACTGAACCGGTTCACTATTTGACAATCCTTCTTCGTCAACTATAGAAATATGATAAGAGTTGTCGGCAAGAATAGGAATCGACGCCGAGAATTTTTCTCCGCGTATTTCCAATGGAAGTCCAGTGTTGGTTTCAAATTGGATAGATGCCTCCTTCAACGATTTGCTTGACGTGCCGGAAATCGTAATGCGCGTTCCTGTTAGCGCCATAACATCACCGACAAATTCATCCATTGTTTTTGGTGAAATTTTAGTGTACGCTGGATAATCGAGTCTTATATGGAACGACCGAATCGATGGTCTATCCTTCACTATCAATCTATAATGCTCGCTCTCAGCATCTGTAATTCGTGCAAAATACTCTGTTGATGCACGCAAAGTCTGAAATGCTGTATGGTATATGCCGCTTGAATCCGGCTTCACTTTGATTTCATCATAATTCTTCTGCCCTTCCTGCTGTCGATAAATCTTGATATCTGTTGGTCGCAGGGCGAATGCCGGAAGAAGAGAAATCACTTTGACTCGAATAGCAACATTTTCACCTTTAACAATTTCTTTATTACCTGGCGAAACTTCAAATAAATATTTGGGTGGAGGTGCGAACTCACGCGTAAAATGGATTAATCGATATGCTGCATCAGAGAAAGATGTCGGGAATAAGCATGCGATCAGAATTGAAATACCCGCACTTATCATCAGCCAACGGCGACAAAGAGGAAGACGAGACGTGTCCACCGATTGTGTGAAGTCAAGCGGTTGAATTTCTTCGGCAAAATCTTTTAGCGATTCATCGATCAACTCAGCCGAATAGACCGTGGAATCGGATGCGGCATTTTTCGCGAGCTGAAGTGCATTTATAAGCCGGTCGCGAATAGAAGGGAAAAATGCGCCGATGCGGCGCGCTGCCGTATCTTCCGTAATTGATGACAGCATACCGATGAGGCGAAGAACCGGACGACCTATAATCCAGCCGCTAACGCTGAGGAATAAGAATATAAAAGATACTGAAATAGCTGTCCGTCCAATGCGGGATAATTCAAACAGTATTTCTGTAACAATTAGAACTGTTGCCGTTACAATAACACCGATAAGGAAGATGAGAGTATTCGACGACAAATCAACACGGTTCTGTTTGTTTCGAACCAGCCTCAATCGATGTGACAACATTGTTAATATAGAAGAGGATCCTTGCATAATTTATTCATACAATCACAAAATCACTCAACCGCAAATATTAAATATTTCAATCTCCGATTGTGTTTAATGTGTCAGGACCCAGACAACAATATTTGTTCCAAACCGTAATGCTTCTTGTCGCACCGATTCAGGGTCGCCATGGATTTCCGGATCAGCCCAACCATCGCTGGGATTCGATTCGTACGTGTAATAAATAATCAGCCTGCCGTTATGGAACAATCCAAATCCTTGCGGTGGCTTACCGTTGTGCTCATGCGTCTTTGGTACACCATTCGGAAAGCTGAAATGGCAATTGTAAATGCCATAGCTGAATGGCAGCTCGACCAATTCTTTATCTGGAAACACATTTTTCATTTCACGCCGAAAAGCTTTATCCATTCCATAATCATCATCAGCATAAAGAAATCCGCCTTGCATCAGATATGTACGTAGCCGCTGTACTTCATAGTCAGAGAATTTGATATTGCCATGCCCGGTGATAAACAGGAATGGATATGAAAATAGTTTATCGCTAGAAAGATCAACAAATTCGTATCGTGGATCACAATCGATATTTGTGTTCTGCTGAACAAATTTCAAAAGATTTACTTCTTCCGACGGATCGTTGTACCAATCTCCACCACCACTGTATTTCAAGCGTGCAATCCGGAACTGGCTTTCAATGCGAGGTTGTGCCTCTGCAATGATGAATAAAGAGCAACCAGCAGCAATTAATGAACAACGAACAATAAACGACCAACAAACCATCTTCAATCTCCAAAAGGTAAAATCATCTAATCTATCATTAGCGATAAATCAACAAGGTTATTATAATTAATGTAGAAAAAGAGTGTCCGAGAATCAAACAACAGAAAGAGCGAACGAATTCCTTAATTAGAACTGTGCTAATCGAAACTCAATGTTGAATAATTCCCGCTGATATGAGACAACATGTCATAGATTTGAGACAAAAACTTTCTTCTTGGGGATCTGAGTGAACCAAAACTATTAACGAAAGATCCTGTTGACTCATCAATCAACAAGACTTTCACTACTAATTGGTATCGCGAGTACAGGATGCACTTGATAGAAAGAATCAGCTCCTCCATTTATAGAAATTATTTTTGCTTTTCTGATTTTAGGAAATATAATATGAATATTTTTGAAAGAAGAGTTTATTGACAATTATCAACCGTTTTTGCAAATTTACCTATACAAAATTTGTAATATACATTACATACAAGAATAAAAGGAATAATTCCGTTTTTTAACATTTTTTAAAAGGAGGTATGATATGAAAAATAATGTAATTGCATTTATGGTTGTGCTATTGTCTATATCTATCGTGATGATGGGTTGTGGTACCAGTAATACGTTGCAGGGTGGTGCAATTGGTGCGGTCGGTGGGGGAGTTGTTGGAGCCGTTATAGGTAAGCTCGCCGGAAATACTGCTGCCGGCGCCATAATCGGTGCAGCAGTAGGCGGAACGACCGGAGCACTCATTGGTCATCACATGGATAAGCAAGCGGAAGAAATGAGAAATGATCTCTCGGGTGCAAAAGTTGAACGTGTAGGTGAAGGAATCAAGATTACATTTAATTCAGGGATTCTTTTTAAATCAGGTTCGTATGAGCTACAAGCAGCAGCTAAAGAAAACATCGCGAGTCTTGCGAAAATTCTGAATAAATATCCTGATACGAATATTATTATTGAAGGTGACACTGACAGCGAAGGCTCAGAAGAATATAATCAACGTTTATCAGAGCGCCGTGCCCAAGCAGTTTCAGATTATACAAAAAGCCTTAATGTTGACGGAGCAAGAATAACTACAATAGGAAAAGGTGAATCAAACCCGGTTGCTTCAAATGAGACAGTCGATGGACGTGCGCAAAACCGACGTGTTGAAGTTGCTATATTCGCAAATGATAAAATGAAAAAAGCTGCCGAGAACGGAACGCTAAAATAATTACTGAAAACAATTTCAAATAGTAGTCCAAACAACAAAGCACATTTGAATTTTTTCAGATGCGCTTTTCTTTGTAGTTGGAGACCGATAAACTACATGGGGATCTCAATATCCCGTTTTAGCAATTCCTCAAAAAGAGTCCATTTTCCGATACTGGTACATTCCATTGCAAACAATATAACAATAAACTTTTCGTTGATGTGAGCATGGACTCTGGTTTTAATTCCTTTCATAATTTACTTTCCATCGGGAGAATCTATTTCTCCGGTTTTATTTCTTTCAGGCACTGCCGGATAATATTTATCCCTTCGTCTGCTTCCGACTTTGACAGGTTTAATGGCGGGCGGAAACGGATGGTGCGATCACCACATCCAATCAGCATCAGTCCTTTTTCCAGCGCTTTCTCTTTGAGGAGCTCGCGGTTCTGAGTCGCATCAAGATCCATTGCACAGAACAATCCAAGCCCACGAGTGTTGGATACAAGTTCAGGATATTCCGTCTCCAGCGCA
Organism: Ignavibacteriota bacterium; assembly: GCA_003142475.1. GTDB lineage: Bacteria > Bacteroidota > Ignavibacteria > UBA10030 > UBA10030 > Fen-1298. Next base: position 78,539 of record PLMK01000025.1, read on the forward strand.
AATAAATTCTCGTGCAATGAATTTCCAATCACACGAGCATTTTCCACTAACTGCTCTTCCTCTATTATTTCCAGAATTCTTGTCGCACGCACCATATCGATTAAATTACCGCCGAAAGTAGAATTAAGGCGACTTGGTACGTGAAAGACATTATCGGGTACTTCATCAATGCGGGTGCTGCAGAGGAAGCCGCAGATGTGAGTCTTTTTCCCAAAGGTCATCATATCCGGTTTCACATAATATTCATGCGCCCACATTTTTCCGGTGATGCCCACGCCGACTTGTACCTCATCAAAGATAAGCATAATATAGTTTTCATCGCAGAGTGTGCGTAGCTCGGTAAAAAATTCTTTTCTGAAATAATTATCGCCTCCTTCGGCTTGAATCGGCTCAATAATGAGTGCTGCGATATCATCGGGATTCTCTTTGATGGCTGTTTTGATCTGATCGATGGCCATCGTTTCTTCTTTCTTCACCTGCTCCAGCCGCGCTTCTGTCACTGGAAATGTGAGAATAGGATTGTGAATCCGCGGCCATTGAAATTTAGGGAAGTAATTGATTTTCACAGGATCCGTATTGGTGAGCGACAAGGTATATCCGCTCCGCCCGTGAAATGCCCTCCTGAAGTGAATAACCTGTGTTCCGACTTCTCGCGTATAACCCTTTGCAAAATTTTTTCTCACTTTCCAATCAAAGGCAGCTTTCAGGGCGTTCTCATTAGCAAGCGCGCCGCCATCAATAAAGAATGCATAAGGAAAGTACGATGGCTGGGCAATGCAAGCAAATGTTTCGACAAATTCCGCCATCTCAACTGTGTAGGCATCGGAATTGGACGGTTTATTTACTGCGGCACGACCGAGCTTTGCCAGGAAATCCGGTGTGGTCAACTTCGGGTGATTAAATCCAAGTGCACCGGAAGCAAAAAAGGTAAAAAAGTCGAGGAGGGATGTATTTGTCAGTGAATCGTAAATGTACGATCCGTGACTTTTTTGAAGATCTACTACAAGATCGAATCCATCGGCCAATATGTGCCGATTCAGCACTTCGTATACTTTAGAAGGAAGGATTCTTACGGGATTCTTCGTCGTCGGTTTCGCATTCTTTGTCTCGAACATGATGTACCTCGAAATTCTGATTGTGAATGGATTCAGTGATACGCTGTCTTTGATGCGTGCACTGTTCCATTCAGAAGAATTCCTGGTGTTCGTACAACGAAACGATATGTGGACGACCCTGCATAGTTTTATTTAATAATTGTCGATCTGAGCTCGTTGAAGCTTGCCGCTGTAATCGACATAAACAGCTTTCCACTCTGTGAAGAAATCGTAGACAGCCCAGCCACCTTCACGGTGGCCGTTTCCTGTTTGCTTCACACCACCGAACGGCAAATGCGCTTCTGCGCCAATCGTTGGTACATTAATATAAGTGATTCCAGCCTTAATGTCACGTATGGCCACAAACGCTTTGTTGACATCGCGTGTATAAATAGACGAAGATAAACCATATATCGTACCATTTATAATATTTATTGCTTCTTCCAGCGATGCCATGCGGATGACGGAGAGCACCGGGCCAAAGATTTCTTCCTGTGCAATACGCATATTCGGTTTTACGTTATCAAAGATAGTCGGTTCATGGAACCAACCTTTCGCCAAATCACCTTGGACGGCAATGTTCCCGCCGTACACAAGTCGGGCCCATTCCTTTTTCCCAATCTCGATATAGGATTGGACAACATTCCGTTGAGCTTCGTTGATACACGGTCCGACATCGGTTGTCGGAAGAAGCCCGTCTCCAAGACGAAGCTTCTTTGTCCGATCAACAAGCATCGCCATAAAGGCATCGTATATTTTATCATGAAGAATTAGTCGGCTGGTTGCAGTGCAGCGTTGACCAGTGGTGCCAAACGCACCCCACAATACTCCGTCGAGTGCGAGATCAAGATCGGCATCGTCCATGACGATTTGAGCATTCTTCCCACCAAGTTCAAGTGATACACGTTTGAGCGTAGCACTTGCTTGGCGCGAAATCTGTTTGCCGACGTCAGTAGAACCGGTGAATAAAATCAAATCCACATCCGGATGTACGACGATGGCATTGCCTACTTCTCCTCCGCCACCATGAACGAGATTCACCACTCCTTCCGGAATTCCCGCTTCCATCATGATTCGGATGAGTGTTGTTGCTGTCTTCGGTGTGTCGCTTGCGGGTTTGAAAACAACAGTATTTCCTGAAAGCACTGCAGGAAATATTCCCCATGTCGGAATAGCCATTGGGAAATTCCACGGTGTAATAATTGCTGCCACACCCACCGGAACACGAATTGCCATCGCAAATTTATTCGGTAATTCAGAAGGTACCGTATGGCCGAATAATCGACGGCCTTCGGTCGCGGCATAATACGCAGTATCGATGCCTTCCTGCACATCGCCGCGGGTTTCTTCAAGCACTTTGCCCATCTCGCGTGTCATTTCGTGTGCAAGTTCTTCTTTGTTCTTCACAAGGAGGTCGCCGATCTTTCGCATAATATCACCGCGAGCAGGCGCAGGAACGAGCCGCCATTTTTCATAGGCACTGCGTGCCGCTTTTACTGCTTCGTCAACATCTTCCTTTGCAGACTTCGGAAATACACCTATAACCTCATCCCAATGTGCAGGATTGCGGTTTTCAAAAGTTCGCCCTGACTTTGCATCAACCCATTTGCCATTAATAAAGTTTTGAAATTTATCCGGCATGACACGCCTCCATTTTATTGGATACCTTCATGCGCAAAATATAATCAATATGTTTTAAGCTTCCAAATTGAGTGAAAAATTGTGATGGAACTCTCCAAAAATGTTGTATTTTAGACGGTGAGGGCTTGCGGGTGTCAGCTCTTGTCCTTATTTTCGAAATGAACATAAATCACCATTACGATGTTTCAGATACCAAATCGATCTTCATTCTTCACTAGTATAATCATAGCAGGGAAAAAACACAGCGCGTACCTCATTTAATGAAAGGGAAAAGGATTTTGCATGCCAAAATATAAGATTGCATGGCTGCCGGGCGACGGCATCGGTATCGAAGTACTCGAGGCAGCAAGAATTGTGTTAGATACAATTCAACTTAACGCGGAATATATTCATGGTGATATCGGTTGGGATTTTTGGTGTTCAGAGGGAGACGCATTTCCGCAGCGGACAATAACTTTATTGAAGAGCGTCGATGCTGCAATGTTCGGTGCGATCACATCAAAACCAATGAAAGCCGCCCAAGCTGAACTCAATCCGAAGTTCCAAGACAAGGGACTTATCTACCGCTCTCCTATCGTTCGTATGCGGCAGCAATTCGACCTGTATAATTGTCTTCGTCCATGCAAAGCATATCCTGGCAATCCCTTGAACTTCAAAGAGGGGATCGATCTCGTCGTCTTTCGGGAGAACACAGAAGATTTGTATTCCGGTGTTGAATTCAATCCTGTTCCGCAAGAGCTTGCCGATCTGTTAACAACGATATCGAAACCATTTGCACCGTTTGCAAAACTTCCCATTGACCAGTATGCAATATCATGTAAGATTAACACAAAAGCGGGAAGCGAACGGATTGTTCGTGCTGCATTCGAGTTTGCCAGAAAATTCAAACGAAAGAAAGTCACCATTGTCCACAAAGCAAACGTCGTGCGTGCAACAGATGGTTTGTTCTTTGATGCTGCAAAAGAAGTTGCTGTGCACTACCCGGAAATCAAGATGGATGATGCCAATATCGATGCGATGACGATGTGGCTGCTGAAGAATCCGTTCAATTACGATGTGCTTGTCGCTCCGAATTTGTATGGCGACATTATTTCTGATCTCTGTGCGCAGATGGTCGGCGGACTCGGATTTGGCTGTTCAGGAAACATCGGAACGAAACTGGCAGTGTTCGAGCCGACACACGGCTCTGCACCAAAGTATGCCGGTCAATATAAGGTTAATCCCATTGCGACTATCCTTGCAGCGAAAATGATGCTCGACTGGCTTGGCGAAACAGAAAAAGGTGCAAAGCTTGAGAATGCTGTCGCCGCTGTTATCAAAGAAGGTAACGTACGCACGTATGATATGGGCGGCAATAGCAAAACACTCGATATGGCAAACGCAATTGCGGAAAAGCTGTAAAAATACTATGAAGCCAATCATCATTCATGAAGTTGGGTTGCGAGACGGTTTGCAAATGGAAAAGCAAATTGTTCCGACGGTGCAAAAAATAAAGTGGGCGGAAGAATTCCTGACAACCAGAATTGATATTCTTCAACTTGGCTCTTTTGTTCATCCCACGAAAGTTCCACAGATGGCGGACACTGATGTTTTGTTCGAACATTTTAACCAGCCGGAACATAAACCAAACAATGTCATTCTCTCCGGACTTATTCTCAACGAAAAAGGATTAGAACGCGGCGAGGTATGCGGCGTCGGGATGTATTGCATGGGCGTCTCGGCTAGTAATACCCACAGTCGGAAAAATACGGGAATGTCGACAATCGAAGCGACAGACCGAATCATTGCAACAGCGAAGCAAGCAATTGCTGCAGGCAAGCGTGTTCAGCTTTCGGTGCAATCGGCTTTTGGGTGTGGATTTGAGGGGAAAGTTCCACAGGAACGGGTGATCGGTATCGTAGAAAAATATCTTCAAGCTGGTTTCAAAAACATTAGTCTGGCAGATACAGCAGGTCATGCGTATCCGGAACAAGTGATGCGAATGTTTGAAACAGTCTTCCAAATTGATTCCTCCATTGAATGTACGTGCCATTTCCATAATACGTATGGTCTTGGTCTCGCTAATTGTTATGCGGCAATGCGGGTTGGTGTACAATGTTTCGAATCGTCCATTGCGGGACTTGGCGGTTGTCCATTTACAAAAGTGGCTGTGGGGAATGTTTGCACAGAAGATCTTGTGCATTCGCTGCAGCGTTCTGAGATAAGGAAAGATATTAAACTCTCGAACCTTATTGTTCTAGCAAAAGAATTTGCCGGATACTTCAACCGTGAAATGCCGGGATTGGTGTACAAATCCGGACCAATACAATATTGATGTAATGATTGAGGTTCTATGAAATTATTAGAAGGTATTCGCGTTCTTGATCTGACAAATGTTCTCTCTGGACCATTTGCAACTCTGCACCTCGCACTTGCTGGTGCTGAAGTGATTAAAATAGAAAATCCCAACGATGGCGACCTTGCTCGAAAACTTGGCTGCGTTCCCAAGTATAATCAGATGCTGATGGGAACAAGCTTTCTTGCTCAGAACGCCAACAAAAAATCCCTCACACTCAACCTGAAAACACCGGAGGGGAAAGAGATTTTTAAAAAGCTTGTGAAAGCAGCGGATGCCGTTGTCGAGAACTTTCGTCCGGATGTGATGACGCGACTTGGCCTCTCTTATCAAGTACTCAGTGAAATTAATCCCAAACTTATTTACTGCGCAATTTCCGGCTTTGGACAAACAGGTCCTGATGCAATGAAACCGGCGTACGATCAGATCATTCAGGGACTGAGCGGCGAAATGGCCATCAATGGAGATGAACAATTGAATCCGCTGCGTGCCGGTTTTCCAGTGTGCGATACGGTCGGGGGATTGAATGCTGCATTTGCAATAATGGGCGCGCTCTATTATAGAGAGCGAACCGGCGAAGGACAGTTTATCGATGTGGCGTTGCTTGATTCCATTATGCCGCTGATGGGCTGGGTCGTTGCGAATCTGAAGATTGGCGGCCAACAACCCGTATTGATGGGAAACGATAACTTTACCGCCGCTCCATCGGGTGTGTTCAAAACGAAAGACGGTTTCATCAATATTGCAGCAAATAAACAAGAGCAATGGGAATCTGTTGCTGATGTGCTTGGTGTACCGGAATTGAAGACCGATACACGCTTTCGAGAACGTGATGCGCGAAAAAAGAATCGTAAAGAACTGACGCCGCTCCTCAACGCTAAACTTGCACAAAAAGAAACAGCGGTATGGGTGGATGAACTAAACAAGCACGATGTTCCTGCAGGTACGATTCTCACGCTCGATGGAGCATTGAAACAAGAGCAAGTAAAACATAGGAATGTGTTCGGGAAAGTGACAGTGGATGGAATCGGTGAATTGGAACTGTTCAATTTGTCTGCAAAATTCTCAAAAACACCCGGCATTGTTGAAACACCACCACCGACACTCGGTCAACACACGAATGATATTCTTGCAAGCATCGGATATACGAATGAGGAAATTCAAAAATTCAAAGAAATGAAGGCGATATAAATTCGATAATTAGTAAGTATCGCATCATATGTTATAATACATCGGAGTATAGTTTATGGGCATGACTGTTGTTGAAAAAATTTTGGCGCGAGCTTCGGGCTTGCCGTCAGTAAAAGCGGGAGATGTGGTAGAGCCAAAGGTCGATCTTGCGATGTCGCATGAAAATGCGGCGCTCGTCATGAATCAATTTATTGAAATATATCAAGGCACGGGAATTCAGCCGAAGATCTGGGATCCATCTAAAATCAGTATCATCTTCGATCACCGTGTTCCTGCAGAATCACCGAAGACTGCATCAAATCAAAAAAAAATCCGTGAATTCGTTGCGGCAAACGATATTGCAAAATTTCACGACATCCGCGGCGATGTGGGGGGAATCTGCCATCAAGTATTGCCAGAGAACGGATATGTCCGCCCCGGTTCTGTTATTGTCGGCACCGATTCGCATACGACCAGCCACGGTGCGCTGGGCGCGTTTGCATTTGGCATCGGTGCGACCGAAATGGCAAGTGTCTGGGCACTTGGTTCAGTACTCAATGTCGAAGTGCCGGCGACTATAAAAGTAAATGTCTCAGGGAAGTTTAAGAAATTTGTCGGGCCCAAAGATCTGATTCTCCACCTTATCGGTAAACTCACTGCTGAAGGGGCAAACTTTAGGGTCATTGAATTCCACGGGCCGACAATCAGAGACATGTCAACCTCCGGCCGACTTGTTATTTGCAATATGTCGGTGGAAGCCGGCGCAACATCAGGCATCGTTCCTGCAGATAAAGAAACACTTCGATATCTTACCCGCGAAGCCGGTGTGAAAGGTAAAATCGTATGTGTGAGTCCGGATAAGGATGCTTTGTATGAACGAACCATCGACATTGATGTATCGAGAATGGATCCACAGATCGCTTGTCCGCATACGGTGGATAACGTGAAATCAATCAAGGCAGTGAAAGGCATCAAGATACACCAAGTCGTGATTGGTTCATGCACAAACGGACGTTTGGATGATCTTGAACTTGCCGCTAAAATTTTACGGGGAAAGAAAGTTGCAAAGGGAACTCGGATGCTTATCTTTCCGGCATCTGCCCGGATATACAATCAGGCGCTTGCAAAAGGATATATAGGTGAGTTTATGAAAGCGGGGGCTGTCGTGATGAATTCCGGCTGTGGTCCATGCCTCGGCATTCATGAAGGAGCCCTTGGCGATGGTGAAGTTGCACTCTCGACCACCAACCGAAATTTTAAGGGACGCATGGGAAATCCAAACTCCGAAGTGTATCTCTGCTCCCCGGCAGTTGCAGCAGCATCGGCAATCAAGGGTGTTATCACCGACCCGACAAAAGGAGTAAAATAACATGGGACAGGTCATTTATAAACTTGGCGACGATATTTCCACAGACATCATTTATCCGGGCCGATATATGGCAACCGTTCTTCCAACGGAGACTCCACAGTTCGCATTTGCCGATATCAAAGAGCTCAATGAGAGAATGAAAACAAAACAGGTTCCGCCTGGCAGTGTTATTGTTGGAGGAAAAAATTTTGGCTGCGGTTCTTCGCGTGAGCAAGCGGTTTCGACACTCAAAGGCTATGACCTCATTATCATTGCTCCAAATTTTGCACGTATTTTTTTGCAGAATAGTATTAATCTTGGGCTGCAGACGGTCACCTGCCCTGAGATCGATGCGAACGTTGGCGACGATCTGGAAGTGAACTCGACCGAAGTTATGAACAAAAAAACCGGCCGGAAGTTTTCTGTTATTCCTCTTCCGAAAGCCCGGCAGGCCATTGTTGAAGCCGGTGGATTGATTGCGTATACACGGAAACGGGTAATGGTTGGAAAATCTTCAGTGTGAATTCGAGAAAAAGAAAAGTTGAACTGATAGAAAGTATAGTAAAATAGTTAAAGAGAAAGTTCTTAGCTGTTATAAAAGATGATATTAATTCTTTTTCTTGCTTTCGGGTGTTCTCCCGTTTAGCTTTGGCAGGCTCGTCCTCTTGCCATTCACCCACGGACCGCGGGGGTTCGTCCTCATCTGTGCGACTATCAATGCCTTTTCCTCAGCCTGTAGAGGGGTGAGTGTGAAATGCTTAATGGGATTTGCCATGCTGTTACTCCATTTTGTATTAACTCTGCTGCTTTATCCAACCGAACTAAGGGTACAACTTAAAAGCTGAATATCACAGGTATGCTGATGTGTTATGATAAGATACGGAATTTTTACTCAAGAATGAACTTTTCATTTTATCTCCTACTGTTGGAATGGATATTTATTCTGGATCAAGCTTCGGTTTCTTTATAAGATTTTGACCTATTGCAGATGTTGAAATACGAACCATTTCCCTTGATTCTGCGATATTCATTAGTTACAATCTGGTGTAGGGTTATTCAAATTTGATTCAATGCAGTAGGGAAGAAGTAGCTTTGGAGGCGTATGATTCCCTTGGCTTGATCTGGAATTCTATACTTATACCAATAGTTGCTCTTCAGTTTAAATCAAATTAAGTGATATTTAATACAGGCGACTCAGTTGCTATCAGTTTGAAAATACTGATGGCTGTCTATCTATCATGCTTTTTATACACAATATATAGACTAAGTCTATCTAATCAATTGTTAGACATTTTTATTACAGAAAGGTAAAATATCATGAAAAAAATCCATTTCTTTATTGTACTAGTTCTAATAACATTCAATTTATCACAACTACTGGGGCAGTCTTTTCGCCCGACATTCAAAAAACCAAATGAGAAGGCGATAACATCAGCATATAAGGTAGCAGAGAAACTATTTGCTGATCTGAAAGCTAATAAGACTCAAGAAGTAGCTGAATGGTTAGTTGCAAACTTAGGCAAAACCTGGGATGCATCCACAAAGGTGCAAAATGTAAATAGTTATAAATCTAAACTAGATGTAATTCGGTTGAGTCCACCATCTGGTTCATATGGAAAGCTAGATGGATATGATCTAATTGATGAAAGTTATTTGCCAGGAAGTGATCGCTATTTTCGCCTTGTGTATATCTCTTATCATGAAGAATCGACACTAATATGGGAATTTCGATTTTATGTAAAACCAGATGGAGATATTGTTCCAATCTATATTTCATGGGATGATACTAATCCATTCGAGATTATGTCGACCAACAAAATGTTATTAATGAGATGGTACGAAAAATAAAAATGCCTATCCAGCGGCTCCCCGCCAAAAACAGCGGGGCAGGCAAGCTGACCGGATGAGCGTTGGTGCATTTTACATTGCGCATAGAGGTCAGTACAAAATTGAAAGAACCAGCATAAACTTGTTTTGTTATCAGCAATTTGAAAATTTGCAGTGCCGCAGCTTAGCGCCCATCCGTTAGGCGCACTCACAATATTAAAGGATTAAAATGGAAAAAATATTAATCACTATCCTTCTTGTTCTATCCGTTAATAATATTCTTTATTCACAATCTATAAAGAAGGTTGTCCTAAACGATAAAGACGCTTTCAGTGGATATTATTTGGCTGTCGAACCATGTAGCGATTCAATTGCGGGCGTCCTGGTTCTGCTTGCCGGATTTGGAGAAAAGGCCGAATGGATCTTTCCTGAAACAAAACTCCACAATGTGGCTTATGTAAACAGAATATTGACAATTGGCTTTGCAGAAGGAAATAAGATTTCCGCTGATTCGGCAGTGCAATCAAAACTCTCTGCAGTTCTAGAAGATGTGCTTAGAAAATACAAAGTTCATCAAGAAGATTTTGTTCTAGGTGGATATTCTGCAGGTGGAATAGTTGCAATGAGATATGCGGAGTTATGCAATGAATTTCCTGATAAATATCCCATTAGGCCCAAAGGGATTTTTACCGTAGATTCTCCGGTAGATATTGTTAAGTTGTGGGGTGGATTAGAGAAAAGTTATAAACACAATTATTCAGATGCTGCATATAAGGAAGCAGAATATGTAATGAAATATCTTAAGGACGACTATGGTATTCCAAGTGAAAATGATACCATTTATTCTTATCTAAGTCCTTTTAGTATGGATACGAAATATGGAGAGCATGAAAAATATTTAAAGGACATAGCCGTAAGAACATATCATGATGTAGACATCGCGTGGCGTTTGATAAACAGTAATCAGTCGGTTAAAGATGATAATTATTTTAGCACATCTGAATTAGTAAGGCGCCTATTAATTATGGGCAATAAAAAAGCAGAGTTTATGCAATCATATCAGACAGGATATAGGAGCAATGGGCGGCGACATCCGCATTCTTGGTCAATTGTTAATGAAGTTGAATGTGTCCAATGGATAAAAGGTTTACTAAAATAATAAATATTTTTGAGTGCGCCTAACCAGGCGGGCTGAAAAGAATCACTTAAATATGGAAAATAAAATATGAGCAAAGCATTCATGGTTTTTTTTATTACTTCCTATTTGACAGTTTTAATGCCTGCAATTTCTGCTCAGGACAAAGAAGTCTGGCATGGCAAGAAATGTGCAGTGTGTCTTACGTATGATGATGCTCTCAACGTGGATTTGGATAACGTTATACCAATTTTAGATTCATTGGGTTTTACAGGCACTTTTTATCTACCGGTGTCTTTTCCAGGATTTAGCGAACGCCTATCTGAATGGAAGGATGTAGCTAAAAAAGGAAATGAATTAGGGAATCATACATTATACCACCCCTGTGCAGGAAAAGCACCAGGAATGGAGTGGGTTAAACCCGACTACGACCTCAATAATTATACAATGCAGAGATTGCTTGATGAAATCAAAATGGCAAATATTGTACTTAAAGCAATCGATGGGAAATCGGAAAGAACGTTTGCGTACCCATGCGGTGATACGACAGTTGGTGATTCATCATATGTGTCGAAAATAAGAGAGGAATTTGTTGCGGCAAGAGGTGTCGAAGGGAAAATGCAACGAATAGAAGAGATCGATTTGTATAATATAGGTGCATATGGAATCAATGGACAATCAGGAGATGAACTCGTTCGATTAGTAAAGGAAGCAATTGAAGATAAAGCTTTATTGGTTTTTCTTTTTCATGGGGTTGGAGGCGAACATTCTCTCAATGTATCTTTAGAAGCTCACAGTAAGCTTTTGCATTTTCTCAAACAAAATGAAAAAGACATTTGGGTTGCGCCATTGGTAAAAATCGCAAAATATATAAAAGAATACAAACAAGTAAATAAATAATCACAGCCCGCCTAACCAGGCGCTCAAGCTGACGGAATGAGCTGGGTGTCAAATGAAAAGAAAAATAGAAAGACACATTAAAGTTTTACTCATAAATTAAAAAATCCCCACCAATTTTCATTGATGAGGATTCTTCTTGGGAACTTGTAGCGGGGGCCACGCCTTCGCTGCGCTCCGGCGGGCAGGCAGGATGCCGCCAAAAATCGGCGGCACGTTATATAAAACATTCCGCTTGGACTTTAATCGTCCAATTACTATAAAAACAAAAAACCCTGGACAAGCCAGGATTTTTTGTTTTTTGTAGCGGGGGCACGCGATGCACTTGATAGAAAGAATGAATTCCCCTTTTTAGAAGAATTGCTTTGCATTCCAGTTATGGAAAATCTGAGATAGTATGACTAAAATAGCCCCACAATCCTACTAAACATGCCCTTGATAAAAAACTTGACTTTAAATGAAACATTTTCTATTATTAGACCGTAGAACTATATTAGTCGATTAGTTCTATATAAAGTATTATGGTAAATACCAAAGAAATCATACTCAAGACTTCTCAAAGTCTTTTTGGCCGGTTTGGACTAAAGAAAACGACTGTTGATGAGATCGCCCGACTAGCACACGTTGGAAAGGGGACGATTTATCACTATTTCGATACAAAGGAAAAAATCTTTGCCGAGATAATAGAAAAAGAAACTCGATACCTAAGCCAGAAGCTTAGTGAAGCGGTGCAGCAAGAAAAAACACCTCAGGATAAGCTTCAAACATATGTGCTTACACGATTGATCGTATTGAAGGAACTGGTAAATTACTACAGTGCGCTGAGGGATGAATATCTTGCACAATATTCGTTCATTGAAAAAGCTCGCAAAGAGAGTTTAAAAGCAGAACTCAATATGGTCAAGAGCATTCTAGAGGAGGGGATAGCATTAAAGGTTTTTGCGATAAATGATATTGATCTTACTGCATTTGCTATCGTTACAGCACTGAAGGGATTAGAATATCCCTGGACCATAGAAACAACCACAATGTCCTTGTCTGATATCAAGAAGAAGGTTCACGCACTCTTAGTTGTGCTATTTAAAGGAATTGAAATTAGATAAATTTTTTTGTCTAAGAACCGACTAAAATACTATAATAGTCAATTCATACAAGTGATCATATATGAAATATATAAAAAAAGGATCAGATGCTTGTGCAACATTAGATAACACAACTTACGGAAACGCATATGCGATGGCACATGCAACCGATCAGCAACCAGAATATAGGTGCAACAATGAATAAAGATGATATTGTCAGAGATGCGATCCTTCAAGCAGCGGAACGTGTATTCCAGAAATGGGGTATGAATAAGACTACCATGGAAGATATCGCAAGTGAAGCGGGAAAAGGTAAAAGTACACTCTACTATTATTATGAAAGTAAGGAAGAGATTTTTGATGCTGTTATAAAGATTGAATTCGAAAAAATATTAGCATTAGCAAGAGAATCGACAATTGAAGTTGCTTCGGCAAGGGAGAAGCTGAAAAGATATATTATTACATCTATCATCGAGATAAAAAACAAAATTAACGTGTATACCATTGTCCGGATAGAAATTAAAAGAAATCAAAATTTTCTTGAGAAGATGAGAAAGCTATTTGAATTAAAAGAAGAAAGCTTTGTAAGGGAGATTCTAAAGCTTGGTCTCGAAAAGAAAGAATTTAGCTTTATTGATAGAAATGAATTAAATACAGCTGCAAAAACTATTATCGGTGTAATCCATGCACTAGAACTCTATCTTCTTTTAGAAAATGACGACACAAAACAAATTGATATGGCTGCAAAAATGATTTCAGAGGGAGTATAATTTTTTTTTCACTGTTACCGACTAAAATACTATAATAGTCTATTTATATAAAGGAATATATATATGAGATATATAAGAATGTTGAACGTTCTCTCAATTATTGGAGCAACTTTATTTGCTTCCGGGTGCTCAAATAATGCAGGCAATCAAAACGATACTGCTATTAACGTTGAAGTAGAACAAGTAAAGGCATCCAATGCCAGTCAGACTTTTGCATATAGCGGTACGATAGAAGAATCGGAAACGATTCCCCTGAGTTTTTCATCGCTCGGCACCGTGTCCCATGTATTTGTCTCAGAAGGAGCAGTTGTCGAAAAGGGTCAACTGCTTGCAACCTTGGATAACACAACCTACCGGAACGCTTACGCAATGGCCCATGCAACCGAGCAACAAGCAGAAGATGCGTACAACCGACTCACGCCGATGCACAAGAACGGTAATCTTTCGGATGTCAAATATGTCGAAGTAGAAACCGGCTTGCAGCAGGCAAAATCTGCTGCGGCAATTGCGAAGAAAAGTTTGGATGACTGTAGTTTGTATGCGACAATGGACGGATTTGTAGGAAAGCGTTCTATCGATCCCGGTATGACCGCAATACCAAATCTCACTTCGATCACTCTTGTAAAAATTGCGAAGGTGTATGCACGTGTGTCGGTACCTGAAAACGAAATATCGCTGGTAAAAAAAGCAAACAAGGCCATGATAAAGATCGGGGCTTTAGGTCCTCAGGAGTACTCAGGAACGGTGGAGGAAATCGGAGTAGTTGCCGATCTGCTGGCGCATTCATACAGGATTAAAATCGGCATCACGAACAAGAATTATGATATCAAACCGGGGATGATTTGCAATGTAACCATTGAAACCACCGGCGCTCATCACGGATTGTTTGTTCCAAGCAGGGCAGTTCTTGTTGACGAGCAAGGAAGAAATTTCGTTTATGTGGTGGACCAAAATAAAGCGGTAAGGAAATATATTACAACCGGAAACCTCTTAAAGAACGGAGTTGAAATTACCGAGGGATTGAACGATGGAGAAGAAATAGTGGTTGCAGGCCAGCAAAAACTTGTTGACAATTCACCGGTCCGAATTGCCAACCGATAAGCGCAGGAAATGAAAATTATGAAAGCGAAACGAACTTTAATTGAAATAATTCTCCGTTACAAACAAGTTATACTTATAGTAACCGGTCTTCTGGTGTTGCTGGGAGTAGTGGCGTTGATCCAGATGCCGCGCGATGAATTCCCAGAATTTAAAATTCGACAGGGATTGATCATCGGAGTTTATCCGGGCGCAACATCAGAACAAGTGGAAGGACAATTAACAAAAAAAGTTGAAAACTATTTATTCCAATTTGAAGCTGTTGATAAAAAGAGAACTCATTCGGTTTCGAAAGAAAACGTAATGATAATTTATGTCGAGGTTCGAAAGAGCGAAAAAGATCCCAAAGCATTTTGGGCAAAACTCCAGCACGGATTAAATGAGTTTAAAGGACAACTACCTTCCGGTGTAATGTCATTAACAGCGAATGACGATTTCGGAAACACTTCCGCAATATTGTTGGCTGTTGAATCCGAAACAAAGACATATAAAGAACTTGAAAGATACATCGAGAAATTTGAAGACGATGTTCGAAAAATACCGGCAACATCAAGAGTAAAACATTTCGGTTTGCAGAATGAAGAAATCAATATTTACATTGACGACGCTAAGCTGACAAACTACGGCATCAAACCACTTATGGTACTTGCCGCGTTAAAGCCGCAGGGCATTGTTAATTATGCGGGCGAAATTGACGACGGAAGATTTATCAGACCGATACATATTCCATCCGGGTATAAAACGGAAAGCGACATCGCGAATCAAATTATCTATTCCGATCCTATGGGCAATGTCATCCGCGTGAAAGACATAGCAAAAGTTGTAAGAGAATATCCGGAACCGGATTCATACATCCGGCTCAATGGGAAAAAATGTCTGGTCGTTTCTCTCGAAATGCTCCCCGGTAATAATATCGTTCAGTATGGGAGTGCAGTAAAAAAAGATATCGATGAATTCACGGCTAACGTACCTTCGGATGTTCATGTGGGACTTATTTCCGATATGCCTTCATTTGTATCGCATTCGATCTATGGGTTCCTTAGGGACTTTGGGTTGGCTATAGTTTCGGTTATTCTCATAACCGTCCTTTTATTGCCCAAAAGAGTTGCCCTTGTTGCAGCCTCTGCTATTCCAATTTCAGTTTTTATTGCTCTTGGTTTAATGTGGGTAACTGGAATGGATCTTCAAACAGTATCGCTTGCCGGATTAATTATTGTTCTTGGAATGGTTGTGGACAATGCGATTGTAATTATAGATAATTATGTTGAAAAACTTGATAACGGCATAACTCCACATGATGCCGCTTCAAAAAGTGTTTACGATCTTTTCGGTTCGGTATTTTCAGCCACATTAATAATCATCATTTGTTTCGCGCCGATGTCAATACTTATGACTGGTCTTGCCGGGGATTTTATTCAGTCATTACCGCTCACAATTATGTATGCATTGATGATTTCGCTTCTTGTTTCAGTAGTGCTGGTTCCGTTGATGTGCTATACTTTTATAAAGCACGGTATCAAAGGTGAAAACAGCAAAGGAAAAAAAGGTGCTTTCTTAAATTGGATTCAATCTTTTTATAATAAAGTATTAGAAGGTTCATTTAGAAAGAAAAAACTGGTTGTTATAATTGGAGCCGCGTCTTTTATAATTGGACTATTAATATTGATGCTTACTCCGCAGCAGATATTCCCGCCGTTCCAGCGTAATCAATTTGCCGTAGAAGTTTATCTTCCGGTAGGAAGTTCATTACAACAAACCGATGCTGTTATGAGAGAAATTGAAGATAAACTGGAAAAAGATAGTCGTGTAAAAGAAGTTGCCGCATTTATTGGAACAAGTTCGCCGAGATTCAATACTCTATACGCTCCGAACTTTCCGGCTAAACATTATGGGCAATTGCTGGTAATTACAGAATCGAGCGAAGCAACACAGGAAATATTGGATGATTACAGTAAAAAATATAGCGACAATAATCCGAAAGCTTACGTGAAGTGGAAACAGCTCGAAATATCAATAGCAAAAGGTCCAATTGAAGTTCGTGTTTCCGGTGACAGTATTGCATCAATAAAAAAGGTTGCCGCTCAAATTTCTGAAATTGCACGCGGAATCGAAGGCGCTCAGTGGGTCAGAACTGATTATGGACAACCTCTCCAGGCAGTAAGACTGAATTTTAAACAAGATGAAGCAAGCCGGCTCGGCTATTCAAAAATGATCTTAGATTATTCTCTCATGGTTGGAACAAAGGGTTTCCCGGTTTCAACAATCTGGGAAGGTGATTACCCGATTAACGTGAACCTGAAGGTTGACAAAAAAACAAAAACAAATGTCGATGATATTATGAATCAATATGTAACCTCACCGTTTTTGGTTTCGTCTGTGCAGGTAAGACAATTAGCGGATGCCAAACAGGAATGGACCGAAGGTGAGATTGCAAGACGCAACGGTGTTCGCACAATTACAGTTAATGTAGATCCCGAAAGAGGTTATTATGCATCGAACATACTCAATGAGTTAAGACCAAGTATAGATAAGCTGCAATTACCGAAAGGTGTATCGGTAAGTTATGGCGGCGACTATGAAATGAATATAGATGAAATTTCGCCGATGTATTATTCGCTTGCTATAAGTATAGCGATAATCTTTATAATTCTGTCAGCCCAATTTAGGAATATAAAAACTGCAATTTTAATTATGATGACTATGCCGTTGTGCATATTCGGTGCCGCGTTGGGTGTGAACATAGCCGGTTATCCATTTAGCGTTACTGCTTTGATAGGGTTGATAGGACTAATTGGAATCGTTGTCCGTAATGGAATCATTTATGTCTCTTATGCCGAGGAACTTAGAAGAGAACACGGACATTCACTTGAAGAAGCGGCAATTGCTGCAGGCAAACGAAGAATGCGACCGATATTTCTAACCTCTGCTGCCGCGGCAGTTGGTGTTTTACCAATGATCCTTAGTCGTTCACCTTTATGGGGTCCGCTTGGTGCAGCAATTTGCGGTGGATTGATTTTCGGACTGGTGCTTTCTCTACTGGTGAT
The DNA here is from genome assembly GCA_003142475.1 of Ignavibacteriota bacterium. Classification (GTDB taxonomy): domain Bacteria; phylum Bacteroidota; class Ignavibacteria; order UBA10030; family UBA10030; genus Fen-1298. The sequence continues at coordinate 95,980 of PLMK01000025.1, forward strand.
TCCTGTGCTCTATTATTTATTCCATAGAAAAGATTTTGAAAAAGTTGAAGAGAGTGAATTATTATGAAAAATATAAATTTTTATCTTCCGTTAATTGCGCTGTTAAGTATCAGCCAGGTTTTTGCGCAAAGAGTTCTAACGCTCGAAGAGAGCAAACAGCTTGCTTTACAGAACAATTGCAAGATAAAAAACAGTTCGCTGGAAATAGAAGCCGCACAGCAGACAAAAAAAGCAGCATTCACGAACTTCTTTCCATCCATCAGTGCCAGCGGTGCAATGTTTAAAGCGCAAAAAGATCTGCTGGAAATTTCTACACAAGGCGGCAATCTTCCTGTCTATGACGGAAAAGATCTTTCTACTCTTTCTACGGCAACACAGTTTGCGTATATGCCGGCTTCAACTATGGGATTGCTGAAATCGGGAACGTTCGGCATAATAACAGTCGTGCAGCCGATCTTTGCCGGAGGCAGAATCTGGAATGGCAATCGCCTTGCTTCTCTGGGCGAAGATGTGAGCGAATACAAGAATCGACTTTCACAAAACGAAGTTATACTCAAAACAGAAGAGCAGTATTGGTTGGTGGTCTCTCTGAATGAAAAGAATAAGACAATACAACGATACGAAGAGCTATTAAACAGCCTACGGGCACAAGTGGAAGACGCCTACACATCCGGCATTGTTATGAAGAACGATATGCTTAAAGTAAAATTGAAGCGAAGCGAGATTCTTCTCAACAAGTCAAAATTGGAAAACGGACGAAAGCTCGCAACAATGGCGTTTTGCCAGTATATCGGCATCCCGTTCGATTCGACACTGGTGTTAAAGGACTCGTTGGCTGTAAACGATCTTCCGGAAACGTATTATGTCGATCACGCTGAGGCACTCAACAACAGATCGGAGTATCATTTGTTGCAAGCATCTGTGCGTGCGGAAGAATTGCAGAGCAATATGAAGTTTGGTGAATATCTTCCACAAGCCGCCGTTGGTGTCAGTGAATTGTATATGAAGATTGATGAAAGCAAAGATAGAACACTGGGTATGGTGTTCGGCACTGTTTCCATTCCGATATCCGGCTGGTGGGAAGCTTCGCATACATTACAAGAACGAAGCATCAAAGAAAAAATAGCGCAGAATAATTTACAGGACAATTCTGAATTATTAATGCTGCAAATGCAAAAAGCATGGCAGGATTTCTCTGATGCGTACAAACAGGTATTGTTGAGTGAAGAAGCAAAGGCGCAGGCGGAAGAAAATCTCAAGGTCAATCAAGATAGTTATACAAACGGTATGATCTCAGTTGCCGATTTATTGGAAGCACAGGCGTTGCAGCAACAGATGAATGATCAGGTTACAGATGCCAAGGCAAGCTATAGAAGCAAACAAATCACCTATTTGCAGGTAACAGGAAGACAGTGAATAGAAAATGATTATGACGAAGGAAATGTTTTATGAAAATCGTCATCACGGGATCCAATGGATTTCTCGGTCATAATGTGCTGAACGAGCTTCCGAAAATTATTCCCTCTGCCGAAATATCAAAGTTGGTCAGATCGAAGAGTCAGAAAAGCGACGAATACAGCATTGATTTCAACAATCTGGATAGTCTCATACAGTGTGAAACTCTTCAGAGAGCGGATGTTGTCATTCATCTGGCAGGAGCGACAAAAGGAATTATAAAGAAAGATTTTCAAAACGGGAACGTCATCCCGACAAGAAATCTGCTGGAAGCACTCCTACGAATGAATCCGAACATAAAGCGGTTTGTCTATATTTCATCCATTACTGCCGTCGGGCCGTCGAGAAGTTATGAACATCATAGGTCCGAAGATGAAGAACCAATACCAGTAGAATTGTACGGAAAGAGCAAGTTGGAAGCAGAAAAAATCGTCCAGTCGTATGGGTACGCGATACCTTATACCATATTGAGGCCGGGCGCGGTATACGGTCCATACGATGCCGATTTTCTGAATATTTTTAAAATGACCCGGTTTAAACTTAACATCTATCCTGGATACAAACATAATTATTTTTCTTATATCTATGCGTTGGATGTTGTTCGTGCTATCGGAAAAGTCATTCTTACCGAGCAGACACAAAATCAGACTTATTTTATCTGCAACGATATGCCGGTATCTTGGAAGGAAATTCACGAACTCATTTTTAAGACTGCCGGATCATCGGCAATATCTTTGAACCTTCCTGCTGGGCTATTGAGGGGAATCTCGTATTTCAGCATCATTCCGTCACTTCTCTTTAATACGGTTCCGATTCTAAATCCACAGAAAATGATCCTCTCAGTGCAGAAGTATTGGATTGTATCGAACGAAAAAGCTAAACGGGAAATGAATTTTACTCCTTCATATACCTTGGAAGATGGACTCCGATTAACGCACGAATGGTATAAACAAGAAAAATACTAAAAAGGTTAAAAGAGGGTAGAAGAATAGCACTTACTGATATATGAGAAATGAACGTTACTTATGCATAGAAATGAAACCATATCTAAATCAGAAAACGATAGTTGATCTAATATCTTATAAATCAAATTTATAATAAAGTTATATGATAAATATTGAGAAAACGGTATCGACATGTATTTACGTGAAAAGAATTATTGCTGTTGCTCTCGTCTACTTAATGCATACAGTATTATATAGTTATGTCAGTGTACATCATGTGAATGATAATTTTAATCTGCTAACTGATTTAGATCAAGTATTTCCGTTTGTGCCAGAAATGGTTTATCTCTATTTGTCTTTTTATGTTGTAATTATAGTCTCGGTGTTCTTCTTACCAACTGAAGAATCTTTTAACAGAACCATCGTATCAATCCTTGGAACATTGCTATTCACGTATCCATTGTTCTATTTCTTTCCTGCCAATTATCCATTTCCTTCTTTCGATGTCAACACTTTCACTACAAAATTGTTAAGGTGGTGTTTTGACGCAGATGTCCCTAACAATACATTCCCTAGTTTACATATTAGTTTGTCTTTTACCATAGCCTTTGCCATAAAACATTACAGAAGAAAACTAGGCATGCTCTATTTGGTTTGGGCAATCGGCATTGCACTATCGACTCTTATGATTCGCAAACATTTTCTTATTGATTCTTTCAGTGGGATTGTGATGGCGACTTTGAGTTATAATCTTTTTGTCTCAGGTAAACTAACGAAACCATTGTTCGATACAATCGATAAAATCAAAAACTATTTGGCGTATTGCATCGAAAACAAATATGCCGGCAAACGGTTTAGTCATAATCCAATCTATTTATTAGTTACGATTTTAAGAATGAAATAATAAAGCATAATAGCATGAAGAAAAACCAATGAATAGTTATTTAACCGTGAAAGCACTTGACTACAATAAGGTGAAATATGAGTAAGGGAATCTTGAATACATTTGCGGTGGTTTCTGCTACGTTATTATTTCTCGGTTGGATGAATATCCCGCCGGATTCTACGAATACATTTGAACTACAAAACACTTCTGCACCAAGTTCTGATTTTCTCTCAGTCGGAGAAGAGTTGACGTATGAAGTGAGCTGGTGGTGGGTCAAATTAGGGACGATTCGCACCAAGGTATTGAGTCAACAAGGCAACGGAGAAGATAAACGGTATTCTGCGGTCGCATATATCGACTCATATTCGGGAATTCCGTTTGCCAATTTGCATGCAATCTTTGAGACAACAATGGACAATAAGTGTTTTTCAGATTCTTTTGTGGCGCGAGAACAAGATAGCGGCAGGTGGAAGATTACACGATACCGTTTCGACAGAATGAACAATATGCTTTTCGTCGAGAACAGTACTGCCGAGAGCGAAGCTGGCAGCGATGTGCGGATCGAAAAGATCGACACAATAGCAATTGAGAGCAAAAGTCAAGATGGCCTGTCACTTCTCTTTTTTGCACGCGCGAATGTCAAAAGTGGAAGGCAATATAACGTGCCGACAATAATTAAGAGTTCAAAGGGTAACACGATTCTGAATTTCCTGGGGAAGCGGACAAATATAAAAATCGATTCAACGAAATATCCGGTTGATGTAATTGAATTTGATGGTAATGCTGAGTTTACCGGTATCTTTGGTCTGAACGGACCTTTTGAGGGTTGGTTCAGTAATGATCCTGCTCAAATACCCATTAAGGCAAAAATGAAAGTCATTCTTGGCTCTATCAACATTGAATTGAAGAAGTGGCAGCGAACTGGATGGAATCCGCCGCAATACATTTTAAAATAATAAACAGACAACAGTAACTATTATCGATAGGAGATTTACAATATGAAAGTACATTGTTTTATTCTCAGCGGATTGATCAGTCTAATGCTCTTTGGCATGATGGGAGTTTAGAAAATGAGTGCTCAACAACCAAGCGCACAGGACATTCTTGCTGCTGGCATTATTGGCGTTGGTTCTTATCTTCCGGAAAGGATTGTAACCAATGCCAACTTGGAATTAATGGTGAACACATCAGATGAATGGATAACAACACGCACCGGAATCAGTAAAAGGCACATCGCCGACCCAAATGAAGCGACTTCTGATCTTGCTGCAAAGGCAGCAAAGAATGCTCTGCAAAGCGCCATGATCACCGCAGAGGACATTGATATGATTCTTGTTGCTACGTTTACACCTGATGCAATGATACCGTCAACTGCCTCGCAAGTACAGAATAAAATCGGAGCTGTTCATGCGAGTGTGCTTGATATTGAAGCAGCGTGTTCTGGATTTGTATATGGCTTAGTGATCGCTCAGCAGTTCATCCAAACTGGTGCGATGAAGAACATCCTTGTTATCGGGGCAGAGGTTGTGTCGCGATATCTTGACTGGAAAGACAGAACAACTTGTGTGTTGTTTGGTGATGGAGCCGGCGCTGCTGTAGTTTCGAGAACTAATAAGGGGTCCACCTTTTTAGGCTTTCATCTTGGAGCTGATGGTTCTTCACCAAAAGAATTGCTGATGCTCATAGGAAGCGGATCCATAAATAGGCAAGCAACTATGAACAATCAAAGCAAGGACCATATTATAATGGATGGAAAGGCTATTTATAAATTCGGCATTGATATTCTTCCAGAGATAGTTACGACAGTTACGCACAAGTCTCATGTAAAGCTTAGTGAGGTTGACCTCATTATTCCCCATCAAGCGAACAAGCGTATTATAGAATCAGCGGCGGAGCGATTAGGTCTTTCGATGGAGAAATTCTATGTGAATATAGATCGTAGAGCAAATACCTCGGCAGCATCGATTCCTATTGCCATGGTTGATGCCCGGAACGAAGGTAAACTGAAAAAGGGGAATATAGTTGTACTGGCGGCTTTTGGCGCTGGACTCACATGGGGAGGAGTTGCACTTAGATATTAAGCATTAACTCAGAATGGACAATAAAGGCATACATATGAAATCAGAGAAAGCTACAGCAATAGTGTGTGCATTCAATGAGGAACATACAATCGGTCGAGTTATCGAAACTCTGCTTCAAAGCCCTATCATCGATGAAATTATTGTCATAAACGATGGTTCATTTGACAGCACGAGTGCGGTGTTAAAGACATTCAAGGAAATTCCAAGAGTGCGGGCTGTTGAATCTGCGGAAAACAGAGGTAAAGGATTCGCTATGGCCGAAGGTATTATCCATGCTTGCAACGATATTCTCGTTTTTGTTGATGCCGATCTTCTAAACTTAGAAGCCCGATATATTGATGAACTCGTTCAGCCATTGCTTCTTGGGTTAACCGATATGGTGATTGGGCCTCCCACAGAAAATACTCTCGATGAAAAGCTCAATCCTTTTAAGCCATTATCAGGTGAACGGGCACTTTTTAAAAAAGATATTCTTCCTCTCGTAGAGAAAATTCGAATATCTCGATTCGGAGTAGAAACTCTTATCAATCTGTATTATCGGTCGAAAAAGAAACGCGTGCTCTATGTGCCGCTACGGGGTCTCATCCATCCGATGAAATTACAGAAGCATTCTTTTGATAGAGCAACCCGGGAATATTCGACTGCAGTGTTTCAAATAGTTAAAACAGTGGTAAAAAACTATTCACTGTTGTTATTAGTTGTTCAAAACATATTCAGGAGATAAGAGATTGAAATTCAAGAAACCTAAAGTGGCGGTAGTATTGGGCGGCGGAGGTGCACGTGGTCTTGCCCATATCGGTGTATTAAAAGTGCTTGAAGAGAATAATATTCCAATAGATCTTGTTGTTGGAACGAGCATGGGTGCGTTTATCGGCGGATTCTATACATCAGGAATAAGTGTTCAGGATATGGAGAAGATTGCCGGATCGGTCAATCGAAATTTCGTTGCGAAAATGTTGACGCCAAACTTATCCATTTCAGGATTGGTAGATGGAAATCGCATCAGAGATTATCTGAAAACGTTCATTGGTGATTCAAATATTGAACAATTGAAGATCCCCTTCGCTTCAGTTGCAACTAATTTAAATACGGGTGAAGAGGTCGTTCTTGACAGAGGCTCCGTTGCTGAAGCGATCATGGCGAGCATTGCGATTCCTGCTCTCTTCAAGCCAGTGTTTTATCAGAATTGTTATTTGCTTGATGGTGGATTTGTCAATCCTTTGCCTGTGAGTGTTGCACACAAACTTGGAGCAGATGTTATAATTGCTGTTAATGTTGCACCAAATCCTTCAAAACGCATTAATAAGAATTCAAAAAAGAAGGATTATGATGTTACTCGATTGAATAGAACAGTTTCACTACTGCGCAAGCGGTTGTTGAACCAGACACAGGAAAAAGTTGTCCAAAAAAATCAGGACGATAGGTCGAGTACAGATACAACTTCAATAGATGAAAACAGCACAAATCCAGAGTTTCCTTCAATGTTGAAATCGGTAATGCAATCCATTTCTATTGTGGAATACAGTCTCATGTCCCTTCATCTGAAAGACAATAAACCGGATGTACTTATTTCGCCGGCGGTTAGTGAAATTCAATTGTTGGAATTCTATCGGGCAAAAGAACTCATCAAAGCGGGATATGACTCTGCAACGCAAGCACTATCTGAAATTCGGTCAGCGATTCAAGAAGGGATCAGAAACAAATGAATTATCAAATGCTCCTCGTAATTATTGCATTTATTATTGGTGCCATTACATCTATACCCCTTGGTGCATTAGGAGCTTATATGATTGATCGGATGGCTCGAAATGGCTTCTGGGCTGGATTTTCTGTTGGTTTGTTTGTAGCGTTTGTGGATGCCTTTTACTGTGGTGTTTCGCTCGTAGGGATCTCGCTTATTTCAGGCTTACCCATCGTCCGCATCTTGGTACAGGGATTGGGTCTTATTTTTCTTCTCTATCTTGGTGGTCGTCATCTTCTTGTTCCCCACAAAACATCTCATTTTATGAAAAACATGAGTGAGGGAACAGAGGTTGGGAAGAATCATACGTTTACTCTCCATCTCAAAAATTTCATAGTTGTGCTTATTTATGCTTTAGTAAATCCAAATTTTCTCGCTTTCTGGGCTAATATGGCAAACCTGCTCCACACGTCTATTTTAAAAACATCTGGAATGCATGGATACATACTGTTTAGTAGTAGTGTTGGAATTGGCTCTGCGGTTAGTCAATATATCTCGTTGCGAGTTATCGATAAGATGCATCAGTTTTTTCCTTTGTCAAAAACAGTTATTCGTTGGGTTAGTATCTTTATCTTTCTCGCTACAATTGTATACTTCGGTTCTTTTTTTGTAAAAGAAATTGCAAACTTGATTTAATAGAATTAATAACATGGCTCAAAGAATTTTAATAAAAGACCAAAACATGTCCAGCAATCAGCGAAGCTGTCGGTTTAGGTTTTTTATTTTCTAAGATGTTATCAGCATCATTGAAGACAACCATCTTGTACGAGTCTGGGGAATGCAAGAGGATGCAACACTCTAAAAGTCAGAATCTGAACCAGAGAACTCATTGGAGAAACAATTGACTCCACAGCAATTGAATGTCCTTAGGTTGACAGTTGAAGGAACAGAATATTATTTGTTTTGATGAGTCAATTGTGCTACCCAAATAAAGGCGCGCATATAAAAATAATTTATAAGCGGTCTAGTTTGTAGGTTCAAGTCGGGGTCATAAAAAAAAGAGGCCGAAACTTT
>PLMK01000002.1 GCA_003142475.1 Ignavibacteriota bacterium
ACTTCAAATTCGGGCTTGCCTGTTAACTATGTCTATTCAATAGCGATAGACGGTTCAGGGAATAAGTGGATTGGGACTGATGGAGGTGGACTTGCCAAATTTGACGGCACAACCTGGACGGTTTATAATACTTCCAATTTGCGCTTACCTAATAATGGTGTCTTGTCAATAACGATAGATGGTTCGGGGAATAAGTGGATTGGGACTCAAGGTGGACTTGCTAAATTTGATGGCACAAACTGGACGGTTTATACAACTTCCAATTCGGGCTTGCCGAATAACATGGTCGCTTCAATAGCGATAGATGGTTCAGGGAATAAGTGGATTGGGACTTATGGTGGACTTGCTAAATTTTACGGCACAAACTGGACGGTTTATACTACTTCAAATTCGGGCTTGCCTTATAATGACTATGTCTCTTCAATAGCGATAGACGGTTCAGGGAATAAGTGGATTGGGACTATAAATGGTGGACTTGCTAAATTTGACGGCACAAACTGGACGGTTTATACTTCTTCAAATTCGGGCTTGCCGAATAACAGGGTCACTTCAATAGCGATAGACAGTTCAGGGAATAAGTGGATCGGGACTGGTGGAGGTGGACTTGCCAAATTTTACGGCACAACTTGGAAGGTTTATACTACTTTAAATTCGTTCTTGCCTAATAATGGTGTCTTGTCAATAGCGATAGACGGTTCAGGTAATAAGTGGATTGGGACTGGTAATGTACTTGCCAAATTTGACGGCACAACTTGGACGGTTTATAATACTTCCAATTCGGGCTTGCCTCCTAATAACTATGTCTCTTCAATAGCGATAGACGGTTCAGGGAATAAGTGGATTGGGACTGATGGTGGTGGACTTGCCAAATTTGACGGCACAACCTGGACGGTTTATACTACTTCAAATTCGGGCTTGCCTGATAACAGGGTCGCTTCAATAACGATAGACGGTTCAGGGAATAAGTGGATTGGGACTGATGGTGGCTTAGCGGTTTATAAAGAAGGTGGTGTAGTTTCGGTTAAAGAAATATCAAACAAAATAATTCCAAAAGCATTTACGTTATTGCAGAATTATCCGAATCCCTTCAATCCTTCCACAAATATTATATTTAACCTTCCGACAAAATCATTTGTATCACTCAAAGTATTCGATCTACTGGGACGCGATGTAGCAACACTTATGAGTCAGGAAAAGTCGGCGGGTACATATAATGTTACGTTTGATGCGAGAAAGTTACCCAGCGGTGTTTATTTTTATCGCATTCAAACAAAGGAATTTACTCAGACAAAGAAACTTATTTTAATGCAATGATAAATTGTGTGCAAGTCAGTTCGCTATGCTCACTCACTTTGCACACAATAGGGTTTGCAACCATCCCTGTAAAACGGGAAGGTTGCTTGCATTCGTTGTTGAATTTAGCTGCGTAAAAATATTTGGGGTTGCGGCATAACCAGCGGCTCAAGCTGACCGGATGAGCGTTGGTACGTTAGGCATGGCGTGCAGAGGTTTCGGTTCTTAATAATAAACTTTTCAGCATGAACTTGTTTCGTTTTGTGTATTTTGAAAGTTTACAGTGCGGCAGCTTAGCCACCAACCGTTAGGCAACAAGCCAAGAAAGGAATTGTAATTCCGATGAAGAATAAACCAGAATTATTTGTTTATATAACAATATTCCTCGTGCTCGTCTTGATTATTGTTTTTGCTGGTTCTTGTTTTGTTCAACGGATAAATGGTGTATCAAATGTTTTATTGTCTGTATTAACCGCAGGTTATGTATTCTTGACATATTGGATTCTTAAGTCTACGCGTCAATCAATTCTTGAGCAGAATAGACCATACGTAATCGCAAATCTTCCATATGAAAATCAGCAAGTTTGGCTTTCTGTAAAGAACATAGGAAATCGACCTGCATTAGATGTTAAGGTGACATTCACCCCTTCATTAGAAGTTCTTGGAGGAAAATCCGAAATGTGGGCTCCATTGCTTACCCAAGCTTTTCTAGCTCCTAATGATGAAAAGCGAAATCCGGCTGGGCTTGCATATGACATAATTAAACTAGATCCGACAAATAAAGTTTTTCAAGTTGAAGTCACATATTTCGATTCAGAACTTTCATCTTATTCGACAAAACCCTACAAGATTAATTTGAGCAATTATGTTTTTAATAAATTGGTAATCAACACAGAAACAAAAAAAGGTTAACGGCTTGTTGCCTAACCAGGCGCTCAAGCTGACGGAATGAGCTGAGTGCAATTTACATGGCTAATGGTGGGTTTTTGTTTTTATTATTAACTTTTCANNTCAGCATGAACTTGTTTCGTTGGTTGCAATACGAAAATTTTCAGTGCCGCAGCTTAGCGCCCAACCGTTAGGTGGCGGCAACAAGGATACCGAACATCATGAATTATAATTTGCGTACTGCATCCAACGAAGACAGAAATGAAATTGAGCAGTTAGTTTACGGCGTTCTTGGTGAATATGGGCTTAAATCCGATCCCGGCAAAACAGACTCAGATTTGTCCGATATTCAACACGAGTATTTGGATAAAGGGGGAACGTTTGAAGTTCTCATAGATGAGGATAAGAAAATTGTTGGTTCGGTAGGACTTTATCGGATCAATCCAACCACCTGTGAACTTCGAAAAATGTACCTCGCGGCAGATTTGCGTGGTCAAGGATTGGGTCGTCGGTTGCTCAGCCATGCGCTTTCTAAAGCAAAGGAACTTGGATATTCGAGAGTTGAACTTGAAACGGCTTCTGTCTTGAAAGAAGCGATTGCACTTTATGAACGTTATGGTTTTCGCCGTTTCGATCATAATCATCTATCGTCAAGGTGTGATGCCGGTTATTATTTGGAGATATAAGAGCCGCCACCTAACCAGGCGCTCAAGCTGACGGAATGAGCTGGGTGCGAAATTCATGGCTGGCATAGGTCGAGTACAAAATTGAAAGATATCAGCATGAACTCGTTTCGTTCTCAACATTTTGAAAATTATCAGCGCCGCAGCTTAGCGCCGGTCCGTTATGCCGCACGGGCGGCGAGCAAGCAAAGATAAGCACAAACATTTGAAAAGCGTTTTGCGGCACGGCTTATAGTGGCTGACAGGTAAAACAAAAGGTAGAGTTAGTATATTCATATACTTTCTAAAAACTCTTTAAGAAGTAATATCGAATTCTTTCTTGATGTTTTTTCCATTTATGATCGCATCGATACTATCATTCAGTCTGTTTCGTATTTCCTTTGCTGTTTTGTCTAAATTGTAAATACCCGCCGTTTTATTGTATTCATTATCAATTTCAAGAAAGTCGTCTGGTGATAAAGGTCGGCGACTATATATAGAGTTTTGATTATAATATAGTTTGGCGACCTTTTCTTGAATATTATCCGGGAATTCTGGAAAATTAATGTCATCAGATTGATATTGGGTTAGACTATTTGCTCCAGATCCAGTAATTGCAACGGAATAAATGTGCTTGTTCCATCGTAAGTTATTAAGAAACATTGCAATAAATATGCTTCTTGATAGTTTTGGTTGTTTGCTTTGAATGACCAAGCTATCAATATTGGTAATTGTGTTTGCAATGCTTTCAGGAAAAACAATAACCCTTCCGAATTGCGCTCCCCTTGCTGAGAATACAATGTCCCCCTTCTGAATTTTTTTTAAATCGTTCTTGTTGCCCAAATACGTCAACTTATCAATTATAGAATACTCGGAAAAATTAGAAGAAATGGCTAGATTGTAGAAACCTTTTTGGAAAACGTCAGAATAGTAACTTTGCCCTATATTGGAAATCTGTAAATTTTGTCCTCTCTTTACTTTATAGCCATAATCTGATAATTTGAAAAAGCCATGCCTATAATTCTTAATAAAAAACTCATAAGACTTATATCTTTGCGAGTACCTTGCAGTATCCAACCTTCCGATTTCTTCTATTTCAGATATTTTCGGCAATTCATAGGTGAAGTTATTGTTTTTTTGGTTAGACTTTAATTCAACATCGATAATCGACAATATTTCCTTGTGTCGTTTCTTAATTAGAGACAATTTGTTGAGATAGGATTTTACAAGCAATGTTATGTATTGTAAATCATCTGTCGATTTGGGAATCGGAATATAGATACATTTCATTGCCTCTTTTTCAATCCGTGGATACATGCCTCTGTTTTGAAATCCAAGAATTTGTTCAATAAAAAAATCAGTACGCAATACGGCAAAAAGGTACTCTTTCGTAATTGAGCCATCAACTTGTCTTAAAATCATTATCGCAGGAGAACAAACATGATTCTCTATGCGTTCATTAACAAAACCAATGCCTCCGCGATATGTTCTTACTGTTGATATTAATATATCACCAACTTGCACTTGCTTTGGCGTGTCACTAGGGACATTAACACCAAAACATTTATCCGACTCAACGTAGCCGGATGAAACATCGATATTTCCGATCTCAGTATAATTATAAGTTCCTTCCTTCTTAATCTTTTCCTTATTTGTCGATTCTTTGCATAAGGTGTCTAGTGTCTTAAAGGAAACACTGGGTTTAGGCGAGAATCCGATATGCTTCGATGGTGCAAGGCAATAATTATTAGAGATACAGTCTTCAACAGAAATATTTTCTGGTACATTTACATATTTAAAAGCCACGCTATTTACCCTTTATAAACAAATCTTGAAGTGTTTTTTCTTGGCTCTTACACCATTCTTTAAATTGTTTAATGGTGTCAGTGAATTCTTCATCAAGAACTACGCTACCATCAGAATCAATCACAGTTTCAAATGTCTCATAATTTATTTTATAGATTGGCTCATAGAATTTAACTCTCTTTTTTGTCTTTACTTCATAACCAATTTTTTGAATATCCTTTGCAAATATCTGATAGCCCTGGTCTTTTAACTTGATTTGTTCTTTTTCTTCTGGTTTATAAGCAATAATGAGAGTTGTAGTAACCCCCGTTTCTGCAAATACATTTGCAGGGAGGTCGAAAATAGCTACAATACGCATCTTACTGATAAGCCATTTACGTGCTTCTTTATGAGCCTCTATAGAGGCAATTGAATTAGACAAAACAATACCTATTCGACCATTCTTTCCCAATAGTCGATATGCGTTTTCAAGGAATACGACACCCAAATCTATCTTTTTGCCACCATAAACATGCCACAGTTCATAGCATTCAATGATTTCTTTGTCTCTATTATCCTTTGGTTCATAAGCTCGGTCATCGCCAAACGGTGGATTGGTTAGTACCACATCAAATTTTTTCAGTTTTGTCTGATCTTTCCAATTATCCCAATCCCCAGCGGTGTGAAGTTTTGGATTAATTTCTACTAGACCGTCCCTATCGTCAAACTTCCATGCAATAGATCCCTTGTCGGGTTTAAACCTTAATATTGCATTTCCATCGCCATTCAATAACATATTTAATTGAGCAAGCATTACCATTTGCTCATCATTATCAATGCCATAGATATTTTTATCTTGCAATGTTGAATCGGAATTAACATACGACATTGAAAGAAAATCTGCGATCCCAGCCGTTGGATCAATTATTTTCTCTTCGTTGCGCGGATTAACAATTTGGACTAAAAAATCAATTAGTGGGATAGGGGTAAGGAATTGTCCTTTTTCTGCTTTGGAAAATTCGCTTGCAAACTTATGAAATACAATTTGATATAAATCTGTTTTGTGTGATTTGACGAAACTGTAATCCTGAAATTGCTCCACAACCTCAGATATTATTCTAATATGCTCTTCCTTTTGCCAATTTATGGTTTCAGTATCGATTCTTTTAAGTATAAATTGGTACTCTTGGGATGCGTCATTATAGAGCGTTCTCATTCTCTTAATAAATGTTTGCACACTATCATCAGACAGGTTGACATAATTCTTTTCTTCAGGTGTTACATAAAACAATAAATCCAAACGCTCTTTTTCATTGTCTGTCTTATACCAATCCAAAAATGACTGTATTCGAGCGCTTCGTTTCTCATCGTAAATTTTTAGAGCAACTATTTGGATTAAAATTTCATACCCTCTTTGATTCTTTAAACTAACCTTATCCATCGTTCGCAGAATATTAGATATTCCTTCTGCTAACTGAACACTATAAACGCCGCTAATCACCTCTAAGTCATCAATTTTTCTTTTTGTTCTGTCAATTTTAGAGTGGTATATTTTATGGATTAGCTGTTCATAGGTTGGTATTTTATAATAGGCATCTGTCAGGTGCAGTTGCAAGTCTTTTGTTGCGCTGTGTTCTTTTTTTAAATTATAGCCTTCATCGAGTCGTAAAAAACAATTATTATGTTTTTTAAATAAATAGAGCCGCTCCGTATCATACAGCATACCTAGACAAAAATCATTTTCGCTTTCCTTTAATGCAGGCTTAAGTTGTTGATTCCAAATTGTTTCAGTATCCTTACTATTTTCTTTCTTAAATTCAATAACCGATATTAAATGTTTCCGAAGCCAATCTAATGCCGACTGATCTTTCTTGATATGAAATTATTTGTAGTAATCAAACCATTCGATGTCATCAAAAATTGCAGCATCAAACTTTATCGGTGCTGATGACTTGTTGCCTTTGGGGAAATGTATCTCGGTTCCAATATAATCTTTAGCGTACATACCAGAATTAACAAGCGCATATAAAAACTGCCATTTATAATATTCTTCATTATTCTTGCCAGCTTTATTTTTTACATTGGTTTTTTTCCCTAATGTCAGATGTTCTGACAAAAAACAATCAAATTCTGCTTGATTGCAATATTTATCATCATATTTTTGTTTTAGTTTTGTAAAACTTTTCATTTTTATAATAGCTCCATTATATTCTTCGCTGTACGATGCCACCCCTCATATAGCACAAATATATGGATTAATAACTGCATAACTAACACATTTGAGTCGTTTTTCCATTCCCATCTTCTTGATATTGACTTGAGATTTTAGCACTTTTACAGCGAATAATCAAAACTTTTTCAAGACTTTCCTTGCCGTGTTTAAAAGACTGTGCCGCAAAACGCAAAAGAATAGAATGTGCAAGACAATAAACTACAAATATTCGTTTTCGCCGCCCGCGCAACAAGTAATGAGCGGTAGATTATTGTTAAAGTTTTGTGAATTACTGTTACCATTTGTGCATTTTGAAAATTATTTGGCATAACCAGCGGCTCAAGCTGACCGGATGAGCGTGGGTGCAAAATTCTTTTCATAGTTGTCTCTGGAAGTTGCACCACATACATTTGATAGGAACGTTTCGCAACGTCCACATCAATTTAACTCTGATAGAATGTGCACGTTGCTCAACTGGACTTTGGTTATGTCGTGCAACTTGTCTCAGTTTTTCTGATTTCGTTTAGTATATTATGAAAGTTTTCAGCGCGGCAGCTTAGCCGCCATCCGTTAGCCCGCTTGCAAAAAACATGAATAATAACAGTATTCCAGAGATTGATATTTTGATTGAGACTTCCATCTGGTTGTTTTCAAATGGTTGGACTCTCGATACAGTGTCCTTGGCGCGTGGGCAAGGAATTGATGGCAAAGAGCATAAGAAGAAATTGTACATTCGATTGCTCGAATCCAAAGTTGAATTTCCCAATCATAATTCAAATGGTCCTGATATTATTGCCAAGAAAGATGGGTTAATTTGGAAAATCGAGTGTAAAGGATTGGGCGAAGGTGTATCGCAAACATTGCGAAACAATTTTGATAGAGCACTCTCAAGTACGGTTTCATATTATGATCAACGTAATAATCTTCAGATTGGATTAGCAATGCCAAGAGATTCAACTTATCTTGGCTTAATCAGAAGTCGTATTCCTCAAGCTTTGCGGGAAGCAATAAATCTCTGGGTCATTCTTTGGAATGTCGAAAAAAAAGTGATTGAGGCATACAGTCCGAATCAAAATATTTAAATTAATGCAAGCGGGCTAACCAGGCGCTCAAGCTGACGGTTGCCAGCTGGGTNNGCGCCGGTCCGTTAGGTTGCGCAACGTACATTATCAATTTCAGAAAAGTAAATAGAAAGGTTTTTCAAACTCATGAGTAAACATTATCTCCTATTTGCATTATTTGCCCTTGTAATAATTGGTTGTCGATCCACTATAGTTGACGACCCTACCACTACCATCAACTTCAATGTTAGTGTGGCATCTAATGTCAAGGTAGAGGTGGAAAACAGTTACAATACTGTCGTAGCGGTGCCGGTCGACGGTTATAGATCTCCAGGAAATTATAGTGTTTCTATTAATGACTCGTTCTGGCGAGAAGGTATATATTATTATACTATCGAATGCAGAGGAGTCGATTCTAATTACTATTACAAATCCACTAAAACAATGCTATTAATCAAATGAAAAATTTCTTTCTGCTGTCGTTGTTTTTATGCCTTTGTTCTCCTCTTTACGCGCAGAACAAAATATTTCTTTCCTACAATCCGGGAATAAGTCTATATAATTCAGAAAATTCAGGGAAAACCATCGGTGATAAACATCTTGGTTGGTTTCCTGGTTTTAGTATCGCTTATGAATCAGAGAACATATGGGGACTAAATTTGCTCCTCGAATACAACTGGACCCAAAAAAGAATATATGATGTACAAACTTTTGCGATGACAACATCCACTGGTTCAGGTACACTTGGATATTTTAATGCCGATCTAATATTAGCTTGTCATAACTTGGATATCTCAGTGTCCTATAAAGTAAAAGATTGGTTATACTTTGCCGCTGGGCCTACAGTATCATTGGTTGATAGGTCGATTGTTATGGATAACCTACCGAATTATATCCAGGAAAAGGTAGGTAGTTCTTTTGATGATAGGCTTATATCACTTTGTCTTGGTGTTAATGGTTCTGTAAACATTGAGATTCCATTTCAAACTAGCTCTCAATATGTATTTTTCTTTTCTAGTATCAAGCTTCGATATTTGCAATCTGTTTGGTTCGATGATAGAGGCAGAAATCTTGACAACTATTCTCAATCTTTTATATTTACTCAATTAAACATTGGATTGGGATACAATTTCTAAAATAAACTAAAAAGTACTGCGCAACCTAACCAGGCGCTCAAGCTGACGGGATGAGCGTGAGTACGATAAGCAAGGCTGGTGGTGGGTTTACGTTTGTAAAGTTTGTTTTAAGTTTCTCGTTGGTTTAGTATTCATTAATTTGGTTTGTCGCATGAACTTGTTTCGTTTTCAGTATTTTGAAAATTATCAGCGCCGNNCGCCGGTCCGTTAGGGCGCAATCCTAACGAAGAAGCAACATGGGTAAATTGAAAGGAAAAATTATGAAATATTTTTACTTACATAGAAACAATGATCCTATTTGTAGCTATTCTGCTATTTATTTTTTGATTTGCATATTGTTATTTTCTGGATGTGTTCCATTATCCGTTCCAATTATATTTGAACCAAAAGAAACAGAACACATCAAGTGTATCTATTCAAAAGGGCAAGCGATAGCAGCTGTGAAGACAGACGAATTTTCCTTTTTATGTTTTCTTGACAAAGCTGACATAGGCGGCGTGTCATATCTTCGCATGTGGGTTCTTTGTAATAACAGGTCAGATTCCCTGTTCTTGTTGGAACCAACAAAAATGTTCCAGCTCGAAGTAAACAATGGTTATGGAGCAACTAAAGAGGAAACTAAAAAGCAGCTTGAATTATCTAAATTGATAAAATCATCTGTTGATTTAAAGGATCAAAAATATCTTTACCCAGTAGAGAATCGGAAAACTGTTGATTTTTACAAAAGCCTTTATTCACAACGTGGTTATTCCTTATTGCTGATTGGAGAAACGCCAACGGATTATATAATAGTACCTTTGAATGAATATCCTAAAAGTATAAAGTATGTAAGTAAAGAAAAAGTTGGTAGAGTGGTTGAAATAGTCGACAGTCAAACACCACAAAGAAATTCCACCCTTTCACCTGAAAAACCATCAATAATATTGAATCATATCGAGAACCAAAAATTAATTGCAAATATATCCACTGCAATTGGCGGCTGGGCGAAAGAACTATCGACAAAGCCCACGACTATCACTACGGAAACAGAATCTGGCAAGACTATCAGGTCAACTGTGAATGATGCAAAAGAAAAGAGGGCTGCTGTAAGAGATGAGACTGACCAATCAATATCTTCAACATCTTACTGGTATGATACATATAATAATAGCGTCAGTCAGGGTTTGCTACGAAAGAATACAATATTCCCAAATCAAAGCGTTAATGGGTACATCTGTTTTCCGGCTGATGGAATCCAATCCGGATTGGAAACAGAATATCAATTCTTAATTAATATACCAAAGAATATTTGTATAATTAAATTCTCAATTATGCAGGGAGAATAACTCATCCAACAAGTGTCCATTTATTTTGCTGCAATAAAGCAATTGCGCCCTAACCAGGCGCTCAAGCTGACGGAATGAGCTCACTGCAAAATTCATGGCGAGCATAGGTTTGGTACAAAATTGAAAGTTATCAGAATGAACTTGTTTCGTTCTCAACATATTGAAAGTTTACAGCGCCGCAGCTTAGCGCCGGTCCGT
>PLMK01000033.1:0-47047 GCA_003142475.1 Ignavibacteriota bacterium
TCCACCACTAATCGCGCGCGTAATTCCATATTCGCAAGCTGGGCAACGACGGCAGGTTGGAGATATTTGAGAGATTCATTCAAAACAGTTTTTCAGTAATCAGCTTTCTGCGGACTTACGCTTTGACAACTTAACTTCACAATTACACAAAGACTCTTCTACTTTTTCTTCACCCTCTTCGCAGGTTTCATCTCTTCTTGTGCCATCTGCGTTTGCGCTTTCAATATTTCTGACGGATCTTTTCCGAGATTACTTAGTTCGAACTGGACCGACTGCACCAGCTGGTTTGTAGGGTATCGTTTAAGAAAATCTTCGTATGCAATACGCGCTGAATCGATATTCTTCAATTCATTGTTGTAGATGAATCCAATAAGAAACGACGCATTAGACGCGGTGGCATGATTCGGATATTTATCCACAAGAAAACGATATGTCTGAATTGCTTGATGATATGAATGTCTGTGATTCTGATAAATTGTTCCTATCGCATAGGCAGCTTCCGGTGTGCGTGCACTGTCGGGATATGCCTTGATCAATTCTTGATATGTAGCAATTGCTGCGTCGTATTGTTCCGCTTTCTGTGCGTCCGCGCCTTGATTGAACATCTCTTCCGCACTTGGTTTGGAACAGCCTACGAGAGTGAACGAAATAAATATCAAAATAAAAAAGAACCTCATCGCGGCATCCTTTCTTCTATGGTACAAAGTATAAACTTTAAACAATCAGTTCCGAGTATTCAATTTTATTTTAGCTGGTGATTGAACTCGGCCGCTTACTATTGTTTTTAAAAGTATCAAAACATCTCTGGAGAATCAATAAACACCATGCTTTTCAAGAACAGCGCAAAAGAAGCCATCAGTTCCATGAATGTGGGGAAGTAGTTTGAAGAACGAACCTGCTGTAACAAATCCATTATTCCATTTATCTAATAATCCATTTACTTCGACTAACTTAAATTCGGGATTCCGCACCATAAATTCTTCCACTACACCTTCATTCTCTTGTCTCAACAACGTGCACGTTGCATACACAATCTTTCCTCCCGGTTTTACAAGCGATCCAGAGGAGTGGAGAATGGATCTTTGCTTATCCGATACTTCATCGACCGTCTGTTCTGTAACCATCCATTTCATTCCAGGATTGCGGCGAATAGTACCGAGTCCACTGCAAGGCGCATCTATAAAAACTATATCAAAGAAATTAGAGTATTGTTCATTCAGATCTTCAATTGCCTGAATTTCCTGAACACGAACATTCTGCGCTCCAGCACGCTTCATGCGCTTGCGTAATTCTTCAAGACGATAACTGTTGATATCCGTAGCAAAGATTTCTCCACGATTCTTCATGAGTGCAGCAAATTCCAGCGTCTTACCACCTNNCTGCACCCGCGCACACATCTAGTAATTTCGCATTCGGTTTCGGGTCGATCAAAAACGGCAGCAACTGACTGCCTTCATCCTGCACCTCAAACCATCCATCTCGAAAAATAGAAAGCGAAAATACATTTATGCGTTTTGAAAGATTCAAACCAAACGGTGACAACGATGTCTTCGTCGTCTCAACTCCTTGCTTGCTTAGCTCTGCCTGACATTGTTCTACAGTTGTCTTCAACATATTAACACGTAATGTGAGAGGAGCTTGCTCGTTGAGACTTGCACATATTTTATCGACTTCATTCTCACCATACTGCTCAATTAGTTTCTGCGCCATCCAATCCGGAAAAGAGTACTCTATCCCTATTCGTACGACAGCAGATGAGGTTGGAATCGTCACTGGTTTCGTAAATGCGCGTAAAACATATGCCATTTTTTCCGAAAGCTGTGCGCTCTTGAGTTTTGATGAGACGTTCTCCGGGGTTACATTCTGCATCTTTCCCTGCAAAGATAAATATGCCACAACGAGAAAAAGAATTTTATCTTCTTCAAATAATGTCTCGTTCAATTCAGCCATCGCCGTTGTAACCATGAGTTCGCACTTGCGTAAATGACGCAAGGTGCCATACGTCGTCTCCGCGATGAACTTCCTGTCATGAGAACCGAGATATTTATGCGCTCGGAAAAACGTGTCGATCAGTGCATCCGCAGGTTTCTTTGAACCCAGAACAATGCCGAGTAATTCCTGAGTATGTCCGATGAGTGATGAAATTTGCATAGTATGTCCCGCCAACCGATTTGTCTGCGTAACTGAATTATATTTTTATCTTCATTTCACCCATAAGATACGGCTTTTTGTTGACGGATGCGTGCTTCTTTAGATATCATGCCATGCAGAGGATTTGCTTGTACCGCTGATTGTTAGCCACAAGATCAGATTCATCAGAGAGCGTAAAAAAATCCTTCCTTAGCGACAACCTGAGGAAGGATGGAAAATATTTAGAGCTATCTAATTAATTATTTCGATTTTAATTAGTCGAGCTTTTTCTGCGTATCATTTTCTACGCTGTCAGCTTTCACTTTTGCCTTTGCTTTTACCCCTTCAGCTTTCACTTTTGCCTTTGCTTTTACTCTTTCCGACTTCACGTCTGCATTTGCTTTTACTCCTTCCGCTTTCACTTTTGCCTTTGCTTTTACTCCTTCCGCTTTCACTTTTGCCTTTGCTTTTACTCCTTCCGCTTTCACTTTAATCGTATCTTTTGTGGTTGTCACTGTTTTCGTTACCGAAGTTGTTGATGTTTGCGTTTGTGCAAAAGCCAAGCCCACAACAAAACAACATAGACTGAATAACACGAACATCTTTTTCATTTTATTTCTCCTTTATTGTTGGTGGATAGAATGATTTGAATTACTATAAGAATATTATAAATATTATATAAAAACACAAACGTTTTTATATAGTTGGATTTACAGAAATATTTATCCTACAATTTTCGGTTTTATCTTCGTTACGAATTCGATCATTCCACGGTTATCTGTGCCAATCTCAACCGTATCTCCATCCGCAACATCACCGGAAAGGAGCTTTTCAGATAATATATTGATTACGTATTTCTGAATAACTCGTTTCAATGGCCGTGCTCCATAGCTTGGATCGTACCCAATTGTTGCAAGCCGCTCTTTCGCCTCAGCAGTAAATTCTAACGTGATATTCCTATCCGCCACCAATTTCTGTACTTGCCGTAATTGCAACTCAACAATTTTACTAAGCTCAGTCATTGTTAGTGGTTTGAAAAGAATTATCTCGTCGATGCGATTGAGGAATTCCGGCCGCACCGACTGTCTAAGCATTGCAAAAAGCTGTACGCGCAGGTCGCCCATCAAGTCGTCGCGATTTTCTTCTGTCAACTTATCTAACCTCTCCTGGATAAGCTGGGAGCCAAGATTAGATGTCATAATGACAATTGTGTTCTTGAAATTCACCGTTCGCCCTTTGCTGTCTGTCAATCTGCCTTCATCCAGCAATTGTAAAAGGACATTGAACACTTCAGGGTGCGCTTTTTCAATCTCGTCGAGAAGCACAACTGAATAAGGCTTTCTTCGTACTGCTTCTGTCAACTGTCCACCTTCTTCATAACCAACATAACCCGGAGGCGCTCCAATCAGCCGAGACACAGAAAACTTTTCCATATATTCTGTCATATCGATTCGAACAATAGCATTTTCATCATTAAAAAGAAATTCAGCAAGTGCCTTCGCTAATTCTGTTTTCCCGACACCGGTACTGCCGAGGAATATAAATGAGCCAATCGGTTTCCGCTCATCCTGTAAACCTGCGCGACTTCTTCGGATTGCATCAGCTACAGCTTTCACAGCATCTTCCTGATCAATCAACCGTTCGTGTATGCGATCTTCTAAATGGAGGAGCTTCGTCCGATCACTTTCTAACATGCGCTGAACAGGAATGCCGGTCCATTTTGCAACAATTTCTGCAATGTCTTCCGCATCGACTTCTTCCTTCAGCATTTTCTGGTGCTTCTGCACTTCGTTCAATTTGAGTGATGCTTCCTTTAATTGTTTTTCTAAATCCGTAATAACACCGTAACGTAATTCTGCCACGCGACCAAGATTGCTCTGCCGCTCTTGCTGTTCTGCTTCCTTCTTCGTGTTATCAATATCACCCTTCATTTTTCGGATGGATTGGATTAGTCCCTTTTCCAACTGCCAGTGTGCTTTCAACTCAGAGCGAGTTTGATTCAAATCGGCATGTTCGTGTTCGATTTCTTCCAAACGAGATTTCGAGTCAGCATCTTTCTCGCGCTTCACCGCTTCACGCTCAATTTCTAATTGTTTGATTCGGCGTTCAACGTCATCCAACTCTTCCGGCATCGAATCGATTTCCATGCGGAGTTTCGCTGCCGCTTCATCAACTAAATCGATTGCCTTATCAGGCAAGAAACGATCCGATATATAACGATGACTTAATTGTGCAGCTGCAACAATTGCACCGTCAGTGATACGTACACCATGATGCACTTCGTACCGCTCTTTCAATCCACGTAAAATTGAAATTGTATCTTCCACTGTCGGTTCTTCCACAAGCACTGGCTGGAATCGCCGCTCTAACGCAGGATCTTTCTCAATATATTTTCGATATTCATCAATAGTCGTGGCACCGATGGCTCGCAGATCACCGCGTGCCAGTGCCGGTTTCAGCATATTCGACGCATCAACTGAGCCTTGCGCTGCTCCAGCGCCAACGAGTGTGTGAAGTTCATCGATGAATAAAATAATTTCGCCGTTCGATTCGGTCACCTCTTTCAGTACCGCCTTCAATCGTTCTTCAAATTGTCCGCGGAAGCTTGTGCCCGCAACCAGCGTTCCCATATCGAGCGCAACGATACGCTTCGTCTTTAAACTCTCCGGCACATCTCCTCGCACAATGCGTTCTGCGATGCCTTCTGCAATCGCCGTTTTACCGACACCCGGTTCGCCGATGAGCACCGGATTGTTTTTTGTACGGCGCGAGAGCACCTGAAGCACACGGCGAATTTCTTCTTCGCGTCCGATGACCGGATCTAATTTACCTTTACGCGCGAGATCGTTCAGGTCGCGACCAAATCGCTCCAGAGATTGGTACTTGTCCTCAGGTGTCTGATCTGTAACACGCTGTGAACCGCGCACATCTTTGAGTGCCTTGTATATGCTTTCTTTTGTCACACCTTGGTCGGTTAGCAATTTTGTTGCTGATGTTTTTACAGCAAGCAATCCCAACAATAGATGCTCGGTGCTGATATATTCGTCTTTTAACTGCTGCGCTTCCTGCTGTGCAGACTCGAATACTTGCCCAAGGGCGGATGATATCTGTTGATTACTAACATTCGAGCCTTGTACTTTTGGCAGATGTTCCACCGTCTCATTAATTTTTATTTTAAGATAGTTGACGTTGGTGCCAAGTTTTTGCAGGATTGGCACGACGATGCCTTCGCTATCTTGCACGAGTGCCGCTAATAGATGCTCTGGTTCGATAACTTGATTGCCATAGCTCGATGCAATCTCCTGCGCGTTCTGTACCGCTTCCTGCGATTTAATTGTGAATTTATTAAAATTCATGACTACCTCAATATTTCGAAAAACAATTCACTTGCCAATGATATTATTTGCTATTAACACATTCCAATATTAACTTTGAAACAAGTATATATGATTAATTATAAAAGTATTATTACGGCAGAATTCGTCGGGCGCTGCAGTAAACCGCGCATTAGTGGAATGCACATTGCAGTCTATGATATGCTTACTTACCTCGGTTCCGGAATGACGCACGAACAAATCTTGCATGACTTTCCTTCTCTAACAGAAGATGATATTTCAACTTGCCTGAGCTATGCTCCCGATGTTAATACTTTCCTTTTGGATAAGGTAGACGAAGAGTTGCTCGTCCTACACTAATCTCTTTTGCCTTCTACGCTACTTCCTGCGATTTAATTGTGAATTTGTTGAAGTTCATGTGTTCCCTTCTCCGCTTTCCTGTTCTTCCCACTTCTTTTCTGCCTGTTGTTTTATCACCGTTTCAATTGCATTCTGTTCATCTTTTCCTCCCATATCAAGCATTGTTGCCATTGAAGCAAAACTGCCCGAGCGCTGTAATTTTTTTTCGTCTTTATTTGCAATTGCATAGATAATTCCAGCTAGTAAAAAAGGATAACTCTGATGATTAATAAAAGTGCAATTGTCAAGTTGGACACAAAAAACTTATCCTTCCTTTTAACGAAAAAGGCGAGGGGTTACCTCGCCTTTCGTCCTACATTTGCGCAATCTGCAATAAGCGCTAAATCTGAGTAATCAGCGAAATCGCTTACTTATCATCAACAACCTCGAAGTCGGCATTCTCTACTTTCTTGCCGCTTTGATCACCGCCTTGCTGTTGCGGAGGCGTTTGTTCAGCACCTGGTTGACCGCCTGCGAACGGACCCTGTTGCTGTCCGCCTGCGCCTGCACCAGGAGCTTGTTGACTTTTCGCCGATTCATACATCTTTGTCGATGCTTCATTCCAGGCATTGTTGAGTGCTTCTGTCTTCGCCTTTATATCTGCAGGATTGTTTCCCTTGATTGCTTCTTCGAGAGCATTTGCAGCAACTTCAACTTTAGCCTTTGTATCTGCATCCATTTTATCGGCAAGGTCTTTCAACTGCTTGCGGGTCTGGAAAACGAGATTGTCCGCTTGATTCTTCGTCTCGATTTCTTCTTTCCTTTTTTTATCCTCCGTAGCATGCGCTGTCGCATCAGTTTTCATTTTCTCTACCTCTTCCTTGCTTAATCCGCTGGAAGAAGTAATGCGAATGGATTGCTCTTTGTTTGTTGCTTTGTCTTTTGCAGAGACATGCAGCATACCATTGGCATCGATATCAAACGTGACTTCGATTTGAGGAACACCGCGCGGTGCAGGTGGAATACCATCTAAATGAAATTGACCAAGCGTACGGTTATCAACAGCCATTGGGCGCTCACCCTGCAAAACGTGAATCTCTACAGATGGCTGGCTGTCCGATGCCGTAGAATATATTTCGCTTTTCTTCGTCGGTATTGTTGTGTTCGCTTGAATCATCTGTGTCATTACACCACCAAGTGTCTCGATACCAAGTGTCAGCGGCGTTACGTCGAGAAGCAGCACATCTGTTACATCACCTGAAAGAACGCCCCCTTGAATCGCTGCGCCTACTGCAACAACTTCGTCCGGATTCACACCCTTATGTCCTTCTTTTCCGAATACATCTTTTACCAATTTCTGAACTCGCGGCATACGCGTCATTCCGCCGACGAGAATAATCTCATCAATCTGGTTCGGATTTAATCCGGAATCCTTCAAAGCTTTTTCTACCGGCGGCATACAACGCTGTACTAGATCTTCCACAAGTTGTTCCAACTTCGCTCGTGTGAGCGTCATGTTCAAATGTTTCGGGCCTTCCGCTGTTGCCGTAATGAACGGCAGATTAATTTCTGTCTGCAGTAACTGCGACAACTCCATCTTTGCTTTTTCTGCTGCTTCACGCAAACGCTGAAGCGCCATAGGATCTTTGCGAAGGTCTATACTTTCTGTTTTCTTGAATTCATCTGCAATGTAATCGAGCACGCGCATATCGAAGTTATCACCGCCAAGATGTGTGTCACCATTAGTGGATTTTACTTCGAACACACCTTCACCTAATTCGAGCACGGAAATATCAAATGTTCCGCCGCCAAGGTCGAATACTGCAACTTTAGAATCTTTATGTTTCTTATCCAAACCATACGCCAATGCAGCCGCCGTTGGTTCGTTAATAATACGCCGAACATTAAGCCCGGCAATCTCGCCGGCTTCTTTTGTCGCCTGCCGTTGCGCATCGTTGAAGTATGCAGGCACAGTAATAACTGCTTCAGTGATTTTTGTTCCAAGATAATCTTCTGCTGTCTGTTTCATCTTTTGAAGTATCATCGAAGATATTTCCGAAGGCGAATAGACACGGTCATCTATCTTCACACGTGCAGTATTGTTTTCGCCTTGCACCACATTGTAGGGAACAAGTTTCATTTCTTCGTTCACTTCATTAAAGAATCGTCCCATAAAACGTTTAATGGAAAAGACAGTGTTTTGTGAATTCGTCACTGCCTGACGTTTTGCAGCCGCTCCAACAAGCCGCTCGCCTGACTTTGTAAAACCAACTACCGACGGTGTCGTGCGTGAACCTTCCGAGTTTGCAATAACAACTGGGTCATTGCCTTCCATCACAGCAACACACGAATTTGTAGTTCCCAGGTCGATACCAATAATTTTTCCTGTATTTTTTGACATTGTTAACTCCTTTTTACTTTTGCGGCTTGTACGCCGCTGCTAAGTGGATTGATGCACCAATGGGCCGAGCTTGATCCACCTCAAACCCAACCCTCATGGTGCGTTGATCGATCAATGAATGAATTTTATTCATCCACTTTATATGTTATTTGACTTTGACTTCTAACAGATCAGAGGGCCAAGTCGCTAATTCGCGAGTTGGATTCCATCGTACGAGTGACATACGTATACCCTCCTTTAAGGTTGTTTATTTAGTTAATTGATATTTCTTTTGCCTTCACCGCTTCGGTTTTCGGCAAAGTGATTGTTAAAATGCCATTACTCATTTCCGCAGATATCTTTGATGAATCTATTTCATATCCTAACTTCACAGAACGGCTAAAATTCTCGGATTGAGTTTCCTTCAGAAGAACTTTCGCCTTTTCCGACAGCTCAACGGGTTTTCGTTCTCCACTGATCGTTAATACATTCTTCTCGAACGTAATCTTAACGTCTTCCTTCTTTGTTCCGGGGAGCTCTGCGCTGACAACGATCTCGTTTTCTTGTTCAACGATATCCATTGCTGGAAATGTTGATCGAGCTGGAATGCAATCAGTTGAACAGCAATCCTCCATCATGTTGTCGAAGGTTTTGGGATAATCAAATCGTACTAACATTGTTGTATCTCCTTTTTTGATTTTTTTTGTGATCTGCTATAGTTAACTCAATCGGTGTGCCAGGCAGAAAAGTGCGGATTATGGGCGATTCTTAGCAGGTACAGAATATCGTCTCGGCATTCTGGCAGTGTGCCTGCCAATGTTTCCGACGGCGCAATCGTGTTGTGGCAGGATTTTCAGAAGAAACGGCAGAGGCAAATGATAAGGAGGATAAGCGAGAGTCTTACTCCCTGTGATATGAGAAAGAATGATGTTCGGAAATTTCTGAATTACTTGTCATTTCGACGATCTCGATTTATCGGGAGCGGAGGAATCCTAGCAAGACCTTAATAGGATTACTCTCGGCGTTTGAAATGAAAAAGTGTTTTTTAAACAATCTATGGGAACGCACAGCTGTGCGT
The DNA here is from genome assembly GCA_003142475.1 of Ignavibacteriota bacterium. Lineage (GTDB taxonomy): Bacteria > Bacteroidota > Ignavibacteria > UBA10030 > UBA10030 > Fen-1298. Next base: position 9,263 of record PLMK01000033.1, read on the forward strand.
CTCTACAGAATATATTGCCCTTTAACATCTCCACATCGTTTCCTTGATATTTGTTTTGCAACTTCGTACGTTTCTTTTGCTACGAGAGGCTGGAATTTTATTCAATCTACTTACATATCAGTAGCAGCCAATATTTAAATGATTTCCATTTATTTTTAATAAGAATTAAAAGCGGCGCAGAATGTACTTTCCTGTTTGCAGGAAAAGCGTAATATGGTGTTAGGAGTGCTTTTGTGAGAAAAAAATACACCAGAATGATAATATTTATTGGAAGCAGAGCTTCTAAAAGCAACACTCCACGAGCGGCGATTTTGAACGAGGTGTAATGGTTTACTGAAGTGCGTTGCAGAATTGAAAATGATATGAATAAACTTTTTTTACGAAATACAATATGCTAGTTCACATTGCCACAGTGTATATCTAGCATATTAAGAAACATGAAGAAAGTATAAGGAATAAATTATGAATTGTATTACTTCAATATTCGCCACTTCAGGTTTGGTAATAGCAGGTTTGGTAATAGCAGGATTGCTAGCCTTTATTTTTAGAAGATACATATTACATAACATAAAGTGGTTATGGCTTTTATTGAAATGTATTGCATATATGTGTCTTGTTTTTTATATATATAATTTTTTCTGCCCATTTACATATTTAATAAGACCACACCAAATACTCAGTAAAAACCTATCCGATATAAAGGTTGATACGACAATAAGTGTCCTCAATATTCATGCAGCGGCTCATAATAAAATTCTCATAGATGTTCTGCAAGAGAGGTTGGCAATTGAATATAGTAATCTTAATTCTAATTTAAGTATTAAGATGCAGTTTCGCTTATTTTACACAGCTATATTAGCTGGCCTTTCATCTCTGTTTTTTCATAAAGATATCATGTGGAAAAGTTTCATCAGAATAACCTTATTGTTTTTGATTATCATGATGTACCTTTTAGAAGTGCATTTTGATGACCTTTATAGGAGGCAAAAGGATTTTTCTATTATTATGTATAATTCGGCAGATTCTCTTATAAGCTTAAAACCTAATGATTCAACATGGTATGATTTTAAAAAATGGGATACGTCAGATGTAAAGGCAAATTGGGATTCAGTTAGCACGAATGGTTCAATTTATAGGAAATTAAAAGAAGCCTTATCACCAGATGTGGAACAGATGGTGTATTATTTGATTCCTTGGAGTGTGTTATTTATCGTTCCGCCTTATTATCTAAATAAAAAAAAGGAATTCCAAAGAAAATATGGCTCACCTAAATATAAAAATTAGTTTTCGCGCACATTTGCACATAAAAAGGATATCATTCCAGCATGATTGCAATTCCCTTTGATGTCAATGACGAGAAACTTCGCAAGAAATTTTTCAATCAATATTTCGCCGATTGCATTGCTTGCCTTGATGAAAATACTCAGCCTCTTTGGGGCAAAATGACTCCGCAACATATAATCGAACACCTCGTCTGGGCATTTGAATGCGCTACAGGTATTGTAACGGCTCCTTGTCGTACTCCGGAAAACCTACTTGAGCGGGCGAAAAGATTTCTCTATAGCAACAAGCCAACACCACATGAGTTCAAAAATCCCTTGCTCGGCGAGAACCCACTCCCTTTGCGATTCCCTAGCTTCGCTGACGCGAAGGATGCTTTGCGCAAGGAGGTCGCTCGCTTTATCAATCATTTCCAAGAACAACCGAGTGCGATTCATGTTCACCCCATATTTGGACCACTCGGTGCGGAGGAGTGGCAACGATCTCAATTCAAGCATTGCTATCACCATTTGCTGCAATTCGGACTTATTAACCAAGTAGAAACTGTTTCCTCTTGAACAACAGTTTAATCAAATATAGTGCAAATGATACCTCATGCACACATAAATATTACTTATAAAATTTAGGACCATTGAAAAAAACAAATAAATCTGTTCCCACTCTGCACAAGAAAGCGGCAGCTGAATCGCCTAAGACATCAAGGATGCAGAAGAAAGAACTGCTTTCTTCTTATGCTTCCGGTATTCCTTCCGACTTTGAGTTGACACAGGAATTCTCGGCTGCGTTTGAGCTAATGGAACATACCGGGAAGCACCTGTATATCACAGGCAACGCCGGGACGGGTAAGTCCACACTTCTTCATTACTTTAAAAAACAAACACGCAAGGAAGTCGTCATCCTCGCTCCTACAGGGATAGCTGCGGTAAACATCGGCGGAGCAACAATCCATTCCTTCTTTCGCTTCCCCACGCACTTCATTACGCTGGACAACATCAAAAAGATACGCGGCAAAGCAGACTTGTTCGCAGCCCTTGAGACCCTCATTATCGACGAGGCATCCATGGTACGCGCCGATATGATGGACGCGATAGATGCATCACTCCGGTTAAATCGCAATCAGCCGTATGAACCGTTCGGAGGTGTTCAACTGATATTGATCGGGGACTTGTTCCAACTGCCACCGGTGATAGAACAGGACTTGGAAGAATATTTCGCAGATAATTATATGACTCCATATTTTTTCAGCGCAAAGGTGTTCAGCGAAATACGTTTGCATAAGATAGAGCTGCAGCGCGTGTTTCGTCAAAGCGACCCGGACTTTATCAGACTTCTGAATAAAGTGCGAAACAACGAACTTGAGCAGTCTGACTTAAAAATAATCAATCAACGATACCAGTCCTCATTAAAACTCAGTAGTCATGACCTCGCAATCACTCTTACCGCCACGAACGCTCGTGCCTCGGCGATCAACCTCCAACGGCTTTCTGAGCTGCCGACGGTGGAATATGTTTTCGACGCGGTCATCGACGGCGACTTTGATGATAAATCGCACCCTACCGACAAGAGACTCAGATTGAGAGAAGGCGCCCAGATCATGATGGTCAAGAATGATCCGAACAAACGATGGGTGAATGGATCGCTGGGTGTTGTGCAGCAGCTTTCGCACGACACTATTAAGGTTTTATTCGGTACCGCAGTGCATACCATTGAACCGACTAGCTGGGAAAAATCGATTTATGATTATGATCGTGTTCATCGCAGCCTTGAGTCCGTAGTTATAGGTTCATTCCGTCAATACCCAATAAAACTTGCATGGGCAATTACCATCCATAAAAGTCAGGGCAAAACATTCGACAACGTCATCATCGACCTGGGCTATGGAGCATTCGCACATGGACAATCGTACGTCGCACTCAGCCGTTGCACGTCTTACGAGGGCCTCCACCTCAAAGCTCCGTTGAAGTATTCTGACATCATTCTCGATCCGAGAATTCAGGAATTTCATACATAACTATATTGCATCAGTAAGAATCATGACGCTATTCTGTGTAAAAATGTCGGACGGAGTTAGAAATATTCCACTGCTAACTATATCAGATATTTTTCTGTGATGTTTTTTTTCCATACCTTACGTAAAGATTTATAGTTCAACTTCTGCTATAAAAAAGAGAATTGTTGATGAATAAAGGAATGCGGTATGCTATTGGAGCATACGTCAGTTGGGGAGTTTTACCAATTTATTGGAAGTGGCTTCATCACGTACCAGCACTGCAATTAATAAGTCACCGTATTCTCTGGTCATTTTTTGCATTGGCTGTTGTCATTCTGCTTACTCAACGGTGGAAGGAATTCCGACAGGCTGTCTTCGCTCCGGGTGTTCTGCGATTGTACACTGCGGCGGCTCTACTCATCGGCATCAATTGGTTAACGTATGTCTGGGCGGTCAATGCCGGGCACATCGTTGAAACCAGTCTGGGATATTTCATCAATCCTCTTCTCAGTGTACTAATAGGGGTCATCTTCTTGCATGAACATCTGCGTCCAAGACAATGGGTTCCTCTGGGTCTCGCGGTTGCGGGAGTTCTGTTTCTGACATTCGCATATGGTTCTCTTCCCTGGATTGCTCTTACACTTGCCTTTTCTTTTGGCCTTTATGGACTTGTTAAAAAAATCGCTCCGCTTGGTTCGCTTTACGGTTTGACATTGGAGACTGGCATTCTATTGATTCCAGCGTTCTGTTATCTTCTATATTCCGACAAAATAGGATCCGGTGCGTTTCTCCATACGGGAACTTCTTCGGACTTTCTTATGATCGGCGCCGGATTAGTTACAACCATTCCTCTTCTCATGTTCGCTTCAGCAACACAGCGCATCTCACTTTCACTTGTGGGTATCTTGCAATACATCTCCCCGACACTGCAGTTTCTTATCGGTGTCATCATCTATAAAGAACCATTCACACACATTCAATTCATCGGCTACAGCATTATCTGGGTAGCACTGATCCTCTTTGCAGCAGAAGGGTATCTTACCTATCGTGCAAAACCTATTACAGCAGTTGAAGGTAGTATGTAAGACTTATTGTGAAAGTGAATCCCAAATAGCCCGTTACCTGCTTCCTGTTCACCTTGCATTTCATACCCATTTTAGCGTATCTTTTTCTATCAACTTTTATTCAGGAGCCATTATGCGTCGGTTGTTTTTACTTCTGCCATTATTCTCAGTAATAGTCTATGCTCAATCCATCGATCCAAAATCCAAAATCGGCTACGAATCTATCAATGCCACTGATCTTAAATCTCATCTTACCGTTATAGCCTCGGACAGTTTAGAAGGACGAGAGACTTCATACCCCGGTCAAAAGAAAGCAGCAAATTATATCTCAGATATTTTTAAGAAACTGAATCTCAAAGCTATTGGCGATAATGGAACATACTTCCAGCATTTTGATGTCGAGGTCTCACGCGTCGATCCAGAAACGAAGATAATAACCGATGTTAATGGAGTGAAAAAGAATTTCATCTGGGGAACAGACTTTATTTCTGAAGGGGCGAAAGATACTGCAGTAAGTGGATCCGCAGTATTTGTAGGATTCACAGACACAGAATTGGATTCCACTGCAAAAGCGAAACTTGCCGGACGTGTTGTGTTCGTCTTTATTGGCAAGAAAAATTTCGCCAACGATACATCCAAGGCAACAACAATGCGACGGTTGTTCGCGATTCGCCGCGATGCAGGGGCGGCGGCGACATTGATGATTCCGGATATCGAAGGACCGGCAACATTTGAAAAAGCACAGGAGATGATGAGCAGTTTTGGTTCGGATAAAGGAACGATGCGGATGAAAGATAGTTCATCTCAATTACGGCAGCAATTTATCCGGTTTCTTGTATCACCAGAAGTGGCGGAAGTAGTTTTAAAACTATCGGGCAAATCGCTGAAACAACTTAAAAACGAGGCACTCCAAGGCGAACAATTCGCTCCGACGTTCATTGACAATGCAACCGTTACCATAGTCTCGAAATCCATTCATGAGATAAAGCAAATTGAAAATGTTCTTGGCTTTCTGCCGGGAAACGATCCGGATCTCAAATCGCAAGTCGTAGTATTTACAGCACATTACGATCACCTTGGAATAAGTCGTAATGGTGTTCTCTATCCCGGCGCAGATGACGATGGTTCCGGGACTGTTACTATTCTGGAACTTGCGAAAGCATTTGCAACAAATCCAATTAGACCAAAACGTAGTCTCCTTTTTATGACTGTTGTTGGTGAAGAAAAGGGGTTGTTTGGCTCTAAGTATTATACAAACAATCCAATCATTCCATTAGATAAAACGACGGCAGACTTGAATCTAGATATGATTGGCAGAATCGATACGACACACGAAGCAAATAAAGACACTAATTATATTTATGTTATTGGTTCCAATAAAATCAGTCTTGAACTCGATAGTTTGCTTCAAATAGCAAACAATGAATCAGAACATCTCACACTTGATTATACATTCAATGGAGAACATGATCCGGAACAGTTCTATTACAGAAGTGATCATTACAACTTCGCAAAAAACGGTGTACCAATCGTATTTCTTTTCGATGGCATCCACCGCGATTATCATAAACCAACTGATACCGTAGATAAAATTCTCTTCGGAAGAATGGCAAAGATAGGACGATTGATTTACGACCTCGGATGGCGGCTTGCAAATCTGGATCTTCCATTAACGAAGATACCCGCGCAGCAATAGGATCCCGTACTAATGTACTCAGAAGAAGAACTCCAACGCAGTTTGACTACACAAATATTTGGGCGCAAGTTATTCGTTTATGATTCTATCGATTCAACTAATAGTCATGCAAAAATTCTTGCAAACAAAGGTGCCGAGGAAGGAACCGTTGTCATAGCTGATCATCAGACGGATGGCCGCGGACGATTTGGAAGAACATGGCAAGCAGAATCTGGGAATAATTTATTGTTCACAATAATAATCCGGCCGACATTCAGCATAGACAAGATTGGATTACTTCCCTTCTTTGCCGCCGCTGGTATTGCACTTGCCGTTGAAACAGTTACCGGTATGCAATGCGAATGCAAATGGCCAAATGATATTCTGTTAAATGATAAAAAATGCTGCGGCATACTTATGGAGAGTACCTTTCAGCAAAATAAACTCGATTATGTTATTATCGGCATTGGGTTAAATGTGAACCAAAAAAACTTTTTGGGTGACCTTGAAGGCAAAGCAACATCGCTCAGCAGTGAATGCAGCACAGAGTTTGATAAAAGAAATGTGTTCTGCCAAATTATGTCATCGTTAGAATCGCTTTACACATATGTGAGGAAAGGAGATTTCAAATCCGTGCTGATGGAATGGAAAGCACGTGCGGCGATATTTGGTAAACGGATAATGCTTACTCAAGCGGGTAATATCATAGACGGTGTTGCTATCGCTCTTGCTGATGACGGAGGATTAATTGTAGAGACAAGGACAGGTCAGCATGTGTTTCATGCCGGCAACGTGACTATTGCTAAGCAACAAATAAATGATACTCTAAGGAAGAAGAATTAACATGTTCATAGCAATTGATATTGGCAACACCCATACTGTGATTGGGATATACAAGAAAGATAAGCTCCTCATTGGCTGCAGATTGACAAGCACGCTGCAACGAACAGTTGATGAACTTTTCGAACACGTTCATTCATTACTTATTGAAATTGGTATAAACACAAAGAAGATCGAAGGTATCGGCATTTCATCTGTTGTTCCGAAGCTCACCATTGTCTATGCTGCAATGGCAAAAAAGTATTTCCGTCAAGAACCGATGATCGTAAGCACTGAATTGAATCTCGGAATCAATATTCTTTACGACAACCCAAAGTCCCTCGGCGCCGACAGAATCTGCAATGCAATTGCTGGTTACTCTAAATATGGCGGACCGCTTATCATTATTGATTTTGGAACAGCTACAACATACGATGTCATTGCATCAAACGGTGACTATCTCGGTGGTGTTATTGCTCCGGGAATAGAAACATCAGCAATTTCTTTACATAAGCGGACCGCAAAGCTGCCGCGATTAGCCGTGGAAAAACTGCATCTTCCTGCAACTGTTATCGGCACGAATACTATTAGCAGTATGCAAGCTGGAATTCTCTGGGGCGCAATAGATGAGATGACGGGAATGGTGAACCGAATTCAAAAAGAAACACATAAACATCGGTCGAAGAAGGCAACGGTGATAGCAACAGGAGGATTTTCAACATTCGTTGCGGAACAAACGCGGATTATTCAGCACGTAGAACCAACGCTTGTACTGGACGGTGTTCGGTTAATATATGATCGTGTAAAAAGTAAAAGAAAATAAATCAGACGGAGATTGTCTTCTCTTCTATCTCTCGCTTCAATCGGTCAAGCTCTTGAGCTTCGGCATGATGAGCGTACAGCATTCTGTACAATCCTAATAATCCTCGAATTGAAGTCTCCAGTAATATGGCCGAACGTTGAATCTGTCTTAGCAGTTCAAAAACTTGCTCATTCTGTGGCGATGGCAGCTGTTTGCAGAGTTCTTCACCGCGGCCTTCAATATCTCCGTTTATGTTCGCGAGAGCAGAGTTTATTGTTGGTGTAAGTGCATTGAGTACATCGCGCACTTTTTCCGTAGCAAGATTATTTAATCCAATTTCCCGAGCTCGTTCTTCTTCCATCAATTTCGTAATACGAAATTGATGCCGCTCATGTGTTGCATCAATCACAACTTTAAGGTGCTGAAGGTCAAGCTGTTCTTTCCGTACATAATCATATGCGCCTAATTTCATCGCTTCAACAGCAACGACATCTGAACCAGCCGCTGTTAACATGACCACGGGTGTTTCCATGTCATGTTCATTGATCCATTTCAGCAAATCAATGCCGTTCATTTCAGGCATGAAGTAATCTGTAAGAACCATATCAAAATGATTACTGCCTCCCGTGGCAATTAATTCACTTGCTTCACGGCCATTGCACGCAATTGTTACCTTGTATTTATATTCATCTTGAAGTTGATTAGCAACAATGTTGGCAAAAAATTCATCATCATCGACAAGAAGAATATTTAGTGTCTGTTGTTCCATTGATTCACTTATATTTAAAATTCATAAATCGCCGTTGTATTTTTATAATAAATTCTGTTTAATCTAAGGATTTCTCAACTGACAAACAAATACCGCGATCACAAAACACTGGTAAAGAGTGCTATTCAGATGTTTGTGCAGGTTTAATGCAAACCAAACATCTGCACCGATGCATTTGCTAAATCCACGATTGGTGCAAAATATAGCCCAAATATAAGCGTCGGGATAGCAAGTACTAGTAGAATCAATGCTTCTATCCGAAGAATATGAAGATTTTCCAAATTATCTTTTGCATCTCGGAGAAACATATAACGAAGTACTCGTGCATAGTAGTAAAGCGAGATTACACTATTTACAGCGCCAACAACTGCAAGCCAAATCCATCTTGCATCCAGAACCGCGGAAAAAAGATAAAATTTCCCAATAAAACCTGCAGTCGGTGGCAATCCGGTAAGCGATACAAGGAAGATAGCCATTGCCACACTAATAATCGGAGATCGATAACCAAGTCCTCTGAAAGCGCTAATGTCTTCACTTCCCGTTTTGTTCGCAACGAGCATTACCACATAGAATGCACCGAGATTCATAAATAAATACATGACGAAATAAATGAGGACAGCAGCAACACCTTTATCACTGAGAAGAACTACACCCATCAGCATATATCCGGCATGTGCAATGCTTGAATAAGCGAGCAGACGTTTAAGATTATCCTGCCAGACAGCAACGAGATTACCAAGCGTCATTGTGAGTACTGAAAGAATGACGAGTAACTTGTTCCATTCGAAATGATAGAGCGATATCCATACACCGGAAGGAAGCGCAAGAATTGTTGTATCGATGAAGATGACTTTGAAGAATCGCATCATCATTGCAAAACCCGCCGCCTTTGATGCGACGGAAAGAAAAGCTGTGATCGTAATCGGAGCGCCTTCGTACACATCTGGAGTCCAGAAATGAAACGGTACAGCGGAGATCTTATAACCGAAACCGACAACAATAAAAATCGTTGCAATAAGCAGCGCATAATAATTTGGAGCGCTCAAAGTCAACGCGCGATTGATACCAGAATAATTCATTGCGCCGGACAGGCCGAAGAGAATCGAGACACCGTATAACATAACGCCCGATGAGACCGCGCCATAAATGATGTACTTCAATGAAGCTTCGCTCGAATCCGATGCTTCCTTGGTATATCCGGCAAGAATGTAGGATGAGTAACTTGTCAATTCCATTGCCAAGACCATCATCAGCAAATTTGTTGCACCTGCCATCAAGAACATTCCAAGTGTCATGGTTATGAGCAACGCGTAATATTCCGCCATGCGCTTCACGGTTGTCTGCACTTCTACCGAGTAAGCCGAGAACAGAATAATTATTAACGCGCAGATTGCCGTAAGAGATTTAAAGAACACTGCAAATGGATCAACTGCTATCATACCAGAGAAGATTTCTTCCGAAGTTCCCGACTGATTGATTACAAATAACAATGCTGTCATCACACCAATGAATGCAACCCATCCAACAACTTTGGAATTATTTCGGAAAATCAGTCCCGCCAATATTGCGATGCAAAACGTAGCCGTTAATACCATCTCCGGCAGGAAGTGTATAAGATTTTGTATTATCTGTTGGACGAACATATTATTTTTTCTTTAATTATCTGCACTAGAGGTGAATCCGCCTTTAGTAAAAATTCCAATTTTGCGATTCACTATTTATGGAATCAATGCGACAGCCGCGCCGCCTTTCGCTACAAGATCAACTAGATGATTGACTGATGACGTCATTATATTCAACATAAATGACGGATAGATTCCGAGCACAAGAATAATGATCGCCAGCGGGGCGAGCATGAATATTTCCCGTCCATCCACATCCGGCATCGTACTCCATTTTTCATTCGCCTTTCCGAGAAATACCCGCTGCAATGTCCACAGCATATACGCAGCGGTAAGAACAATACCCAGCGTTGATGCCATTGTGATAACGCGCAGTTTGTCCACTTGAAATGCACCAAGGAACGAGAACGCTTCCGAGACAAATCCGCTTAAACCGGGCAAACCAAGTGCTGCAAAAAACGCAACTGTCATAATCCCAGTGTACTTCGGCATTGTTAACGCCAAACCGCCAAACGCATTGAGGTCGCGCGTGTGCGCGCGGTCGTAAATTACGCCGACGATGAGGAAGAGCATTGCCGTGATGGTACCATGATTAAACATCTGGAATACTGCGCCCATCATACCTTGTGTATTCAGTGCCGACATTCCAAGCAGAACAATTCCCATATGGCTCACACTGGAATACGCAATAAGTTTTTTAAAATCTGTCTGCGCCATCGCACATAATGCGCCATAGACAATATTGATGAAGGCTAAAATCGCAAGTGCGAATGCATACTTTTGTGCCAGCTCAGGGAATATCGGGAAACTGATGCGAATGAGTCCATATGCACCCATTTTTAAAAGAACACCGGCAAGAATAACACTGATCGCCGTCGGCGCTTCAACATGCGCGTCCGGCAACCACGTATGAAATGGAAAGATTGGTACCTTAATTGCAAAACCTATGAAGAGTGCTACATAAGCGAGTGCACGCATGTGCGTTCCGAAGCCGGCAAGCAGCGAGTTCGGCTCAAAGTTTGCAGGATTCATCATTGCCAGTAAATTGAATGTATGCAGCTTCTCGCCCGACGCCGGATCAATAATTGTCACGCTGAAGTAGAGTGCGATCATCGCCAAGAGCATCAGCACACTGCCCGCAAGCGTATAAAGGAAGAATTTAATAGCGGCATATTCACGCCTCGGTCCGCCCCAAACACCAATGAGGAAGTACATCGGGAGCAGCATGAGTTCCCAGAATACATAGAAGAGGAAAAAATCAAGTGCAACAAACACGCCCATCATTCCGGTATCGAGGAGCAGCAACAGCGCCATATATCCTTTGAGCGCTTTGTCAATCTTCCATGATGCGATTACTGCAATGAAACTTATAAGCGCTGTGAGAATAACCATCGGTACACTTATACCATCGACGCCAAGAAAGTATTCGATCAGCACACGCCCGAACCACGACACGCTTTTGATATCAATCCATTTTGCTTTCTCGACGAATTGCATCCCCTCTTGCGAATTGATGCCGCCAAGATTGTAATTGAAGTTTGCATAGATCACCACGGCAAGCACGACTTGCAGGAATGTGATACCGACCGCAGTCCACTTCATTGCGCTGCGTGCTTCCTTGGGAATCAGCAGGACAATAATCATGCCGATGACAGGCAAGAATGTAATCCAACTTAATATTCCGATACCAAATAATTGAAATGTCATTAGTCTCAACTCCTTAAGAAAACTTTTTCAATACTCGCGTCATCTGAACCACAAGAAAAATACCATGACTCCAAAGAGAGCAAAGGCAAGATAGGTCTGCACTTTTCCTGTTTGAAGTTTGCGTGCTAGCAAACCCAAAAGACCTGCAAGAGATACGACAAGATTCACTATCCCATCTATAATTTTATTATCGAAACCGCCGACGCCAACATAGAATAAAAAGAATGATAGCGCCGCAACACACAAACCTAGCAAGCCGCACTCAATCATTGCAACAGTACTTCCACTCCCCGCCAATAAACCTACAGTTACTTGCCATCCCATGAAGAGCGACAGCAAAGCGAAAACAATAAGATAGAAAATTGAGCCAGCTATTCCTTCTTTCCACGTATGTTTGACGCCATGTGTGATTCCAACTGTCCACTTTGCAACGCCATTCACAATGCCATCGATAACGACATTGTCAAACCAGCGATATGCCGCTGCGAGAGCGTCGATTCCATTTACAAATGTTGCCTGATAGAACTCATCAAAATACCACTTGTTGAGGAAGAACTTATAGAGATATTTAAACACTGGTGCAGAAGCCACTGTATCGGCATTAATTTTCTTCCAGTAATATGTTGTGAAGGCAACGAGAATTCCAATGCCTGCCACACTAAGCGAGAGAAGCATTGCAAGCCCATGGGAATGATGAAGCGTCTCAGTGAATATCTCGGTATTCACCGCTGCTACAGCAATCGGTACCACTGAATCGGGACGAGCAACTGCTTGATAAAACCATCCAGACGCTGCACCAATCGGATTGAAACTATAAAATGCAAAGAACGACAGCACTGCAAGCACGACAAGCGGAACCGTCATAACCCAAGGTGACTCATGAACTGCCTCGATGCGGTGCGGATCTTTGTGTTCTCCAAGAAACGTCAGAATAACAAGGCGAAACATGTAGAACGCAGTCAGACCTGCCACAAAAAATCCGGTAATCGGAATGACCCAGTGCCAGCCGCCATGAAGACTTCCGAATGCTAATGTGCCCGCAAGAATTTCATCTTTACTTAAAAATCCAGACGTGAGTGGTATGCCGGAAATCGCCAACGTGTACATTAAAAACGTCCAGAACGTAATGGGCATCTTTGTGCGAAGCCCGCCCATATTGCGGATATCTTGTGCATCGGTGTTGTGGTCGTTCGCGCGGTGCAAAGCATTGTGCATTGCATAAATGACAGAACCGGAACCGAGAAAAAGTCCGGCTTTAAACATCGCATGTGTAGTAAGATGGAAAAATCCGGCTGTGTATGCACCAACGCCGAGTCCCATTATCATATAGCCAAGTTGACTTACTGTAGAGTACGCAAGCACTTTTTTAATATCGTTCTGTGCAATCGCAATTGTCGCAGAAATGAAAGCCGTGATCGCGCCGATGTAAGCAATCACCATCAATGCTTCAGCTGTCATCATCGCAAATGTGCGCGTCACCAAGTAAACACCAGCCGCAACCATTGTTGCGGCGTGAATCAGTGCGCTGACCGGTGTTGGGCCCTCCATCGCATCCGGCAGCCATACATGTAGCGGAAATTGCGCTGACTTGCCAACAGCACCGCAGAAAATAAGCAGACCAGAAGCAGTCAACCACGTTTCACTTCCGAACGGAATATGCCCCGCCTTCATCGCTTCGAATATTGCATCAAAAGTGAAAGTGTGAAATGTGTTGAAGAGAATTAAAATGCCGATGAACATTCCGACATCGCCAATGCGAGTGACGATGAACGCTTTCTTCGCGGCATCGGAAGCTGACTTCTTTTCAAACCAGTGACCGATGAGTAAATATGAACTCAGTCCCACTAATTCCCATGACACATACATAAGCAATAAATTATTCGTGAGAACAATGCCGAACATTGAAAAAGAGAACAAGCCAAGATATGCAAAATAGCGGCCGTAGCGTATATCATCCTTCATATAACCGATAGAGAACAAATGCACAAGTGAACTGACAATACATACCACGACGAGCATAATCGCTGCAACATTGTCGATCATGAAGCCCAAATCGATTTGCATCTCGCCTATACCCGGCACGTTTCCAAAATTCACCCACGTAAATATTGTCTGCAGTGTTTGGTCGTGAAAATAATTTAGTTTCGTGAAAAGAATCACCAATGAAAGTGCAAGTGCGGCAAACAGAATTGATGTGCCCAACCAATCACCGGAACGCGGCAAACGTTTGTGGAAAAAGATCAACACAGCAAAGTCCACTAACGGGACCAGCCAAACGATCAATGCGAGAGTAAGTAAAGTTTCTTGTGACATATTCTGATTTTCAATTTACGATTGCCGATTGTCGATCGGCACTGCTAATCTTTCAATTTATTTATCTCATCTACATTCACAGTATTGAAATTCTGATAAATATTCAAAATGATTGCCAGTGCAATTGCTGCTTCTGCCGCGGCAAGAATGATTACAAAAATCGCCACAACATGCCCATCAAGTGATGTGGTAACATAACGCGAGAATGCGACGAAATTTATGTTGGCGGCATTTAGTACAAGTTCGACACCCATTAAAACCATAATGGCATTGCGACGAGTTAAAATAGCAAATATACCAAATGAGAATAATAGTCCACTGAGAATAAGAAAATGTGTCAGTCCTGGGTGCTGTAGAAAATTTATTAAATCTTGCATATTTATTTACACTTTCTTCTCTCTTCGTGCAATCATTGCCGCGCCGATCAGTGCAACGAGTAATATCACAGATGCAACTTCAAACGGTAACAAGTATTTTGTCAAGAGCATTTCGCCGATTTTCGGTGCGGTCGTTTCTACTATTGGCAATTGCGAATTCACTTTCCAGTCTGTTATCCAAAAGACCCAAACCAATCCTCCACCGATACAAGCAGAAATGAGTATTGCCGGCAATGTTTGAATCACGCCCGTTTTTGCATCTACATTAATTTGATGACTCGTCAGCATTACGCTAAACAGAATCAGTACCATAATTCCGCCGACATATATAAGCAGCTGTGTAACAGCAATAAAATCGGCAAGAAGAAAAATATAAATTCCCGCTACACCAAAAAATGCAAACAACAACGCAAATGCTGCGCGTACAATGTTTCTAGAAAATACAACAATGCACGTCGATCCCAGCGTAATCACTGTGAAGAAATAAAATATTATTGTGTAAAGCTCCATAAGTATCAAGTTAAAAGTATAAAGTTAAAAGCAATAAAAACATTCCTATCAATTCAAATTAAAATATTATCTTAACCTTGATTCGGCTCCACTGTCGGAGGTGCTGGTTTTATTGGTGGAGGCGTTACAGGTGACGCTGAAGTTGAAGACGCAGGCGATTCTTTTACTGCAACGGTGGCAGCTGCTTTCTTTGCCGCCTGTTCTTCGTTATACTTTTCTAATCGGTCTTGTGCTGCCGTGATTTCTTCCGTCGTCATATTGCTGAAACTGTATATCAAATTTTGCCTGTCATATTCCGCAAATTCGTACACATCTGTCATAACAATGCACTCTGTCGGGCATGGCCACACGCAAAGTCCGCAGTAGCAGCACTTCGCAATGTCGATATCGAAACACGGAATATAGAGCCGTTTCTTCGTTTTTTTTGACGTTATTCCTAAATCCATGTCAGGAGTCGATTTGATCGTTTCAATTGTGATACAATCCACTGGGCATGCAATTGCGCATTGATCACAACCAATACAATCGTCGATATTAACAAACAAACGATTGCGTCCCCGCTCGGGGATTTTCATTTTGACTGTCGGGTATTGGATAGTTGCCGAACGAGTGAAGATATGCTTGATCGTAATCCTCATTCCTACGATCACCGTCAAGAGAGAATGATAAATATTATAAAAATATGTTTTTATCGCCGACATGGAAACTTCTGATATCCGATTTCTAATATCTAGATGTTAATATATTCTTTCGTAACTCATCAATATATTTTTTTTAGTGGCAAAATAATTTAGGCCTTTGAATCTCCTCCCCCATGAGGGGAGGACTAAGGTGGGGTTTGTGTAATTTAACCTCACCCTAACCCTCTCCTACAAGGAGAGGGAATATTCCGCCTATTATTAAAAATACCTACCAGTTACATACTATCAAAGCACTAAAATTAAACCGACGCCAAGAATGCAGACAAAGAGCCATGGCGTTAAAACTTTCCATGAGACAAACATCAGCTGATCGACACGTAACCGAGGAAGCGTCCACCGAATCCAAATTTGTATCAACATAAACATATACGCTTTTACAACAAACCAGAAAATGCCCCACAATGGTCCCGACATAAATGTACCAAACGGACTGGACCATCCCCCGAGAAAGAGCGACACGACAACCGCCGATACGGTAAACAAATTTGCATACTCTGATAGATAAAACATAGCAAACCGCATACCGCTGTATTCTGTATTGAATCCCTGCACCAACTCCGATTCAGCTTCAGGAAAATCAAATGGCGTGCGGTTAACTTCGGCGATGGAAGCAACGAAAAGAATAAAAAATGTGACAAGCGTGAAGGGCATCAGCATCAATTTCTGCATCCATGGCAGCGGACCGCCAAAGACTATCCAGTTGCCCATACCGCCGTCTTGAAACTTCGTAACATCTTGCAGGTTAAGCGATCCGGTAATCATCACAACAATGATGACAGCAAGAGCTGTTGGAATTTCGTAACTGATCATTTGTGATGCTGAACGGATTCCGCCGATAAGCGACCATTTATTATTCGATGCCCATCCAGCCATGAGAATTCCGATGACGACAAAAGAGCCGGCCGCCACTAAAAAGAATGCACCAAGATTGATATTGGAACCTATATAAATACTGCTGAATGGAAGCACAGCGTATGCAACATATGTTCCTGTAAATGCGATAAACGGCGCTGTACGAAATAACAGTTTGTCCGATTTCGTTGGAATAATATCTTCTTTTTGCAGAAGCTTAAGCATATCAGCGATGGGCTGAAGCACGCCATGCCAACCGGTACGCATATATGCAACACGATCCTGTATATGCGCTGCCACTTTCATTTCTGTGTAGAGTACCACCAACACCATGAGAACGATGAAGACAAGGGGAAGCGCGCTCAGAAGAATTGAGACGAGTACCTGATTCGCTAGTAATGTTTGAATGAATTCCATAATCGATTAAACTTCTATTTCAGATATTGAGATTTAAACCTCTTAAATTCTATCGATCAACTTCACCAAGTACAATATCAATACTGCCTGCAGTAAGTACTAAATCAGCGATTAAGCCGCCGCGGACAATTTCCGGCAGAACACTTAGGTTCACAAATGCCGGCCCGCGCGCTTTTACACGAAACGGGCTTGTAGTGCCATCGCTGATAATATAATATCCTAATTCACCGCGCGATGCTTCTGTGCGAACATAGATTTCCGCATCTTTTTCCGGACGAATGCGTTTCGGTATCGCCGCCTTCACATTCCCTTCCGGCAATGCGGCAAGCGCCTGCTCTATGATATTAAGACTTTGCTCCATCTCACGCATACGAACGATATGTCTATCCCAGCAATCGCCGACCGTTCCCACTTCACCTTTGCCAATCTGCGGCTGCCATTCTAATTTATGATAAATAGAATATGGATCATCGCGGCGCAAATCCCAATTCACACCGGAACCGCGAAGCTGTGGTCCACTGACTGCAAAATTAATGGCAACATCTTTCGGCAAAACGCCTACATTCGCCGTTCGTTTAACAAAGATTTCATTGTAGGTGAGCAAGTCGTTCAACATCGTAATGCGTGGATGGAAATACGTAATAAAATCTTTCGCTTGTCCAATAAAATTCGGTGGCAGATCATGCGAGAGGCCGCCAATCCAAATATAATTATAGAGCAGGCGTGCACCGCACGTCATTTCGAAGAGGTCGAGAATTTTTTCACGGTCGATAAAAGTATAGAGAAAAGGCGTGAACGCACCGGAGTCAATGCCGTATGTACCGACAGCAATCAAGTGGCTTGCGATTCTCTGCAGTTCCGCCATAATCACACGAATATATTCTACACGCTCCGGCACTTCAATCTTCAGCAATCGTTCTACGGCAAGCACAAACGCCCATTCGTTGGTCATCGCTGAACAATAATCCATTCGGTCTGCATAGGGAATGATCTGCTGATAATTTGTCATTTGCTCACAATGTTTCTCGAAACACCGGTGCAAATATCCGATGTGCGGAATGCAATCAACAATAATTTCACCGTCGATAACAATTTCGAGCCGCAATACACCATGCGTGGATGGATGCTGCGGACCCATGTTAACAATCATTTCTTCCGTACGAATTGTTTTACCAGTCGAAGTCTTGGTGTGACCGAGTTTTACGGTATAATCTGTAGGAAGAGTCGGCGGTTGTAGCATAGTTAAGTCAATCATTCAGTGTTAGTACGGAACTTTCATACCGTGATAAAATTCCTGAACTTTATAATCCTTACGAAGTGGATTACCCTCCCAATCATCCGGCAGTAAAATGCGGCGTAAATCAGGATGTCCATCAATGACGATGCCAAAGAGGTCGAACACTTCGCGCTCATGCCAATTGGCAGTTCCCCATACATCGCTGACAGATTGAACGTGCGGATTTTCTTTCGTACAGAAAGTTTTTAAAACAATCTTGTGTTTATGAACCATTGAGCTCAGATGATAGACAATTCCGAGTGTTCCGTTATTGTAATCCACTCCACTCAAACAGGAAAGATAATCAAATTGCATCGCGCTATCATCGCGAAGGAAAAAGGAGATTTCTTTAGCCTTGTCTGGTGCGATATTAATCCACACCTGCATCGCATACCCCACAGAGGCGGATCCTCCCGCGGCACTAAGCTTCTCCTCAATGAGTGCATCGCCAAATCTAATTTTTAAAATATCAAATATTTCTTGAGCTGTCATCTTTCTTACGACCGTTTCTTTACCATACTTTCCTTACGCACCTTTTCCTGCAATTTCATAATGCCTTCTAATAATGCTTCCGGACGCGGCGGACACCCGGGTATATACACATCAACCGGAATGACCCGATCAACACCTTTCAATACGTGATAGCCATGTTCCCAATATGGTCCGCCGCAATTGGAACAACTTCCCATCGATATAATATATCGCGGTTCAGACATTTGATCGTATAAACGCTTTATACGAGATGCCATTTTTATCGTTACTGTTCCTGCAACAAACATCACATCCACTTGACGCGGTGTTGCACGCGGTATGACACCGAAACGCATGATATCGAAATTGGAAGCCGACGCCGCCATCATTTCAATTGCACAGCAAGCAAGACCAAATTGCATCTGCCAGAGCGATGATAAACGCGCCCAATTCAGAAGATCATCAAGTGAAGTGATGAAGACATTGCCGTTTTCAAATCGTTGATCAAGAAGTCCCACTGGCCTTACTCCACGCCTTCGTTAATATCATTATCGTCTAAAATCTCAGAAGCGCTTTTCATTCTCCCTGCAATTACAATTGTGCGGTTTATAGCAGGAATTTGCGGTTTTGGTTTATCCCAACTCAAGTCTCCCTTAACCCACGCATATGCATAGCCGACAAACAGAATGAAAAGGAAAATTGCCATCTCTAAGAAACCAAAAAGGCCAAACTGCCGATAGATGAGTGCCCATGGAAAGAGAAACGCTACTTCCACATCGAAAATCAGAAAAACAAGTGCAGTAACATAGAAGCGGACATTGAGGCGAATCCACGCACTGCCAACCGGTTCCTCACCACATTCATACGTCGCATTTTTTTCTGGATATGGACGATGCGGACGAAATATCCATGCACCGATCAAGCCGAGGGCGACAAAAATTGCACCGATAAGAAGGAAAATAAAAACTTTGCCAAATTCCGTGAGCATAAGATATTACCGCAATTCTATAATGAAAAAACTACCTAATGCGGTGGTCAATATACTGGAAACTTGAGCATTTGTCAAGAAATCTAGAAATGTGATAGTGGTACATTTTAATTTAAAAAATTTATATAGAATCAAGCTTTAAGCTGTAAATCATCGGAAAGGTGATTGTTGATGGCATTTATAATAACATACTTTTTTAACATTTATGACAAGCGATCTTTCGCTTTCAATCTCAAGAAAAAGTTCACGTGGCTTATCTCCGCAAATCGGACAAAGACTTTTAAAGAAGGCAATATTAATTTCATTGTAATCTCTATTTATATTCCGATTGCGCCAAATATTTATAGTGGGCATATTACTCCTTAAAGTTTAAGCAACTTTTTTATTTTGTTGTACACCCAATAGTTCTTCCCCTGTCCAAATATCGTGTATTAGTTTTGCCTCCATTGCCGGTGAAACTCTGAGAGACTGAATCTTCACTGAAAGCAGTATGCGTATTAGGTTTAGAAAACGCGTTGAACAAGTTGATTACAATGGTAATATAGTTGGAGTATATTCTACTAATGGTTTATTCTTTGGTAGAAAGGGTAGTAAGGAACGCATAAACACTGGTTGAAGTCTCATCGCCGCCGCTCTTGCCGCCCTTTGTGCCGTAATTGTTTTTTATGTGTTTTTCGACATAGCGAGCAAGGTCTTCTGATTCAGCATCTTTGAATATCCAGTGTCCTGATTCTTTTGAAACATTATGTTCTGTAAATAATTTTTTTTCAGGATCAGATGCTATTCCAACGTACCACTTTGAATAGCTCGTATCTACACTATTAATATATTTCACAATGAAATCATATACCTCTTGGGGAGTAGCCACGATAATCTCACTAAATTTGTGAATGGATTAGTGAATTATTTAGCGCAACAATATGAAACTTATTAAAACTGAAAACAAATGTCAATGAATTATGGAATGTTCCTAAATCAATATGAGAATCAATCAAGATGAAACCCAAAATAGCCCATTACCAGGAATGTTATGCTGGAGATAGATTAGATATTTCTTGCGGTTCGAATGTCGAATTGGAAAACTATTTTTTCTTTTTCTTGGCGCGTTTTGGTTTTTTAATTTCAGTTACCAAAATCATTTTTGCCTTATGACCGCTAAATTCCAGTGTATGAGAAATGATTTCAACATCTACAAGTTTACCGTTTTTCTTCCGATGACGCCAAACTCCAGCTTCATCAAATCCATCGTTTTCCGCAGCTTGCTGTAGATGTCTCATCAAATCCTTAACATCTTCCTCCGGACGAATATCTTTGATCGACATTGAAAGAAATTCTTCTCGGCTGTAACCATAGAAATGGATCGCGGCATCATTCACTTCTAAGAATTGCAGAGTATCGACGTCATAAAGCCACATCGGATGCGGATTGGTTTTGAAGAGCATGCGATACCGAAGTTCTGATGCTTGCAATTGTTCCTCTATGCGTTTTCGATCCGTTACATCGAATGCGATACCAAGAGCCGCTGGAATACCTTCATACTGAATCGCACTTGCAGCAAAATCCACCCATCGCTCTTTTCCATCTTTTGTGATGATCTTAAATTCGTACCGCGTTGGTACTTCTTCATTACGCTGTCGTGCTAAACCACGCTGATGAACCATCTCGCGAGAATCCGGATGCACTAATTCCCAAAATTTCATGTGCAGCAATTCATCTTCTGTGTAACCGGTAATCTGTTTTAAAGCAGAATTGACATAAGTGAATCGTTCACCCTGATAAATTACAATGACGGCCACACTCATCTCTGCTAGTGCACTGAACCGTGCATCGCTTTGTCTCTTTTCTTCTTCTGCACGTTCACGCGCCACGCGATCACGTTTCTGCCTCACAACGGAAAGGATTGCAGGGACCAATCGAATGCTGTTTGTCTTTAAAAGAAATTCAGATGCCCCTTCTTTCATACATTCAACCGCTTTTTCTTCCCCTACCGATCCGGTATAAATAATTGTGGGCGTCCCGGGTGCATGCTCCTTCACAAGTCGAAGAGCTTCGATTCCATTGATATCAGGAAGCGTATAATCAAGGACAATGCAATCAAATCGCGGTGATTCAAGTTCACGGAGGAATGCTTCTTTGTTGCGGACATCTTTGGCAGTCATCTCTACAGGAGCAGATTGTATTTTACGGTCGAACAGCCGGATTGATGACGGATCGTCCTCAAGTAGGAGAATTGAAAGCGCGGTTGACATAGCAATAACCCTTTTTGATTATTCGATACTACGCGATCGAAACATTGTAATTGATTGCTAATAACAGGAAAGAACCTAGGAAAATGTAGTGTAAGTCAAATAGAAAAGCAATACCTAATCAATTAACGATTATGAATTAGAAACAATCGATTACATTTTAATCGCTCTTTGTTGTTCCGTTCCATTTCGTCTCTTCCGTCCCTGTAAGTTTATTCACATATCGCGCCGCCACAAACAAGAGATCGGCAAGCCGATTGAGATACATCAGTGGAAATTTTCCAATCTTTTCTTTTCTTCCAAGCGCATCTACTAATCGTTCAGCACGGCGGCAGATTGTCCTCGCTATATGCAATTGCGCACTCACAAGCGAACCGCCAGGCAGAATAAATGACTTCAACGGTTCCAACTGTGCATCCATTCTATCAATTGTTTCCTCAAGAATTTGAATTTCAGATTGTTGAATGCGTTTCATGTTCGTTCGTACAACGTCGAAAGGTGCGGCTAGGTCGGAACCAAGCAAAAAAAGTTGATTCTGAATTTGATCGAGAAGGCTGTCCACCTCTGCATTTGGCTTGAGAGTGCGCACCACTCCAAGTTGTGCATTCAATTCATCCACTGTACCGTACGCATCGATGCGCAGCGAACTTTTCGGCACACGTTCTCCGCCAAAAAGCGAGGTATCGCCCGTATCACCAGTCTTAGTATAAATTTTCATACCCGTTCTTTGATTATTGCGCTTTCCAATTGCATAATACGAAACGTACACTTAAGAATAAACCCCTGCCTTAAAACATATCATATATCTTTCTCTCTATAAATATCGATGATTTAATTCTCTTCACCGTTTCTCCCCTTAATGCAGTTTGCAGTTTTTTTTTATTTCCATATTGACAATATCAAAGCCATGTATTATACTAAAGTTAAGACGGAGCAATAAAGCTAAAAGAAAAACCGATGAAAAACTCAAATTCAACTTCTTCGATTATTTTTATCAAAGCATCATTAGCCCAGACGTTCAAAAGAACAACACTCGGGTGTTGTTGCTGTTGTTGTAGTTGCTTATTGCAACTCCACGCAACGACGTTGGATAACGGTAATTCATCGGCCTGTTCACTGTAATATAAAACGCATCATTTCAGAGATAAGGTCGAGGGTTCAAACCTGATGACACCTGATCCTCAATCGCACGTTGCGGTTGAGGGAAGACTGAGATGAGGCGATTTTTTTTAATTTACCTCTTCTGGAAATTCCCGGAAGGGGTTTTTTCGTTTATAGCCCTCTCTTCTCTCAATCTGAGGTGAAATTAATTAACACTATAAAACAATAATCATACACAATAAACAGAAAGGTTATACAATGAGCGCACCAAAGTATAAATTCGAAACTCTTCAACTTCATGCCGGCCAAGTGGTTGATAAAACCACAAATTCACGTGCAGTTCCAATCTATCAGACAACATCATACGTCTTCAATGATGCAGATCATGCCGGACGTTTGTTTGGTTTGCAGGAGTTTGGAAATATTTACAGCCGTATCATGAATCCAACCGTCGCTGTTTTTGAAGAACGTCTCGCAGCGCTCGAAGGCGGCGTCGCCGCACTTGGAGTTTCATCCGGACAAGCAGCACAATTTATTGCGATCTCCACTATTACACAAGCAGGCGAAAACATCGTGTCATCAAGTAATTTGTATGGAGGAACATATAATCAGTTCAAAGTTACATTCCCTCGTCTCGGAATCAATGTAAAATTTGCCGACGGTGACAGTTCAGTTGCGCTTGGAAAACTCATCGATAAAAAAACAAAAGCTCTCTATGTGGAGGCAATTGGTAATCCGCGCCTGAACGTTCCCGACTTTGAAGCGCTTGCCAAACTTGCGCACTCGCATGGAATTCCTCTCGTAGTGGATAATACATTCGGACAGGGCGGTTATCTCATTAATCCGATTTCTCATGGCGCCGATATTGTTGTACATTCGGCAACAAAATGGATCGGTGGACACGGAACATCAATCGGCGGTGTAATCGTCGATTCGGGTAAGTTCGATTGGGGGAACGGCAACTTTCCGATTTTCACCGAACCGAGTCCCGGTTATCATAACTTGAATTTCTGGGATGTGTTTGGTTCAAAAGGTCAGTTCGGTAATATTGCATTTATTATAAGGGCGCGAGTGGAACAGCTACGCGATTTGGGTCCGGCATTAAGTCCATTCAATGCATTTCTACTTCTGCAGGGACTTGAGACACTTTCGCTTCGCGGCGAACGGCATAATGCAAACGCTTTAGCACTTGCTAAATATTTAGAAAGTCATAAACAAGTCGACTGGATCTGGTATCCCGGATTGGAAAGTCATCCTTACCACGCCAATGCGAAGAAATATTTGCGCAAAGGGCAATTCGGGGGTGTGCTTGCTTTCGGGATCAAAGGCGGAGTTGCAGCCGGCAGAAAACTGATCGATAACGTGAAACTTGCAAGTCTTCTTGCCAATGTCGGCGATGCGAAGACACTCATTATTCATCCAGCTTCGACGACGCATCAGCAATTGAACGAGGCAGAGCAAAAATCGAGTGGAGTTTTACCAGAATTAATTCGTGTATCTGTAGGACTTGAACATATCGACGACATCATTGCCGATTTCGATCAGGCGCTTGCAGAAACTTTAAAAGCATAATTTTTGTTAAATTAAGCAAGTATGAAACACTGATAATTATTATTAAAAGGAAACATTATGAAAGCCTTAAATATTCTTGAAACCATCGGCAGAACCCCGCACGTTCGCATCAATCGTTTGTTTGGTGAAAAAGAAGTTTGGATAAAACTTGAACGAAGCAATCCGGGTGGAAGCATCAAAGACCGTATTGCACTTTCAATGGTCGAAGACGCCGAACGGCGCGGACTGCTGAAACCGGATACTGTGATTGTTGAGCCAACTTCTGGCAACACGGGAATCGGATTGGCGTTGGTCGCTGCCGTTAAGAAATATAAACTTATTCTTGTGATGCCGGAATCATTTTCAGTTGAGCGGCGTCGTTTGATGGCAGCATACGGCGCACAGTTCGATCTTACACCGCGCGAAAAAGGAATGCCTGGTGCTATTGAACGTGCTAAGGAGCTTGCCGCATCACTTCCAACTGCTTGGGTACCTCAGCAGTTTGAAAACGAAGCTAACATAGAAGTTCACCGCAGAACAACAGCGAAGGAAATTCTGGCAGATTTTCCGCAAGGCATCGATATCATCATCACAGGTGTAGGCACAGGCGGACATATTACCGCAGTAGCGGAAGAATTGAAAAAGGTATACAAAGGATTAAAAGTGTATGCAGTCGAGCCAGCGGCATCGCCGGTCATTAGCGGTGGCAAACCCTCGCCTCATCCGATACAAGGAATTGGCGCGGGTTTTATTCCGAAGAATCTTCATGTTCAATCTATCGATGGCGCTATCCAAATTACAAAAGAGGAAGCGTACGATTATACGCAGCGCGCTGCACGCGAAGAAGGAATTCTCGTTGGCATTTCTACAGGCGCCTCGTTGGCAGCGGTCGCAAAGAAGCTCCCAGAATTAAAACCGGGAGGTAGAATCCTGACTTTCAACTACGATACAGGTGAAAGGTATCTCTCAGTTGATGGACTTTTCCCAGCATAGATGAAATTTTGGTTCCACTAATCCCCGGTGCCGGTTTGCATTATTGTCGGCACCGGGGGTGAAGGAATTTTTCATCCGCTTCATCAACAAAAAGTACTTACCCGAAATCTTTATTGTGGGAGAGCTGTGGTGTCGTTTGTCAGTAGTAATTGTCCTATCTGAGCAAAACAAGTCCCGCTTAAAGCCAGCGGGATCACTTAAGCAACAGTAATTTCTTCGTATCGGTAAATGAGCCCGCTTCAATTCTGTAGAAATAAATACCGCTTGAGATATTTGCAGCATTCCATTTTCGCGAGTAGTTACCGGCCGATAACTCTTCAGAAGCAAGTATTGCTATTTCTCTTCCCAAAATATCAAACACTTTCAATGTTACATACACCTTTGAAGGTATCACAAACGAGATGGTCGTGCTTGGATTAAACGGATTGGGATAATTCTGTTCCAATGTAAATGAATTCAGAAGTATTTTTTGTGGTTCAACTCCGTACATATAGAGTTCGACTAAACGCGAATAGATATGAGGATGCCCCGACCGATTGCTTTCCCACACTGTAAGAACAAATAATTTTCCGTTGACGTTAAACATGTCAGATCCTATGCAGGCATTACGATTGTAACCCGCACTTTTTACAGTATCCGACAAATAATATCCTCCAGAAAAAATGAGCATCGAATCGGTACTGGTATACTTTTCCATTGTTAGAATATCAAAATATGGATAATATGATTTCTTTTTTATTGATCCTCTTTTAGTAACAACCGGACTGGTAAACGCCCGGGGGTTACGATAGTCAGCAAGCGAATCGTTCGAAATATTTTCAACAGTATAATCTTGATTAGAATATCCCTGCCACATCATCACCTCGCGATTACCATTCAAAAGAGTCTCAAAAAAAACAGATTTATTTCCGTAATATCTTGAAGCAAACCGAGGATTGAAAGCATTTTGCCTATAGAACAATGTTTCAGGTACGGTTAATGTAAATGTCGGATAGGTTTCGAATGACCGAAAGACCATAATATTTTTACCGGTGGTATCGTGCGATGTCCAAACTAAACTGCCATTGCTATAATTCGAAGTAATATCGAATTCACAAGAATCAGAAGTGCTAACTGCGATAGTCTCAGGAACCGATACCGTCACCGGATTGACAAGTGAGTAAAGAAGAGTAGATTTTCTTTTCCAAACGACTATGAATGAAGAGTCTGACAGCGGACGGATTTGTGCATTCGTGTTATCAACCGCATCCTGAGTAAGTGGTTGAGAAGGCTCCCATGCGGAATCGTTGGTCATAAAACGGCTGTAGCAAATATTCCATACACCGTTTTCCCTTCGCTCCCACGCAACAAGTTTGGAGAAATTATTCCGAGGGTATGAAATTCCCGAGATATCGGGATTCCTTTGAGACAGAGGAATAGGAGACGACGAGATTACAACTACCGATGAATCCCACAAAGCACTACCAAATAAAAACTTTTTTCCAACGATTTCAGAACTGCTCTCAGTTTTTCGTCCAAATATAAGCCATTGATAGGGCTGGGAATATCCATAACCGAATGTTCCATGGATAAGTACGGGATTTGCATCGTCACACTCTCCTATTGTAACGGAATCAATCTTTCCCAATGAAGAAGAATACTGAGCATAGAGCGGAAAAGCTAATACCATGGAAATCTGAATGACGAAAATAGTTTTCATTTTTCTCCCTTAGAAAAACACAGTGCTGCTCTTGAATATGTTTTGAACTTTAATGACTTCAAATTGTCGGTAATCAGGAAGACGAGCATACACACACCCCCTTGTTAAGTGTAATGCTTTCGTAATTCTATGATTCTAATAGTAAGACCGATATTGAATCACGTGAAAATGATAATGAATTCTCAATTTACCTGCAAGAGGGTATTTATTGGGCTTTTTGAATAAAATATAATGAGTAAGACTTTCTGTTAATCGATTTCGCGGTATAGTGAAGAAAAAAGAGAAGAAAAGAAAAAAGGGAAATATCGTTGCTGTGGCATACTGCAAGACTAGAAGCGAGAGAGTAATTGTCTTTTTAAAATATAAACTTGTCACAGTTGTTGATCATATTTCATAATTCCTTTCCCCCTTGATCATTTCTTTGTACATTTCTCTACGGTCAGAAGCGCATAGGAACGCCTATAAAAATGCATGATACATGACAGAAGGGATATTTATTTTGAAACAGTTCTCTCCCAAACCATATAAGCTTTACAATGCAATAAAATATTACGAATGGGGAACAAGGAACGAAGCTGCATTTATTCCTCATTTTCTTGGCATCAAGGCAGAACCGAATGTACCTTATGCAGAACTTTGGATCGGTGCCCATCCGAAAGCGTCTTCGGAAATTGAAATCGATCAAGTAAGAATCCCGTTGAATAAAGTGATTGAAGATTATCCTGCGGAATGTTTGGGTGCGTACGTCTGTAAAAGCTTTTCGAATACATTCCCATTTCTTCTAAAAATTCTCTCTGCTGCTAATGCACTCTCCATTCAGACTCATCCGAACAAATCGCAGGCCCGACAGCTGCATGCAAAAGATCCGAATAATTATCCGGATGACAACCACAAACCAGAAGTCGCCATCGCTCTCGATTCTCTTATTGCTCTCGCTGGATTTAAGCCAGCTCGATCTATCAGAAATAATTTGGAGTCGCTACCGGAAGTGTGTGAACTTGTTGGGCAGAAGTTGATCGATGAAGTTCTGAATAGCAATAATCCGTCCACGGAAGAAAGCCTAATAGAAAAAGCGTATAAAGCCTTCATGCAGCATGCAGAAGATAAAGAACGTCTGACTAGCTGCATTTCAAAAATTCAAAAGCGGCTGGCGGACAAAACATCCCGTTCGCCAGAAGAAAAACAATTCTTAGAGCAGCATCGGCTATTCGGCGACGATATCGGATTGTTTTCGTTTTTCTTTTTTAATCTTGTTCGTTTGAAACAGGGTCAGGCGATCTTTACGGATGCCGGTATTCCGCATGCATACATAAAAGGAAATATCTGTGAATGCATGGCAAATTCCGATAACGTCGTTCGGGCCGGGCTAACGAACAAATTCAAGGATGTAGGAACGCTTCTCGATATCATCCGATATGATTTTGCAGAATGCCCGGTCATGCAAGCCGGAGCGGACACCAGCAAGACGACCTATCGGACAACCGCGAAGGAATTTGAAGTCTCCCGGTTTCAGAAGCCGGAGGGGTTTAGCGAAAAATGTGTGTCTGGCGATCGACCGAGTGTTTATTTAATAATGAATGGATCATTGGATATAAAATGGAATTCTAACGGGAGCGGCCAATCCGCTCATTATACCGCAGGAGAATCATTCTTTGTCCCGGCATCACTATCACTATATGGAATTTCAACCAATCACGAAGCGGAATATTTTACTGTAGTAATACCATAAGCGCGGGTAACGGTGATCGGGAATCTTTAAAAGACACTTAAGCTGAAGAGGTAAAAGATCGCTTCCTTCTAAATTCATGGTGTATGTTGTACATGCACCTAACTCTTGTCACTGCCAAGAGTATTTTTCTTTCATAAGGCGCAACTTCATTTTCTGGCTCTCGTATCAAAGAGTGAATTGCATTCACATAAAACTTATCTTTAAATACAATAATAACGATGCGGAATACAAACGGTAAAGTTCATCTTGCATCGTCTTTTATATATCTAAAAACATTTCTTCATAGGAGACTCTATTCATGAAAATAAAATATTTTATTCTTGTGTTCACGTGCATGGTTGCAAGCCTGCTTATTTCCGGTTGTTCAGCCGGAGGTGCGTTTGTGGCAAGCAACGTGACGGATGTTCAACTCCAAAAGAATAACTTTAAAATAGTTGCCCGGAATATTTCCGGAGAAGCCCAAGCTGGATATCTTATAGGCGGGACTTTTTCCATGGGGATAACAAGCAACACTTTTNNACTTTTGCACTCATTCGTATCAATGGATCGGGTATGTTGTATAAAGAAGCTCTCGAAAACTTATGGAAGAATTACGAGACTGCAAATGGACCTGTTGAAGGAAAGAGGCTTGCGCTTATTAATGTGCGTTACGATTCTGATGCTCTCAATTTGATCGTCTATACACAGCCGAAGATCATTGTCCGCGCAGATATAGTTGAATTTACTGAGTAATCCATCGGACAGAATCATTGTATTCAATAAACGGATTCGCTGAGCGCGGAAACCGTTTGCTTTTCGCGTTCAGCGTTTTTTTGAAGCACTAGATTTCTACAACTATTACGAAGATCTCAACCGTCATTGATGAACGCGTAAATGAGTTGTATGGACAACTAAGGAAGAGATAAAGATTATAGATTTGATGTTATGCCCGCTCTATACGAATGCGAATTAAAATAAAATTCATTTTGCCCGTAAATATTGTTTCGGCCATTCGATATCCACTTTTAGTTGGCGTGCGGCAGCAAGAGGCCAGTACGGATTCCTGAGCAGCTCCCGCGCAAATAAAACGATATCGGCCTGGCCCGTTGCTATTATCTGTTCCGCCTGTTCCGGTGTTGTAATAAGTCCAACTGCACCGGTCATAATTTCACTTTCATGTTTGATTTTTTCTGCAAGCGGAACCTGATATCCCGGTCCAACCGGTATATGGGCGTGGGAAATATTTCCGGCGCTCGATGCATCGATTAAATCCACGCCCGCTTCCTTGAGCTTGCGTGCAAGCTGAACCGATTGTTCTATATCCCATCCTCCCTCAATCCAATCTGTGGAAGAAATGCGGACGATCACCGGAAATAAATTAGAAACGACGTTTCGAACGGCGTCTACCACTTCCAATAAAAGCCGAATACGATGATCGAGACTTCCACCGTACTCATCGTTTCGTTTATTAGAAAGAGGAGAAAGAAATTCATGAAGAAGGTATCCATGCGCCGCATGAATTTCGATCAGTTTAAATCCTGCACGAACACTCCGTTCCGCTGCCTTTCGAAATTGCTCCACAACTATTTGGATATCGCTCTTCGTCATTTCTTTCGGCTGCGAATAGGTTTCCGAAAATTTAATCGCACTCGGTGCCAGAGTCTGCCATCCGCCGTTCTCCGGTTTTACTTCCCCATCTCCCTTACCCGGTGCATACGTCGATGCTTTCCTGCCCGCGTGTGCAAGCTGGATGCCCGGAATAGCATGAGCGGAAGAGATAAAGTCGGTAATTTTTTTGAAGGCATCGGTTTGTGCATCATTCCAGATACCGG
This sequence comes from Ignavibacteriota bacterium, assembly GCA_003142475.1. Lineage (GTDB taxonomy): Bacteria > Bacteroidota > Ignavibacteria > UBA10030 > UBA10030 > Fen-1298. Next base: position 40,027 of record PLMK01000033.1, read on the forward strand.
CGTCGTCAGGTGATATGCGTCCTTCAGGCGCAACCGCCGTTGCTTCCGTAAGAACCAAGGCTGCCCCACCAATTGCCCTGCTTCCAAGATGAACCAAATGCCAATCAGACACCATCCCATCGACGCACGAATATTGGCACATCGGCGACATCGCAATTCTGTTTTTTAACGTTATTCCTCTGATATTCAATGGAGAAAATAATTTGGACATAACAAACTCCTTTTAACCATTTTCAATCTGTCATAATTCTTCACCAAAGAGAAAAAAATAATATACTTCCATATTTTTATCATTGATATCTATGCATTAACAGATATCATCACCTTCATAACACCGTCCCTGTAATTTGCGACTAGATCGAAGGCCTGCTGGGTTTTTTCAAAAGGAAATCGGTGCGTTACCATCGAATCTATATTTATTTGGTGCTTCTCAATCAAATCAATTGCCTTTTGTGTACAATGAACCTGTCTGCGTATGTTGATAATAGTGATTTCCTTCCGGCGTAATTCATGGATGGGAAAGGATATTTCGTTTGGTTCGGGAATTCCGATGAGTACAAGAATGCCTCCCGGTTTCAATAATTGCACGGCCTGGCCGATTGCCTTCGCATCACCGCTGCATTCATACACAACATCCAACGATAACGGTTCAATGTGCGATAGTTCTTTCACAATATCTGTGCGGTCCGGATTTCCTAACCAATCAGGGTTTAATTTTTTTGAAAACGCTAGGCGCTCCTCAATTTTATCTGTCACATAGACATGACCAACATTTTTTGTACGTAAGACGGAAAATACGGACATACCGATTGGTCCAACGCCAAGAATGGCAAGATTGGCTTTTACAGGAAGCATGGATCTTTCGACTGCATAAACGCCAATTGCCAAAGGTTCGGATAAAGTTGCCTGCTCGAACGTCATACTCTCTGTAATCGGGAAACAACATTTCTCGTGAAGTACTATGTATTCAGATAAGCAGCCATCTAATTGTCTCGGGTTTCCTAAAAAGAGAAGCTCACGGCATGTATTTTCCCTGCCGGCTTTGCATTGATCGCAGCGGCCGCAAGATAAAGCCGGATCAATTGCAATTCTCTGACCCGGTTTTACACGTGTTACTTTTCCCCCAATTTGTTCCACTGCGCCTGCCGCTTCATGTCCGATGATAAAAGGAAATTGAACAATCTGTGAACCGATTCTTCCGGAAGTATAATAATGAATATCAGATCCACAAACGCCAATTGTTTTTATCCTGACGAGCACATCGGTATCGTTAATGATTTTCGGATCCGGCGTCTGCCTGATTTCAAATTGTCCGATTCCGGTGAGTACTGCTGCTTTCATGAGAATACCTTGTTGTTTATCATAAATTGGATAGATCAGATATATATTTTTATTTTTCGCAGAGATATTAAGGAACCTACATTTAAATAATTGTGCATATTATTTCACTACATAGTTCATCTCTTTCAGTTTTTCTGCCGCACGTGCACACTGATCGCCCTGCAGCTCGATCTTTCCTTCTTTCACTGTACCGCCGGTTCCACAAAATTGCTTCAACATTCGCGCTATGTCTTCCATTGTCGCCGGATTATGTTGTAAGCCGTTTATAATAGTTACAATCTTCCCTTTTCTTCCATGCGTGTCCAGCGCGAGATGAACTGTCTTGCCTTTGCCGTCGTGTTTTCGAGAAACAGGGATACTCGGTTGCGGCCCAAGGAGTTGTTCTAGTTCGGATAGCGATCGATATTTCTTTTCAAGTTCCATTTGTTCAGGTTTATTTGTCTCTCAAGGCTCGCTTTACAATTCTCCTCCATGTTCTTTCAACCATTTCGATGCAATTCTATATTCAGAACAAAGAGAATGCACCTTCAGCCAGTACTGTTTTGAATGATTCATGAATTCCGTATGAGCAAGTTCATGGAGAATTAAGTAATCGATTACAAACAATGGCGCCTTGATAAGTTTCCAATTGAATGACAAATTCTTTTTCTTCGAACAACTTCCCCATCTTGTCTTTTGACTGCGGATAAATATTTTATTATAGTGAAACCCGTTACTCATTGCCAGCTCTTGTACTCTGTGTTCAATGTATTTTCTCGCTTCGTTTCTATACCATGCAAGTTGACGATTCTTCTCCGTGAATAATTCACCGGCATGAATGACGAGATGCTCTTCATCTATCTCGATTAAGCGATTGAACTGTGCATTCTGCTCTAAGTGAAATATTCTACCTTTGAAGAAGATTTCATTTTCAGAAAGAAGCACCAGCCGCCTTCTTGTCAGCAGTCTATGCAAATGTTTCTGAATCCAATCTTCTCTTTTTTTAAGAATATTTTCTAAATGTTGCTCCGGTAGCCACTTCGGTACTACAATACGCACTCGCTGGTCATGACTCACGCGAATACCAACGTTTTTGACGTTCTTGAAGAGTATAGTATAATTATCAGGAATTTTCATCAAATAGAACTTAAATATTTTTCAACTATTATCTGTAGGAATAATCCGCAATTAATATCACGGGTAGTAAAGAAAAACTTTCGTTGATTTCAGAGATCAGCGAAATGACGAGCGGTGTCTGGAGTTACTAAAAAACACCACCTAGGATTTCTTTCAATTTCTACAAAATAAAATTATCTATAAATTTGATTTAATTGATGCACGTAATTTCACTTTTAAATCGTGAATGTGTTGACGGATATCTTTCAGCTGAGCGTAGTCTTTACTCGCGAGAGCGGCGGAGCGTTTCTTCTTTAAATCTCTAATCTCCAACTTCATAGAACTTTTACCTGACAGTTTCGCCTGATGATGAACATGACTTTCAATACCGAGCGCTACACAAATTGCAGGCACCAGCTTTTCTTTGTGCATTGTAACGTGCCCATGAACGGCTTCATGATCGATACCATCGGCAATCTTGCGCAGTTCGTTGACTGTCATCTTGTTGAGTTGTTCATACGTATAAGCCATAGTGCATCCTCCTATGTTTTATGGTTATCGCAACTGTATAAACTGTGTCTGAGAATAAATCTGAACTTTAACAGTTTTAGATTTTTATTAACACTGCTGAATGACTTCTCTTGATATTCGGCGAATCTAAAAGTTTCATCCCTTTGCTTTGTACAATAAGAAGCGTCTTTTCAAACTCTTCTTTCGTAACATGTCCTTGCGGTTCAGAAATCAATAACAGCCCGCCTTCTTTGAGTGATTGAATTATTTCAGTGAATAACCGTTTTTGATCTGGTACTTCATGCACCACTGCGAATGCCAACGCAAAATCTATAACACCCACAAGTTTATCAATCTGAAGCGAAGATTCTGTGCAAAGACATATCTCAATTCTATCGAGAAGATGTACTTTCGATGCGCGGCGTTGAAGACTCTTCAGCATTTTTTCTTGAAGATCAACGCAATAAATCCGTCCCGTCTCTCCAATAAGTCTCGCCATCGGCAGGCTAAAGAACCCCATCCCTGGGCCGACTTCTAAAACCTTCATTCCGGATTTTATATAAGGGGAGAGAATTGTTTCTGGATCCTGAAACAGACGTCGCATTGGATTTGCTAGAAGATATCCGATGTACCAAGGACATACATGCGTTCCCATATTATTCTTTCCTTCAGAACTAAATTGTTTGGCAATTTTTAACCAAAATAAATGTCTTCACAACTAGATAACAAAGCTGAACCAGAATAGCCCGAATTGAAGAGGGGCACACAGCGACAGCTCTACTCAGCACGATCGTAAGCCATCTATACACTCGAAGTCTATTTCATAGTTTCTTCCATCCGAGAGTGTGATCTTCGCTCCTAGTACCGAACCCGATGGCATAACGTCGCTTATTTCGATATTTGTAATTGGTGATAATTCCTCTTCACTCCATTGGGAGTCATCTGTTTTATGAAGCATAGCCGTGATCATTATTTCTATTGCGGGATTCTTCGTCGTCCTCTTGCGATGCGTATATATGACCGTGCTTTCTTCCGATTCTGCATTGCAACCTTTATGGATGAGACTGCCCAATGTATCCCAACCTCCATATGTCAAGAGAGCCAAGCTTCTTCCTTGAATTGAAGCTGTGATAATCTTTTTCGTCTTAGCTTCAAATTGGTGAATAGTAGGTTTTTTTCCGTCGATATGAGGAAGACCGTAATGACCAAGTGTCAACTCATGTTCAAATGCTAGGCGACAACGATCAACCCTGATAACACCTCCGGGTATTGTGATTTCAGCAAGATCAATTATATATCCAACCCCGTTGTTCGGCGGTTTTCGCATTATCAATTGCCGATATAAAATGTCTTTTCGTACTCCACCGAAAAGAATACTTTGTGAAGTCACGAACTTTGCATTCTTTTGAGAGTCATTTTTTACGGTAAGCCCGGTAAGATAGAAATTGACATCTGTGCCCCCTGTATCTCTCGGGTCAAGACTACGAAAACAATATTCCATTGCGGTTCCACCGTTGAGATTATGATCTTCCCAAGGGAAATGCGTATTAAATGAAAGCTTGGAGTAATTATGATCGTCATCATAGACCTTGCCCGGAACAATTTCGGATGTGCCGGTTTTTCCATGATTGACTAGAACGATTCCCGGTTTTTCTAGAACTCTCCTTATTGAAGTGCTTCCAATACTTTCCCATATCCCTTCGTTTTCTTTCGCGGTCCAAAATGGAGAGTCTTCCGGCAACGCGAGACTCAAAAAAGGCATAAACATGATGAAGGGGCTTGCAGAACAACTATAGCTTTGAAGCATGTACTCCCTGTGTCCGTAAAAGCCGAGACTCGGAATATCGTTTTCATAAAAATCTTCTCTCGTAACAAATTGCAATAAAGATCCCGAACAAAGCCTTCTCGCCCAACCCGGATCCAGTGGAGACGAAGGTTTCAGCATGAAGGCAATCGGGAATCCTCCTGAAATCCAAAGCCTATAGCAGATACTTCGCGCCCACATGTTTATGAAACCATCCCTGGCAAAAAAATTTGTATACGTCTTCATTAATTCATGTGCACTTTTTTCCAGCGTTCCTGCGATTTCCGGATAATGCTCATCTCCAAATGCCCTGCACCACACGGTTCCATACACGATAAACAAGCTTATAGTGTAGTAATTATAACTTTGTTCCAGATACCAGCCCCCACCTGCATGATAGGAAGCAACCCATAGAAGATGACTTTTCAATAGACCATCGTCAATGTCGTAGCCGTTCTTTTTTAAAAAAGAGAGCATTTCGATATTGAAGATTCGCCAATTGTTCTGCGTTGTTCTGTGATGCGCCCATTTCGAGATCGTGACCGCTATTTCGTTCTTTTGTTGCAGGGAAAAGTGCGGCCATATGATATCCGGCATAAGCAAGAGAAATTTACATAATCCCCCAAACTCGCATGTAAACTGATATGTTGCATCTGGCAAATCTTCAGGCAATGGAAGTGAATTAGAATGGCCTGGAGTCAGCGCGTTGTAGATGTGATGACAATAATACTCTTTTAAATTAATTCCATGTATCGCTATCTTCGGCTCGATGTGCATAAGAGGGGCCGCAAGCGATAATGTCCTAATTAAAGCTTCAAATTCAGAAGAACGGTAACGCCATGGGGGATCATTGGGCTGCGGATACGTTTTGCCGGGAACCGTTGGAAATACGATAGGCGTATCAAAAGATTCGACGTATCGAAACGCTCTTTCCAGTATGTATTTTGCGCATTCAATGTAGTGCTTTCTCGTCATTCCCGTATATGGGCTGATACCGAAATCTGGGTTATTAACTTCAAACGCATTTTTCATGCTACCCGTACCTTTTCTTCTTACCGATGCAGTGTTTTAATTTTATCTACTGAATCGGATTCTATTCATCCGAATTAATTATCGCACACTGTAGATTAGTTATACCTCTTGCGGCTTTTTCTTCACCATTCAACTTCAGATTATTTTCAGATACTTTCTTTCAAGTATTCCTGAATGCTCTTCACCGTTAATCCACCTTCCTGTTCTTTCTGGATCGCCTTGACTGCTGTTGCTGCGGCAGAGAGTGTGGTAATGAAGGCAACTTTGTTTTCCAATGCCGCCCAGCCTATAGCGTATTCGTCATAACGAGATGTTTCGCCAAGCGGTGTATTGATGACAAGCTGTATTTTTCCGTTCTTAATCAGATCCACAGAATTTGGCCGACTTTCGTTCACCTTGAAAACCCGTTCGCACGGAATTCCATTTGAGGTAAAAAAAGTAGCTGTCCCTTCTGTTGCGATTAAAGAAAACCCAAGCGCCCGTAACTCTCGGGCAATATTCAACGTCATTTCAGTTTTATCGTTATTGTTCACACTGAAGAATACTGTTCCCTCGATCGGCAACGAATTGCTTGCGGCAATTTGTGATTTGGCAATGGATGCACCAAAACTATCAGAGATTCCCANNAAGAAACACTCGTGTCTTTGGAAATTTTGCAAACGGGAATACTGCCTCTTTCACAGAGATGTGCTTAACTTTCCGGAAGTCGAAATCTTTGCAACCAAGTTCTTCCAAAGTTCTCCCAACCATTACTTTTGCAGCAATCTTTGCAAGCGGTAATCCTGTCGCTTTGCTAACAAACGGCACAGTGCGTGATGCTCGCGGATTTACCTCTAGTACATAAACAACATCATCCTTCATTGCAAATTGAACATTCATCAATCCTACGACTTTAAGGGCTTTTGCTAACTTTACAGTGGTCGCCATAATTTCATTGAGTATCTTTTCCGACATCATATACGGCGGAAGAACACAGGCACTATCACCTGAATGGATTCCCGCTTCCTCGATATGTTGCATTACGCCACCGATCATCACATCTTTGCCGTCGGACACGCAATCGACATCATATTCAAATGCATCTTCAAGAAANNTATAGCAGACTTCCATCGCGCGGCCTCCAAGCACATATGATGGACGAACAAGCACCGGAAAACTAATTTGCTCGGCAACGAGCACTGCGTTATTCACAGTATAAGCGGTGCCATACTTGGGATGTTGAATATTATTTCGCCGAAG
>PLMK01000033.1:47064-47248 GCA_003142475.1 Ignavibacteriota bacterium
ACACCGTTCTCATCTAATGCCTTTGCTATCTTTAATGGGGTTTGTCCGCCAAAGGCAACAATAATACCATATGGTTGTTCTTGATCGCAAATGTTGAGCACGTCTTCAAGTGTAAGCGGTTCAAAATATAATTTATCGGTTGTGTCGTAATCAGTTGAAACAGTCTCCGGATTGCAGTTGACCA
>PLMK01000046.1 GCA_003142475.1 Ignavibacteriota bacterium
CGAAGAATATCGTTCACCTGGTTTTCTGCCTTTGTTTTTACCCTCCCCTCTTATAAATTGGTTAATTGCTTGTTGTATATCCATCGTTTTCAAGACACTTCATCTTTTCTTCTTCCCTACCCTGAAATTATAGTACAGATTTCCTTTCACTTTATAATTCCAGTCGACCTGCTTTCGACTATGGTCAATAAAGAGGGTTATTTGAAGCTGAAAGTGGCAAGTATTTGGTCTGTGAGGGCTTTGTTTTCTGGTATTGGAGGCCATGTTGAAATTGTATATATCTTTCCATCGTTGAGTATTGCGGTTACGTAATGTGCTTTTGGTCCTGTGATTGAGCCTTCAATGCCTTTGTAGCCGTTAATCNNTATTCTTGTTGGGTGCCAACTAAATTTGGTTGATATACAAAAAATAATTGATAGAAATTGCTGTCTGTAGGCTTTCCTTTCTCAACATAGAAACTAGCTACCCTAATTCTCCCTGCATCATCCGCTATTTCTTTTCGATATGTCGTATCTGATGGAATTTTGAAAGATAAACCAGCTTCATCAAATGTTTGTTGAGTCCAACCGTCTTTTGCCTCGCCACAACCTGTTAACGGCATTGGCTTACTGGGATTGCCGTGTTTAACCCATTCACTATTGGAACAAAGCCAATTATCTTCATCGCCAAAAAGAAANNGTATTAAGAATTTTTTCATACTCCTATTTTATACTTTATGGTCCAACCCTGCTGAAAAGTTGGCAAATCCTACTATTTAATTATAGCTTTCTACAATTCCATCATCATTATCATCATAAAAGCAACTTGGTGTTCGATTATACCAGCACCATTGCCATCGAGTTCCGTGTCCATAATTTGAAGGATTTGCTGCATTAGGTTTCCCACGTAGGTAAATCAACATATCGTAACTCATGCCAATCCAAACTCTATTATCAGCCAACCTATCACAATCTTCCTTTGTCCAATCTGAATGTTCTTTACAAATCTTTCCCGCTTTTGATTGTTCCCATTTCTTTTGTTCTATTAGATTTTGCTGTATTTGCTCTTCAGTGAGAATTGGTTTACTTTCTTGTCCGCCTTTATTTGTTGAAAACATACCTCCAAACATCAAGGATGAAAGGAAAAGTATCCCAAGAAGAGTAAATATCTGATGTCTTCTAAAAAAGCCTCTTAAATCCGTCTGGCAAAATGGGCATTTTTTAGCCTTTGCAGAAATCTCTTTATCACAATATTTGCACCTTTTCGTTTCTTCTTTCTTTTCTAAAGTCATATTTATCACCTCCAATCTAATCAACCGTCTGGGGGCAATAAAAAAGCTCCCAGCCAGTGATAGCTTGCGCTACCTGTAATCCTTTCGAATTACAACCTTCGCAGATGCTCTGACTGAGAGCTTTTCTCTGCGAAGGTTTTGAAACCATGCTCAACAAAATGAGTTTAGGTAACTTAACAATCCAATTATATGTTTTTCAGCTTCATTAGACAAGCTATTGTATTTTCTATGAATTTCTACGGACTTTACCTATAGTGTGTGAGAGGCTCGCACATCCAATCTAAGGAGCCTTGTGTCTAAAGCAATATAGACTATCATCTTTCATATGCTTACCCTCTCAAATAACCTCTTAAAAGGCTTCGTGGCAATTTAAAACTAGTTCCAGCGATAAACAATTAAAACAAATTATTTATGAAGAATGTTTCTTACTCTAGGAAGTATTACAAAGTACTTATTTGGTGTGGTTCTTTACTTGTCATTTCCCCTATTAAGTGCAATATACGTTGAATTTCTAACTCAGGGTCATAATCGAGAACATTTTGTTTTCTTCCAAATTCTTCCTTTGTCTGATTACTATTTAATGCCACCCAGAATAAAAACTTCAAATCTAATATTGACAACCCTTCTTCCCTGTTTTGTTTCTGAACAATATCATAAAGCTGTCTAGCTATTGAACTGGTAAGTAAAACTGAAAGATATTGTCGAAAGAGGTTGATTTGGTTCAGAAACCACTCGTCTTTTCCTATTAAGTAGTAAACAGTTGACCTTGAAACTTGTGCCTGAAAACAAGCCTTCCTCAAGGACAAGCCAGCCTTTAAATAGGGTTCTAGTTTCTGGACAATTATTTTCTTGTTTTCATCAGTAATTTGAGGTCTTGCCATATATGTATTTTACCAGTTAATAAAAGCTATATAATCGGGGTAGATGAAAATTGAGAAAATTAAAATTAACACCACAAATAAAAAACATCTTGTGGATATTGCGGTATTAGTAGACAAGAAGGGCTTTGTAGATTGGGTCAAAATTTTACGAACCAAGTGGCGAATAGGTAGACTCTTCAAGCCATCTGAATATCACAACTTCTATTCATACATTTGGAAGAATAATGGTGGTCAAAAAGGCTGGAGGGAATTCTTGGAGGACATTAAAAAAGCTAGAATTTCAATGAATCGAACACCAAATTACGATGACGTAATAATGTATGCAATTGCCTTCACTGAAATTCCTGATTCTGTATATAAAACTTGTTACTTTGAGGTAGTTCCCGACCCATCAGACCCAGAAAGCGACCAAAAAATACAATATGCAATCTTCGTCACGCCCAATACAACAGAGGATGAACTAATGGCTGAGCTTAAGAATTTCAAAGAGTATATTAGTGAAAATTTGGAATTTGAAAAAGACCCATTAAAAAAAGAGAGAGCTATTGCGGAATATAAATACGACCCATTTATAAAATATGCTGATTTTGATACTAGGAGCACAATAGAAAGAATAAGAGAGTGGTACTGGGTCATATATGAAGATGTCCTAAATGGGATATCAAATAAACCAAAAGGCTATGCTGAAGCTGAAAAAATATT
>PLMK01000022.1 GCA_003142475.1 Ignavibacteriota bacterium
TAATATCAGCGGCATATTGAATGCGACGCTGATGGGGATCCATGTTTTGCAGAATGCAGGCTACCTTCAATCCTAAAAATTCAAACACCTTTCCCATCCACAAACTATCACGAAGCGCAAGGTAATCATTCACGGTAACAATATGNNNACATCGAATGGTACCATATCCCAGACAACTTTATTGCCAGCAACATCCCAAGTTTGCCCTACAAGACGTCGGCATACGTCTTTGACGACTGCAAAAGCTTCTGGCAGAATTTCATTCAAGACTGCTTCAATCTCTTCGTCAAGCCGTTTATTCAGTTCATCAATCTTGGCATAAAGTGATTCATGTTCTTCAAAGGATTTAGATTCCTTTAGCGTAACCTTGATCTGTGTAATTTCATCTTCAATATCTTTCGTGCGCTCGTGTATTTTTTGGCGAAACTCTGTAGTTTTTTCACGAAGTTCATCGTCGGTGAGCTGTTGAAGTGAAGCAGTGTGTGAATTAATCTCGTCAACTATAGGATATAAATCCTCTACATCACGTTCATGTTTAGAGCCAAAAAGGTTTTTAAAGAATTGAAGCATATTTTCATTCCAATATTTTTACGGGTTTCATAGTCAATATATTCTTTTTTCGATGAGATAGCAAGGTAACGCAAATTGCAGCGGTTCTTGCATTTTAGACGTTTTAAGATGAAATTCACTTAGTTTATGATCAATAGAAAACAAATTTATTCTCTCATATTTGTTCTTGCAGGGACATTACTTGGTTGTGTAGCAACTCGTCCAGTTGTCTCTCATTCAGTTAAATCTCCTTTAGTTATATCTTCTCCTGTTACATCTCATCCAGATCCTTTGAAACAGTTGCAAAATAGCATCAACTCTATTCTTTCGGATTCCATTTTCATATCTACAATTGCTAGCATCAAGGTTGTATCGATCGACAGCGGAGATGTCTTATATGAACATGAGAGCAAACCTTTGATGAACCCAGCTTCAAATATTAAACTGATTACATCTGCCGCCGCTTTGTCCATACTTGATACAAATTATCAGTATAAAACTTCTGTATTTGTGAATGATACTATAAAAGAGAGCGGCGTTATCCCAAGTATTTATCTGAAAGGATACGGAGATCCGAATTTAACTACTTCAGATTTGGATTCTTTAGCTTTTACAGTTCGTCAATTGGGAATCACCGCTATTAATAATATTATTGTGGATGATTCTTTTTTTGATGATAATTATTGGGGAGTCGGCTGGACTTGGGATGATGAATCTGACGCCGATGCGCCGTATATTAACGCGCTTTCAGTCAATAAGAATTGCATCAGGATTAATATTATAGCAAATTCAAATGACATTTCAATTTCTATTGAACCAAATACAGATTTCGTCACAGTATTAAATAAAGCGAAAATTGTTCTTGATAGTATTCACATACCCTTGAAAATCAGGCGTCTGGCTTTAAGCAATGCAAATACCATTATAATCGATGGAGATATTTATCGTTATAGTCGAATTACAAAGAGAATACCTCTCCGCCGTCCCGAATTCTATGCAGGTACACTTTTCAAAGAATCACTTCGGCATACCGGCATTTCTGTATCTGGAGATGTTGTAAGCGGTGTAGTTTCAAACGAAATGCATGAAATTACGCGACACTACCAATCGATAACAAAAGTAGTCGAAAACATGAATAAGCAAAGTGATAATCTTTCTGCAGAAAATACCCTAAAAGTTTTAGGAGCTTTAAATAATTGCATCCCCGGCTCTGCAAAAAGTGGAGTGTTTATAGAAAAGAGATTCCTTTCCGATTTAGGAATGGATACAACAAAGCTTTCTATTGTTGATGGATCAGGTGTTTCTCGTTACAACCTGTTAAGTGCCGACCAACTAGTACAATTTCTCATGGCAATGAGCAAGCAACCGCGCTTGTTTCGGAAGTTCTATAATTCTCTTTCAGTTGCCGGTATTGATGGAACAATAGCAGATCGAATGAGTAACTATCCGGCTTGCCGGCAATCTGAGGGCAAAAACTGGAACTCTCAATGGTGTGAGTTGTTTATCTGGATATGTTCAAACCCGCGATGGCGAAATGCTGGCATTTGCAATGATAATGCAGAATTTTATTTCTTCAACTTCCGATTATTGTCAAGCACAGGATAGAATAGGCTCTTTGCTCGCAGGGTTCAGTAGAACTATGATTACACAAAAAGGTTCGGCAAAATAAGACGTTCAATGAATATTCAAAGCTATTTCCTTTCCCAATCCATACATCTTGCATAAATGAGTAAAGCTATGAATCAATCAAACGGATCTTCTTTTGGGTTGTATGAAGCAACCCGCATTCTTGCTCCCGGTTTCTACTTTGCCTCTCTTTGCACTTTGTTCTTCTACGCTTTTTTGTCTCGTTATTTTCTTCTTCCTACTAATCAAGGTTATTTAGTTATCCTTTTTTTATTCTTAGTGATTGTCTCCGGATTAACAATGTATGCGAAAGAAACCACAAAACGCCGGCGTGCTTTTGTAGAAAATCAGCCAAGCGCATTTCTGCAAGATATTGCCCGTCGCCACTCTGCCACGCAAATGTTGAACGATGCCGAAGCTCGCCAGCTATATTTTTATATTTTGAATCATTTTATACCATCCGCATTTCATGAAAAAGTGTTCTTCTTCGGCACGGTATATCATATTATGATTCAAATACGCCGAACTTCATTTTGGTTTGCCATTCTTTCGCTTATTTGTCTTGCAGTTCAGATTGCTACAGGTGCCGCACTTATGGAACAACAAGGATTGATTTCTTTCTGCATATTCATTTGGTTGATTTATCTGCTGAACGTAAAATACAATAAAGCCGATAGGAAAATGCAAGAAAATTATCTGGATCAAATTTTTTGGCTCCAAATGAATGAAGATCTCATTAAGGATCTTTTCAAGAAATATGAGCTTTCAAAGAAAAGCACTATTTCATGAAAACACGCACTTGGTTTCAAACCATCATTCGGATTGATGAAAAATATCAAGATTTACTTGTTGGGCTGCTGGCTCTTATTGGCTTTACAGGTTTTGTTCAGGAAGAAAAAATTCTTAAAAGTATTATTCCTAAACAAAAATGGAATAATACTTTTAAAAATAAATATGAAGAAATACTTGATAATTTTAGGATTGAATTTTCTTCCCTTGATCTTTCGTATTCCGGTTCAATAATACACGAAGAGAACTGGAATAAGAAATGGGAAAAGAAAACTGGCATTGTGGAGGCAACACCTAATATCATTATAAAACCTTCATGGAAGAAATTGCCGAAGCGGCATTCCAACAAATTATTACTTCATATTGATCCCAAAATGTCTTTTGGAACTGGACATCATGAAACAACACGATTAAGTCTCAATTTACTTGAGCAGTTTCTGGAGCCGCAAATGTCGGTTCTTGATTTCGGTACGGGTACTGGTGTTCTCGGTATTGCCTGCATCAAGCTGGGCGCAAAGTCAGTCTTTGCAGTTGATAATGATGAGTGGGCAATTGAAAACACAAAAGAAAATGTGAAAAGGAATGGTGTTAGCAAACAAATGGTTGTTAAATTAGGAAGTATCAGCATTATTCCACAACTCAAATTCAATCTTATTGTAGCGAATATAGATTTCCGCACTATCTCGAAATTCATTTCATCACTCACCTCACGAGTACGAAAACACGGCATAATCATTCTTTCTGGGATTCTCACAAATGACCTTCCTGTATTACTCAAATCATTTGCAAAGAATGCACTCGTTCCTTTAGAAACTGTCGCCGAGAACGAATGGACTTCTATAGCACTGCGCCGAATGTGAAAATGCGTCTTGCTTCCATAGACATAGGAACGAATACTGTTTTAATGCTCATCGCTGATATTCAACGTAATGGTTCACTTAATGTTGTGAAAGACGAACATTTCATCGGTAGACTCGGTAAAGGTGTTGATGAACATGGAATCATTCAAAAGGAAACCTTCCATCGTATTCATGATATCCTTTCCCAGCTTAAAAATATTGCTGACTCTTTCGATATTAAACGTATTTCAGCATGTGGAACAAGTGCACTCCGTGACGCTGAAAACCGTCAAGAGTTTATTGATTTCATCAAAGAAAAGCTCGCTATTGAAATACGAATACTTTCCGGAAAAGAAGAAGCAGAATTAACATATCTAGGTGCTGTTTCTGAATATCTGTCTAGTGCTGATTCTAAAAACTATGCCGTGTTAGATATCGGCGGTGGCAGTACGGAGATTGTAATAGGTTCGGGGGCTCGTGTAACATCATCTAACAGTATAGACATTGGAAGTGTGCGGCTTACTGAAAGAATATTGAAAAATAATCCTCCGAGCGACATCGCATTGATGAACGCAGGCAGGCTTGTTCGAGATTATCTTCAAAAAATTCAATCACTTTTACCAACAACAAATATTATCGGTGTTGCAGGCACATTAACAACATTAGCTGCGCTTGATCTTCGGATTCCAGAGTTTGATAAAAATCTCGTTAACCGGCATACACTAACTATAGAGGCAATTGATAGAATATTTCAAGAACTCAGGCCGCTCACGCTAGATCTATTGAAAAGCTATCCGCAAATACACCCATCACGCGCAGACATTCTTCTGGCGGGAATTATTATTCTTAGAGAAACACTGAGGAAAGTGAATTTATCAAAAATAACTGTAAGTGATCGCGGATTGCGCTATGGCATTGTTCTAAGAACCGCACAAAATCTTTTCAACGATTCCATCTAAATCTTTTTTTATTTTTGTCTATTCCAACGTTCTTTTGCGATGTCTCGCATTNNTCGAATACCACGTATTCAGCAACCTGTTTTATAGAAATGACATCCTTAAGCTCTTCAAGAAATTTTGAACGTGTTTCTACGATTTTTTCTTCACTCATTCCAATATCTTTTATCGCCCGTTCTATATCTGAATTATTTGCATTGGATTTGCTTAACATTTGGAGCTGATCGATGAGTTCATTATGATCTTTTTGGATAGCGCGCAGAGTTTCTTCAAATTTATTATAACGAGCAAAGAATCGGATAGTAGTTTCTTCATCCATTTTTAGTACTTCCATAAGACGTACTTTTTTGAATTGTTCAATGCGTTCTGCTGCAGGGCCCCGTGCTGGCAGTTGATCTTGAGCAATAACATTTGAGGATATTACCAACATAACGATAAAAACAGCTTGTACATATTTCATAATATATTCCTTTCAGAAAGCCCGGATAATACTTGGTCAACTTGTTCTCCGTCTAAATCAGAAATCATCGCTTCAATATCCATATCTGCGACTTCTTCGTTCTCGATTTGCTTTGATATTGCCGATTTTAGAAAGCGACCACTTTGTAGATGTTCTGCAACTCCAACAGCGGCAACTTCTTGATTTGGTGATAGCGATAATCCTGCATATTCCCTTTCAACAGCTTGCACTACTTCATCCTCATTTAAATCCTTCACTGCTTGATGAAGTTTTTCGGTTTGTTCAGCTTCAGATAACGATTCTTTAGGCATTCGAATTAAAAAAACAGCAAGGAAAACAGACACTGCAATCGGAAGAACAATCTTGGCTGCACCATAGCCGTAATGCCAGATAGACTGCTGATGAGAGCCAAGACGTTCCCTGACTCGTGGAAGAATTGTAGAATAATATATAGACGTTGGCACTTTGTCATGGTTCTTTTTCAAGGCTATATCTGTTGCCAACAATTCAATATATTGATTATTGCAATCTGAACATTTCCGTAAATGCTGCTCTACTCGTATTCGTTCCTGTTCACTTAATCGGTTTGTAATATAATCCATTAAATCATATTTAATATGTTCTGTGTGCACGACTTACATATTCTCCAATTTTCTTTGCAGCATGGAAATAATTAGCTTTGAGTCCGCCTACCGATGTCTTTAGAATTAACGCTATTTCTTCGTACGATAATTCTTCATGATATCTGAGGATAAAAACAGCTTTTTGTTTCTCTGGAAGTTTTGAAATTGCTTCTTCTATCAGTTTTTGTTGTTCATCTTTTTCGAAAATTGCATCAGGTTGATCATTTACATCGTCTGCGGTCTCAAAGAACTCATCAATTCGGATAAAATCTCTGATGCGCTGTTTCCGAAGTACATTCAGCGCTATATTGACAGTAACGCGATACAACCATGTATAGAAACCTGATTCTCCTCTAAATAATTTTAATGCGCTATATACTTTCACAAATACTTCTTGAACGATATCATCCGCATGATCATGATCGTTCACAAACCTGCGTGCAATCCAATATACTTTTTCTTGATATCGTCTTACCAATTCATTAAAAGATGTCTCATTGCCTTTTTGAAACAATTCGACAAGTTCAAGGTCATTGGAGTCAGTCATCTATACCAAATCATTTCAAATATTTGACAATTTTATTTGGTAGAAGTTTAATTTGAACTTGCGAAATCCTGCTTGTTACCATATTCCGACTTTTGCACCGAGTGTAAATTCAAATTGCCGCGCAACATTTTGCGAGGGAGAGGCATCGTCGATCAATGTATGTACTTGAGCTTTTCCATCAATAAAAACATCACGTAATGGCTGATAGTGAACTTTTATACCAAATGTTCGTTCTAAGTGTAATGTTCCATCTAAAAAGGAAAATCCCTCTTGATTTCCTGTGTATTGATCTTGAATTGGCATTGGACTTCCCTTGCGAAATACTTCATTAAAGGCAGACAATTTTAACTGCCGAATTGGACGATAGGTTAATGCCAGATAGGCATCGTCGGCATTTTGTCCGATCCAGCTTCCAAGAACATAGCCATTGTTTGTATAGGTTGCCGAAGGATATTTGTGGGAATATACTCCAGGATTACATCGTGTATATTCTGCTGTCAATTCTATATTCTCAATAAGAAGATCGTAAGTGTGTCCACCGATTGTAAGGGCGATTTGTCTTCGTGAGTCGTTTGAGTCAAAAAGCTTGTCGGTATTCAACTCATCGATAAAAAGAGAGAAATAGAGATTCGTCTTGTTGATGATATTAAGATCAAGGCTTCCAAAAATCTGACAATTATCTTTATCGCCGTTGTAATGTTCCCCCGCCTTAAAGAACATGACCGGAATGAGATACATCAGTTCTGGTCCACGATCACTATATACGATTGATTCTCCTAACGAAAAATCAATACCCTTCCAGAGCATCATTTCAATTTGGTGTGCGGCAATGTATTTTGTATGATCGACCTCTCGAAGAGAAAAAAATCCATTGTAACTCACATAATAACTTTTTACGGAATCTATAACATTTGAATTCAATTCACCATGAAAATAAACGAAGTCAATACCATCAGCAATCCGCAGACGCATTTTCAATTGTGGATACGATGGAGCTTTATTGGATAAAATTACATTTCCGTTTTCACCGTATCCCCAGATGTTATTCATTTTTTCTAAAGAGAATGCGAATGCCCCTACCTGCCATGAGAATTGAGCATCAATTTCATCATAATCCACTTCTGGTGGATTCGGATCAGACAACGGAACAATATCTAACGAGTAAGATGGAAGTTTAAATGCGCCGCCTCCTGAATTGACAATGCCTTTTGCTGGTGTATTAGATCGATAACAATTAAGATTACTTCCCCATTGCTTATTATCATCAATGTTAAAATAAAATCCAATATTATTAAAAGCATAGCCGTAGAATTTTAAATCTTTTGTACTCAAAGTATTCTTTAATCCGCCGTCATTTTCTGCAGTAAGAGCATATCCAATATCCAGATTGATAATTCCTTGATCTATTTCTTTTGAAAAAAGATGCCAGCGCGTTTCACTCGGTTCTGGATCGCCGGCAAGTGAGAGCAGTTCATAATTAAATTCTGTTTTATAAAATTCATAGGTCGCACGCTCAAGAGATGTCATTACCTCATGGAATGTCTCAAGTTCTTTGAGTTGCTTTGCGAGGTACATTCGGCTTAGTGGTTTTGCAGCATCTTGATAATTTGATAAATATCCTTTTGCATCCATACGTTTTAAAAAATCATAAACCTCATTGGAAGTCGGAAGATAGATGGCTTGCGCCTGCATAATTATCGATACAAGAATCATCGCAATACAAGTGACAAGTATTTTCTTCTTCATACTAGATTCTCCGGTAACATTGTCTGTCGGTATATCAGTTTTTCCATAAATCCTTCCATGAATCTATTTCCTCAATTTTTGGATAATGTTTTGACGCTTTTCCAGTTAAAATATATTTTATATCAGAATAGATATGAAACGCAACTGTCGAGAGCAAATGCTTTTCTAACCTTCGCGAAGAGACTAAAGCGTGCGCATTTTTGTTTATTGTGCATATACCCAAACATGATATTCTTCTGCTTAGATCAAGATCTTCCACAATACCAAAATCTTCACGGAAACCTCCAAGTATTTTGAATGCTTCCCGCCGATACGCTACACATATTCCTGGAAATAATGACAATCCAAAAAAATTGAATGCGCGAACCAAACAATAAGTACCTCGATATACAAATCGCGGCATCATTCCGCCATCGCTTGGTTCAGCAATTCCCGTCATACCAATGACTTCTGAATTTTTAAATACTTGATGACATTGAAAAAGGAAATCTGATGACAAAGTAGCATCGGCATCTACAAAGACGAGAATATCTCCACACGCACACTGCGCGCCTGCATTCCTGCCGTATGCAATTCCTCTTCGATCGTTTATAATAACTCTATCGGCATATTGGCGTGCCTTCTCAACAGTACGATCTTTCGAATGTGCATCAGAAAGAATAATTTCGTAATTTGCTTTTTCATAATTCTGCTGTACTATGGAGCGAAGACATTGTTCAATACATCCTTCTTCTTGATATGTTGGGACAATAATTGATAATTCCATTTCTTCGCTCTACCGTATCTTTGCGAGTTTCTGTATTGCCTCTTTTGTCACTCCATTACTTTTAGCGATAATTTTATAGAAATAAACTCCATTTGCTATTTCGTCACCATCTTTATCTAATCCATCCCAATATATTTTATTAAAACCAATTTTACAGGAAGTTTTCATGTCTTGAATTAATCGACCTGCAATCGTGTATATTTTTATGGATACTTCATCAGGATTCATTGGGTCCATAATTTTAAATGTGAAATCGGTTGATCTGATAAATGGATTGGGAAAGTTATAGACATCGCTTAATATAAATTCTCCAGAGACGTTTACTAACAAAACAACTGTATCAGAAGAGTTACCTGATACATCTTTTGCGTATATCTGTATAGTGCTTTCGCCGTCCGGTAATTCAGGAGTCCAATTAATTTTTGCTTCGCCGGGAGATGTTGTAGCCAATAATTCTGCAGTGCCAGGAGTAAAATACACACGTTCGTTATTTAAATGAATTATAAAATTCGCTGTATCGGCTGGTGTTATGATTAATGGGTTATTATCTGTATAACGAATACTAATTTCAGGATGTTTTCTGACATAATCGCCATTGTTAATTTGGGCACCATCAAAAGTAATTTGCAGCACTGGTCGAACCGTATCAGGTTGAACAACATATGATATTGCGACACTATTATTATCTTTCGTTTGCTCGGCCAAACTATCCAAAGGATCAATCTTTAAGATAAAAGTATGGTTCCCCCTTTTTCCTTTACTGGAATATGTATATGAAAATGCAATAGAATCTTCTGCTGGAATTTCAGCGAACTTTTGAGATTGTAGTACAATATTCAAACCAGATTCATCTGTTAATAATTGGACGGTAACATTTTCAGCTGGATGGGAACTTACGTTATAAATTTTTGAGCTGAACGTTATTGACTCTCCCTCCATCACTTCAGATCGACTGATGGAACTCGATTGTTCAGAAACGACTAATTCTGTTGGTGGGATTACTGATAACTTCCAACTTTTAATCGAAGGATTCAATTGATTTGTAGTTTGTAATGTAAATATTACATTGCCTTCTTTATAAGCTATTGTATTTTTATTCTGCGGAATTGGTAAGCTACTATTAGAAAATAAAAGAATCGTATCAATCGCATTACTGTAACGAGTACCAACGAATTGCGTTTGTATTTTTGCTCCAGTTGGAATTGAACCTACTAATGAAAAAGCGGAAACATTCGAGATTGGACCGAATGTTTGCGTGGAAATGATTCCCGAATATTCTTTCTTGATATATGTTGTATCTGCAATTGCAGGACCAGTAGTTTGCGGCATATATTTTTCAGGTACGCTTCCGATTATAGCTCCTTTCCGTCCTATAATTGCCCAAGAATCCCTCCACGACAATTTATCAATATAAATACTGCCAATGGATTTGAATGCATCACGAGTGGATTGTTTTAGATTATTTGAACCTTCATCCACAATTACATCTATAACAAGTGAACCATTAGCAATCGAAGACAGAAATTGTGTCAACGAATCTGATTCGTCAGCATTATTCGATACATCAAATCTTCTTCTAGAAACGATAGAGTAATTGTTTGTATCGAGTACAACAAGATTATGCCCCGTCCCAAATATTGGCGAAATGATATTACTCCCGTTCAATTCAATACTTCCTGTTCTTCCATCACTATAACCAGCAGAAATTGCTTGTATTAAATTTTTTGTATCGGCAATACTCACGCCAGATGGCAAATATTCTGCTTGATAATAATTATTGCTCTTCCAACTAATTGAATCTGACTGCCCTAATGCAAATGTAGATGAGTCGCCAAAGAAGAATGATCCAGACGTCCAATTTGTATCGCTTTGTTGCTGTCTTATTCTCCAATAGTATCGTTTTAGTTTTTGAAGCGTGCTGATATCCAACGATGTAGAATATTCCTTCATTAACATCTGTGTTCTTTTCGCAGTTGAATAATTTTCTATTGTATCAATTTCAAAGTCAGCCATTCTATTTGTTGAAGTTTGTGAATTTGTTGGATTCAGAAATATTATTTTTGAAAACCACGAAGAGCTAATCGAAGTTGGTTGAAGAATAATAAAATCTGTAGTGACAATATTAAAATAATAGTTCGCAGTATTATCAAGTTTTGATGATTCAACGATAAGTCCCAATGGATCCAATACAACTTGTAGTTGATGCTCACCAGCACGCTTTAGTATTGGAACGTTGATATACAATGTATCATAATCAATCGGACATTTTCGCCGAACATTCCAAGAGGCAACATTTGCATCCTTATAAAATTGTTTGATTGAAATAGTTATGCTGTCATTAATAAACGCCCCTGAGTTACCATAGATAATCACAAAACGTGCACTATCTTTATCCATGGTAATTGGTGAAATCAATGGGTAGATATTCTTTTGAGTGATAAACAAATTTGGATAAAGCGGTTTGGTGCTGTCTTTTCTTATATATATTGGATATGAGTAGAGATTGTTATCTTTGTATAATTCCGCTATTAATGTATCCGGATCAATTGTAATTTGAATAGTCCTCTTACCATATCCAAGAGAAGTGTTATAGAGAACAGAATCTAATTTATATGCTTGCGGCTTCAATGAATCAACGACGGTATTTGATATCAACTCATTGTTATTGTTTTCCCATAAAGAATTGACGCGAACACTAAACATTTTAGCAGTTACGCCGCCCACATTGTAAACTCGATATTTAATTATTAATTTTTGCCCTTGTAAAACTGTGTCATTGGCGCTAATTTCTCTTTTAAGATTTCCGTTTTCTGTAACATAACTTTCTACAACTTGGTAGTTTGTCCCTAATTCCGCCAATTGGTTGTAATTTATAGCGATTGAATTAATTGACGGTGAAATCCGTCCTAATCCTCTTCTAAGTTCACCTGAAAGCTTAATAAACGGATATTGCCGGGTATCTATTTTTGACAAGTCTATTATTGAATCTGCCAATGTTACCTTATTTAAAGTATCGATAGTACTATTCGTTTTAACTCCTAGTACAGTAAATATGACAGTACTTGAAGCAGGATTAAAATATCGTATTTCAGCATTCTTCCAACTTGCAACTGGACCAATATTTTCAGTTTCGAATGTTCCACTTGCGTTCTGAATGGCTATAGTAGTATCGATTGAAGTCGTATGACCATTGTAGCGTTTAGCATATTTTTCAGGAACACTGCCTGCAGCCGCCCCCCTCCAACCAATCATAGCCCATGAATCGGCAGTTCCAACACTGTCAATATAGATACTGCCGTATTGTTTTAATGCCGTTTTTAATGTCGTAGGGAAATAAGCAGAACCATAGCTCGCAACATCATTTGCAATCGCAACAATAACAAGATTACCAGCGCTTAATGTGTCAAGCATATTGATAAAATCTGTCGACACAGTTAAATTTGCTAGAACATCAAACCTATAATACCATTTAAATTCATACGTTGATGCATCAAAGATACAGACATGAAATCCTCGCAAAGTATTTTCGGGAATATAATTTATGCCGTTTTTACTTATAACTGCGGTATTTCCGTCATTAAATCCGCCTGAAATTGCACTTAATGTAATTTTTGTTGTATCTATAATGAGTTGATTATTAATTATTTTTATTCCATTAGTTTTCAAGCCAAGAAATGAAACACTATCGTTTAAGAAATAATTATCTGTCTTACCGACGAAGTATGAATATGTTAAACCCTCCACACTTGAAGTATCATATTTTGTTCGAATCCACACTCTTCTCCCATAAAATGAAGTATCAATTTTATATTTTGAATAAAATGTATCGTACGGAACATAATAGCTTTGACTTGGAGAAAATAAACTGTTAGGACTTATTTCAAGCATAAAATTGGGTTGCAATGGCTTTATTGACGGATTTAGGAATTCAATATTTCCCTGTGTTTGATTGGCAAGTGTCGTTAACGCTAAGTTCCTAATATTAGCGCTGGCAACAATATATTTATATGATAGTGAATTATCGTTCTTATAAATTTCATCTATAATATTTGAAGGATCTATATTAATCGAGAATGTATGCTCTCCTGGTTTCCCTTTAATTGGTACATTTATAGCAAGCGAATCATCAAAAAGAGGAATTTTGCGTTTTATAGTTTTATTATATGAGAGCTTACTTTCATATTCATCTTTTATGAGAATATCAACTGAATCGCCTTCAACTTTACCATAATTATTATATCCAAACAAAATAGTTGCACTGTCTATTTGCGCTGTTAATCTTTGAGGAATCGTCCTAATTGTGGTATTACTGAGGGATAAATTTGGCTTTTGAGGTATCGGTAGTTTTATAATTGGATCGCCAATTAAAGAATTTGTTTGAATAAATATACCGAATGCACCAGAGGTTCCATATTGTTTGATGTAATCTAATTTTGCTAAACGATGAGTTTCCCCAATCGAAAGTGATGTATCCAAAAGAAGTTTTTTATAGAATACCTGTGGAAATGTGTATGCCGTTGAAGTAAATCCTAATGATGAATTACCAATATATCCAATCGCTTGCCCATTTATATCATTTACAGCAAGTTCAGAAAAAGCAGAAACATCCGGCTCAGCAAATTTTCCCGTAGAACATCCAAAATCAGTAATCAGTGGATTTCTATCGCGAATATTTGCTAACTGACTTATATCAGTAATACTATTATCCCATGTCTGTGTACCGCTATGGCCGATGTAGGAAATAAACAGACCTCCCTGATCAATAGCATCTTTAATATAGTCAGAACTATAAGGTCCAAAATTAGTTAAAGGATTTGCTGTTTTATAAAAATTTGCACACTTACCCCCTATCGGAGGTTGTACAACATAGTTATTGATTATAAAATCGTTTACACTTTTACACTGCAATATTTGATTGGAATCAGTGAAATTCCCTCCTGCAAAAAACAAATAACTCTTATTCCACTCATCGTACCCTTTTGTTACATATTTTTGATGTTTCGAAAAATAATATTGAAATTCATCAATATTTTTTGCCGGCACTCTCCCAATACTCATTTGAGGTATCATCGCTCCTGTACTATCCCAAATAGTGAACCACGTATCGCTCACGGGGTCTCCGTACGATGGAACAAAATTATTTATTGCCGGTACACCAAAATACTTTGTCTTGTTGCCGTAATAATCATATGTAGCTTTCCCGATAAGGAACACATATTTGGGTTTTGGTGATTGCCAATTAATATATGTTGATTGCAAAAAATCACGAATTGGTTCCGGTGCAAAAAAACCATAATTAAATTCATCGTAAATATCATTAATATCAACAAGTTTGGTTGTGACATTGTAAGTTGACGATATGAACGAAATATAATTTGCAGCAGACGACATAAAATACGGATGAGTAATTGCAATATAATCTGCTTGATTGGATGAGCTACGAAGATTAATGAATTTCTTCTTATAGAATATGAATGGTGTTCCTATCGTATTATCTTTCACTAAGAAATATGAACTGCCTACAGCAATAGTATCGGTAAATCGTAAAGTATCATTACTGCGAGTATAGTTTGTGATTTTTACAATCGAACTATCTGCAATGGTAAATTTATATAGAGATATCGGAGAAAAGGATACACTCGTAATACTGACAACAGATAATTTCGGTATTATCGGATTGCGATAAGAAAAGTTTAAAGAACTAGTATCTGCTTTTAAAAAGCGCGGGTATTCAAGTTCGTACCAATCCCCTGCCATCGCATTAATCGTATTTTGTGTGGGGAAAGAATTGATGTTCACTGTGTTACTGCCATTCACTAATAATCCTGACGAAATATTTGCTGTGAGCACTTTCACTTGGTATTTATCAATATACCCGGAGTCATACATGCTCGGAAAAGAATTTATTGAAATTGCAAGATTATGAGCATTGGATTCTATATCCGATGAATAATCCTGCAATTTCACAAATGCTCGTGCTGGTTTATCAGGGAAAAGATTAGAAACGGAGAACGGTTTCGAAGATTCGCCTACGCCAAGAGTGCCTTCATTCCACGTTTTATTCTCTAGATAATCGGGAGAATTTTTTCTGATATCTCCGCCGCTTAAAGAGAAATCCCAATAGTTATTTATTTCGCTATGAATTAATTCATCATAATACATCGTTGTGTCAGAAGGGAATCCAGATGTTGCAATTACAGTATCCACTCTTTTTCCAGAACTCCCAGCCCAACTAAGCCAATATATTGTCGTGTCAGAATAGCGATTGAGGTATTCGTTGTATGGAGTACCATATGCTGATATTTCACGATATCTCAAGTCACCATAATTTCTTCTGCCAAGAAATTCAATATAGTCTCCATCTACAAATACATTATCATTTTCACTGTGGATATAAAGAGGAATCTCTTGTCCTTTTAAAAACAATTTAAAAGATTTTGGACTTAATGTCGTGACGGGAATTCCATTTGATTGCAAATCGATATATGCCAGTCTATATATTCCATCTTTTGCGACTCCTATTTTTAGATATTCTTGTGAATAGTCGATCCAAGTATCGGTTTGAGGCGTTGAGTACTTTGATTGCTGTGCTTTCCACTGTCCCGCAAATTGTACATTATCGACCGTTTCTGGAAGCTTCTCTTGCATTTGTTTAGCAACAGCAGAACTAAGAGCTGGTAGATTTACATCAATATAGAATTCCTGAATTTCAACAATCTTACCGGTTATCGCATCATACGAAAATGGATGAACGGTTATATGCATACAGTAGTAATTGCCCAACCATAAATAACCCTTTATTTTATATCGAGGTACATTTGTGCTTGGAATATTTTCTAACTTGTCTAATTTTAAAGACTGTTGTTTAGTAACAACAAATTGAATTGTAGGGTGTGAATTTGGCGGAAGAGCAATAAAGAGTTCTCGGGTTGGAAATGGAATTTCTTCTGCCTCAAGAATCGGTCCGTTAAAAGAAATATATTCTTTACCCTTTAATTTTTGAATATCATACGAATATCCTTTATTAACATAATGCAAACGATACTGATTTCCGGATAATATTTCTTTTTGTAATAGAATTTGAGACTGCAATATTAGAGGAATGAGCAGTAGGATCGCCTGGAAATAACATCGAACTGTAATTATCATTGAGTATATTTTAAATTTATGATATCTATTTTGAATATTCATGTATGATACTTTTCAATTTTCTATTCTCAACCAGAATGAACATCCGTGAGTTTCTATTTCTTTCTCGCGTAATTGGCCCCAGAGCGGTGCAATGACAGATCGCAATTCCTTGTCTTGAGAAATATAATGATTCGGCAATAATATTCCATAACGCTGTGGATTTTCCAAGAGAGATATTGCTAATGCATATTGTTCAGAATAGAATCTTTCACAAAAAGATGGGGGGTAGTCGAACGGAAGATAAATATCATGAAGATGTACGATAACTCCTTTTTTTAGACGAGGTAATATTTCTAGGAAGAAAAACATCACGTCAGAATTTGGATATATCCTATGTGAGCCATCGATAAAGAGAATATCATTTTCTTTTGCCTTTTCTACAATGATTTCTGCTTCTGTTTTTCCAAGATTTAATCTAATACTTTTATCAACGAGAAGATCAATATCTTGTCGGGGATTTGGATCAATGGATATTATCTTTGTCGGTAGCCGATTTTCATTAATTGCTTTACGCGCAACTTTTGTTGATGTACCAGAACCGATTTCAAAATAATGTCTTGACTTAAAATGGGAAATCATCGTATAGAGTGCTATGATATCAAGTCCGGGAAAATACTTGTTATTCCAAATAGGATCGCTGGAATATCCTTCAAGAGCATCTTTTGTTATAGTGTTGAAAGATTCTTTATACTTGAAACAGGAAGAAAGGAAGTTTTTATACTCTTTACGGTGTGAAGATATAATCTCACAGAGTTTCGAATGCGCCGGTTTCCCTGATCCATAAGATGGTGTTATCTCAATTTTGTAGTCGAGAAATATTGTTCGGCAACTTGGGTGCAATAATTGATAAATGAATTTCAGAATATTCATGCTTTTGAAGAAGACAATATTCGATTGAACATATATTCATACTGGCGTACAGAACATTCAAAGCTGAATTTAGTAAGATTATTTTTATTCGCTTTTCCCATTTCCGTTCGTTCTTGAATAGTTAAACACTCAAAAGCATTCAAAACATTAGTCAGATCCTCTACCGTGTTCTCGAACCATATGACACCTTCAGGACTTAATAATTCTTTAAGCACAGGTAAGTTACTACATAAAAGAGGCTTATTCCACATGCTGGCTTCAAAAGCCACATAACCGAATGATTCCCATGAAGTAGGAAAGACAACTCCATCCGAATATTTAATGTATCTATTCTTTTCATCTTCATTCACATATCCAAGAAAGCGAATCCTTGCATCTTTTTGGACACATTCACGAATTACTGGGTCAACATCATCAACGCGGATTGTTAAGTATAGATTGTGCTTCAGTTGTGTCGAATTCACAAATGCCTTTAACAACAAGTCTGTTTTTTTATTTTCACCTGTTCTTCCCACATATAATAAATATGGATCAGATATTCTGTTTTGGAATACATAATCGATAATACTAATATCGTAATTCTCAACATATGGCGGTATAACAAAAATTATTTCTGGATTTAAACCAAAATGTTGAATCCAGAATTGTTTTTCATATTCCGAAAATACAATAAGAGCATCAACTATTTTAAGCAACTTCGGAAATAAATACTTTTCAATACTCTTTTTAAACTGCCATAGTCTATCTGTGTGGTAAGCAAAATATGGTGTAAGTAATAATTTTTGACGGCGATTCCTGTAGTGGAGAATCGCATAGTCGCTAAAAAAACGACCCAGCATATTAACACTCACAACGTCATATTCATCCTTAAGATAGAATGGCAATGTAGGTACGATATTGTATGGCGTAAGCTGACATAATAATTTTACATTTTTATTTTCTATTGTAGCATTCTTCTTTCCTGAGGAATAAGATGTTGCAAGAACAAAATACTCGATGCTTAATCTTTCGTATATTTTTGTTCTTTCGTGAACATATTTTTCCATCCCACCAACAGAAGGATAATACGATCTCGTCAATTCCAATAGCTTCACTTGTACCCATCCTTGATGATTGCGGCAAATACTTTTCGTAAATTACAATATTCTCTTGAAAAATATTGTAATAAATATTGTAACCGAAACCTTATTCGTGCTTCTTTGAATGTGAGAAAAATATTTTCTGGAAGATATGTTACAAACCAAGCAAGTATCACTCTCGGTTGTCGAAATATTGTCAGTCCAAGTTTTATCCAATATTTTCTCGCCTTCTCTTTATCCCCGTAAAAATATTCTCGCCATCCTCGATAGAGATTTTCTTCGCATTTGTCTGATATTCCGAAATGAAGCTGTAGGTCAATGTAGTAGGGTTGCTGTAGAATATAGATGAATTTATATTTCTGAGCGACATTTTGTGTTGATAATCTACCTTCAACATATTCAACAAATAATAATACTTCATCTAGTATATGAAATACCGATAAATCTTTAATTCTTAACCATATATCGTAATCTTCCATTGGGATACTACGATACATCCCGTTATCAATGATAAAGCTTCGATAATACATAACCCCACTGTGAGCAAAAGCCGGAAACAAAGCCAATTGTTTTCTAATAGTATTTTGATCGATTGGTGCAGAAACAATGTATTGAAACTTATTACGTGTAAATACTGCATAGCGTGAAGACACTATTGTATTATATGGAGATTTTGACAGATAATAATATTGTTTCTCAAATCGTTCAGGCAAAGATAAGTCTCCCGCATCCATTCTTGCAACAATTTCGCATTTTGCCTCTCGCAACCCAGCATTAAGTGTTTCCGACAAACCATGATGAGGATATTTCAAATAACGTATACGGCCATCCTTAAATTGAGACACGATACTTTCAGTATCATCTGTTGAACCATCATCTAAAATCAACAATTCATAATCGTGAAATGTCTGATTCAATATACTTTTAATCGAGTGACCGATAATTGATGCGGAATTATATGTCGGCAAAAGCACGGAAATCATTGCAATTCAATTCTTGCCATAATACGTTGAGCAATCTTCAACGAAATTGGATCGGAAGAAAAGTAATCAACGTCAACTAAATATCCCATAATATAATGCCGGAGGGATTGCTCATTAAAAAAAGAATAGAATGTGTTCCCAAGAAAAGTAACTTTTTTGCCAATGATCATTGCCTCAAGTCCAACGGTGGAATTCAGGGTGATTACTTCCGATGCATATTCAAGAATTTTCATTGTTGGTTCCAGCACAATAGAAAATGAATAGGATTGCTGTAAAGCACGAAGCTGTTGAAAGATTATTTCATTGATTTCCGCGGGATGTGGTTTTACAACAACATCTAAATTATTCTCAAGTCCTCTTTTTATGCAATATTTAATTCCTTCAACATTATTCAACGGACTGTTGAACAACAATTGACTATCATTGCTGACCTGCATCGGGAAAAAAATATATTTTCCGTTCTTGAGATTGTACTGATCGCCGATTGGTTCAGATCCCTGATGCAATACTTTCTCTTTAATTTTTGCGAGAATGTTCATATTTCCGATTGCCGGAAGATTCATAAGTTTTACCCCAATCACATCAATCAGAAAGAGGTAATTATTAATCTTACGTTGATACTGTGCTGTAGCTGTGGTCCATTCATTTTTTTTTTGTAGAAGATAATTATTCTTCCATTCTTCATNNAAAACAGCAGCGATTGAGCGTTCACGCCGACAGGATCAACAAATATTTTTCCAGGAATATTTGATAACTCCAAGAAAAGAGTCTTAATCCCGTTATGGTGTGCAAATTGGACCAACGCTTTTGTTGGAATAGAAGACCCGTTCCACACTGTAACGAGATCAATCTTGGAAATTCCATGTATCTTGGCAGCAAGTTCCTGCACTGCATTGTAAAATACTGCAGCAGAATGTATGTCTACGATGTTTCCGGCAACCTCATTTGTGTGCATTACATCTTCAGTTATCGCTGTATTTGTAGAATTATGGATCAGATAACAGTGAAATCCAGCAAGCTTCGACGTAATAAATATAGATAGTTTCGGAGTCAAAAAGACAACAGAATGACCTAATGATTCTATTGTCTTCGCAAGTCTCGAAAAGAAATTATAGTCAGAGTGCGCAGCAACAACTGTAACAATTGTATTCATCTCAATTTTACCCAAGCGCTATCATTGTAGTAAACGTAATTAACATCCTCTCCGACAATATTGTTAGTTTTAAATAATATTTCAGAATATCCCCGTGTATCGTTCCCTTTTTTAGCAATTATTTGAGCAGAAGACTGATTTGTAATATTAAAATATGTATGATTATTTGCAGTAACAAGACGATAATTTGGATAAGCAGATATAATCTTTACATCTCGGGCATAATCAAGCCAACTACGGATGTTAAATGCTGCTATTTCTGATAAGATTATTGTAGTATCATTACCAAAATCATTTCGAGTGTTAAAATAATAGCTATATGGTGTTGTCGTCCATACATTTCTCCAAAGGACATAAACTTTTTCTTTTAACTGATTATTCCTCATCTCATGCAATGCCATATCCGCGTTTCTTGTATAGCGGTATCCATTTTGGATTGTGGCTAATACGTTTTGTGATTCGATAATGTTACTAAGCACAGCAAAGCTAAATACGATGAGTATAAATACTCTCTTTTCATAGAAAATAAAGATGAGCATTGATGAAAAAAAAACAATTTGAATAATGTTTAATCTCTCGCCCGACTGTGCTAATATCCTAGGGAAATAGATCAATATTGTAATAATAATATAGATAAATACGTTTTTGTAATTAGTTATTTTATTCTTTGTTTTTATAAACCATATCACAACTCCGAGCAATATAAATAATAGCACTCCAGCAAACAATTTGTGTAATATAAAATAGCTATAGATGTTCTTTCCAGGAAACGGGAAAAAAGAAATCATCAAAGTGCCGATAATCGCAAAGGGTTTTTTATAAATATTTTCTAGTCCATTGATTATATGGCTTTGATAATAAAATAGGATGTTGAGCAGAATGAATGTAACAACAATAATAGACAACCCTATAAATGATGCCAACAGGGTCTTTCTTTTACCGGGTTCAATTTTATCTTTAAAAAAGAATAATAGGATCAGCAACAACAAAGGCAGATGAGCGGAGTTTTGTTTTATCAATATAGAAATAAGAAACAATATATTTAATAGTATTCCAAATATTAGTGAAGAGGCTATTTTATTATTTAAAAACAATACTATTAAATAAAATATTGAAACGTATAATAGGCCAGAGAGCAACTCATTCGAGTTGGAAATCCATAATACAGATATAAATGCGTCCAAATTAAAAGATACAAATATTCCAAGAAGAATAAACATAATACATGATGTTCTAATTTTAAATAATTCAGAATATTCTTTTATAGTAAAAAGAAGAATAGTAGTACTACAAATATGAACGACTAAACTCATTAATTTCATCACAACTGCATTGTTATGAGCCATATGATATATAGTATAGAAATAGAGATACGTAATCGGTCGGAAGAAAAGAAAGAACTTTTCATTGGGATTATTAGAAAATATCATATCTGGAGAGGTCTTGATTCGATAAAAAATATAATAATCATCAAAAATAAAGCGAGGANNGGAAATTGTAAGATGTAATAAATGTAGTATGCAAAGTTTATTCCTATAACTGACATGAGTATTAATAAAAAGGTTTTTTGAGTTGTCAGATTATCAGGAATCGATTTCATATTATGTCCAATCATACGTGTCTTGTAGAAGCATTCTTAAGAAAATAAGCTGAAACTGGAATAGTAACTATTTCAGCAATAAACGTTGAATAAGCCGCACCCATAATTCCATACGTCGGTATCATAATAAAGCAAAATAGCACAAAGAAAACTGTTCGGAACGCCAATATTCTATTAAATAAGGCATCTTTCCCAATCGCCTGCAAAGGATTCATAAAGGCGAAATTAATACATGCCGCTGCTAATGAGAAGAACAATATCATCATCACTGGATTTGCTTCATGGTAATGTTCCCCGAACAAAAACAATATTACATACTCAGAGAGGAAAATGCCAATCAATACAAGAACAGACGCTAAGAGGAATAATAAACGAATATAGCTATTCCTTATCATATCGTATCGATCATCGTCTTTCTTGCTTAATGACGGAAGAAATGCTATGTAATACAAAGTCAAAAATGAATATCCAAAATAATATATTTTAAATGCTGCAGAGTAAAAACCAAGCGACGCATTATCAACATAGAAACCTAAGAGGATTGTATCAAAATTTAAATATAATAAAATCAACGCGCTTGCAATTCCAACGGGAAAAGAATCTCGCAATATGGTTTTGATCGATGAGAAGGATGGCACAGTGAAAGTATATGACACCATCTTCGTCATCAGTATATAAAAGGAAAGCAATGTCGCCGCTGACGCGATAAACCATAATACCGGCAGTAACAAGATTTTATCTGTTTCTAAGATAGAATACACCAACAAAAAAAACAATCCAGCCTGAATCGTTCTCGAGAGTCCATCGTATTTTGCTTTATTCAAGCCGCGAAAGATATACTGAACATTGAATGGAAGCAAAAGTAAAGAAGCAGATTGAAGCATCAAAAGAGAGTTAAACTTTGGAAGAATAAAAGTATTAAGAAGGATAATCACTGCCAATGATATCGAAACATAGACTAAACGTAGAACAAGTATTCCGCTAATAAAATTATTTGATACTTGTTGTGCAATCGTACGTATTCCGTGTGTTTCGAAACCAAAATTTGCCATCATATAGACATATGTATAAATTGCCATCACCCAGGAATATGCACCAAACTGCTCCGTCCCCAATACTCTCGCTAGATATACCGTCGTTAAAAATCCAAAAGCCTTTGAAGAAAACTCTCCAAAGGCTAAATGGCTAAAGTTTGAGATTATTATTTTATAATCCGAGAAAATGTTATTCTTCCTTTTTTTTATCTAGTCACATTTGGATTTGTCTTGCTACCTTTTAATAGAACCCTGCAAACGAACAAAGGGTTTCCAATATGATACAGCTGAATTAATATCCACGAAAACGTGCTCGCAAAGCCCGATACACAAGTCGTGGATTACCCAGAAGATATCTTCGCCAGACTTTATGGGGTTCCGTTAACAAACGATATATCCACTCGATGCCCATGGTAGACATCCACCGCGGACATCTCTTTTTCTTTCCCGAAATATAATCTAACAAAGCACCAACAGGAAAAAATATTGCCGCGTTAAGTTTATCGATATTCCGATAAATCCATTCTTCCTGCTTTGGCATTCCAAGTGCTACAAAAACAACGTCTGGTTTTTTTTGATTTATCGATTTAATCACAGTATCATTTTGATTCACATCGAAATATCCGTTCAATTGGCCAGTTATTCGAAGTTTTGGATAAAGTGTATGTAAATTGTCGACTGCTTTTTTCCCCACGTCATCAGTTCCTCCTAAAAGGAAAAGCGAATAATCATTCTTCTCAAGCATTTGCAGGAGTTCATATGCCCACTCAGCCCATACCTTTCGTTTCGGTATTTTGACACCGCTAAGAAATGCCGCTATGACCACACCAAAACCTTCTGAGCAATTAAGAATAGCATGATGATAAAAATCTTTCAACCACAAAGATTCGTATGCCAGATTTAATGCTTGTCCATTAATTCCGGTGATCCATCCTTTTCTATGTTCTTTAATACCTTTTTGAATAAAACTGATTATTTCATCTTGCTCAATCAATGCAATAGAAACACCCAAAACGTTCACAGTTTCGTATTCAAAGCCGTCGTTGTGTACATTTTTCTGCAAATTAATCGTTGAGCTCGCCGAAGCATTCAAAGCTGATGAAGTTTTAATTGGATATTCACTCACAGGTCGTCTCACACGCCCAACTTCATCTTGAAATATTTCAAAGTTTTCTGCAATCCCTCTTTTCGACTCACTTTCGGTGACCAATGAAGGATTTCTTTTGCTTTTGTAATATCCGGCTGGCGAACTTTTGGATCATCTTGAGGTAGGTCTTGAAAAATAATTTTACTTCTGCTGCCGGTCAGTTGGATGATTTCTTTTGCAAGTCCCAGCATTGTTACTTCTTCCGGATTTCCGATATTCATTGGCATATCATAATCAGACATCATAAGTCTATAAATACCATCTATTAGATCTGAGACATAACAGACGCTTCTCGTTTGACTTCCATCTCCAAATACAGATACGTCTTCATTACGCAACGCTTGGGACATGAAAGCCGGGATTGCTCTGCCGTCATTGATGCGCATACGTTCACCGTACGTATTGAAGATACGAACAATGCGCGTCTTTACTCCATGGTACCTGTGATATGCCATCGTCATCGCTTCAGCAAACCGTTTTGCTTCATCATAAACGCCGCGGGGCCCAACAGGATTTACATTGCCCCAATATTCTTCAACTTGTGGATGAATCAGCGGATCACCGTATGTTTCCGACGTTGATGCAAGTAAGAAGCGCGCCTTCTTCGCTTTTGCAAGTCCCAGTGCTTTATGCGTTCCTAAGGAACCGACTTTCAATGTCTGGATTGGCAGCTTTAGATAATCAATTGGACTTGCCGGAGAAGCAAAGTGGAAAAAATAATCTATCTTTCCGTTCACGAAAAGATAATTTGTTACATCATAATTGATAAAATTGAATTTTTGATTACCCATCAAATGGGCGATATTTTCGATATCACCCGTAATAAGATTGTCTATACAAATTACTTCGTGCCCATCAGTAAGCAAATGGTCGCATAAATGCGAACCAAGGAATCCTGCTCCGCCGGTTACTAACGATCGCTTCATTTATTTTCCAGATACCACTGAATTGTTTTTCTAATACCTTCGCGCAGCGGAGTCTTTGCCGTCCAGCCTAACTGATTTAATTTTGTAACATCTAGTAATTTGCGCGGTGTGCCATCAGGTTTTGTTGAATCGAATTCGATTGTACCGTTAAAGCCCACTTCCTCTTTGATCAGACTAGCAAGTTCTAGAATCGATATATCTTTCCCTGTTCCAATATTCACAATCTCTCCGTCATCATAGTGATTCATTAAGAAAATAACTGCATCGGCAAGGTCATCTACAAATAAAAATTCGCGTTTTGGTGATCCTGTTCCCCAAACTGTCGCGGATGGCGCTGAAGACTTCCTTGCATCCACAAATTTTCTAATAAGCGCCGGCAAAACATGAGAGCTCTGCAAATCGAAGTTGTCATGAGGTCCGTATAGATTTGTTGGCATAACAGAAATGAAATTTGTGCTGTATTGCCGGTTATATGCCTGGCACATTTTTATTCCTGCAATTTTTGCAATAGCATATGATTCATTTGTCGGTTCCAACTTTCCATCCAGCAAATAGTCTTCCTTCATTGGTTGTTGAGCGTACTTCGGATAGATACATGAACTTCCCAAAAAACAAAGTTTTTTTACTCCGTACTGATATGCTGAATGTATAATATTGCTTTCTAACTGCAAATTAATATAGATGAAATCAGCAGGATAAGTATTATTAGCCTGGATGCCGCCTACTTTTGCCGCGGCAAGAATGACATAATCAGGACATTCTTGCTTAAACAAATCATCCACAACCGATTGACGAGTTAAATCTAATTCCTCTATCGTATGAAGCAAATACTTGGAATATCCTTGGGCCTGAAGCGCGCGCAGAATTGCAGATCCAACTAATCCCGTATGGCCTGCAATGTATATCTTCGCATTTTTCTCCATCTTAATATCCTCTTCGTTTCACCTTCTCAAAATCCGCCTTCGCCATCATTTTTGCTAATTCCCGGAATGTCGTTTTCGGCGTCCATCCTAATTTTTCTTTTGCCTTTGCAGGATTTCCAATCAGCAATTCAACTTCTGTTGGACGATAATAGCGCTGGTCAACCTCTATAAGTACTTTTCCATCCTTTTTAGATATTCCAACTTCTTTTTCCTTTTCGCCTTTCCATACCAAATCCATTTCCAACTCATTAAAGACCGTGTCAATAAATTCTTTAACAGAATGAGTCTCACCTGTTGCGAGAATATAATCCTCTGGTTTTTCCTGCTGAAGCATGCGCCACATCCCCTCGCAATATTCCGGTGCATATCCCCAGTCACGCTTTGCGTTTAGATTTCCAATCGTGAGATTTTCTTGTAACCCTAATTTTATGCGAGCCGCGGCAAGTGATATTTTTCTTGTGACAAATGTTTCACCGCGTCTTGGTGATTCGTGATTGAACAAAATCCCGTTGCACGCATATAATCCATACGCTTCTCTATAATTAATAATAATCCAGTAGCCATATAACTTTGCAACACCATATGGACTGCGAGGATAAAACGGAGTTTTTTCAGTTTGCGGCACTTCCTGCACTTTGCCAAATAATTCGCTTGTCGATGCTTGATAGAATTTCGTGCGAAGTCCTGTTTCTCGTATCGCATCTAAAAATCGCAATGTCCCTACAGCATCCACTTCAGCTGTGTATTCCGGAATTTCAAAAGATACTTTTACGTGGCTTTGTGCAGCTAAATTGTAGATTTCATCAGGTTCAATTTTTTCTAACAAACGGTTCAAATTGCTCGTATCCGTTACATCCCCGTAATGCAGAAACATCCGCTTGCCCTGAATTTTAGGATCGTTGTAAAGATGATCAATACGCCCAGTATTAAATGAACTGCTACGGCGAATAATTCCGTGTACTTCATATCCTTTTTCCAGTAAAAGTTCCAAAAGATAGGAACCATCTTGTCCCGTGATCCCGGTAATAAGTGCTTTCTTTCCCATGTAATTCCTCTAAATCGGATTAACAAATCATATTTTTATTTTTTTGCTTTTAATGCTTTTACTTGAGCTTCAACCCATGGATATGTCAGTTTAATCCCGTCTTCAAGATAAACTTTCGGTTTCCAGCCAAGTGAATATATTCGCTCATTTGAAAAATTTCTTGATTGAACGCCGACCGGACCTTTAACATGTTTGATTGTGATCTTTTTCCCTGAAACACTAGAGACCGTCTGAACGAGTTCATCGACAGTAACATATTGCGGACAGCCGATATTGGCGGCTCCCTTCAAATCAGAATGCATCAGCAAATAAATGCCATCTACCATATCGCTCACATATGTATATGAACGTACAGCAGAACCATCACCCCAAACTTCAATCGTACCTCCGTCTTCTACCTCCGCAACTTTACGGCACATTGCGGCCGGAGCTTTTTCCCTGCCGCCTGTCCATGTTCCTTCCGGGCCATAGCAATTTTGGAATCTTGCTATGCGTACTTTCATTCCACATCGACGTTCATATGCTATCGCTATTCTTTCCGAATAAAGTTTTTCCCAGCCGTATTCGTTATCAGGATTAGCTGGAACTGCCTGAGCTTCCGTCATTTCAGGTTCTCCGACTTTCATATCGCGGTACACACACACGGAAGAAGAAAAGAAATAACGAGGAACTCCCATCTTTGCCGCAAGGTCTGTCATATATATGTTGATGAGTGCACTATTATGCATAATTTCTGTTTCAGCAGAATGTATAAAACCCATTCCTCCCATGTCTGCCGCAAGTTGATAGACTTCGTCAAACGTGCCGCCATCGACTGTGAGCGCTTTATGGCAATTCTCTTCAATTCTGAGATCAAGTTTAAGAAACTCACTTGCTGCATCTGGCGACCACTCGTGCGATTTGATATCTACGCTACGAACCCAGTAACCTTCTTTTCTCAGTTTTTTGACGAGATGGCATCCAATAAATCCGCCTGCACCGCATACTAAAGCTTTTTNNCTCTTCCTTCCAATTCCATAATATGTAAATCCGGCATCTTGCACTTCTTTTGGATCGTAAATATTTCTTCCGTCAAAAATAACAGGCTCTTTCATTAAAGATTTCATGAGCTGGAAGTCGGGTCTCCGAAATTCATTCCACTCTGTAACAACAGCCAGCGCGTCCGCATCTTTCAACGTATCATATGAAGATTCGCAGAAATGTACTCTAGATCCAAAAACTTTTTTGGCATTCACCATCGCCGCCGGATCATGTATCTTTACTTTTGCGCCTTCTTTTAGTAAACTTTCAATAATAACTAAAGCAGGTGCTTCCCTTAAGTCATCTGTTTGTGGCTTAAATGCTATTCCCCAAATCGCTATAGTTTTATTTTTTAATTTTTCTGAAAAATGTTTTTTTATTTTTTTTACAAGCATTCCTTTTTGGTCTTCATTTATTTTATCAACTGCGTCTAAAACGCGTAGTTTGTGCCCATGATCTCCCGAAGTCTTGATCAGCGCTTTTACATCCTTTGGAAAGCATGATCCACCATACCCAATTCCCGCAAATAAAAAACTTTTCCCAATACGCGGATCACTGCCAATTCCTTTGCGTATCCATTCTATATCGGCACCTACTGCTTCGCAAAGATTTGCCATATCATTCATAAAGGTAATTTTCGTGGCAAGGAATGAATTTGCGGCATATTTTGTAAGTTCTGCACTTTTTTCGTCCATTACAATAATAGGATTACCTGTGCGAACAAAAGGCTCGTAAAGTTCAGTCAAAATTTCTGCTGTTTTTTTATTGCGTGTTCCGATAATAATACGATCCGGCTTCAATGAATCTTGCAGTGCGGCACCTTCTTTTAAAAATTCCGGATTGGAAACAACCTCTACTGCATATTCACCTTTTTCAAAGATACGCCTAATATTCTCAACAGTACCAACAGGGACAGTGCTTTTGCTTATTATGATTTTCTCCTCGTTTAAATATCCTGCAATCTGTTCCGATACACCTAATACATGTGTAAGATCGGCAGAGCCATCCTCGGACTGCGGAGTTGGAAGACACAGAATAATAATTTTAGATTTTTCTACAGTTGACTTGAGATCTGTCGAAAATAAAAGCCTTCCATTTTGAGCATTGCGCTTTACAATTTCATCAAGTCCCGGCTCGTATATCGGAATAATTCCCTTTTTAAGATTGCGAATCTTCTTCTCATCTACATCCATGCAGATAACATTGTTCCCTGTATCCGCAAAACATGCACCCTGTACTAGCCCAACATACCCTGTTCCGATTATTGATATTTTCATGAGCGAAAATGCCCTATTTTATAATTTAATGCTATATAATTGCATATTATTAAGTTTTAATATACAAAAAGATTTTAATAATGTTATTATAGATTTTTGGGCTTCTGCATTATATTACTCAATATTTTTGATCAGTATAAATTGTATCGTTTCATTACATTCATCAATAAAGTTTGATGATTTTATGAGACTGTTATTAGGTATAGCTATGTATGTTCCTTTTTCTATTACTTTTTTCATCTTGTGTGTGATATAATAAAATGTTATATCTTTAAACGAAAACGCTTTTCATAATATATTTATTAACTAATTTTCTTAAGAATATATGAAA
Source organism: Ignavibacteriota bacterium (assembly GCA_003142475.1). Classification (GTDB taxonomy): domain Bacteria; phylum Bacteroidota; class Ignavibacteria; order UBA10030; family UBA10030; genus Fen-1298. Next base: position 29,481 of record PLMK01000022.1, read on the forward strand.
ATACAAAAAGCTGTAATCACAGCTGCAGCCAGAAATGAAAGATTGTATCCAGCTGCCACAACAGTACAAAAATCTATGCTGCCAGTAATCGATATAGACGGAATAAATAAACCGATTATTCAAATTATTGCGGAAGAAGCATTGCAAAGTGGAATAGAAGAAATTTGCATTGTTTGTGCTGCTGGTGATGAAGAACGCTATTTAGAAAGTTTTCAAACACTCTATAACACGTCGTTAAAAATTTATCAACAAAGTACTTGGGCGGCATCGCAAGCACAAAGTATTAAAAATATCCTCGATCGGTTAACATTTGTTGTTCAACCAGAGCCGCTGGGATATGGCCACGCTGTGTATCAAGCAAAGAATTTCGTAAAAAACGAACCATTTCTATTGCTCCATGGAGATTACCTTTCTATCTCTTGCCTCTCGAATAAACACTGCTCAAAACAAATCATCGATCTTGCCATAGAAGAAGAATGTTCGGTTTGCGCCGTTAATCCTACTATTGAACACCAGATAAGTAAATATGGAACCTTAACAGGGAGAAATTATAAAACATACAATGGCGTTTATCGTATCGAAAAAATAATCGAAAAACCATCAATCAGCCAGGCAGAACTTGAATTAAAAACAGCCGGTCTGCGGAACGGTTATTATTTATGTTTTTTTGGAATGTATGTTTTTCAACCAATCTTATTCGATCTCTTGTCTGAAGATATTCACGCAAATTCAGGAAAAAATATTTTACTTACACCAGTTCAACAAAAATTGGCACAGAGTGAGAAATACCTGGCTTTAGAAATTCAGGGAAAGCGGTACGATACAAGTAAAATGTATGGATTATTACAAGCACAAATTGCTTTAGGACTTGCGGGTCAAATGAGAGACGAGGTTTTGACTACTCTTTTGCAAACTCTCGCCGATTATCGAAAAGATTAATCCATCAAGAAGATGAATCCATTTATCAATACTATCAAATCACAGGATCCACAAATCCGTGATGTACCTTTTTATGCATTATGTCAAGGACTCACAGTAGATCAGATCAATGTTTATTTATTAGAGTTAGAAGATTTTCGGACAAAGACCGAGAATCTCTATGAAAAAGTCCGCGCCTCCATATTTCTTTATGCCGGTTACAGGTTTTTTCTGCTAGATGCAAAAATAATTCGACCGACGGGAAAAATACCGATGGAAGGGTATAAAAATCTTTTAGAACGAAATTATGAAAAGGCACTTTCTTTTTTTTACGGCTCGATAAACCGACAAGCGAATGAAAATCTGACCAGCTGTTTGGCTGAATCGTATCATCAAAATACATTTCAATTACTGGCAGATCAAGTTAGAAAAAGTGTATGTTCATCAAGTGGTAATCAATGGATGTTTCGTGTCGGACATCCGGATGAACATCCATTAAAAATTCATCCTGAATTATTAATGCGTTCGAGTAGCACAAATTTATATCCGATTCTTTGTGAAAAGACGCCTGTTCGAATGGACCTGACACATAGCTGCTGGTCGGATATATTTTTTCTAGGAATGGATTATCCAGAAGGCGCACGGGTTATCAATGTTTCAGTTGATTTAGGTATATTTGGACGTGACACGGAGATAAGACCACCGATAGAATCATACCTGCGGATAATTTCCGAACCAATCATTCGGATTACCTCTCTGGATTTAAGTGACAGCAAAGATATTTCTGAACTCTCAGATCTATTTAATTTTGGAAATGATTACCTCGGTTTATTAAAAGCTGCAATTATTGCATCTGGTTTTATTCCACCATCGTTTGAAGGAACTCGTTTTACCGTCAAGGAGATCCTTGATAAAATATTATATCCAGGATTGGGAATCGAACTCGTGACAAAAGTCAACGATATCCCCAAAGGATCACGTTTAGCAGTCTCTACTAATTTACTAGCCTCAATGATAACTCTCTTGATGCGTGCTACACAACAGACTCAAAGATTAGAAGAAACGCCAGCAGAACAGGAAAGAGATCTTATTGCTTCGCGTGCAATCCTCGGTGAATGGCTGGGAGGTTCTGGCGGTGGTTGGCAGGATTCGGGAGGTATATGGCCAGGAATCAAAGCGATAGAAGGTGTTCTTGCCCGCGATGGAGACATAGAATACAAAATTAGCCGAGGCCGCCTTCTTCCACATCACAAAATATTAGACGAAGTAAGTATTCATCCGGAATTTGAAAAGAAAATTGCATCATCGTTGATTCTTATACATGGCGGTATGGCATCGAATGTCGGCCCTATTCTCGAAATGGTGACGGAAAAATA